>JBOHGE010000016.1:0-96435 GCA_050700055.1 Pseudonocardiaceae bacterium
GTTGCCACCAGTGGCACACCCGTACACAGCGATAGTCCTTCCCCCGGCGTCACTGACAGTGACGCCGGGTCCGTGCTGTTCGGGCGCGGGTGATCGTGACGACGAGGTCTCGCTCCCCGGCGGGTCTGCTCGCCGGGGAGCGGCAACCCGAGCTGTGGGGATGTCGTGGTGACCGGATGGCTTGCGGGGCGGCCGTGGCACGACAAGATGATCTCGGTGGATGGCGGTCTCCGGAGTGATCATGGGGGTCGTGGCAGCGGGGGACGCCGGAGATGGGAGATACTCCTGACTTCGCGACATCGTGCCCGGGTCCTGTTGCCGTGGTGAGCGATTCGGTGATCTTTAAATGGTCCGATCCGGGAGTGGTTATTGCCATTTCGCGAGTCTACAACTGGGGGCATTCGTGACAGTTGATGAATAGTGAGCAAGTTTCGAGATCGCACTTTACGGGAACGCCACCAAGGCCGAGTCGTACCCTTTCCATATGGGTGAAGCGTGAGCCCTTCACGAGGATTGAGCAATCGCCGCCTGTGCCGCTTGCGATTTCTAGTGTTATGTCGAGAGCGTGGCGTGCGGACCGCGCAGACCACATTTTTGCCGGATCGAGTCCGTGCGCATGAGCGCTTGCTCGGAGTTCCGCTCCGGCCGGCCCAACGGTTACCAGATGCGTAGCGACCGCCGCGGCCTTTGCGCCGACCAGGTGATGCAACTCGGTCGCGCTTTCTCCGAGTTCTTTCATCTCTCCTAGTGCTGCGATCTTCACGTGGCCGGGTAACGTGGCCAGCAGGTCGAGCCCTGCCAGCATGGCGTCGGGACTTGCATTGTGGCTGTCGTCGACAACAAGCAGGTTCGGCCTCGGTCGCGCGACGCCACAGCGGCCCGGAGTGGAATCGAATGATTCCAGGGAATCGATCGATTCACTTATTTCGATTCCAACCTCAAGGCCGACTGCCACCGAGAGGAGTGCGGCATAAAAGAAGTGCCTGCCGGTAACCGCGAGAGCAAGCGGCCAAGTTTTTCCATTGTGAATCACTTTGCCACTGGTTCCAAATTCCGAATATTGCACCTCTGCGGCTTGCAAAGAATTTTTCCGGTCGAAACCGACGGTTACCACGCGCTTCCCGGTGGCCATAAGATGATCAACGAGAGGGAAGAGTCTGGGGTCGTCCCCATTGAGAATGCATACGCCTCCTGGTGAAACGTGATCCAGAAGACTTGCTTTCTCGCTAGCGATCGCATCTTGGCTGCCAAAATTGCCGACATGGGCAAAGCCGATATTGGTGATGACGCCGATGTCGGGAGTGACCATCCGGGCCAGTGCGGCTATCTCGCCCGGGTGATTGGTGCCCAGCTCGGTCACCACGTGCGAGTGGCGTTCAGCTATGGCTAGAAGCGTCAGGGGTACCCCGATATGATTGTTGTAGCTTGCTCGACTCTTGAGCACTTCGTGCTTCCGGCTCAGCGTGTGAGCAATCATGTCCTTGGTGGTTGTTTTACCCGCGCTGCCGGTAACGGCGACGAACTTCGCGTGCGACATCCGTCGGACTGTCACACTCAGCTCCTGCAGGGCCAGCAGGGTGTCCGGAACTTTGACCAGCGTCACACCTTCTGGAACGTCGACGTTCCTGGTGACTACAGCGCCCGTTGCGCCGGCAGCACAGGAGCCGGCGATGAAGTCGTGCCCATCTCGGCGGCCAGGCAAAGCGAAGAAGAGATCACCGTTGCCTACTTCGCTGCTGTGGACAGAAACGCCCCGAAAACTCACCGGGCCCTGTTGTAAGATTTCAGCGGATTGCGTGGCAAGTAACTGTGACAAATCCACCATCAGCCACTCCGCTCGTCAGGATCTAGACGGTCTGTCCACTCGTATCAGGTGTTCGGCAGGCATCGCTGGTGAATAAAACGACCACGTGCAGTGGCGGACCATCCGTGGGCACGGCCCAGACTAGCTGCCGGTCTGATAGCCGCAGCGCCAGGGCCGGTCGGGCTCGGGCGGGCTATGGTCGATGCGCTGGTTCGACATGATGAGGTGACGACTCGGGATGAGCCTGAGAATCGGCTACAAGGCATCGGCCGAGCAGTTCGGCCCGCGGGAGCTGGTGGAATACGCCGTCCAGGCCGAGGAGCTGGGCTTCGACAGCGTGCTGATCAGCGATCATTTCCAGCCGTGGCGGCACACGGGTGGGCACGCCCCGTTCGCGCTGTCCTGGCTCGGCGCGGTGGGGGAGCGCACCTCCCGGGTCCTGCTGGGGACGAGCGTGATGACCGTGACCTTCCGGTACCACCCGGCGGTGGTGGCGCAGGCATTCGGCACGCTCGGCTGCCTGTATCCCGGGCGAGTCATGGTGGGTGTCGGGACGGGTGAGGCGCTCAACGAGGTCGCCGTGTCGAGCATCGAATGGCCGCCATTCAAGGAGCGGTTCGCGCGGCTGCGCGAGGCCGTAAAGCTGATGCGCGCGCTGTGGACCGGCGATCGGGTCACGTTCGAGGGCGAGTTTTATCAGACTCTGAACGCCACGGTCTATGACCGGCCCGCGGCGGGGATTCCGATCTACATCGCGGCCGGTGGCCCCCTGGTCGCAAGGTACGCGGGCAGAGCCGGTGACGGCTTCATCTGCACCAGCGGAAAAGGAATGGAACTCTATACGGAGAAGCTGATTCCCGCTGTCGAGCAAGGCATTGCCGCCAGCGGTCGCGCGACCGGTGACGTCGAGCGGCTGATCGAGATCAAGCTCTCGTTCGACCCGGATCCTGAGCAGGCGCGGGAGAACACGCGATTCTGGGCACCGCTGGCTCTGCCGGCTGAGCGCAAGCACGGTCTGGCGGATCCGAGGGAGATGGAGGCGGCCGGTGATGCGCTGCCCATCGAGCAGGTCGCCGGCCGCTGGATCGTCAGCTCAGACCCGGATGAGACCGTCGCGGCGATCAAGGACTATGTCGACGCCGGGTTCGACCACCTGGTCTTCCACAGCCCGGCCCCCGACCAGAGCCGGTTCCTGGCCGGCTTCGCCGAGCAGATCGTGCCCCGGCTGCGCGCCCTACCGCGATGACAGACATCATCCCCACCCGCGGAGGTCGGCGGTCTGCGCACGGAGGGCTCGCACGGTGTTGTCGCGGCGCTCGGTGATGATCCGGCGCTCCGCGGGTTCAAGGATTTCGTAGGCCAGCACCCGGTCCGCGGCTGCGACGACGGCGGCGCTGGCCCGCACACCCGGGAACAGCAGTGCGGTCAGCGCGAGGCTCTCGTCGGGATCCCGGCGTGCCCATACCGTGTGCAACGCGTCGATCCACCCCTGCTCGACGTAGCCCGCCAGCAGTTCGGACTGGTCAGGGCACCAGAAGCCGGTGAGGATCGCCCGCCGGGTGGCCATTGTCCGGTCCGATACCGTCGGTGCACGGCGGTCGCGCAGTCGGTGCCCCATGCGGCCAGACCGGGAAGGCCCCGTCCCGTCCGGCCGGAGCGGTTGCGCGGCCCTTGTGTAGCTGCCAGCACTTTGCGACAGTCACCCGAACTAGCCTGAGATTCACTCTTTGGAGTTAATATTGATAACAAAAAGTCACGATTGGTGTGCGGTGCAGGTGAAGGCGCCTCGTGGAGTATCTCGGCTGGCGTATGCGTGCTCGGTCGCGGCCTGCATGGTGCTGGCGGCTTGCGCAGGTGGCGCGGTGACGAGTGCGGGTGGTGGCGCATCGACGAGCCCGGGCAGTGCCGCGAGCGCCGACGGTTTTCCGGTCACGATCCAGAACTGCGGTCGCACGTTGACGTTCGACAAGCCGCCCAGCCGGGCGGTGCTGCCCTACCATCCGATGGCCGAGATCTTCGTCGGGCTCGGGCTGGCCGACAAGGCGGTAGGGCGGGTCGGCTGGGGCGGCGGGCTCAAGGAGGCGCCGATCCTGCCCGAGCAGGCCGCTGACTTCGCGGGCATCCCCGTCGTATCGGACAATTTCTTCCCGCCGCCCAAGGAGCAGATGCTCACGCTGCGACCCGACTTTCTGCTCGCCTATGCAGACTTCGACTACGGCGGCAAGCACCAGGGTGCCGAGGGTCTGGCCACGCTCGACGAGCTCAACGCCGCTGGTGTGCAGGTCTACACCGTCGTGTGTACCGACGATGCTGGGTACTACACCAACAAGGATCTGCAAGCCGCTTATCGCACCATGCTCGATCTCGGTAAGATCTTCGGCGTCAGCGATCGTGCGGAAAGACGCGTCGCCGAGATGAAGGCCCAGATCGCCGGCGTCGCACAGAAGGTGCGCGGTCAACCCGTGGCCAAGGTCCTCGCCTACTACACCGGGGAGGGGCCGCTGAGCCTCAACGGCGGTGGGGCCACCCTGCTCGGGCAGATCCTGCAGGCGGCCGGCGGCGAGAACGTGTTCGCCGAGACGAAGAAATATACCTTTGAGGCGTCGTTGGAGGCCGTCGCCGCCAAGCAGGTGGACGTGTTCCTCGTCTTCGCCGACTCCAAGGAGGCGACCGGCACGCTGGATGGCACCAAGGAGGAGCAGTTCCTGTTCGCCACGTTCCCGAACATGCAGGCCAGCAAGGACCGCCGCGCCATCGTGACCGATTACGCGTTCACCACACCCGGCTGGCGCACCGCGCAGACCGTCGAGGACTTCGCCCGGCAGCTGCACCCGGACGCGTTCACGTGATGAATGCGGCACCGAGTGTGGACCGCGCACCGCCGCGGAAACCGGCGCCGCGAGTGCACTCGCGGCGGGTGTCTCGGACCAGGTTCTCGCTGCTGCTCGCGGGACTGGGTGCAGCGGTCGTGGGCAGTGTGCTGCTGGCGACCGGCCTGGGTCCGGTGTCGGTGCCGGTGAGCGACACCGGGCGGATCGTGCTGCATCACCTGATCCCGGGCTCGGTCGCAGCCCCCGCGGACAGTGTCGCGGATCAGATTGTCTGGCAGTTCCGGTTGCCGCGGGCGCTGCTCGGTGCGGTGATCGGCGCCGGCCTCGCCCTGGTGGGGTGCGCGCTGCAGGCCACGGTGCGTAACCCGCTGGCCCATCCCTACCTGCTGGGCGTCTCCTCGGGCGCCTCCTTGGGTGCGGTGCTGGTGCTGGTGGTCGGGCCGGCCGCGGTCGGTGGGTTGTCGTTGTCTGCCGCGGCGTTCGCCGGCGCGTTGGCCGCGATGGGCGTGGTGTACGTGCTGGCCCAGCGCGGCGGGCGGGTCACCCCCTTCCGGCTGGTGCTGGCCGGCGTCGCGCTGGGAGCAGCTGGGGCTGCCCGCCGCTGCCGTCATGATCGGGTGCGCCTACCTGTTGACGCAGGCGCGGCCGTTGAACTCGCTGCTGGCCGGTGAGGAGACCGCGGTGTCACTAGGCCTCAACGCGGGCCGGTTCCGGGTCCAGATGCTGGTGGTGACCTCGCTGCTGGTCGGGGTGATGGTCGCGGTGTCCGGCGCGGTCGCGTTCGTCGGGCTGATCATCCCGCACCTGTGCCGGCTGCTCGTCGGCTCGGATCATCGGCGGTTGCTGCCGGTGGCGGCGCTGACCGGCGCGGCGTTTCTGGTGCTGGTCGACTTCGCGGCCCGGTTGGTGCTCGCGCCCACCGAGCTGCCGCTGTCGATCGTCACGGCCCTGTTCGGGGTGCCGTTCTTCATCTGGCTGCTGCGCCGCCGCGACCGTGGCCGGGAGGCGATGTTCGGGTGAGGCTGACCGTCGAGGACGTCACTGTCACGCTCGACACGACCACGATCGTCACCGGTGCCGAGCTGGTGGTCGAGACCGGCGAGTTCGTCGGGCTGGTGGGCCCCAACGGCAGCGGAAAGTCGACGCTGTTGCGGACCATCTACCGCGCGCTGCGCCCGGTGCTGGGCGTGGTGCGGGTCGGCGATGACGACGTCTGGGACCTCTCGGCGCGCGCGTCGGCCCAGCGCACCGCGGTCGTCGTGCAGGAGTCCACCCCCGAGTTCACCCTGGAGGTCCTCGACGTCGTGGCGATGGGCCGCAACCCGCACAAGTGCCCCTTCGACCGCGACACCGCCACCGACCAACGCATCTGCCGCGATGCGCTGGAGCGCGTCGGGATGAGCCGGTTCGCCGAGCGCGACTTCGCGACCCTGTCCGGTGGTGAGAAACAGCGGGTGTTCGTGGCCCGGGCGATCGCCCAGGAGTCCCGCGTGCTGGTGCTCGACGAGCCCACCAACCACCTCGACATCCGCTTCCAGCTCGAGCTCGTCCGCGGCTTGGGTGTGACCACCATCGCCGCGATGCACGACCTCGGCCTGACCGCTGGCCACTGCGACCGCATCTACGTGCTCGAGCGCGGCCATGTCGTCGGGCACGGCCCGCCCGGTGCCGTGCTCACCGCGGACCTCGTCGCCCGGGTTTTCGGGGTACGCCTGCGCGACTGGACCGACCCCGACACCGGCCGCACCCACCTGAGCTTCGACCGGCTGGTCAACCAGGACGAGCCGGTAGCGCGGACCCCGGGTGACGTCATGACCAGCTAGACGAGGTGGGTGCCACCAGTGGTCGGTGAGCTGTGTGGCTCCGCGCGTGACGCATGGTATGTTATGCACATGTCGTTGTCGGAGCGAACGCAGGTACTTTTGACCGAAGAGCAGCGCCTCAAGGTGCAGCAGCTGGCGGCTCGGTCGTCGGTGTCGGTCGGTGCGGTCATCCGCGCGGCGATCGACGCCTACCTTCCACCGGCATCGCCGGAGCAGCGCCGGCGCGCACTCGATGACCTGTTCTCCCTCAACGCCCCGGTCGCCGAGTGGGACGTCATGGAGGCCGAGATCGAGACCGGTTACCGCTCGTGACGATGTTCATCGACACGTCGGTGATCATGTATGCCGGCGGGGCCGAGCACCCGCATCGGGCGGCCTGCCGGCGCGTGCTGGAGCGGGTTGCCGACCGCAGCATCGACGCCGTCACCTCCACCGAGGTCGTGCAGGAGATCCTGCATCGGTTCGCCCACGGCCGACGGGAGACGGGTCAGCGGATGGCGCGAAGCGTCCTGGATCTGTTCGACGACCTCATTCCGGTCGACCTCCAGTCGATCGGCGGGGCGGTGGGCTTCTACACCGGTTATCCCCACCTGTCCGCACGGGATGTGCTGCACGTCGCTACCTGTGTCAGCAGCGGCATCAGCGAGATCGTCTCTGTCGACGGCGGGTTCGACGCGGTCGCCGAGGTGCGGCGGATCGAGCCCGCCGACCTCGCCCGCGGCGCCCGAGGACGATGACGCCCTCTGCGCTATCCCGCGACAGATCATCCGAGCTTGACGCCGTCCACCCAGGTCTCGATTCCCTCGGCGCCGAAGCACAGGTATCCGCGGATCGCGTGGGCTCCGTCCAGGGGTTGCGGGTAGTACCAGGCGGCAGCTTCAGCGACAGGCTCGCGTCCAGCCGCTGGGACTGCTCGGCGCGAAGAATTGCGCCATAACGACCATGGTCAGCGCAGGTACTGCTCAACGGCCTCGTCGGCCAGCTCTTGTGCGCTTTGCTCGGTAAGTCGGGTGCCGTCGGGTCGACGGACGTCCTCGGTGTCGAGGTCGACGTCGGGGCCTAGGACGTAGCGCTCACCCTCGGGTGGGGAGTCGGTCATTGCTTCCTCCGGAGAGCAGTGGGCATCACGTGTAGGACGAGCAGACAGTCCGGACGCACGACTGCGGCGATCTCCAGTTCGACCCCGCGGTCGTCGACACCGATCCAGTACCGCAGTTCCTCGTCCCGGGAGCTGGTGCCGATGGTCGGCTTGCTGGTGTTCATCACGCGCAACGCGTGCGCACGACCGACTCGGTGACGACGAGCCGCTCAAATGAACCGGACCTTGACCTGCACAGATAAATTGTAGCTGACAATAAGAACCCGGCTGATCGTGCGGCCTGGGCCACCGCCTTCGTCAGGCGGATCGAGCGCGCCGAGCTTGCCCACGCCATCTGTCGCGTGACCTCCCGCGGGACTGTCAGGGGTGCGCGTTACGGTCGCGCTCATGTGGGACACCTCGGATCGCACAGCAAGCGGGTCGGCCTTGATCGACGACGGCCTCGCTCGCCGGCTGAAAGCGCTGGCGTGCACTGGTCCGCTGCACGACCTGGACACCCGCAAGACCCGGCTCGAGTTCGCTGAGGCCGCCGTGTACCAGATGGCTGAGATCGCCTTCCAGGCGATCGATCAGGTGACGGTCGCGATGGACTTCGACCGGGGCGCCGACCACGACGAGGTGATCGCGCGAACCGTCCCGTTCGTTGCGGCGCAAGCCCCGGTCCGATCGCCGACCGAGCACGAGCGGATCACCCGCTGGGTGTTGGACAACCTGATCAACGTGGGCACGACTGATCGCGGATTCCGCGCTGTGTACGGCGCATTCGGCCAGGCTGGTGCTTACGAGCGCCGCGGGTTAGATTTCAAGCTGCTCGTCGAGTTCGCCGGCCCGACCGGTGCGGTGTACCTGCGCGCGTCGGATGAGGCGATCAACGTGCTGATCGGCGCGTTGGACACCGACGTGGAGTCCGCGCAGATCGCCGCGGAGATCAAACTCGACAATCTGATCCGGCGGGGGAAACTGTCGGACGCGCAGGCCGCGGCACAGCAAGCCCGGTACATCACGGTCCGATACGCCGAACGGTTGCGGGAGAGACTCGACGCGACCCGCCGCAACGTGCGGATGGTCGACTGGGAGACCGAGGTTCCCACGTTGATCGAGGACGCGCTCAGCCATGTCGCCGACCGGTATCGCGCGGAGACGGCCATCCTGGCGAATATCCGCAACGCCCGTGACGAGACCGAGGATCCCGATCGCAAACGGAAAGCGGCGCACCTGGTAGAGATCGTTTCCGACTGCATCACCCGGCATACCCAGTTGCAGGCGAGATTGCTCGAAGCGGGCGGCGTGTTCCGGGCCGAGCAGGATCGTCAGCAGTTCTCCGGACCGGCCCGACGCGCCACCGTCGACTTGTTCGGCCACCTGCTGTCGCCGACGCTCGCCCTGCCGCTGACCGACGCGGCCCGGCCGACCGGAGCGTTCTTCCACGCCGGCACCGGGCTGGCCACGCCCCTCGCGCTGCGGTTGTGCGATCTGGTCGGCTTGCTGATCACCCCGACCCAGGAACGGGACGACCTGATCGCGAGCCTGCCGGAGCCGGACCTGATCCCGCTGCCGGACCCCGATGCGTTCACCGAGGAACAGTGGGCTCGCGCGGACGCGTTGCTCAACGTCGAGGAGGTGCCGCGGCGGCTGTCCGGGCTGCTCGCCGAGGCGCGCGGGGTGGATCCGGAGCTGCCCCGGCTGGTCATGCTCCGGGCGCTGTATGCGGTCAGCCCGGAGGTCGGCGTGGCGCTGCGGCAGGGTGACCACACGGTGTTGCTCGCCGTCGATGACGGCACCGGCTTGGATGACCCGGAGTTCGGCGGGGCGGACCTGCTGGTCGGCGTGGCCCGGCTCACCGACCCGATCGCGACCACCGGCGATGAGATGACCCACTTTCCGGATGGGGAGGTCGCGTGACCGAGCACGTGTCGATCACTGATGCGGCCGATGCTGCCCGGCTCATCGCGCTGGGGATGCGACCGAAGTTGCTTCCCGCCCGCGACCTGGTCTATTCCGACCTGGTCCGCCGCCACAGGGAGGAGACGGCGTTCGCGGAACTGACCGCCGCTGTCGCGGACGGCCTCGGACTGGTCGTGCTCGCGTGTGTGCCGCAGACCGGGCTGGTGCTGGCGGCGACCGAACAGTCGCCGTTCGCCATGAGAATCGACGACTACGCCCGGCGCGCGGCTTTCCGGGAACGCCGGGAGGTGGAGCGGGTGCTGCACGGGCTGATCCACCTGGCCGTCGCCGCGGTCGCCTACCCACGCCCGGATGACCTCGCCAACGACAGCTACCTCGGCCGGGTCAACGTCGAGCAGGTCGATGGCCTGGTCCGCGAGGCGTGCCGGATGCTGGACGAGAAGGCCGCCGCGGCGGAGGAGAACAACGACCCGCTGGACGACGCGCCGGGGCTGGAGCGGACCTGGCGGATTTACGCCCGCCGCCCGGCCGCTGCCACCACCAAGGAGGGACGGCCGGCCCCTGACTCAACCCGATCCATGATCACGAAAGCGTTGCGGTTCCTCACCGACCAAGGCTTTCTCACCGTGGTGAGCGGTGACGGCGGCGGCACCTATCGGACGACACCGCGTTATCAGGTGCAGGTCCGGGAGTTGGCCGCGGAGGCCGCCTTCACGGAATTGCTTGATCTCGGCGTCGTCGCTGTCACCGACGGCACGGGCACCTTGCATACCGTCCCGGCTGACACCCTCTGACCGGAGGTCGCTGTGTACGAGTTGTCCCGGGTGCGGCTGCACTCGGTCGGCCCGAAGGGTGCCCGTTACCACGACGTCACCCTCGACCTGCGGCACGTCGGCGCGCCGGTCGAGAAACCGCCGCAACACGCCCTGTTCGACCTGGACATCGACACCCCCGCCAGAGACCGTGGATCACTCCGCCGCCCCAGCCCGGCGACGGTGCTGTTCCTGGAGAACGGTGGCGGCAAGTCCGTGCTGATGAAATTGATCTTCTCGGTGATGCTGCCCGGCCGCCGTCAGGTCGTTGGCACCAGTAGCACCCGGGTGCTGGAGAAATTCGTGCTCGGCACGGACGTCGCGCACGTGGTCCTGGAATGGCAGCACGTCGCCACGGGTGAACGGGTCATTGTCGGCAAGGTGAGTGCTTGGCGTGACCACGTGGTGTCCACCGACCCGAACCGGCTGCTCGAAGCGTGGTATTCGTTCCGGCCGACCACGGTGTTCAACCTGGACACCCTGCCCTTCGCCGAGCGCGGCCGGGTCGTGTCGATGGCCGGGTTTCGGGATCGGTTCACCGATGCGCGCAGCGTCGAGCCGGAATTACAGGCGGTCTGGGAGACCAATCACGGTTTGTGGACCGCGCACCTGGGCAATCTCGGGCTCGACCCGGAGCTGTTCAACTACCAGCGCAAGATGAACGCGGGTGAAGGCGAGGCCGCGGACGCCTTCACCTTCAAATCCGACGAAGCCTTCATCGACTGGTTGCTCACCGCGGTCACCAGTGAGGATGCCCCACGCAGCCTCGGCGAGGTGGTCGAGCAGTACGCCACGAAACTCGCGCAGCGCGACGGGCTGATGGCCGAGCGGGACTTCGTGGCGGGCGCGCTGGAGCGGCTCACTCCCCTGGCCACCGCCGCTCGTGACGCCGGAGCCGCGGTCGCGCTGCACCGCGAGACCCGCCGGACGGTGGAGAGGTTCGGTGCCGCGCTCACCACCCGGCACACCCAGGAGACCCAGCGGCTCACGCTGTTGGTTGCCGACCAGCAGCTCGCCGTCGAGGCTGAACGTGAGGCGGACCGGCAGGTCGGGCGGCTCAACCGGATCCTCAACGAGATGCGCCGGGCCCTGGCCGGGCTGCGCTGGCGGGCCGCCGAACGCGAGATGCAACGGCTGTGCGGCGAGCGGGACGCCGCCCGCCTGACGCTGGCCGGCTGGCAGGCGACCGACACGTTGCTCGCCCATGCGAGAGCCCGCGCCGAGGCCGAGCAGGTCCGGGAGATCATCGGGCAGCAGGAGCAGCAGGCGGCGCCGGTGCTGGCGGCACGTGACGGGGCGGCGAAGCGGCTGGCGCGCGGGCTGCTTGCGCTGGTCACCATCGCCGACACCGAAGCGACCCGGCTCGACCAGCACGCAGCGCAGATCGATGGTCAGGCCGCCCAGGCCGAGCGGGCCGGGCTCGAGGAGACCCGGCGCGCGGAACAGCAACGCAACCGGGCCACCAACCAGGAGGCCGACATCGCGACCGCTCAGGCCGCGATCCGGGCGGCAGTCACGGACGGGCTGCTGAGCAGTCCCACCGACGACGTGGCCGAGGCCGCCGAGCACGCCCGCAACGCCGCAGCAGCGGTCGCCGGGCAGGTCGCCGACGCCTTGCAGGAGCTGACCGAGCTTTCGGCCGAGCGCAAGAACACCGCGCAGCGCCTGCGGGGCGCGCAAACCCACCGTGAGGGTGAGCAGGCAGCTGCCACAGACGCCGAGCGCACCCTGGCCTCGGCACAGCACATCGCCGAGGCACTGGCCGCGCAGGATCGGCTGACCGGGCTGCTCGGCACCGACATGGTGCTGCTCGACACTGATACGCCGACCCTGCTCGACCTGCTCGACACGGCAATTCGCACCGCCGAAAGCGAGCAGACCGACCTGCGGATCACTCAGCACAACGACCAACGGGTGTTGGACGCTCTCGGTGCCGGCGGGCTGCTGCCCCCCTCAGGTGAGGTGTGCGCCACGCTCGCCGCGCTGGAACAGGCCGGGATCACCGCATGGTCCGGCTGGCAATACCTCGCCGGCATCCGTCCGGACGAACGCGACCAGGTCCTTGCCCACTATCCGCACCTGGTCGACGGGATCGCCCTGAACAATCCCGAGCAGCTCGCGGCGGCCGAGCAGATCCTCACCGCTGCCCGGCTGCTCC
This sequence comes from Pseudonocardiaceae bacterium, assembly GCA_050700055.1. Lineage (GTDB taxonomy): Bacteria > Actinomycetota > Actinomycetes > Mycobacteriales > Pseudonocardiaceae. Next base: position 12,433 of record JBOHGE010000016.1, read on the forward strand.
CGCGCTGCGTCGTCGCAGTCGGCACCACCGCCGCACTCGCCGATCTCGACGCATCTGTCCCGGCCGGGATCGGGTTCCTCGTCCCACCCAACCCGGCGATGTACGACGAGGACAAGGCGGAAGACGAACGCCAGACCCTGCTTGCCGCCCAGGCGCGACGGTGCGCCCGGCTTGCCGCCCGCATCGCACAGATCGCCGCTGACCAGCGGCTGGTCACCCGGTTACAGGATTGGGTGCGGGACTACCCGCCGGGCACGTTGCAGCGGCTCGCCGAAGAGCACGCCACCGCGGTCGACGCGCTGCGCGTCGCTGCGCAGGCGGTCGACGAGCTGGCCGGCCGGGTCGAGGAGATCGAGAACGCCGAGCACACACTGCAGGAAAGCCTGCCTGGTCGCCGGCAAGCGGAGGCCGAGATGCGGGCCCGCGACGAGCGGCTGACCCGGCTCGCGGAGCAGACCGCCCGCATTCCCGACTGGCAACAGGCCGCCCAGCAGGCCCGCCGCGCGGCGAAAGGTCACGATCACCACGCTGAGCAGCACCGAGCCGAGGCCGCCCGGCTGCGCGACACCGCCACCACCACCCGGCGCACCGGCGATGACCACCGCCGGATCGCCGTGGCCAGCCGCGACGAGCTGCGCAAGGTGGCCGGAGGTGGCGCGGTCGACGAGACCGGTCCGGTCCCGGCCGAGCCGGTGGAGACGCTGCGCGCCGCGTATGACACCGCGCAGCGCGCCTACGCGAAGGTCGAGGTGGGGGCGGACCTGCGAGACGAGCTGTCCCGGGTCGAAACACGGGAGGCCGATACCCGGTCGATCGTCGAGGCCGTCAAACCGGACATCCGAGCGCTCGCCGGCAGCCTGCTCGGCAGTCCGGACGGAGCCGATGCCGCCGCCCGCGCCGCCGCAACCGCCCGCGCCGCTCGCACCGCCAAGAACCTCGAAGACGACTACACCGCCCAGGCGGGCCACGTGGGCGCGCTCAGGAACGACTACCATGGGGCAACTGGCGCAGGCTGACGAGATGCTCCGCGAGGCTGAGAAATTGGTCCGGCGCACCGTGGATGCGCTCGCCAGCTACGCGACGTCGGACCGGTTCGAGCAGGTCAACAGTCTGGTCCGGCGCCAGATCAGCAGCGTGGACCGTGAGGCGCTACCGAACTACGCCGCCGAGTGGGAAACCGCGCTGCGCTCCCGGCTGCGCTCACTGACCGACGACCTCGCGCAGATCAACCGGCACCGCGCCGCAATCATCACCCGGCTGCGCGGCATGGTCGAGCAGGCGCTCGGCACGCTGCGGGCGGCACAGCGGTTGTCGAGGTTGCCGGGCGGTCTGGGCGACTGGTCGGGCCAGGAATTCCTGCGGATCAAGTTCGCCGACGTGGACCCCACCGTTGTCGACGAGCGGCTCGGTGAGGTGATCGACGAGGCGGCGTCGGCCACCGGGGGGCGTGCCACGGACCGGACCGGCGGCAAACGCGACGGGCTCACGCTGCTGCTTCGTGGGGTACGCGCCGCGATGCCGAAGGGGCTCAAGGTCGAGATGCTCAAACCGGACGCGGTGCTGCGCACGGAACGGGTGCGGGTCGCCGAGGTCAGCGATGTGTTCTCCGGCGGCCAGCTGCTCACCGCCGCGATCGTCCTGTACTGCACGATGGCGGCGCTGCGCGCCAACGAACGCGGCCACGCCCGCCGCCCGCATGCCGGCGTGCTGTTCCTGGACAACCCGATCGGCCGGGCCAGCGCGGGCTACCTGCTGGAGCTGCAGATAGCCGTCGCCGAGCGGCTCGGCGTCCAGCTGATCTACACGACCGGCCTGTTCGACACCAACGCCTTGAGCGTGTTCCCGTTGCTGATCCGGCTGCGCAACGACGCGGATCTGCGCGCCGGACTCAAATACCTGAGTGTGGAAGCGATCATCAGCAAGACGCTCGCCGAGCTGCCCGAGGCCGACGGCACCGGAGTGCTCACCGGCACGCGCGTGTTCACCAAACCGGCCGGCCACCCCGAAGGGCGACCGGCATGACCACTGCTCCCGCTGCGACCGTCGCCTTGTCGGCGCGGGCAGCCCGGATCGGTGACCTGCTGGGTGACCGGAAAACCCGCCGAGTCCCGCTGCGGGAGCTGTGGCGCATCCTCGACCAGGCCGATCCCACCCTGGGCACCGACAGTCGCCGCCGCGCCCTGCTCGCCGCTGCACTACGCGAGCTCGCCACCGCCGGGGTGCTCGACCTCCCCTCCGATCGATCGTTCGACCAGACCGAGGCCCCACCGCTACCCAGGTTCGTCACCCTGCCCGCCTGCGGCCCGCCCCCGGTGCAGCGGCGGGCCGTCGTGTGGCACCCGGCGCTGGCCTGGGCCGCCGACGCCCGGCTCACCGTGGCGCAATACGGCACCGTGGAGGCGGTCAATGCGTGGTTGTACCAGCACCGCGACGAGCTGGTCGTGCCGCTTCGGGAACGCAGCCTGGACATCTTCGGGCACGAGAAGGTTCTCGATCGGCTGCTGGGCACGAGCTTGTTCAGTCCGGGCCGGCTTTCCCTGACGCTGCTGCGTACCCGCCGGGCCACCGTCCACTTCACCAGTGAGGTGGTCGGTGCCGGTTCCCTGCTGCTCATCGTGGAGAACAGCGACACCTACGACAGTGTCTTGCGGGCGCTCGCCAACCGGCATGACCACCGCGTCGGGATCGTCGGCTGGGGAGCCGGAGCTGCGTTCGAGGCGAGCGTGTTGTCCATTCCCCGGCTCGGCCGACCGGTCAGCGCCATCGCCTACTTCGGTGATCTGGACGAGAAGGGCCTGCGCATCCCCAGCAACGCCGCCACGCTGGCGCAGCGGGAGGGCCTCCCTATGCTCCGACCGGCCACCGGCCTGTACGCCGCGCTGTGCCGGCTCGCCACCCCACAATCCAGTCCGCGCAAGACCCAGCACGCCACCGCGAGCACGATCACCGCTTGGCTTGATCCCGCTCACCAGGCGCGAGCGGCCCGACATCTGGTCGCCGGTGAGCGACTCGCCCAGGAAGCAGTCGGTCTCGCACATTTGCTGCGCCACGACGATTGGCTATCCGATCTTCGTCGGTAGCTTGGTGCGCTCGGCGGTCACCGGTGTAGGAGGCCGGCGGTGGGATGTAGTCGGCTGTGGTCGCGCGCGCCAGCTTCGCGTCCGCCGCGACCTCCGAGACGACGAGCTCACCTGCGGTCGGCGAGGTAGTTCGCCGAGCCGGTCAGCAGCAGCTGACCGCGAGCTGCGTCGAGATCTGCGGCCTGCTTGACCGCGAGCAAGAAGCCCCGACCGGCCCGCTGGAACTCGTCGACCGCGGCTGGACGCGGCAGCGCATCCACGAAACCGACCGGGTCCACGACCGCCCTGCGCAACAGAGCCTCGTCGTCGAAGCTGAACTGTGCGTCGTCGGCAAGCCCAACAGGTCGTCGGTCGTTTGCACTGGCCCGACCGGGGCTCTGGCATCGCCATCGCTTGCTTGCTTCGACCGGGATCCGCTCTGTTGTCGCCGAGTGCGACGCCAGCGCTGTTCGAAGGTGCCTGGGCAGCGCTGGCGTCGCACTCGGCGCATGTGGGGCTGTTGCTGCGACATGGGGCTGACGGGATCGCATGACTTCCTACCGCGACGAGCACACGCGAACATCCGAGCAGCGCTGGCGGACACCAGGGTCGTCGTGATCAACGGCGCCCGCCAGACCGGGAAGAGCACCCTGGCGAGGCTCATCATGGACGGTCCTGCTCAACGGCTCGGCACGCCTGTTGGCCCTGCGAGATATCCCTGACCTGTTGCCTGGCCGCTCGGAGACCATCGAGCTGTGGCCGCTGTCTCAGGGCGAGATCGACCACACCGATGATGGCTTCATCGATGCGGTATTCGAGCACGGCGCCGAGCTGACCGCCGCCCGGTTGACGATGACCCGGTCGCCGCTGCGCCGCGAGGACTATCTCGAACGGGCATTGCGGGGCGGCTATCCCGAGGCCGTACGCCGCGATCCCAGGGTTTGAAGATTGAGATCGCCGTGACGGTGGTGAGTGTGCGGACTGTGCCGACGGAGACGGCGACGAGGGTGAGATACCCGAGTATGAGCCGGGTGTCGCGCAGTACGCATCTGCTGCGGGTCAGGCCGGCCCGTCTGGCCCGCAGGTAGCCCGCGAGGCCCAGGGTCGCGAACCCGAGCACCGTGAAGTGCCCGAGCAGTCAGGCGAGCAGCGCGACCGTCGCATACACGCACAATCGGAGCGGGTCGTCGGTGTGCTGCTCAGGTGCCGGCATGCTCCGGTAGTCCCCGATACGAAGCCGCATCGTTCCCGGCGGGTACCCGGTCAGCGCCCGAGTCCCGGGCCGCCGAGGATTCAGGCCGAGTGGCACTCACCTCATCGCGCTGGCACCGAGGTTACGTAGGGCCGCGGCTTCGCCCGATCGGTCGCGGACGGAGCAGGCGACGTCCAGTGCCCGCTGAAAATAATCGAGGGCCTCCTCGAACTGCTGAAGCTTCCGATGGGCGCCGCCGATGTTGAGCAAGGCGATGGCCTCACCCCCTTGGTCGCCGATCTCGCGGCAGAGGGATAGTTTGTGCCGGAAGTGGTCGGAGGCCTCCTCGTATTGTTTGAGGTCGAGATAGGGCATTCCGACGGATCCCCAGGTCCAGGCCTCGCCCCGCCGATCGTGACGGTGCTGGGCGGCAGCGAGGCCGATGCCGTGGGTGGCGATCAGATCGGCACCCACCAGGAACTGCTCGCGGCACAGGGCTCCTCTGTCAGCCTGCTGGCCTCACAGCTCGATCCGGACTCCACTCCAACACCGCGTGGCCAAGCGGTACCGGACAGGTGACCAGGTCGGTGTGTGCCACTCCAGCCGATGCATGTATTCTGCCTGCATGCCTGCGATCCAGATCCGGGACGTCCCCGAGGACGTGCGAGACGCTTTGGCGGCGCAGGCGAGATCCTCCGGTCGGTCGTTGCAGAGCTATCTGCTGGAGCTGGTCACCGCGCAGGCGAGACGGTCGCGCAACGCCGCCGTCCTCGCCGGCTTCTCCGGTCGTGGCGACGGGACGGCATCGGCCCCCGGACGTACCGCTGACGAGCTGCGGGATGTGCGCGAGCACCGGGAATGATCGTTGTCGATGCCTCGGTCCTGATCGACGCCTTGCTCGACGACGGCTCGGTCGGGGAGGCGGCCAGGGAGGTGCTCGCCGATGACCCGGCGTGGGCCGCGCCGGGTCACCTGTTCGTCGAGTTCCTCTCGGTGTTGCGTCGCCGGGTGCTGCGCGACGAGGTCCGTCCGGTCCGAGCCGGACATGCGGTGGAGTCCCTCGGCGAGTGGGAGATCGTGTGGACGGATCCGGCGGTGACGGTCGCGCGGACCTGGGAGCTGCGGCACAACGTGACCGCGTTCGATGCCGCCTACGTCGCGGCAGCCGAGGTGCTGGACTGCGCGCTCGTCACCAGTGATCGCCGGCTGGCGGAGGCCAGCGGGCCGCGCTGCCCGGTGCGCGTCGTCGGACGGGAGATGGGCTGAGAGTCGTCGTGGCACCGGAGGTCGAACAACTGGACCGTGACCGCTTCGTCGACGAAGCGGTCACGGTCCAGTTGTTCTGCTCGGGTTCGCGCACCAGTGAGGGGAGGCTGCGGCATTGCGGTTGCGTCCGGCCTCGTCGAGGTAGTCGTTTCAGCTGGCCTCCAGGAGGCGCACATGATGGCCGCACCACGGAGAACTTGACGCCGAACGCCACGCCGCCCTCGGTCGCGCGGCGGTAGCCGGCGAGCGTGCGGAGCGGTTCCGGGCCGGCCATCGTGGCTGCGGGGAGATGAAGGCCCAGATCGCCGGCCTCGCCCAAAAGGTGCGCAGCCAGCCCGTTGCCAAGGTCCTCGCTTACTACACCGGGCAGGGGCCGCTGAGCCTCAACGGCGGCTGCGGTCAAGTGATGAACGCGGATCCGCCTGGTCAGTCTGGACCAGTCGGATCCGGCTGGAACGGGTTCTCGACGACGACGTCGCGGATCACCTGACCGTGCGAGAGATCCTCGGTCAGGATCCGCCGGCAGCCGGCCTGCCGTGCTGACTCGATCACGAGAGCGTTCCAGAGCGATATCTTGGCCGTTCGGCTGGTGTCCATGGCGGCGAACATCAGGGGCACGTCAACCTGAACGACGTCGAGTTTGGCCATCGCGCGTACCGCTGACGCAGCGCGCTGCGCCGGCAGGGGTACCCGGAGCTTGTGGGTGACGGCGTCCTGGATCTGTTCGACGGCCTCATCCCGGTCGACCGTCAGTCGATCGCCGGGGCGGTGGGCTTCTACGCCGGCTATCCCCACCTGTCCGCGCGAGGCGTGCTGCACGTCGCTACCTGTGTCAGCAGCCATCCCGCGACAGATCATCCGAGCTTGACGCCGTCCACCCAGGTCTCGATTCCCTCGGCGCCGAAGCACAGGTATCCGCGGATCGCGTGGGCTCCGTCCAGGGGTTGCGGGTAGTACCAGGCGGCGTCGGTGATGAGTCCCGATGCGGTGCGGAGGCTGCGGTAGGACGCGGTGCCCTTGTACGGGCAGACGGTGTGGGTGCCGGAGAGCTCCAGCGAGTCGGTCTGTACGTCATCGGCCGGCAGGTAGAAGCGGTTGGGCAGGCCGGTCTCCGACAGCAGCATCGCCCGGCGGGATTGGGCGACCAGTTCGTCACCGGCCAGCACTCGCACGTGCCGGCTGGTGGACCGGACGTCGACCCGGTGGTATGGGTCGCGCAGGTGGCCGGCGACCTCCTCATCCTCGTCGAACCAGGCATCCATCGAGCCCCAGTACAGCGCCACATGATCACGAAGCCAGGCTGCCTCGGGCAACGGATCGAAATAGGACCACACCGCGTCGCCGGCCGTCTGGTCGTTCACCGTGACCGACCAGTAGTTGGCGTCTCCTTTGAAGGGGCAGTGGGTGCGGTGGTCGGTGCTGGTGAGCAGGTCGTCGCGAATGTCGCCGCGAGGCAGGTAGAGCTGGGGGAGCAGGTTGCTCTCGTGCAGCAGCATCCCGTTGGTGGTGTCCACGACCGTCGCGCCGCCGAGCACCGCCCGGACCCGCCGGGGGAACGGATCGAACAGCAGCCGGTGCCGGGGGCCGTCGATGCGGTAGTTCACGGTGGTGCGCGGGTGGGAGGACAGCGGGGCGTCGCCGAATGTCAGTGCCATGCCACCAGCCTGGTCCCTCGACCGCCCCGATGCACGGTGATCCGCGCCGCCAGACCATGGGTCGTCACCGGCTCAGCACGTCAACGGGGCGCTGGCGGTGACCAAAGGCCACGGCGGCACAGTCGGCGTCGGAGGCGACTCGATCCTGCGCTTGCCGACGGTCGAGGACTTCGCCCGGCAGCTGCACCCGGACGCGTTCCGATGAAATGCCACTCGTATGTAGCAGCCTCAATGCTGCGACAGTGATGGTTCGATAGCAACGAGCAGTATCGATTCCCGGCGACGTACGGAGGTCGCTTCGTGACCGGAAACATCCATCGCCGCCTGCTGACCATCGCCGGGCCGATCTGGCGGCAGGTCGGGCTGACCCTGGCGGTCAGCCTCGCGATGTCCGCCACGTTGCTGGCCCAGGCGTTCCTGGTCGGCCTGATCCTGGTGCGGCTGTACCAGGACCAGCCGTTCACGCAGGTCCGCGGGCTGCTCCTGGCGGTGGTGGCGCTGGTGGCGGTCCGGGCTGTGCTGGCCTGGCTGCGCGAGGTGTGCGTGCAGCTCACCGCCGCCGCGTGCTGACCTCGGCGGTCGTCGTGGGGTACCTGTTCACCCGCGACGTCTGGGTGGCCGCGGTGACCCTGGCCGTGGTGCTGTTCATCCCGACGGTGCCCCGGTTGGTGGACCGGGCGGTCGGGCGTCGTGGTCGCGAGCACTGGCAGGCATACCGGGACTTCAACGCCGACTTCGTCGACGAGCTGCAGGGCATGACCACGGTCAAGGCGTTCAACGCCACCCGCCGGCACCGCCAGACGCTGCTCGACCGGGTGGTGGTGTTGTACCGGATGACGATGCGGCACATGGCCGTGTCGCTGGTGGACGGCGGCCTGACCGCGTTCGGACAGGGCGCGGGAGCGGCACTCGCGGTGGGCGTCGGAGCGCTGCGGGTGCTCGACGGCTCGCTGGACCTGCCGGCATTGTTCCTGGTGCTGGTGCTGGCCAACGAGGCATTCCGGCCGTTCCGCGAGCTGACCTCGTACTGGCACGCCGGCTACCTGGGAATTGCGGCGTCGGGGGCCATCGCCGACATCCTCACCGCCATCCCGGAGGTTCGTGACCGCCCCGGCGCCGTGCGGTTGCCCCGGATGTCGCAGCCGCCGGCGATCGCGTTCGGTGCGGTGTCATTCCGCTACGAGACCCGGGACAGCCCAGCGGTTGCCGAGGTGTCGTTCGACGTCGCCCCGGGGGAGACGGTTGCCGTCGTCGGACGTTCCGGTGCGGGCAAGTCCACCGTCGTCGCGCTGCTGCTGCGGTTCTTCGACCCGGACTCCGGTCGGATCACGATCAACGGGATGGACATCCGCGATGTGACGCTGGACTCGCTGCGCGCGCAGATCGTGGTGGTCTCGCAGGACACCTACCTGTTCTACGGGACGATCGCGGACAACCTGCGCCTGGCCCGCCCGGACGCCACCCCCGACGAGCTGGTCGAAGCGGCGCGGGCCGCCAATGTGCACGCCTTCATCGCCGCGCTGCCCGCCGGGTACGACACGATGGTCGGCGAGCGCGGCCTGACCCTGTCCGGCGGGCAGCGGCAGCGGATCGCGATCGCCCGGGCGCTGCTCAAGGACGCGCCGGTGCTGGTGCTCGATGAGGCGACCTCGGCCATCGACGCCCAGAACGAGCAGGCCATCACCGACGCGCTGGACCGGCTGACCACCGGTCGGACCACCCTGGTGATCGCCCACCGGCTGTCCACCGTGCGCCGTACCGACCGCATCGTGGTGCTGTCGCAGGGTGCGGTGGTCGAGATCGGCGAGCATACCGAGCTGGTCGACCGCCAGGGGGACTACGCCCGGCTGGTCGCCGCCCAGGGAGACTCTCGATGACCACCGAGTCGCCCGTTGTCGCGCCGCGGTTTCCGATCCTGCAACTGGTGCCCCTGGTGACGCACCACCCGGTGGTGTTCGTGCTGACGGTCGCCTCGATCCTTCCATCCCGATGTCTACAAACAGCTCCAGCAACCGCCCCGCCAGGTGTTCTCAGCAGCGCTACACGCAATCATCGCCCTCACCCACGACCCGCGACCGGTTGGCGTCAAGAAGTTGGTCGGTAGTCGCAGCGACTGGCGCATTCGTATCGGCGAGTACCGAATCATCTACGAGATCGACGATGCCGCGAAGACGGTAATCATTCCCCGGCTCGACGCCGGCGCGCAGGTCCGCAGCCGTCACCCGGGTAACCGACCACAGGCGCAAGAGCTTCGGTCCGGGGGTCAGCGGACGGACAGGAACGCGGAGTCGACATCGACGAGATCAAGGTCGGGGTCCTCGGCAGCTCGCCTGCGCAGCCGGTCGGTGTAGCCGGACCGGCTGTAGAGCACGGTGCGCGGTCGCGGGGCGAGGGTGAAGCCGCTCTGCTGCAGCGCTGGGAGCTGGTACTCGGCCAGATCGTGCAGTATCGGCTCATCGAGCGGTTTCGAGGTCCACTTCGCCTCCCCGACAAGCGTGACCCGGTTGCGGGCGACGCCGACGATATCGATCTCTTCGGTGCTGCGCAGGTTAGAGCGTCGCAGGTCGTGGCGGGCGTGGCCCCACCAGCGGCCGATCCTCGACACCAGACCCCCGTAGCTGGAGCGGGCGTGTGCACGGCAGGTGTGCTCGAAGATCGGGGCGATGTGGTCGGGCAGGGCGGGGGCGATCTCGGTGTCGTACAGCGCCGCCGGGCTCAGCCCCGCTTCGAGGTCGGTCTGGTAGGGGAACACGAACCGGAACCAGAACCGCAGGAAGGCGTCGTGGAGCACCCAGTGCCCGCTGCGCGCGGTGGGTGCGGCCCCGAAGGGCAGCTCGCGGCGCACGAGCCGCAGCGACTCGAGCGTGGCGAGGTACTTGGAGATGATCCCGCCCTGGAGTCGCAGCGGTCCGGCGAGATCGGCGAGTTCCTTCTCTCCCGTCGCGAGGCGTTCGAGGATCCCGAAGTGAACGGCCGGCTCACGCAGTTCCTGACCAACGATCGTCCGACCCTCGTTCCACAACGGGGCGTCCGGCGTCAGGAGCTGCTCACAGACCGCCTGCGCCACCGACTGGTGCCGCATAGCCGCGAGATACCGTGGCATGCCGCCCGTGATCGCGTAGCGTTCGAGCTGGTCGATCGGGCTCAGCGAAGGCAGGAACACCGAGGCTCGGGTCACGTCGAGCGGGCGGAGCTCCAGCGGCAGCAGGCGCCCGTGCAGCGGGTTTCGTTCGGCCTGCAACGCTTCCATCAGTCCGACCGCGGAACCGCAGACGACCAGCTTCAGCCGGGAGTCGTCGCGCTCCTCCTCAAGGGCGGCCTGTACGGCGGAGAGCGTTCGGTCGATCTCTGCGGCGCTGCTGCCGAGCAACCAGGGGAACTCGTCAATGACGGCGAGCAGGGGCTCGTTACGCGCGATCCGGAAGAGCGTGCGCACCAGCCCGGCCACGTCGGGAAGGTCGGGGATGACGCCTCCGCTCAGCGGAGTGATCTGTCCGGCGAAGCGGGCGAGCTGCGCGCCCGCTGCGAGCTGTTCGGCCACCAGCAGCACGGCAGGCTTTCCGTGCGCGAACCGGCGGAGCAGCCAGGACTTACCTACCCTGCGACGCCCAAACACGCTCATCGGCATCCGCTCCGTACTCGACCACCACGCGTCGAGCCGGTTGAGTTCCGCGGTGCGGGTCAGAAACTGGCCGACCAGGGGCCATTCGTACCGAGCGAAGCTCATCAAGCTAATCTACTGTAAAGTAGACTAATGTGAAGTAGGGTGAGTGTCGCAACCTTCTGATCATCGTGGTCAAGCAAGGGCTTCAGTCGACAGCTGGTGCCTGCCATCAGTGGTTCCTCTCGGCACAACGTGGAAGGCCGGACCGGCGAGCCGAGTGCGACGCCAGAGCTGCCCGAAGGTGCCTGGGCAGCGCTGGCGTCGCACTCGGCGCACATGGGGCTGATGCTGCGACGTGCGGTTACCGCGGTGCGTGGGGATCGCGGGTGACGATCCGGGTGCCGGGGGCGGCAGCGTCCGGCCGGGGCGGCGATGCCACCGGGGTCGGCGGTGGGCACGATCCTGATGCGTCGGCCGCCGCGCCAGTGCGGCCTCGACCCGACGAGTGCGCGCCACCCCGTGGCACACCTCGGCGAGGGTCACCGCAGCACAGCGCACCTCGCCACCGTCGTCGATCGCGCAGCGCAACAGGGCTCGCAGGCCTGTCGCCGGTCGCCGTCGCCGAAATGGCGATCATGAACCTGGCGGGCCGCCTCGCCGTCGCTGCCGGTCGGCGTGCATCACGATCTGCCTCCTGGGCGGAGACCGCCCGGCCCGGCGAATCCAGCGGGTTGAGCTCGTCGAAGGCCAGCAGCGCGTCGTGGCCACCGACCTCGACGACCCGCCCGCCGTCCATCACCACGATGCGGTCGGCGTTGCGCACCGTGAACAGCCGGTGGGCGATCACGTACCTCTCGTTCGCTTCTTGTTGTCAAAAAGTTGCTAAAACGTGATGTACGGTGAGAGGGTCCGCGGTCGGGGCCCGGAGATCAGTCACAACGGGTGGCTGAGGGGCTGACAGGTCCGGGGTCGACGGGGAGGCGGTTCCGGATCAGAGGAGAGGAGTTGGGCAACTGATGCATCCGGCGTTGACCGCACTACTCGCGGAGGCTCGTCCCCTGGCTCCGCAGCCGCCATCATCGCGGCGATTCACGTCATGACCACCGGGTTGTCACCCCGCCGGCGGCGCACCGTGGTGTCGATGTCGGTGCCGGTAGCGAGCAGCGACCCGGTCGAGCAGCTCGACCGGGTCGTCGATGCCTTCCATCGAGTGAACCGGACGTTACCGAAGACTGCGCTGAGCCGGGAGGAGCTGATCGCGCTCGCCGGGCTGCTCACTCAGGTCAGCGTTGCCCTGTTGACGCTCACTGATCTGCTCAGCGCTCCTGCGCACCATTATGACCGCACCCGGCTGCGTCGGATAGACACCGACGCTGTCTCAGTGCCGCGACTACAGGCTGCTGTCACCTTACTGCGGGACTGCCGGGACGGTTTCCTCGCTGCCTACACCGCCGCGCGTGCTTTCCACGCGGACCTCAAGCAATGCCCGCGGTCCCAGGAGGTGGGGTAGGCACCGAGATCATTCAATGGGCGTGCCCGTGCACATCTTCCAGATCCCGCTGGTGGGCATGCGGGTGCTCATGAGCCTGCCCGTCGTGGTTGTGCTCATGATCGTGCTCGATGTGCTCGTGGTCGTGCAAGATGTGTGCGTGCGTGTGCGTCATATCCCCGTGTGTGTGCTCATGGGTGTGCTGCTCCATCGGCTGCCCCCGTCCGTAGTCGTTTCTGCCTCGAATTGATTCGCTATTCATGTTACCTACCGCAGAGGGGTTATAGGCAAGTGTTTTGACCCTGTTAAATTAATGCGTTGATATTGCAACTGGCGCAGCGGTGCTGGTGCCTTTCGCTCCTTTCTCGCACAGTTCCCGCAGCGAGGCCGACGGCCGCCACGGCGGTGCAGGTGGGAAACGTGGCAGGATGCCGTCATGATCGCCGGTTTGTTGCTGGCGGCCGGGGCTGGGCGGCGCTACGGCATGCCCAAGGCCCTGGTCGACGGTGGGGCCTGGTTGCGCCGGGCGGTGGCCACGCTCGCCGACGGCGGATGCGACCCGGTGCTGGTCGTGGTCGGGGCGCAGGCCGATCAGGTCACCCCGCTGGTGCCTGAGACGGCCGGCGTCGTGCTGGCCCCGGACTGGGCGCAGGGCATGGGCGCCTCACTGCGCACCGGCCTGTCCGAGCTGTCCCGCAGCGCGCCGCCGCAGGTGCAGGCCGCCCTGGTGCACCTGGTCGATCTGCCCGACGTGGACGCGTCCGTGGTCCGCCGGCTCGTCGCGCTGGCCGGCCCCACCGTGGTGGCCCGGGCCGGGTTCGCCAGCCAGCCCGGCCATCCGGTGTTGTTCGGCCGGCAGCACTGGGCCGGCGTCGTGGCCTCGGCCCGCGGCGACCGGGGGGCCCGGGACTGGCTGGCGCACCGGTCCGACGTCACCGTGGTGGACTGCTCCGACCTGGCCAGCGGCATCGACGTGGACCGCCCCTGACCACGAGAACATACCGCTTTCAGTGTCGTGATGAGTGAACCCACATACCGGTTGGCTCGAATAGTCTGAGAACTGGCGGTTTACCGCCTGGACACAGGGGAAGCTCTGCTGAGGGAGGTCCGCGGTGCGTGAGGTGCTCGACGAACTGGTAGCGGAGTGGCGCCAGGGCAGATCCACCGCGGTGGGCACGGTGGTGTCCACCTACCGGTCGGCACCCCGCCCGGCCGGCGCGTCCATGCTGGTGACGTCGGACGAGCGGGCGGTCGGCAGCGTCTCCGGTGGATGCGTCGAGGGTGCGGTCTTCGAGCTGGGCCAGCAGGTGCTCGTCGATGACGCCCCGATCCTGCAGCGCTACGGCGTCTCTGATGACGACGCCTTCACCGTCGGGCTGACCTGCGGCGGCATCATCGACGTGTTCGTGGAGAAGGTGGACCCGGTCAGCTTTCCCGAGCTGGGCGAGGTCGCCGCCGCGGTGGCCGGCAAGGAACCGGTCGCGGTGGCCACCGTGGTGGCGCACCCCGATCCGGCACGGATCGGGCTGCGGGTGGTGGTCTGGCCGGACCGGCACTCCGGCACCTTCGGCTCCGCTGACGCCGATGGCGCGGTGATCGAGGACGTCCGCGGGTCACTGGCCGCCGGCCGCACCGCCACCCTGCACTACGGCCCGGAGGGGCAACGCCGCGGCGAGGGCATGGACGTGTTCGTGAACTCCCTGGAGCCGCCGCCCCGGATGTTGGTGTTCGGCGCGATCGACTTCGCCGCCGCGATGGCCCGGCTCGGGGTGTTCCTCGGCTACCACGTCACGGTGTGTGACGCCCGGCCGGTATTCGCCACCAAGAGCCGCTTCCCGGACGCCCACGAGGTCGTCGTGAACTGGCCGCACCGGTACCTCAAGGAAGAGGCCGACGCCGGCCGGATCGACCAGCGGACCGTCATCACGGTGCTCACCCATGACCCGAAGTTCGACGTCCCGGTGATCATTGAGGCGCTGAAGTTGGACCTCGCGTACCTCGGCGCGATGGGCTCGCGCAAGACGCACAAAGGCCGTGAGGCCCGGCTGCGCGAGGCCGGCGTGACCGACCAGGAGCTGACCAAGATAGCCTCGCCGATCGGGTTGGACCTGGGCGCCCGCACCCCGGAGGAGACCGCGGTGTCCATCGGCGCCGAGATCATCTCGCTGCGCTGGGGCGGCGGCGCCACCCGGCTGGCGGCTCTGGACGGTCCCATCCACGGTGCGAACCCCATCGCCGAGCCGGAGCCGGTCAAGGCCTAGCCCGGGGGCCGGTTTGGATCTCTGGCCGGTCTGGACGTAAACTGTGCCGTCGGCGCGAGTATCGCGCCGGTTCTCAGCGTGTCTGCAGGTATCTGGGCAGGTTCGTCTGCCCAGCAGTGCGTCCCGCACGTCTCACTGATGCCTCCCCCACGTCTTGGAACTGGCGGGTGCCCGCGTCGCGGCAGGCCGCCACCCGACGGCACAGCTCAGTGAGCAGGAACGCGGAGGACATGGGCAAAAAAGACGGGGCCATCGAGGTCGAGGGCAAGGTGGTCGAGCCGCTGCCCAACGCGATGTTCCGGGTGGAACTGGAGAACGGCCATCGCGTTCTCGCGCACATCAGTGGCAAGATGCGTCAGCACTACATCCGCATCCTGCCCGAGGACCGGGTGGTCGTGGAGCTGTCGCCCTACGACCTGTCCCGTGGCCGCATCGTCTACCGCTACAAGTAGCGCACCAGGAGAGATGACGTGAAGGTGCAGCCGAGCGTCAAGAAGATCTGCGACAAGTGCAAAGTGATCCGCCGCCACGGCGTGGTCATGGTGATCTGCGACAACCAGCGCCACAAACAGCGCCAGGGCTAGCAGCGCACGACGTCGCCGGTGTGACGGCGCAAGCAGACCTCCCCGTTCCAGCCGATCCACCCGGGATCGGTGTCACCCCCGGACGCCAGGCCGGGGCCCGCGGACGACGAGTCCGCCTGCGGGACGGACGGGGAGCAGACCTGGGATGATGAGACAGGAGACACCGCCGGATGGCACGACTCGTCGGCGTCGATCTTCCCCGCGACAAGCGGATGGAGATCGCGCTCACCTATATTTACGGCATCGGCCGTACCCGCTCCCACGAGATCCTGAGTGCCACCGGGGTGAGCCCGGACCTGCGCACCAAGGACCTGTCCGACGAGGACGTCGTGCGGTTGCGGGACTACATCGAGGAGCACTTCAAAGTCGAGGGTGACCTCCGTCGTGAGGTTCAAGCCGATATCCGTCGAAAGATCGAGATCGGTTGCTATGAGGGTCTGCGGTGGCGCCGCGGGCTGCCCGTGCGTGGTCAGCGGACGAAGACCAACGCCCGCACCCGCAAAGGTCCGAAGAAGACCGTTGCCGGCAAGAAGAAGGTCGGTAAGAAGTGACCCCGCAGACCCTTGGACTTTCGGATGTAGGAGTACAGCCGCATGCCACCTAGAGCACGAACAGGTGCGGGCACCAAGAAGGTGCGCCGCAAGGAGAAGAAAAACGTCGCGCATGGCCATGCGCACATCAAGTCGACGTTCAACAACACGATCGTCTCGATCACCGACCCCACCGGTGCGGTGATCGCGTGGGCGTCGGCGGGACACGTCGGGTTCAAAGGCTCGCGTAAGTCCACTCCGTTCGCCGCGCAGATGGCCGCCGAGAGCGCGGCTCGCAAGGCTGCTGAGCACGGTATGAAGAAGGTCGATGTCTTCGTGAAGGGTCCGGGTTCGGGCCGGGAGACCGCGATCCGGTCGTTGCAGGCCGCCGGCTTGGAGGTCGGCACCATCCAGGACGTGACGCCGCAGCCGCACAACGGTTGCCGGCCGCCGAAGCGGCGCCGGGTCTAGGGCGCGGGAGGGAATAGCACAGATGGCTCGATACACCGGACCCGTGACCCGCAAGTCCCGCCGGCTCAAGACCGATCTGGTCGGTGGCGACCAGGCTTTCGAGCGTCGGCCGTACCCGCCCGGCCAGCACGGCCGCGCGCGGATCAAGGAGAGTGAGTACCTCCTGCAGATGCAGGAGAAGCAGAAGGCCCGCTTCACCTACGGCGTCATGGAGAAGCAGTTCCACCGGTACTACGAGGAGGCCAACCGCCGCCCCGGCAAGACCGGTGACACGCTGCTGCAGATCCTGGAGTCCAGGCTGGACAACGTCGTCTACCGGGCCGGCCTGGCCCGCACCCGGCGCCAGTCGCGCCAGCTGGTGACCCACGGGCATTTCCTGGTCAACGGCAAGAAGGTGGACGTCCCCAGCTTGCGGGTGTCGAAGTTCGACATCATCGACGTCAAGCCGAAGTCGCTGCCGACGTTGCCGTTCATGGTGGCCAGGGAGACCGTCGGGGACCGCCCCATACCGGGGTGGCTGCAGGTCGTTCCCGCGACGCTGCGGATACTGGTGCACCGGTTGCCGGAGCGCGCCCAGATCGACGTGCCGCTGCAGGAGCAGCTGATCGTCGAGCTCTATTCCAAGTAACTCTGTTCCACTTAATCGGGACCAACGGCGTCAAATAGCGGGCGCCAGAGGAGGAAGACCACCATGCTGATCACTCAGCGACCCCACCTCAGCGAGGAACCGGTCGTCGACACCCGGTCCCGGTTCATCATCGAGCCGCTGGAGCCGGGCTTCGGCTACACCTTGGGTAACTCATTGCGCCGGACCCTGCTCTCATCCATCCCGGGGGCGGCGGTCACCAGCATCCGTATCGACGGCGTGCTGCACGAGTTCACCACCGTGCCGGGCGTCAAGGAGGACGTCACCGACATCATCCTCAACCTCAAGGAGCTCGTGGTCGGCTCCGAGGAGGACGAGCCGGTCACGATGTACCTGCGCAAGCAGGGCCCGGGTGATGTCACGGCAGGTGACATCGTGCCGCCGACCGGTGTCACCGTGTACAACCCCGATCTGCACATCGCCACCCTCAACGGCAAGGGCAAGCTGGAGATCGAGCTGACCGTCGAGCGCGGTCGCGGTTACGTGCCCGCGGTGCAGAACAAGACGTCCGGTGCCGAGATCGGCCGGATCCCGGTGGACTCGATCTACTCGCCGGTGATGAAGGTGACGTACAAGGTCGAGGCCACCCGGGTCGAGCAGCGGACCGACTTCGACAAGCTGATCCTGGATGTGGAGACCAAGCCCTCGCTGTCCCCCCGGGACGCGCTGGCCTCGGCCGGCCGCACCCTGGTGGAGCTGTTCGGGCTGGCTCGCGAGCTCAACGTGGACGCCGAGGGTATCGAGATCGGCCCCTCGCCCGCTGAGGCGGACACGATCGCCGCGTTCGCGATGCCCATCGAGGACCTGGACCTCACCGTCCGGTCTTACAACTGCCTCAAGCGCGAGGGTATCCACACCGTGGGTGAGCTGGTCAGCCGCAGCGAGGCCGACCTGCTGGACATCCGCAACTTCGGGGCCAAGTCGATCGACGAGGTGAAGTTGAAGCTGGCGGGCCTGGGCCTGCAGCTCAAGGACAGCCCGCCCGGGTTCGACCCCACCGCCGCGGCGGCGGAGTACTCGATCGACGGGTGGGGCGACACCCCTGACAACGGGGTCGACAACGGCGCCGACGACGGCCAAGACTACGCAGAGACCGAGCAGCTTTAAAGTGCTCGTGAGTGGCAAACAGTGTTATAACACTGTTTGCCACTCACGAGGCAACCGAAGGGAGCCACATGCCAACGCCGACCAAGGGCGCCCGGCTTGGTGGGTCGCCGGCCCATGAGCGGCTGATGTTGGCCAACCTGGCGACGTCGTTGTTCACCCACGGCCAGATCACCACCACTGAGACCAAGGCGAAGCGGCTGCGCCCGTTGGCTGAGCGGTTGATCACCAAGGCCCGCAAGGCGGATCTGCACAACCGTCGCGAGATCATGCGGGTGATTCGAGACAAAGACGTGGTGCACAAGCTGATCGCGGAGATCGGCCCACATTTCGCGACCAGGCCGGGTGGCTATACCCGGATCGTCAAGACGTTGCCACGCAAGGGTGACAACGCTGCGATGGCGATCATCGCGCTGGTGACCGAGCGCAGCGCCGCCGATGTCGAGGAGGCCCAGCGCCGGGCCTTCAAGAACCGGCCCTCTGCTGAGGTGCCGGTCGAGCAGAGCACCGTCGCCGATGATGCCCCCGGCGCAGCGGGCGATCAGGGTAAGTCCTGACCTTCAGCAACACGCTGCAGGAACCCGCCGCCCCCCTCGGGGGCGGCGGGTTCCTGCGCTACCGGCTGGATATCAGCTACGACGGGTCCGGCTTCTCCGGATGGGCCCGCCAGCCGGGACGACGCACCGTCCAGGGCGTGCTCGAGCACGCCCTGACCACCGTGGCTCGGGTCCCGGCCGCTCTCACCGTCGCGGGGCGTACCGATGCCGGGGTGCACGCCACCGGGCAGGTCGCGCACCTTGATGTGCCGCCCGATGGACTGCCGCCGGCAGAGCTCGCCCACCGGCTCGCCCGGCTGCTGCCTGCTGATATCCGGGTGCCCGCGGTATGCCAGGTGCCGGGCACTTTCGACGCCCGGTTCTCCGCGCTGCGGCGGCATTACCGGTACCGGGTCTGCGACGCGCCGTGGGGGGTCGACCCGCTGCGCCGGCACGACACGCTGGCCCACCACCGCCGGCTGGACCACACCGCGATGAACGCGGCGAGCCGGCTGCTGCTCGGCGTGCACGACTTCGCCGCGTTCTGCCGCCGCCGCGAGGGCGCCGGCACGGTGCGCGCGCTGCAGCGTCTGGAGTGGACCCGAGACGAGCCGCACCTACTGGTCGCGCGGGTCGCGGCGGATGCGTTCTGCCACTCGATGGTGCGCAGCCTGGTGGGTGCCCTGCTGGCGGTGGGGGAGGGCCGGCGCCCGCCGGACTGGCCCGCCGGCCTGTTGCGCCACACCACCCGCGCCAACGAGGTGACCGTGGCGCCCGCGCACGGCCTCACCCTGGCCGGCGTCGACTATCCCGACGACGACCAACTCGCGGCCCGTGCCGAGCAGACCCGCGCTCGCCGGGTTGCCGGCGATCTCGCCCCGCCAGCCGCACGGTGCGCATGTCGTCCTGCTGGTGGGTGCACTCGGGGTTGAGCCGTCGCGACACCCGCTGACGGTCATTGTTGTACCCGTCGGGTGGCCGGGATGTCGGCCTCCCCGAGGAACTCGATCCAGGCCGACTTCGCGCACGGATAGTGCTTCACGGCCTCCACCAGGTTGAGGAAACCGGTGATGTTGGCCTCGAACCAGTCGTGCAGTTGCGGATCGGCGATGCGGCCGTCTGCGCTGAACGCCTGGTGGGCCTGGGCGAGGGAGAACATGTCCGGGTAGACGTTGGCTCCCAGGTGCTCCAGCGGCTGGCGCAGCGCCCACAGGCCACGGTTGCCACCGGCCATGGAAGGTGAGGCCGACATCAGCAGGCAGTGCTTGCCCTTGAATGGCTGCGGGCGGTAGCGGGAGGCCCAGTCGATGACGTTCTTCAGCGCTCCGGGCATCGAGAAGTTGTACTCGGGCGCGGAGATGACGAATGCGTCGGCCTGTTCCAGCCGGCGGCGCAGATTCTCGGCGCCTGGTGGGAAACCCTCGGCGTTCTGGACATCACCGTCGTAGGACGGGCAGTCGAAGTCGGGCATGGTGGCGGAGTCCACCTTGCCGCAGTGGGTCTCAATCGTGCGTGCCGCCAAGGCGGCGAGCCGGCCGTTGAGTGAGTCGCGGCGCAGCGATGCCGGGAAGACCAGGCAGCGGACGGGCTGGGGGAGGGACATCTGGCCTCCAGGTTGAGTGGTCGCGGCGTGCTGCGGGTAGGCCAGGTTAAGGCCGGTCTGCCGCCGTCCGCTTCAGCCGCGCGGACGTTCGAAGGTGACGAGCACGCCGTCGACACCACCGGGCCCGATCCGCCCCTTCACCTCGACCGCGGTGATGGCCTTGAGCTGCCATCCGTCGTCCGCGTGTTCGTTGAGGATCTTCTCCAGCTTGTTACCGGACATCTTGCCGCCGAGCAAGCCCTCGCGAAGCTCGACCACCTTGTACTCGTAACCGATCGCCATAGCGTCTCCTGATCTGCGTCCAGGGGCATGCCCGCCCGTCGAGTTCGGTCTCCTGCGCGAGCCGCCAAGTGAAACCTTATGGTGGTCCGGCAGGCTTGCGGACCGCCAAATGGAACCTTGTGGTGGTGCCGTGAACTCATAGGTGAGCAGCGTGGTGGTGGCTTTCAGCGAACTGGCCGAGCAGGTCGCCGCGGATCTGGTGCCATACGATGCAGGGGAAGGGGCGGCGGCGTGCTGTCCAGCGCCGGCAGGTGTGACATCGACCTGTTGACGTGGGTTGGTGGCGGGCCAGGACCCGCCGCAGTGTGTCGATGGTGCCGGGGCAGTGGCCGGCCTGCTCCAGTTCGGTGAGTCTGTCCCACACCGAGTCGACGAACCGGCGAGCGCGGGGATGGTCAGCCAGCCAGGCCACGGCCTGGCTCGACAGTTGCAGTGTCATGTCCACTCTGGGTCTCGGTGCGGTCGATGCCGGTCAGCCGCCATGGAATGGCCGGACCGGCGACTCCAAGGCGGGTCATCGCCGGTCCGGCCATGACCCCTGACCAGCGGCGGTGAGCACTCCGTCAAGGGCTGAGCGAAGTCAAGCACTGAGATACACCTTAGTGCAAGACTTCAGATGCGAGTTTCACTGTAAATATTATTTTTTGATTGACTCATTGTGAAACGATCCCATGAATGCTTTCATATCGGGTGTATGATTCCCTCAGCACGAGAGAGGTGGACGATGATCGAGGGCACCACGACGGGCTCGACCGTGCCCCGCCGGCAACTCGGCCGGCACCTGCGCGACCTGCGCAACCAGTCGCGGCTCACTGTGCGCGCGGCGGCGGCCCGGCTGGAGTGGTCCGAGGCCAAGATCTGGCGCATCGAGACCGGCCAGACCTCCCTGCGCAGCCTCGACGTCGAGGCGATGTGCCGGGTCTACGGCGCGCCCGCCGACCTCACCGAGGGGCTGATGGGGCTGGCCAAGGAGACCAAGGCGCGCGGCTGGTGGCACTCCTACGGCGACGCCGTCCCCGAGGGCTTCGACGTCTACGTCGGCTTGGAGGAGGCCGCGTCCTCCCTCAGCTGGTATGAGTCCGAGCTGGTACCCGGGTTGCTGCAGACCGAGGACTACGCCCGAGCGGTGATCCGGGCCGATAACCCTCGGATAGCTGACCCGGAGATCGAGCGGCGGGTCGACGTCCGGATGGCCCGGCAAGTGCTGCTCACCCGGGTCACCGACCCGCCGGCGCTGCAGGTGGTGCTCAACGAGGCCATCCTGCACCGCCCGATCGGGGGCGAGAAATCGATGCTGCGCCAGCTGGAGCGGCTGAGAGAGGCCGGCGGGCTGCCCACCGTGTCGCTGCGGGTGCTGCCCTTCAACGCCGGGCTGCACCACGGCATCATGTCCGGGCCGTTCGTGATCCTGCGGTTCCCGCTCAACGGCAACGGCCAGGACATCGAGCCACCCACGGTCTACGTCGAGAGCTTCACCGGCGCGCTGTACCTGGACAAACCCCGCGAGGTCGACCGGTACGACACGGCGTTCACCAACATCTGGCTGTCGGCTCTGGACGAGAAGGCATCTCAGGATCTGATCACTCAAGTGGCAAGGGAGCTAGGAAAGTGAGCACAACCGACCTGACAAGCGCCACCTGGCGCAAGAGCAGCCGCAGCAACGGCCAAATGAACTGCGTCGAGGTCGCCGACCTCGACGGCGGTGCCCGTGCCGTGCGGGACAGCAAGAACCCCACCGGCCCAGCCCTACTCATCCCCCCCACCGCCTGGCTCACCTTCACCACCGCCCTACGCACCGGCAACCTCTGACCCACCCGCATTCAGCAGGCTCAGCGGGGTGAACAGCACCCGAATAACCCCGCTGAGCCTGCTGAACACTTCACCGGAGGGCCTCGATTCTGGTTCTGCGCCGTGCCAGCATTGCGGCATGCGTCTGCTTCTCGGCCTCTGCGTGGTCGCGGGCGGTGTCGGCGTGTTCGTGGTCGAGCGACTCGTGCGTCCTGCGTCGTTGGCGGAAAGTGGCAGCTTCGGGTTGTCGCTCGACATCTACGACCTGCGCTTCGCCGCCCTGATCGCGGCGCCAGGCGGTGCTGGGGATCGGCGCCGGTGCCGGTGTCGGGTACGCGGTACTGACCGCGGCCGGCGCACTCGACGTCCGGGCGGAGCTCCCGCTCCTCGGCTCCTACCCGGTGCTGACCGCGCTGCCGGCTGCGACCGCGCTGTTGCTTCTCTGGAGCGGTCGCCGCCCCCGGCTGGGAAGTGCGCGGTACGGCGCTGCGGCGGTGGTGTTCGTCGGCATGCCAGTGATTTACTTCGTCATCCTGCCTCTCGGATTGGCGTTGAATCACGCGACCTGGACCAAGCCTGAGTCGGCGATCATGGCCGACGGTATGCCAGCCATCGGATTCGGACCGGCGGCAGCCGTCGGGTTGTTGTTGCTGCACTTGGTCGCCCGTCCTGCCCGCGAGGACGCGACGTCCAGACGAATGCAAGCAAGCAGCGCCGCCGCAGCAAGCAGGTGAGGATGAGTCGACGTTTACGGCTGGCAGTGGAGAACTATCAGTTGTACGGTGTTGAGTTCGCCGACGGCCGGGCGGTACCCAGGTCGGCGGTGTTCGTCGGGCACGCTGCGTGCCGCACCGTCTTCCACCGGCGGAGCCCGGCGGATTCTTCCTCGTCGCGCGCCTTGATGACTGCGTCCTCCTCCAGTTCGCCGAGCCCGGAGTCGACTTCACACCGCAGCACTACGCGTTTCTCGTGGCCGAAGATGACTTCAACGGCGTCTACACTCAAATCCAGGCCGACAGTATCGAGCATTGGTCTGATCCACAGCAGAAGCTGCGCCAGCAGTAAAACGCCAATTACGGAGGCCGCGGCGTCTATTTTCGCGACCCCTCCGGTCGCTACCTCGAGGCCATCGCACAGCAATACGGCTAACCGCAGATCAACTGGCCAATAAGCCCGCGGGTGTTGCATAGGCAGCTGGCGAGTCCGAACCTTCGATGTCGAGGGCTGGGCGCATCCTTGCCGGGCGGGTCGGGGAGGATGCCAGGATGGTCGAGGTTACCAATACCTCCGACCACGTCACCCGCGCTGCCTGGCCATACTCGGGCGGGCAGCGCGTGGTCGAGGTCCCACTGTGCTGGTGGCGCTGCACATGCGGCGTACGGCTTGGATCGTCGTCGATGCCGTGATCATCTTCCCGGTGGAGAGTTACTCAAACCCGGCGTGGCCAGCGATCCTCGTGCTGGCCGCTGGCTGGACTGCCCGATACTGCCGCATTCGCTCCTACCTCATCAGCATCCGAAACCACGGCACTCGCACCATCAACGCTCTCACCGGAACCCCCGGCTGCCCACCGTCACAACGCCTGACATCACAGTTCAACGCCTGAATGGACACGATGCTGGGGTATGCTATTTTGGAACCGGTTGGTTGTGCGGCTCAAGGGCGCCGGTGAGGGTCGTTGATGTGCTACGCATATGCGTGATCGCCAATGTGTAGCAGCCAGAAAGGGTGGGACAGCGTGACAGCAGGATTCTCAATCAGGCCGGTATCGCTTAACCACAACGCGAACATCCTGGTTGAGCTCGCCGGCTATCTTGAAGCGGGCCGGCCGGATGGTGAGCTCGCTACCGAGGCGAAGGCTCCAAGGTCTCATCACAAGATCGGCGATGAGGTGGTGAGGTTCACACGGTTCGCACTCGACCAGTACCAGGATGCGGTCGCGCTGCTTGTCTCGCTGGCTACCAAGCTGCACCGTACTGGCGAGGAGCACTTGACGGTGGATGCGCAAAACCAGCAGATGATGAACAGTTTTCTCATGGACACCACCTTGATTCCACCGAAACAACGGTAGCCCGGGGGGTACGTTAACGTGACGTTTCGGAAAGACGTTTCCTACCTTGATGACTGCGACCCAGAAATGATCATAGTTAACGCTGAAGAATACAAGCAACTAACCCGGATCATTAATACGGTGATGCCTGAATTAAATCAGGTAAAAATCACAACCAATTGGGAAGGTGGCGATCGGGAGTTGTTTGACCGTCGGCTCAGTGAGACCATGGTCTGCGATTACATCGCGCTCACGCTCGACCTGGACCACCTCGATTCCTTCGACGTGCGCATCATCCCGGTCCTCGACGGCAACCTCGCGGCGGAGGCCGAAGCAGCGAGGCAAGCAGTGCGTGACGCCGAGCAGGCGCAACGTAAGGCTGCGGGCCAGTCTCGCGACATCGTCAAGAGACTCAAGGCGGCCGGCCTGTCCGGCGCTGACATCGCGGTAGTGCTCAAGATATCCACCCAGCGGGTGTCCCAGCTCGCCAACCCGTGACGGAACAGCGAGAACTCAGTCTCCCCGGCGTACCGGGCCGAGGATCTCCCGCTCGGCAGGGGTGGTGACCAGCCGCAGCGGCAGCCAGAGGTCGGGCCCCAGGGCCACCACACCGTCGTCGGGTAGCGCCGCGAGCTGGTGCATCATCCCGGCCGGTAACCGCCACATCTGCGCAGCGAGCTGCGCCTGGTCAGCCGGTAGCCGCTGCAGCAGGATGAGGTTGGCGTTGTTCGCGGTGTCCTGTACCTGCGGGTGCAGGTAGGGCAGCACGTACAGGGTGGTCTGCCACGGTGCGCGGGGTGCGAACAGTTCTTGGGGCACCGCGCCACCGTCGTGCACGACCAGTAGCGGGGCGTCCTCCGAAGCCCGCGGCAGCTCGAGCGGGACCAGCCGGCAGACCTGCACCAGCGGGGCGGGACAACCGTCGGGGCCTTCGCCGGCCGCTCGGATGAGCAGCTGCCAGGCAGCGGGCCGGTCGGTGGCGATCACCACCCAGGCACCGGTGGCCATCGTCCGCAGCACCACTTGGCGGGCCAGGTAGAGCCCACCGACCACGA
Source organism: Pseudonocardiaceae bacterium (assembly GCA_050700055.1). Classification (GTDB taxonomy): domain Bacteria; phylum Actinomycetota; class Actinomycetes; order Mycobacteriales; family Pseudonocardiaceae. The sequence continues at coordinate 37,608 of JBOHGE010000016.1, forward strand.
CCAGCCTGGTCGGCTCCGGGCGCAGCGCCGACACGCTCAGTGGTTCGTCGTGTGGGCCCGAGCCCAGAACCATGCCGCCGCGCTCGGCCGAGGGGCTGATCGCGTCCAGCAGATCGGATGTGACCAGGAACTCCGGCGCCACCAGCCGGCGGGTAGTCAGGGTTCTCATCGGCCGGTTCTCATCGGTCAGACCCGAGCGGCAGGGTCGCGGCCAGGCCGGCGACGTGGCGCCCGTGCAGCGCGGTGAGCGTCACACCAAGCCGTTCGGAGACGGCCACCAGCCGGCCGTCGGCCGCGTCGAGCTCTGCGTGGCTGCGGGCGCTGACCCGGACCAGCCCGCGCAGCCCGGCGTCAGCGCCGTGCGGCCCGGGTGACAGGGCCAACGCGACCGTCGTGGACAGCGCGCGGACCCCGGTCAACGCGGTCAGATCAGGCGCCACACCCCCCACCGCCCAGCCACTGATCGCGTAGCTGGCGTGCTGCACGCCGGCGGCAGTGACCGCCGTCCATCCCTCGTTGAGCGTCACCTGCCGGCCGGTGCCGGCCACCGCGGACAGCTCGGCGGCGCAGATGCCGGCGCGCAGCAGCTGGTCGGCGTCCAGCAGCCGGGTCGAGATGTCCCGCGACTCCAGCGCACTGCGCACCCGGGACAGGGCACCGATCAGGGCGCGATGCGCACCCAGCACCCCGCCACCGCGCTCGGCCACGGCGGCCGGGCAGCGCTGGGGGTCCAACCGCACCGCCACCCAGGTGGTGCGGCGAGCGGCCGCCGGCAGCGGCCCCAAGACCTCCAGGTAGGAGCGCAGTGCCGGGGACGACGCCGCAAGGGCGGCGTTGCCCGGGTAGCAGTGCCAGATCACCTGGATCGCGTCCAGCACGACACCGCGATCCGCCAGGCACGGGGTGAGCGCACCGAGGGGCAGGCCGGGCGTGCCACCGACCGGGGTGATCAGCGCCGGGGGCGGCTGCACCTGCAGCACAACGGTCCAGGCGCCCTGATGCCAGGCCAGGCCCAACGGCTCCCGGCGGTGGTCGGCGCCGTGCGCAATGATCAGATCCGGCACGATGAGGCGGAGCAGGGCCACTCGTGGATCGCCGCCGCCCAAGACTGCGTTCTCCCCAGCCGGCGCCGGGCCCGGACTGGTGACGTCGGCGATCCGCAGCCGGCCGGGTGACCGTGCCAGGTAGCTCGCGCTGAGCTGGACCCACCGCACGACCCACCGGCCGTGCCACCGTCCCAGCGCCAGTGGCACGGCGACCAGCAACACCGCCAGCGCGGCCCACCGGCTCACGGCGAGTAGCACCAACCCGGCGGCCAACCCGATCTCCAGCAGCACCACGTTGACGACCGGCAGCGAGCCTGTCGAGAGCCGCCGGGTGGTCACCGCAGTGGGCCGTGCACCGGTCATGTCTGCGCCTCCGTATCCTGCGGCACGGTACAGCCCAGGGGGGAGCGCCAGGTACCCGATGTCCAAGGACCCGACCACCACGTCACAGGTGCAGGCGTACCGCTTCGTGCTCCGCCGGATGGAGTCGGCGCTGGTCCGCAAGGACGCGGTGCTGCTGCACGAGCCGATGCGCCAGCACCTGCGGGCCACCACGGTCGGTGTGATCGTCGGCGTGCTGGGGTTGGTGGCGTTCTTCGTGGTGGGCCAGTTCAGCCCGACCAGCCGGCTCAGTGGCCATGAGATCGTCATCGGCAGCCCGTCGGAAACCGTCTTCGTGGTGCAGGACAACCCGCGGCGGCTGATCCCGGTGCTCAACCTGACCTCGGCACGGCTGCTGCTGACGGCGATCGCGCCGGGTCGGGAGGCATCGGAGATCACCAGAGTCGCCGACTCCGCGCTGGCCGACATCGGCCGCGCACCGTCCACCGGGCTGCCCGGCGCGCCGCCGCTGCCGGCGCCGGAGAACCTGATCCGGGGTGCGTGGTCGGTATGCGATACCGCCAAGGTCCGGTCGGCCACCCGAGAACTGTCGACGACGGTCCTGATCCGGGAGGGGCCACCACCGGGCCGCCCGCTCGATGACAACCAGGCTCTGCTCGTCGCTGAGCAGGCCACCTCGGCCACCTATCTGGTGTGGCGAGGCCGCCGCGGCCGGGTCGATCTGCGGGACACCGCGGTCCGGACGCTCTACCGGTTAGCCACCGTCGAGCCGCGCACGGTCAGTGCCGGCCTGCTCAACGCGATCCCCGAGGGACCGCCACTCATTCTGCCGGACATTCCGCCCGGCACGCCGTCGTCCCTCCTTCCCGGTGCGCAGGTCGGCGAGGTGGTGCGGGTGACAGGGGCGGTCGAGCAGTCGTTCTTTCTGCTGTTACCGCAGGGCAAGCAGCCGGTGGAGCGTGCGGTGGCCGATCTGGTCCGCTATCACCGCAGCACCGGCACCGATTTCACGGATGTCACCCCGGAGGCCATCTCGCAGGTGCCGGAGGCACCCGGCCAGCTCGACTTCACCGGCTTCCCGGCCGGGATCCCGCAGCTCGTCAAGATCGCGGAGAGTCCGGTCGCGTGCCTCACCTGGCAGGCACCGGGCCAGACCCCGGTGATCAGTGTTGATTCGGGTGAGCGGCTCCCGTTACCCGATGGTGACAGCCCGGTCGAGGTCCCCCGGGCGCCGAGCGGCCAGACGGCCGATAGCGTCTTTCTCAAGCCGACCAAGGGTGCGCTGGTCCGCGGGGTGGTGCCGGGGCAACGACTCGACACCGGCGCGATCTGGCTGGTGACCGACCAAGGGCTGCGCTACGGCGTGCCCACCATCGGCGTGGCTCGCGCGCTCGGACTCGGCGACGTCACCAGCCCGGCACCGGAGTCCATCCTGGCCCTGCTACCCATCGGCCCCCCGCTAGACCCCCAACAAGCCCTGGAACTCTTCACCCCCATCCCCTAACCGCAACACCCGTCCTCAAGCGCGACATGGATGCTTGTCGCGGCCCGGAGGCCGTCTCGGGCCGCGACAAGCATCCATGTCGCGGCCAGCGGGGTGCATGTCGCGATCTGGAAGGGGACGCCTGTGCGTCGATCGGTGGGGTGGCTTGTCTGGTTGGTGGTTGTGGTGGTTGGTTCTGGTGTGGGGGCGCAGGCGGCGGGGGCGCAGGGTGTGGGGGCGGTGCGGGTGGTGCCTTTTGAGGCCCGGGCCGCGGACGGGACGGTGCTGCGGGGCGACGTCTACCTTCCCGAGACCGGTGCTGCGGCGGCGACGGTGCTGCAGCTGAGCCCCTACTGGAACACGATCAAGGGTCCTGGCGAGCTGCAGGCCGGCAATGCCGCGGTGCGGCCGTTCGTCGAGGCGGGGTTCGCGGTGGCACTGGTGAACCTGCGCGGAACCGGTGAGAGCGATGGTTGCTTCCAGTGGGGCTCGCGGCTGGACTGGAGCGACGCCTCCACCGTCGTGGCGGCGCTGGCCGCGCAGCCGTGGAGCAACGGCAACATCGGCATGTACGGGACCAGTTACGAGGCGTGGGCCCAGTACATGGCGATGGCAGACCCGCCGCCGTCGCTCAAGGCCGTGGTGCCGATCAGCGGCGTGATCGACGTCTGGAGCCTGCTGACCCGTCAGGGGGCCCCGATCTCGATCGGGCCGGTGGCCTCGACGGTATTCGGTGCCGCCACCAGCTTTGCCGACCTCGAGCCGGCGGTGCTCGGCCATGCCGGCTGCGCCGAGTACGCCACGCACCTGCGCGAGGGCGCGGAACTGGTCGCAACCGGTGACCGCACGCCCTACTACCAGCAGCGCGACCTGCGCCCGTTCCTCGCGCGTTCTGCGGTGCCCGTCCTGATGGCCAACGGCCTGCGCTATGTCGAGGAGGCGCACACCTTGCAGTTCGAGGATCTCTGGGCGTTGCTGGGCAAGGACCGCACGCGGTTCATGCTCGGTCAGTGGGCGCACGGTGGGGTGCGCTCGGACTTCACCCAGCTGGCCATCGGCTGGTTCGACCACTACCTGCGCGGCGGCCCGCAGACCACCCCGCCCGGGATCGTCGAGTACCAGGACGACACCGGTGCGTGGCATACCGCCCCGAGCTGGCCGCCGCCGGCCGAGTCGGTGCCGCTGTATCTCTCGGGCCAGGAACTGGTCGCGACTCCCGGCGGGGTGCGACCCTCGCAGCGCAGTTTCGCATCACTTGATCTCGACGTCCTCGCGTGCGGGCCACATCAGCTGGTGTACATCTCCCCGCCGCTGGCGCAGGACATCCGGGTGGCGGGGAACTTCGCCGCCGACCTCACGGTGTCGAGTGACCTTCCCGGCGGGAATCTGGTCGCCACGCTCTACCACACCTCGGGCCAGGGCTCCTGCGCCGAGCTGGTCAGTGGGGAGCGGGACTCCGGGCGGGTCCAGCTCGACCTGCGGCACTGGCAGCAGCCCGGCAGTAGCCGGCCCTTTCCGACCGGCACGCCCACCAGAGTGACCGCGACGAGCCTGCCGCTGGCCACCGTGATCCCCGCCGGCCACCGGCTCGTCCTGGCCATCGGCGCAACCTCGGCGGAGATCCTTCCCGACCCGCTCAAGCCGACGATCACCGTCGCCACCGGCGAGCAGCTAGCCGGCTCGCTGTCGCTGCCGGTAGTCGCCGGAAAGCTCCGATTCCGCTGAGCTCGGCCTTCGTACGCGATGTCACTGTCCGTGAGCTTGGCGGGAAAGACTGTTGCTTCGTGCGGATGTGCCAGGGATGGCAACTTCTCGCCCGAAGTTGCCATCCCTGGCACATCCGTAATGGACCACATACCTCCTCTGTGGGGCTGATGGGACTGGAGGTGCTGATGGGTCGAACTCCGAGGTGGCGAGTGACTTTGCCGGTTGCGTCCCGCACGTGGTCACCGACCGGACTGCCCCGCGCTGACCCATCGATGATCGAACCACCCGGGCCAGGGGTCAGTCGGCATTAGGCTGCCGGTGTGACCACACAGACCGTTCGCCAACCGATCGTGACGCCCGCCGCTGGAGTCGAGGCGGGGGCGCCATGACCGATGCACCGGGTCGCGTGGTCTCGGTCAATGTCGGGGTCCCGCGCGAGGTGAGCTGGCGGGGCCGGATCGTCCACACGGCCATTTTCAAGGATCCGGTGGACGGCCGCGTGCCGGTGCACGGGGTGAACCTGGCCGGCGACGACCAGGCTGACCGCGAGGTGCACGGCGGCCCCGACAAGGCCGTCTACATCTACGCGGATGAGGATCTGCAGTGGTGGGCCGGTCGGCTCGGCCGGCAGCTGCCTCCCGGGGTGTTCGGCGAGAACCTGACCGTGACCGGGATCGCGGTGACCGGCGCGGTGATCGGTGAACGCTGGCGAGTCGGCACTGTCGAGCTGGAAGTGTGCGGGCCCCGGGTGCCGTGCTACAAGCTCGGCATCCGGATGGGCGACGACGGGTATCCACGCCGGTTCGCCGCCGCCGGCCGCCCCGGTGCCTACCTGCGGATCCTGGTCGGCGGTTCGGTGGGGGCCGGCGACGAGGTCGTCGTCGCGCACCGGCCGGACCATGGCGTGACGGTGGGCGCCGTGGCGCACGCCTTCCACCATGATCACACCCGGGCACCGGAGATCCTGGCCGCGCCCCAACTGACCGAGTTCTGGCGCACCTGGGCCCAGCAGCGCCTGCGCGGGCAACGCTGATGCCTGTCGTGAACTCGACACCAGCGACGTGGGTGAACGCAGATGTAGCTGGCGTCGAGCTCACGACGTGGGCTAGCCGCGGTACAGGCCGGCGGCGTAGGTGGGGCCGTAGTGGCACTGCAGGACGTCCAGGGTTTCGGTGGGTTGTTCCAGGTGCTGGGCGATGTGGGCGCGGGAGGGCACGGCGTCGGGTTGCCAGGTGGCCGGCTGCCACAGCGCCGAGCGCAGGAACGCCTTCGAGCAGTGGTAGAACACCTCGTCGATCTCGACGACGAGCGCCAGCAGTGGCCGGTGGCCCTGCACCATCATCTGGTCGAGCAGCGGCGCCTCGCGCAGCAGGCGGGCCCGGCCGTTGATCCGCAAGGTGTCGCCGCGCCCGGGAATGAGGTAGATCAACCCGACCTGCGGGTTGGTCAGGATGTTGCGGAAACCGTCGGCGCGCCGGTTGCCGGGTCGTTCGGGGATGGCGATGGTCGTGTCGTCGAGCACCAGGGTGAAGCCTGGTGGGTCGCCCTTGGGTGAGACGTCGCAGCTGCCGTCCGCGCCGGAGGTGGCCACCAGGCACAAGGGTGACCGGGCGAGCCACTGCCTGTCGTACTCGTGCAGCGCAGGCCGGGTCTTGGCCACAGTTCTCGCCAGCGGCTCGCCGAGCAGCTCCCGCAGCTGCGTTTCCGAGGTGATCTCCGTCATGACTTCCAGTGTCCACGGCGGTAAGCCGACGGCGCAGGGAGTTTCCGGGCGGGCTCAGCCGTTCGGTAGGTCGTGGCCGGGATACAGTGCTCGGCGATGAGCCGTCGGATATCAGTTCTTCTCGCCGCTGTGGCCGGTGGCTCGCTGCTGCTTGCCTCCGGTTGTGCCGGTCCCCAGCCGAGTTCCGGTGCGGGTCACCGGCAGGTGGCCGCCTGCGCCACGCCGGACAAGACGGATCTGTTCGCCCTCGATCCGGCTGCCACACCCGCAGCGCCTTTCGATAACAGCAAGCTCCCACCTGCTGTTCGAATCGATGAGAATGCGCACAGATTGGTGGCGACTCGGATCGGCGTGGGAATACAGATCTACGACCGCGTGAACGGTGCGTGGGTGGTCCGCGAGCCGCAGGCGAACCTGTACGATACCGAGACCGGAATCCAGCGCGGCATTCATTTCGCCGGCCCTTATTGGACCGATATCGACGGTAGCAGAGTGCAGGCCAAGATCTCGGCCGACGTGGACGCACCAGACGCTGCGCGGAATATCACGTGGTTGCGGCTGGCGGCGGTCGAGAATTTCGGCAGCGACGATGGTGTCCTGCGCCCGGTCACGTTCATCCAGCGGGTACTCACCCAGGGTGGCCAGCCGCCGTCGCCGCAGCAGGGCTGTGGCACGGTGAGTGTTCCCTACACCGCGCTCTACGCTTTCTGGAGCCCGAGGTGACATCGGCCGCCCGCACGGACCGGGCTGTTGCCGCTGCGGTCGGCGCCGGTCGCGACCTGGGGCTCACGGTGACCGACCCGCGGGTGCTGTACGACGTGTTCTCCGTCGTCGTGCACCTGTCGCCGGCACCGGTGGTGGTGCGGGTGCCGACGGTCCTCACGCGTACGGTCGCCGCGGACCCTGACGCGCAGGCGGCGCAGCAGCGCCGTGAGCTCGCCGTGGCGGGCTGGCTCGCCGACCGCGGCCACCCCGTCGTGGCGCCGAGCCCCCTCGTGGCGCGCGAACCGGTCCGTCGGGACGGGTTCTCGATGACGTTCTGGCAGTTCGTCGAGCAGCTGCCCGGCGCCGATCCCGGTACCCAGCGGTTGACGGCGCAGCTGCATGCGGCACTGCGCGAGTACCCCGGCGAGCTGGCTTTCCTCGTGCCGCTTGACGCGTCGATTCCGGACGGTCTCGCGCAGCTGGAGCACCACCCGGACCTCCTCACGGCGGCGGACCTCGACCGCGCCCGCCGCGAGTGGGCGGTGATCGAGCCGCTCGTCGCCTCCCGGGCCGCCTTCGACGCCGCGTTCCCCGGAGTCGGTGTCCAGCCGGTCCATGGTGACGCGCCCCACTACAACATCATCGTGACCCCCACCGGTGAGCTGTGGTCTGACTTCGAGCACGTCACCCTCGGCCCGGTCGAGTGGGACCTGGTGGGCACCGGCCCGCAGGGCCAGGCGGCCTACGATCTGGCCGCCACCCGGCTCGGTTTGCGACCCCTGGATGAGCGGTTGCTGCGGGTCATGGAGTCCGCCCGGATGCTCCAGGCCGTCGCCTGCCTCGCCCTGGCGCCCCAGCTGCCGATGCTCGCCGAGGGCCTGCGGCCGTCGCTGGAGCACTGGCGGGCGACGCCGTCAGCGGCCACGCTGCTGGATGAGGACCTCGATGCCGTCCAGGACACGTTGTAGGCCGAACTCGAAGGCGTGGTCGGGGTCGGTGACGGCCTGATGGTGCTGGCCGGCTGTGGTGCCGACCCGGGTCGCCACGGGGTAGCGCTGGGGGTCGAGCACCGTGGCCAGCCACGGTCCGGTGGCCGCCCACCAGGTCGCGTCGTCCATGCCGCTGCTGCGTGCGACGTCGAAGGCGTCGATCGCGCTTCGAGCCGTGCCGGCGACGTAGCCGTTGATGAGGGTGACGATCGAGTCCATCTCGAGGTCGTCGAGGCCGAGGCCCTCGACAGTGCGCAGCTCCCGCTCGTACTTGGCGATGATCCCCGGGCCCATCGGCGGGCGGGTGGTGGCGAGGTGCAGCATCCACGGATGCCGCCGGGCGAGCGCCCACTGATCCCGGGCAACGGCCTCGAGCTGCTCGCGCCACGTCCCGTGCGGCGCCCCAGGGGCCTCGAGATGGATGGTGTCGAGCATGACGTCGACGAGCTCGGCTTTACCCGGTACGTAGGTGTACAGCGACATGGTGCCCACGCCGAGCCGCTCGGCGACCCGGCGCATGGACAGCGCGTCCAGCCCCTCGGTGTCGGCCAGCTCGATCGCGGTCGCGACGATGCCGCGCACGGTAAGCCCCGGCTTGGGCCCGCGACCGCGCGTCGGCTGCTCGCCACCCCACAGCAGGGCCATGCTCCGCGCCGGATCACTCGCCACTCCGCACACCGTACCGAGCTCCCCCTTCGCATTCAGCGGGCTCGGCGGGGTTAAACGGTCCGGTTTAACCCCGCCGAGCCCGCTGAATGCGGTGGTGGGCGCGGGTGATGAGGAAGGTGAGGATGAGCAGGGTCAGGGCGGTGGCGGAGCCCGTCAGGGCTACGGTGCGGGGCAGGGGGTTGTCGGGGGGTGGGGGTTGCAGGCCGGACAGAGTGGTGGGGTGCCGGGGCGCAGCCGCGGGGTTGTGCTCCTCGGGCAGCACCGCGGTGAGTGCGGCTACCGGATCGATCATGCCGTAGCCGAGTTCCTCGCTGCGACCACCGGGACCGGCGGTGTGCTGCGCGGTCCGCTGGATGCGATGCATCACCTGCCGCGCGGTCAGCTGCGGGAACCGATCCCGGACCAGCGCGGCGAGCCCGGCGACGTACGGCGCGGCGAAACTGGTGCCGTCCAGCGGGCGCGCCACACCGTGGGCGTCGACGAGCTCGGTGACCAGACCCGGCCCCTCCGCGGCCAGCGACACCGCGCCGACGCCTGGTGCGGCCACGTCGACCCACGGTCCGCGGATCGAGAAATCCGCGGCGTCGCCGTTGCCGCCGGTCGCCGCGACGGTGAGCACGTCGTCATCGAACCAGCCCGGGGAGGAGATCGTGGTGACCGCGCCAGGGCGGTTCTGCCGGCAGGTACTGCTGGTGTTGGCAGCGGCCACCACGACGACGACATTGTGCTCCGCCGCGTGATGCACGGCGGCCTGCAGGTCCGGGGCGTTGACCTGGTCGCGCTCGGCCGGGAAACAGGCCGCCTCCGAGATGTTGATCACGGTTGCTCCCAGTTGCACGGCGCGCAGCACAGCTGTGGCCATGCTCACAGTGTCACCGGCGGTGGGGCTGCGGATCTGCTCGCCGGTATCCAACCGGCGCAGCGGCACCGAGTAGAAGGTGCTGGCCTGACGGATGGCCAGGATCTCCGCGGCCGGAGCCATCCCGACGAACCGGGTAGCCGGATCGGGCATCGCGGCGATGAGGCCGGCCACCGCGGTGCCGTGGCCGTCGCAGTCGAACAGGCCGCTGCGGGTGTCGAGGTAATCCCCGCCGTCGATCACCCTGCCGGCCAGCCTGGGGTGTGGATGCACGCCACTGTCGATCACGGCGATCCGTTGCCCACGCCCGGTCGCGAACACCTGGGCCTGCCGGATCCGTAACCGTTGCTGACCGGCCGGCTCGACCTCGACGGCACCCGCCGGCGGTTGCTGGCAGCTCGCCTGTTGCTCGACCGGGCCGGTCTGCCGGGTGACGCTGTTGTTCACGAGGTAGGGCAGGGTGCTCACACTGGCCGGGCTCGGCAGCGCCGCCGGGTTCACCGGGGGCGGCACTCCTGGTGGCCGGGTTCCGGGCTCGGCCACCACCGGCCATCCCGGGGCCGCAAGGCACAACAACGCAGCCACGCAGGTAGTGACCAGTGCCCGACGGCTCACAGCGCTCGGAAGGTGTTGTAGAGGTCCATCACGCCCAGCGCCAGCGGTAGCACCGAGGCGATGAGCGTCGCTTCGATCACGTCCACCGAGCGGCGCAGCACCGGGGAGAACCGGCGGCGGGGCAGCACGACTCCAGTGAACAGTGCCAGCATCGCGACGGCCAGCAGGCCGGCGAAGACCACCAGTTGCCCGCTACCCGCCACCAGCAGCCCAGCCACCAGTCCGCCGACTGCGACCATCCCGCTGACCAGCAGCGCGATCGCCTGGCTGGCGTTAACGTAGGACCGCGCCCGCAGCAGCAGGACCGCGGCGACCACCACAGCCAGCACGACTCCCAAGGCGCCGCCGGTTGCGGCCAGGACCGCGCCGGTCGCGGCCACCGCACCGGACCCGATGATCATGCCGGTCAGGTACTCGTGCGCCAGACCTGACCGGCGCTCGATCACGGCGTAGTCCGGCGAGCCGGGGTCGAGCCGCAGGTCCTGGGCGCTGCTCGGGATCAGCGGCATCGGGAGCCGGGAGAGCTGGATGGTCAGCCGAGGCAGCCCCGAGATGGCCCCCAGCGCGACCGCCGCCGCCCCCGCCGCGATGCCCGCGGCCGGACTGCCGAGCAGGGTGGCGACCAGAAACGCCAGCGCGCCATGGGCGGCAGCGGTGGCAACGGTCACGAACGGCGTGATGCCATCGCCGAGCACCATGATGGCGACGGTGGCCAGCACCAGAGCCAGCACGCAGGCCAGTAAGAGGTTCTCCGCGTGGACGCCACCCGGCACGATGTAGAGGCCGCTGATGAAACCCAGCGGCAGGCTGCCCCCGGCCACCAGCACGCCGACGCGGGCCTCGCCGTACCCCCGAGCGATCACCGCGCCCGCGACCAGCACGAGCACCGCGCTGACGCCCGCGATGACGGCGACGCCGAGGCCAGGCCCGGCCCGCAACAAGGCAACGGCGGCGGCGAGCAGCGCCAACCCGGCCGCGATCATCCCGAGCATCCGAGCGGTGTGCTCGGTCCACGGCCGGAAGCTGCCCGGGGTGGCCACCGCGATGGCCTCCACGACGTCGTCGAACAGCGGTGCCGGGGAATTGTCGCCGCGGTGGCGCAGTTGCAGGAGATCACCGTCGACCACCCCGGACGAGCCCAGCGGCCGATCTGCGTCCAGCGGCTCGCCGCCGAGTGTGGCCAGGCACCAGCCGCCGTGGGTGCTGCCACCGTCCGGGGCCGTCTCGCCGGCCATCCCCAGGATTAGCGGCAGTAGGTCGGCCACCGCGACATCCGACGGCAGTGCCAGGTCGACGCGGGTGCGTGGGGCCAGCACGGTCACTCTGCTGAATCCCGCCGAGGAGGGTCCGACCGCGGGCGGGTGAACTCCATTGGTACTGGTTGGCACCGCTACACCCTCTCGCTCGGCCTGCCGACCCCCGGCGTACACGTCGCTGCGCCGGTCACGGCGGCCTCGTCGGTGCGGTGGAGTATCTACGGCGCCGGACGGGTCGCCGTGGTCGGGGTACGTGCCGCCTGCACCGCGTTCTGGATGCAGACTGTTGCCGAGGGTGCCCGAATAACTGCAGTCTGCATCCAGAACTCGGTCACGCTCGCCGCTAGGTGTGATCGTGGATGGCGGCGATGAGCCGCTCAGTGGAACCTTTTAGTGGTCTGGAAGGCCCGTGGACTGCCAAGTGGAACCTTTTAGTGGTCCGGGGCGCAGGCGGTGGCCCGTTTCGGTGATCCTCAGATGATCTCCGGCCAGGCCCATCGAATGCCGTAATCCCGTCCGCTTTCGCATGCGGGAAAGGTGTGCTCGACGTATCCGTTGGGCGCTATCTCGAGCAGCTCGGGAGCGTTGTCGTCCTCAGCTGTCTCCCGTCGGCGCCCTCTTGTCTCGCCAGTTCCTTCCAGCGCCCGGTCACCGAGTCGATTCCACGGTATCGATCGCGCGGTAGGCGAAATGCTGCGAGTGTCGCGTTCCGCCATCTCGGGTTCGTTATCTCGTTGATCGCATCGTGGATCACATTCAGGACCGCGGTCGCCTTGTCCTCGAGGGACCAGTGCGCCGGCGGCTGCGCCAATCGCATGATCTCCTGAATCTCTCTCGAGTGATCCTGAAGTAGTCTACGAATGCTGGGGCCGGCGCCGAGGACCAGCCTCCGGATCCCGTTCTCCACAGGGCTGGGGGGAGTTTCTCCACCCCTGGGGCGTCGGGGCACGGTTTCTCACCTCTCGATCACCACGTGCGTCCCACGTTGCACCCCTCCGGGGGGAGCATGCTTCGCTGTAAGTAGTACTTTATCCGGAAATAACGGTGCGAGACCACAGAAAATCACCGCAAAGTGTAGTTGAAGACGGCATCGTTGTCACTCAAAGTGCTCAGCGGTTGCTCGGTCGAGTGGTGGGTTATTTGTCCGAAAGTTTCTTTTCGGTGGCAGTGATACAGGAGGTGCTCGGAATGGGCACGATGTTGTGGATCGCGGTGGCCGGCCAGATACTGCTCTCGATCCTGGCCTTCTTGGCTGGTCATTCCCTGGAGACGCGCAGAATCAGAAGGCTTCTGCGGCTGACCGCGATCGAGCGCCGCGACCTCGAGGATCGCCGGGCGGAACTTCAGGCGCAAAGCGTGGATACCGGCAGGAGGTAGCTCGACGAACGCTCACGCTGAACCCCCGCACCGCTCCCGGACCGAGGAGATCAGCTTCGCGCTCCACGCTAAGGTGGCCGACCGCTGCGCTCGGCTGGACTGCGGGAGGAACCTGGTGTGAGCACCGTGCAGTTCCGGCGGGCCCCGCGGTTGGCTGCGCCGAGAATGCCCGCCGGCGAGGTTCACCTCGAGCCGCCACCTGAGGTGCCCAGGGTCCTCCCAGGCAACATCGTGCAGAGGATCCTGCCGGTCGTGATGATCGCGGCCGTGCTGGGCATGGTCGCGTTCGTCGTCAGCACCGGCGACGCCACCAGCAACCCGGTGTTCCTGCTGTTCCCGATCATGATGCTGGTGTCCACCATCGGCATGTTCGCCGGCGGCGGCCGTGGGCGCGGCCAGGCCAAGGCCGAGATGAACGCCGACCGCAGGGACTACCTGCGCTACCTGGACCAGATGCGGCAACGGGCCAGGCAGGCCGCGCAGCAGCAGCGCGCGGCGTTGCAATGGAACCATCCCGATCCGGCCGCGCTGTGGTCGATCGCCGGCAGCCGGCGGATGTGGGAGCGCCGCAGCGGCGACCCGGACTTCTGCCACGTGCGGATCTGCCGGGGCTCGCAGCGGCTGGCCACCCGGCTGGTGGCCCCGCAGACCGGCCCGGTCGACGAGTTGGAGCCGATCACTACGCTGGCGTTGCGCCAGTTCGTCCGGACTCATTCCATTGTGGCGGACCTGCCGATCTCGCTGTCGGTCCGCGGGTTCGCCGCGATCGGAGTCTGCGGTGCGCGCGCCGCGACGTGCGAGCTGGTCCGCGCGATGGTGGCCCAGCTGGCCGCCTTCCATTCCCCCGACGACCTGCTCATCGCCGTCGTCACCGCCGGGCGGGCGAAAGCGGGCTGGGAATGGGTGAAGTGGCTGCCACACGTGCAGCACCCGAGTCTGGTCGACGGCGCCGGGCCGAGGCGAATGATGGCCGGCTCGCTGGCCCAGATCGAGGACCTGCTCGGCGAGCAGTTACAGGACCGCCCACGGTTCTCCCGCAATGCCCGGACGCACGGTGACGGCCCGCAGATCGTGATCGTCATCGACGGCGGGGAGGTCACCGGGAACGAGCAGATCATCCTGGAGGAGGGCATCGCCGGGGTCGTCCTGCTCGATCTCTCGGAGTCGCTGGGCACCCTGACCGCCCGCCGCGGGCTGCAGCTGGCCATCGAGGGTCCGGCGATCGGGGCCCGCGCGGCGGCCGGCGTCGAGCTGTTCGGGGCTCCCGACTCGCTCGGCGTGGCGGCGGCCGAGGCGGTGGCGCGGGCGCTGTCGCCCTACCGGATCGGCCTTGCGGAGTCCGGCAGCATCGACGAGCCGCTGCTGAGTGACTCCGGGCTGCTGGAACTGCTCGGTCTGCCGGCGGATCCGCGAGCCTTCGACGTGGCTCAGGCGTGGCGCCCGCGACCGGTGCGCGACCGGCTGCGCGTGCCGATCGGGGTCGGCGAGCTGGGCCAGCCGGTGGAGCTGGACATCAAGGAGGCCGCCCAGGGTGGGATGGGCCCGCACGGGTTGTGCGTGGGGGCCACCGGGTCGGGGAAATCGGAGTTCCTGCGCACCCTGGTGCTGGGCCTGATCGCCACCCACTCCTCGTCGGTGCTCAACTTCGTGCTGGTCGACTTCAAGGGCGGCGCGACGTTTCTCGGTATGGAGCACGCGCCGCACGTCGCCGCCGTGATCACCAACCTCGCCGACGACCTGACCCAGGTCATCCGCATGCAGGACGCCCTGGCCGGTGAGCTGAACCGGCGCCAGGAGCTGCTGCGGGCAGCCGGGAACTTCGCCAACGTCTCCGACTACGAACGGGCCCGGGACAACGGCGCCGATCTCGATCCGCTGCCGGTGCTGTTCATCGTGATCGACGAGTTCGCCGAGCTGCTCGCGCAGCAGCCGGAGTTCATCGACCTGTTCGTGGCGATCGGCCGGCTGGGCCGGTCGCTGCACATGCACCTGCTGCTGGCCTCGCAACGGCTGGAGGAGGGCAAGCTGCGCGGCCTGGAATCCCACCTGTCCTACCGGATCGGGCTCAAGACCTTCTCCGCCGGGGAGTCCCGGGCGGTGCTCGGCGTGCCCGACGCCTACCAGCTGCCGCCGGTGCCCGGATCGGGCTACCTGAAGTTCGACACCACGTCGATGAAGCGTTTCAAGGCCGCCTATGTCTCCGGTCTCTACCGTGTCAACGGTGCTGCACCGGCCGCCACCGTCGCGGACGTCTCGGACCGCCGGCCGCGGTTGTTCGAACCCGATTACGTCGACCTCGACTCCGTCGATACGCCGGCGGTGATCGCAGCGCCGGCGGGTGGCATCAGTGCGCCCAGCGTGCTGGACATCGTGGTGGCCCGGGTGCGCGGTCAGGGGCCGCCGGCCCATGAGGTGTGGCTACCACCGCTGGCAGCGTCGCCGTCGCTGGATCAGCTGCTACCGCCGATGTCGGCCACCGAGGACCGCGGGCTGTCTCCGGATGGGTTCTTCGGCAACGGCCGGCTGACCGTCCCGGTGGGGATCGTGGACAAGCCCTACGAGCAGCGCCGCGACCTGCTCTGGGCGGACCTGTCCGGGGCCGCCGGCCACGCCGTGGTCACCGGCGGTCCGCAGTCGGGCAAGTCCACCGTGCTGCGCTCGATGCTGCTGTCGTTGGCGCTGACCCACACCGCCGAGGAGGTGCAGTTCTTCTGCCTCGACTTCGGGGGTGGCACGCTGGCGTCGCTGGACGGCCTGCCGCACAGCGGCGGGGTGGCCGGGCGGGGACAGCCCGACACCGTCCGGCGCATCATCGCCGAGGTTGTTGGCCTGCTCGCCGCCCGGGAGCAGCGGTTCCGCCTGCTGGGCATCGACTCGATGGCCGACTTCCGGGCCGCTCGACGGCGCGGCCAATCTCCAGGTCGGACACAGCTGCGCGAGGACCCGTTCGGCGACGTGTTCCTGGTGATCGACGGGTGGCACACCTTCCGGCAGGACTTCGACGCCACCGATCTGGAGACACGCATCGTCAGCCTGGCCAACCTCGGCCTGTCCTACGGGGTGCACGTCATGATCGGCGCCACCCGGTGGGCGGAGATCAGGCCCGCGCTCAAAGACCTGCTCGGCACCCGTTTCGAGCTGCGCCTGGGTGACCCGAGCGAATCGGATATCGACCGGCGGGTGGCGGTCAACGTGCCGCAGGGCCGGCCCGGGCGGGGGCTGTCCCGGGACAAGCTGCACTTCCTGGCTGCGCTGCCCCGGATCGACGCGGTGACCAGCGCGCGCGACGTCGGCACCGGCGTCGCCGACGCGGTGGCGCGGATCCGCGCCGGGTGGCCCGGCCGCGGCAGCCCACGGGTCCGGCTGCTGCCCGAGCGGATCGACTACCAGCAGCTGCCCGCGCCCGATGGCCGGCACCCGCAGCTGATCCCGATCGGGGTCGACGAGGCCGAGCTCGCCCCGGTGTGTCTCGATTTCGCCGCCGAGCCGCACTTGCTGTGCTTCGCCGACGGGGAGTCGGGCAAGACCACCCTGCTGCGGACGATCGCCCGAGGCATCGTGGACCGCTGCTCGCCGGAGCAGGCGCGCATCGTGCTGGTCGACTACCGCCGCACCATGCTCGGCTTCCTGGACTCCGAGCACGTCATCGGGTACGGCATGTCCGCCGACGCGCTGGCTCCGATCATCGCCGAGGTGCAACGCGCGCTGCGCAAGCGCCTGCCCGGTGCGTCCGTCACCCAGCAGCAGCTGCGGGACCGCTCCTGGTGGTCGGGTCCCGAGCTGTACATCCTGGTCGACGACTACGACCTGGTGGCCACTCCGGGCGGCCCCAACCCGCTGGCACCGCTGCTGGAGTTCTTGGCGCAGGCCAAGGACGTCGGGCTGCACCTGATCATCACCCGGCGCTCGGGTGGCGCCGCGCGGGCCTTGTTCGAGCCGGTGCTCGCCCGGCTGCGGGAGCTGTCCACCCCCGGCATCGTGATGAGCGGCAGCCCCGACGAGGGCCCGCTGCTCGGCACCGTCAAGCCGTCGGCGATGCCCCCCGGCCGCGGCACCCTGATCAGCCGCAAAACCGGCCGACAGCTCATCCAGATCGCCTGGCTACCCCCGGAGTGACGTCGCGCTGGGCGCGCTTGATGCCCGATTGGGCACCGGCGAGTGCCCACCCAGCTGCCCGGGAAGAGATACGGTCAGTGCTGGCGACGGGACGCACTGTGGGCTGACGACACGGGAGGGTTGTCATGCGAGCGCGAATGTGGGATCGGTCTGATGATTCAGCAGCAAGGTCTGCAGCGGCGCAGCGAGCGCCGACCCGAGGTGGTGAGTCCAGCCGTCAGGTGGATCCACGGGTCTTGGGCGCTGCCGGTGTGCTGCACCTGCAGCGTGCTGCGGGTAACCGGGCGGTAGCGCGGCTACTCGGCCCGAGGTCGCCGGTTGCCGTCCAGCGGGTTCTCCTCCCGACCGACACGAACCCGTCCGTACTGCAGTGCCCGGTGACTCACCTCGTGGTACGCCACAAGGCTGGTGGGGTCTACGAAAGCCTCGACGGGACGAAGGCCTACACCTACGACGGCACCAAGCTGGTCGAAGGCACCAGCGCACCGTCGGGTGTCGCTTTCGGTGTGGCGACGCCCGACGCGACCGACAAGCCGCCCCCGGGCACGGAGGTCGTCGAGATCGACGACGACACGGACTCGGCACCGCCGCCGTCGATAGTGACCTCGCCTGCCCCGTGGCTGTCACCGGGCGGTACGCATGCGAAGTCGCCGGGCGGGACCGGTTACCGGCAGATGTCGCCGAGCGGGTCGTACCGGGGTAAGACCCGCCGGGACGCCGGCGGGTACAAGAACCCAGGGCACAGTCACGCGAATATGCTGCCGCATTGGGAGAACGCCGCGCTCTCGCCCATCCCCGAAGACGCCCGGGGGGACAGTCGGAAGGCATCGCGGAAGCGGAAGCGTCACCTCATGGACCAGGAGCGTCGTTTCAGGGGAACCTCGCCAGGGCGGTCGCGCGAGCAAGAGTTTCAGGGTCACAGCCAGGGCGTACTGGGTCACGAGCCGTCGGCGTCAACGCACTGGAACGCCACCGGCCACACCCAGCCCCGGAAAACCAACCAGGAGCACAACCGGTCCACCGGCGCCTACCACGGGATCGAGTGGAAGCCGTGGTCGGACGCGAGCGGGGCTCATGAGCCGCGCTACAACTCACCAGGTCCGCACCTAGGCAGCGACCCGAGCTGGTGGCATCGCGATGACCCTAGATTTAAAGGCGGTCCCTGGCACTCCTGGGAGAAGGACGATCCTGGATCCGCCTCGATCCCGCCCGGGTCATAGCGTTCGCGCTTGCAACGTTCTGTGACCAAGTGGTCACGGATCGGAACCGGGTATGGCAGGGTGGCGTCCCGACCTGTCGTCGGATCGACCGAGCACGAGGAGGACAGCAGCAGATGGCACAGCAGTTCGGTGCTGAGTTCGAGCAGATGGCGGCGGCGGCCAACCACGTCGCCGAGGTGAACCAGAGCGTGCAGGGTCAGCTCCTCAGCTTGCGCAACCAACTGGCGCCGCTGGCCGGTGCATGGAAG
Source organism: Pseudonocardiaceae bacterium (assembly GCA_050700055.1). Classification (GTDB taxonomy): domain Bacteria; phylum Actinomycetota; class Actinomycetes; order Mycobacteriales; family Pseudonocardiaceae. Next base: position 55,963 of record JBOHGE010000016.1, read on the forward strand.
GGCCAGGCCGCGACCGCCTTCACCCTGCTGATGCAGCGCTGGGACACCGACGCGGGCAACCTCAACCAGGCGCTCGACAGCATCGGTGAGCAGATCCGGGGATCCGGCGCCACCTACGCCCAGGCCGACGAGGCCGAGCACCAGACCTACTCGCGGATCAGTCAAGCGCTGAGCAACTGAGGAGACAGACACATGAGCGAGATCCTGGTCACGTTCGGTGAGCTCGAGCACGCGCGGAAATCGATCCAGACGACGTGGACGAACATCAGCCGGGAGATGGAGGACCTCAAACGGTACCTGGCGCCGATGACAGCGACCTGGACCGGTGAGGCGTCCACCGCTTACCAGACCCATCAGGCGATGTGGGACCGGTCGGCGGCCGACCTGAACATGGTGCTCAACCAGATCGGCGTTGCGCTGGGCACGTCGAACGACAACTACCAGGCCGGCGAGACGGCGAACAAGAACCGCTGGGCGTAGCCGCCCGCCCGGGCGGTGACCCCGTTGTGCCGTGTTGCGCGGCGGCCGGTATCGTCGTTCGCTGTTGTGCGGATGGCGCGGCGCGCTTAAACCTCCACCACGTGTGGAGACCGTACCGACACCCCTAGACGATCTGCGATGACGAGGTAGCTTCGTGCGCACGTACAGTCCCAAGCCCGGCGAGGTCGAGCGCGCCTGGCATGTCATCGATGCCACGGATGTGGTACTCGGTCGCCTCGCCAGCCAGGCTGCCACGCTGTTGCGTGGTAAGCACAAGCCCACCTACGCCCCGCATATCGATACCGGTGACTTCGTGGTGATCGTCAATGCCGGCCGGGTGGCGTTGTCGGGCAACAAGGGCGACCGCAGCTTCGTCTACCGGCACAGCGGCTACCCCGGTGGGCTCAAGCGTCGCTCGTTCACCGAGATGCTCGCCACCAAACCGGAGCGGCTGGTGGAGCGGGCCATCAAGGGGATGCTCCCGAAGAACACCCTGGGTCGGGCGATGGCCCGCAAGCTCAAGGTCTACGCCGCCCCGGAGCATCCGCATGCCGCTCAGCGCCCGCAGCCGTTCCAGATCACCCAGGTCGCCCAGTGACGACTGAGCCAGTGATCACACCCAGTGAGGACCCGAGAGACGCCGTGACTGCCCCGCAGACCCCGCAGCCGCAGACCGAGCCGGTTGCCTCCGTATCGCCGATGCCAGTAGTGGCGCTGATCAGTGACCGGTCAGCGCAGACCGTCGGTCGCCGCAAAGAGGCGATCGTGCGGGTGCGGCTGGTTCCCGGCACCGGTGTGTTCACGCTCAACGGGACGAGCTTGGAGAAGTACTTCCCGAACAAGGTGCACCAGCAGCTGGTGCGGGAGCCGTTGCTGACCGTCAACAAGCCCGAGGCATACGACGTGATCGGTAACCTCTCCGGTGGCGGCACGTCCGGTCAGGCCGGTGCGCTGCGGTTGGGCATCGCCCGGGCACTGATCGAGCTCAACATCGATGACCGCCCGGCGCTGAAGAAGGCGGGCTTTCTCACCCGGGACGCCCGGGTCAAGGAGCGCAAGAAGTACGGCCTGAAGAAGGCACGTAAGGCGCCCCAGTACTCGAAGCGCTGATGCGTTGATCGCCCGTCTGTTCGGTACCGACGGGGTGCGCGGACTGGCCAACGGTGATCTGACACCTGAGCTGGCGCTGGCGGTGGCCAGCGCCGCGGCGCGGGTGCTTGCCGGCCAGGGTCTCGGGCATCGTCCGGTCGCCGTGGTCGGTCGTGACCCCCGGGCCAGCGGTGAGATGCTGGAGGCGGCCGTCACCGCAGGTCTGACCTCAGCGGGCACCGACGTACTCCGCGTCGGAGTGCTCCCTACTCCTGCGGTGGCCCGCTTGGTCGCCGAGCTCTCCGCAGATCTCGGCGTGATGATCTCCGCGTCGCACAACCCCATGCCGGACAACGGCATCAAGCTCTTCGCTGCCGGCGGGCGCAAACTGCCCGACGCAGTGGAGGATCAGATCATCGCTGGGATGCAGAGCCGGGACTGGGCGCGTCCCGTCGGTGCCCGGATCGGCCGGGTGCGCGATGTGGCAGACGCCGCCGGGCGGTACCTGGATCACCTGCTGTTGGCCACCCCGCACCCGTTGGACGGGCTCCGGGTGGTGGTTGACTGCGCGCACGGTGCGGCGTCGGTCGTCGCCCCCGAGACCTACCGCAGGGCCGGCGCCGACGTGCTGGCGCTGCACGCCGAGCCCGATGGCCTCAACATCAACGACGATTGCGGGTGCACCCATCTGGACCCGCTGCGCAAGGCGGTGCTGGCCCACGGCGCCGCGATCGGCATCGCGCACGACGGTGATGCGGACCGTTGCCTGGCCGTGGACGCCGCCGGTGACGTGGTGGACGGCGACCAGATCATGGCGATCCTCGCGCTGGCCATGCACGACAGTGGTGAGCTGGTCTCCGACACCCTGGTCACCACCGTGATGAGCAACCTCGGGCTGCATCTCGCGATGCGCGAGCACGGGGTATCGGTGCGGACCACCGCGGTGGGGGACCGGTACGTGCTGGAGGCACTGTGGGCCGGCGGGTTCTCGTTGGGCGGTGAGCAGTCCGGGCACGTGGTGCTGCCGGGGTATGCCACCACCGGCGACGGGTTACTCACCGCGTTGCAGCTGATGGCCCAGATGGTGAGTTCCGGGCGGAGCCTGGCCGATCTGGCCGGGGTGCTGACCCGGTTGCCGCAGGTGCTGGTCAACGTCGCGGTCGCGGACCGGTCGGCCGTCGCGACCGCCCCGGCGGTGGCCGACGCCATCGCCACCGCGCAGGCCGAGCTGGGTGACACCGGCCGCGTCCTGCTCCGCCCCTCAGGCACCGAGCCCCTGGTCCGCGTCATGGTAGAAGCCCCCACCCACCCCACCGCCGAAACCATCGCAAACCGCCTAGCCGCCATCATCGCCCAGGTCTGACCCGCCCGCATTCAGCGGGCTCAGCGGGGTTATCGAGCGCTGATAACCCCGCTGAGCCCGCTGAATGCGGGGTTGAGGTGGGTGAGGAGGAAGTCGGTGAGCAGGGCGCGGGATGTGCGGCGGGTGTGGTATTCGGGGCTGCCGTCCACCAGCAGGTCCGTCCAGTGCTGGCCCTGCAGGAAGCCGAGGTGGCTGGCTTTGGGCAGCGTCCGCAGCTCGACCGGACCTCCCCACGCCGTGGTCACCGGCTGGGCGTGCCCGATCGGTGGGGCCACCCGGTCCTTACCCGCGGCCAGATGCAGGCCGGGCATGGTGCACTCGCGGGCGGCGGCCACCGCGGACGGCATGGTCTCGGCCAGCGCCAGGGTGGCCACCGCCCGGCACCGGTCGTCGGCCGCCGCGGCGAGCACCGCGCAGCCGCCACCCATCCCGTGCCCGACCAGGCCGAGCTTGCCCGGATCGATCCTGATCCCGCCGTCGCCCAGCCGCACCTCCAGGCACAGGTCCAACGCCGTGCGCAGGTCGTCGGCGAACTGGCGATGCGACGGCAGCACACTCGGTTGGGTGGCCGGGGCGACCGTGACCACCCCCCAGGAGGCCAGGTGGCGCAGCAGCTCCTCGTAGCGCGACGGAGGCTGCAACCACCCGTGCCCGAAGACGACCGCGGGCAGTTCGCGGCCGGACTGCGGAGTGAACACCACGCCGGGCAGGCCGACCAGCGCGAGATCACCGCGCAGCACCTTGTGCGGACCTGGCTGGGCCAGCTCGTCAGTCCTGCGCCGGATTGCCGGATCGGTACGTGCCATGGGCCCGGACGGTATCGGAGTCAGGCGCTACCGTGACGCACGTGTGCGGAATCGTGGGTTACGTGGGGCATCGGCGGGCTCTGGACGTCGTGTTGCAAGGGCTGGGCCGGTTGGAGTACCGCGGGTACGACTCGGCCGGTGTCGCGGTGGTCGGCGGGGCCGGCACGTTGGCGGTGGCTCGCAAGGCCGGGGCGTTGGCCAACCTGATCGGCGAGCTCGACGCCACCGGGCGCGACGCCTTCACCGGCACCGCCGGGATGGGGCACACCCGCTGGGCCACCCACGGCGCGCCGACCGACCGCAACGCCCACCCGCACGTCGACACCGCCGGCCGGCTCGCCGTGGTGCACAACGGGATCATCGAGAATCACGCGCAGCTGCGCGCCGAGCTGGAGCGCGAAGGGGTGGAGCTGGCCAGCGACACCGACACCGAGACCGCCGCGCATCTCATCGCCGCGCAGTACTGCGGTGACCTGCCCGCCGCGGTGCGCGCGGTGTGCCGCCGGTTACACGGTGCGTTCACCCTGGTCGTCACGCACGCCGACGAGCCTGGCCTGATCGTCGCGGCGCGCCGCTCGTCGCCGCTGGTGCTCGGCGTGGGCGATGGGGAGCACTTCGTCGCCTCCGATGTCGCGGCGTTCATCGAGCACACCCGCGACGCCGTCGAGCTCGGCCCCGACCAGCTGGTGACGATCACCCGCGACGGCTACCGGATCACCGACTTCCACGGTGACGCCGCGCACGGCACGCCCTTTCACGTCGACTGGGACCTGTCGGCGGCGGAGAAGGGTGGCCACGACTACTTCATGCTCAAGGAGATCCAGGAACAACCCGGCGCGATCGCCGATACCCTGCGCGGGCATTTCATCGATGGCCGGATCGTGCTGGACGAGCAGCGGATGGACATCCAGGAGCTGCGCGACGTCGACAAGGTCTTCGTGGTCGCCTGCGGGACCGCCTACCACTCGGGCATGGTCGCCAAGTACGCCATCGAGCACTGGTGCCGGCTGCCGGTGGAAGTCGAGCTGGCCAGTGAGTTCCGGTACCGCGACCCGGTGCTGGACCGTTCCACTCTGGTGGTGGCGATCTCGCAGTCCGGCGAGACCATGGACACCCTGGAGGCGGTGCGCCATGCTCGCGAGCAGAAGGCCCGGGTGCTGGCGATCTGCAACACCAATGGGGCGCAGATCCCCCGGGAGTCCGATGCGGTGCTCTACACCCACGCCGGGCCGGAGATCGGGGTAGCCGCCACCAAGACGTTCCTCGCCCAGATCGTGGCCAATTTCCTGGTCGGGCTGGCGCTGGCGCAGGCTCGCGGCACCAAGTACTCCGACGAGGTCGCCCGCGAGTTCGCCGAGCTGGAGGCGATGCCCGCGGCGGTGGCCCAGGTGCTGAGCACCATAGATCAGGTGCGCACGCTGGGCCGCGAGCTGGCAAGCTCCAAGGTGGTGCTGTTCCTCGGCCGCCACGTGGGCTTCCCGGTGGCGCTGGAGGGAGCGCTGAAGCTCAAGGAACTCGCCTACATGCACGCCGAGGGCTTCGCCGCCGGTGAGCTCAAGCACGGGCCGATCGCGCTGCTCGAGCCGGGCCTGCCGGTGTTCGTGGTGATGCCCTCGCCCAAGGGCCGCGCCGTGCTGCACGCCAAGCTGCTGTCCAACATTCAGGAGATCCGGGCACGGGGGGCGCGGACCATCGTCATCGCCGAGGAGGGCGACGACACCGTGCGGCCCTACGCCTCCGACGTGCTGGAGGTGCCCGCGGTGCCGACCCTGCTGCAGCCGTTGGTGTCCACCGTGCCGCTGCAGGTGCTCGCCGCCGAGATCGCCCGCCAACGCGGCTACGACGTGGACAGACCACGCAATCTCGCCAAATCGGTCACCGTGGAATAGGGTCGTGAGTGGCATAGAGTGCTATAACACTGTTCCGCACTCACGAGGTGCGTGGACGGTGGCGCGGGTGCAGGCCGCCGAAGGTGCCCTGCACCCGCGCCACCGTCCAGGCACCCTGATGCGGCGCGCCGCTTTCGGGTTGGCCACCCGGACTGCTGAGATGCTGGCCGAGCGGACCGGTGGGGTGTCCGGCCGGCATGTCGCGCTGCTGGTCGGGGCTGGCAACAACGGCGGGGACGCGCTGTGGGCCGGGGCGTACCTGCGCCGCCGCGGGGTGGCGGTCACCGCTGTGCTGCTGTCCCCGGACCGCGCGCACCCGGCCGGCCTGGCCGCACTGCGCCGCGCCGGCGGGCGGATCGCCGGCGAACTGCCCGAGCGCGCCCACCTGGTGCTCGACGGGATCGTCGGGCTGTCCGGCCGGGGGGCGCTACGCCCCGCGGCCGCCCGGCTGGTCGAGGCCGTCCGGGTGCCGATCATCGCGGTGGACTGTCCGTCCGGGGTGGACCCGGATACCGGCACCGCCGACGGGCCCGCGGTTACCGCCACCGAGACCGTCACCTTCGGCACCCTCAAGCCGGTGCACCTGCTGGCCCCGTGGCGCTGCGGGCCGGTGCACCTGGTGGACATCGGGCTGTTCGCGCAGCTGGGGGAGCCCGATTTGCGGGTGTTCAGTCCCGCCGAGATCGGTGCCTGCTGGCCGGTGCCCGGTCCGGCCAGCGACAAGTACAACCAAGGCGTGTTGGGCATCGCCGCGGGCTCGGCGGCCTACCCGGGCGCGGCGGTGCTGTGTGCCGGTGCCGCGGTGCTGGCCACCTCGGGCCTGGTCCGCTTCGCCGGCACCGCGGCTGACGCGGTGCGGGCGCGCTGGCCGGAGGTGGTGGCCACCGGCTCGGTGTCCGACGCCGGGCGGGTGCAGGCCTGGGCGGTCGGGCCGGGCTTGGGCACCGGTACCGCCGGCCGGCAGGTGCTGGCGCACGTGCTGGCCGCCGGGGTGCCGGTGGTGGCCGACGCCGACGCGATCACCCTGCTGGCCCGTCACCCCGAGCTGGCGGACAGCCGCGACCCGGACACCCCGCTGGTGCTCACCCCGCACGACCGGGAATTCGAGCGGCTCACCGGTAAGCCACCCGGCGTCGACCGGGTCGCCGCCGCCCGCGACGCCGCGGCCCGGTTCGACGCGGTGCTGGTGCTCAAAGGCAACACCACCATCGTGGCGGCCCCCGACGGGCGGGTGCTGGTGAACCCGGCCCGCACGTCCTGGCCGGCCACCGCAGGCTCCGGTGACATCCTCACCGGCATTCTTGGCGCGTTACTGGCAGCCGGCCTGGACCCACCCACCGCCGCAGCCGCCGCCACCCACGCCCAGGACTTAGCCGCTGCCCTCGCCGCGCACCCGCCCGAAGGCGCGTTCTGGGGACAGAATGCAGTAATCGGGCGGCGGTTAGGCGCGTTCTGGGGACAGAATGCAGTAAACCCGCCCAGCGGAGCGCCAGCGTCGGCGTCGGGGATTCTGGGAGCGCTTAGTGACGGGATCCGTGCCTTGCGGGTGCGAGGATGACGGGTGTTTACGGCCGGCCCCGGGCCGAGGTGGTGATCGATCTCGACGCGATCCGGCACAACGTCGGGATTCTCGCTCGGACCGCCGCGGTGTCGGGGGCGGTGACCATGGCAGTGGTCAAGGCCGACGGGTACGGCCATGGCGCGGTCGACGTCGCCGCGGCGGCGCTGCAGGCGGGCGCCGGCGCGCTGGGGGTGTGCAGCATCGACGAGGCGCTGGCGCTGCGGCACGGTGGGATCGACGCTCCGGTGCTGGCCTGGCTGCACGCTCCCGGGGAGGACCTGGCTGCCGGTGTCGCGGCGGGGATCGACCTCGGTGTCTACTCCATCGGCCAGCTGACCACCGCAGCTGAAGCCGCGGCGACCGCCGGACGCATCGCCCGGGTACACCTCAAGGTCGACACCGGGCTGACCCGCGGCGGCGCCTACCGCGACGAGTGGCCCGGCCTGGTCCACGCCGCGGCGGCGTGCCGAGATGTCGAGGTCGTCGGGATCTGGTCGCACCTGGCCCATGCCGACGATCCCGGGCACCCGATCATCGAGCGGCAGGTACGGTACTTCGAGGATGCCTACCAGATGGCGCGACGTGCCGGGCTGCGGCCGCTGCGACATCTGGCGAACTCAGCGGCAACCCTGACCCGGCCCGAGCTGCACTACGACATGGTCCGTCCAGGCATTGCCGTCTACGGGCTCTCGCCGGCCCCTGAGGTGGGTGATGATCTCGTGCCGGCGATGACGCTGCGCTCGCAGGTCGCGCTGCTCAAACGGGTCGCGGCCGGTGAGGGCGTGTCATACGGGCATGTCTGGCATACCGATCGGCAGACCACGCTGGCATTGGTTCCCGCCGGTTACGCCGACGGCGTGCCGCGATCACTTACCGGTCGGCTCGAGGTGTGGTTGGCTGGGTGCCGCCGTCCAGTGGTGGGGAGGGTGTGCATGGACCAGGTGATGGTCGACTGTGGAGACGATCCGGTGGAGGTGGGCGCCGAGGTGGTCTTCTTCGGTACCGGCGAGAGCGGCGCGCCCACCGCGGCGGAATGGGCCGGCAAGCTGGGCACCATCCACTACGAGGTGGTTGCGGGCATGGTGCGGCCCCGACTGACCCGGACGGTGCACGGTCGCCATCCGGCCGCCGGCTCGACGTTGCTGCCGGTGACCCGATGAGGTCTGCCAGGTGGGTGACCGCCGGCTTGCTGGGCACGGTGTTGGTCGCCGGCGCTGTGCATCACAACCGCATCGCCAAGCTACGCAGGCTCGCTGCCGAACTGCTTGCTGAGCTGCCGCCCGCGCTAGCGCCGGACCGGGAGTACCCGGTGCTGGCTGACGACGGTGTCATGCTGTCGGTGGAGGAGCTGGACCCGATCGATGGCGGATCGCCCGAGCTGACAGTCTTGCTGATCCACGGCTACACCCTGGACCGGCAGTGTTGGCTGTTCCAGCGGCGCGAGCTGGCGAATTCCACCGCCCCCAGGGTCCGCCAAGTGCTTTACGACCTGCGCAGCCACGGCCGATCCGATCGATCGCTGCGCAGCGCCTGCACCATTGAGCAACTCGGTCGCGACCTGCACACGGTGATCCACACCGCGGCACCCGAGGGGCAGGTCGTGCTGGTGGGGCATTCCATGGGCGGCATGACCATCATGGCGTTGGCTGAGCACAACCCGGACCTGTTCGCCGAGCGGATCTGCGGGGTGGTTTTCCTCAACACCAGCGCCGGGGACATCGGCCGGTCGGGCCTGTCCCGCCCGTTCCTGTCCCGGCGCAACCCGATCATGCCGGTGGCCCGGCGGCTGTCCCGCTGGCAGCCCAGCACGCGGGCGATCGATCGTGGGCGGGATGCCGCCGGGCACCTGGCCTGGAGCCTGACCCGCAAGTTCTCCTTCGCTGACAAGGCGGTCAGCCCGGCGGTGGTCGAGCTGCTGCACGCGATGATCAGCGCTACCTGCTTCGAAGTCGTGGTCGACTTCCTGGAGACTTTCGGGGCGCACAACCGGTACGCGGCACTGGCCGGTCTGAAGTACGCCAAGGCGCTGGTGATCGGGTCCGACGGTGACCAGCTGATCCCGTACCAGCACTGCGAGGCGATCGCGGCGCTGCTGCCCGACGTCGAGCTGGTGCAGGTGGACGGGTCGGGTCACGTGCCGATGTTGGAACAGCCCACCCTCGTCAACGAACATCTCTTGGAGTTTCTGGCGCAATGCGCAAAGTGCTCACCAAACAGGTAATGGAGCTGGCGAGCCCGGCCGACACCGAGCGCCTCGGTCAGGCCGTGGGCGAGCGGCTGCGCCCCGGCGACGTGGTGGTGCTCTCCGGGCCGCTGGGCGCCGGCAAGACGGTGCTGGCCCGCGGCATCGGTACCGGCTTGGGGGTCCGTGGACCGGTGACGTCTCCGACCTTCGTCATCGCCCGCGAGCATCCGGCGCTGCCCGGGGGCCGCGGGGTGCCGCTGGTGCACGTCGATGCCTACCGGCTCGGTGGAATCGCCGAGCTGGACGACCTCGATCTGGACACCGATCTCCTCACGGCCGCTGTGGTCGTGGAGTGGGGCGAGGGGATGGCAGAGCGGCTGTCCGAGGATCACCTGGTGATCCGGCTGCAGCGACGGGCTGACGAGAGCAGGCTCGCCGAGCTGCACGGTCCGGCCCGGATGCTGCCGCAACCAGGTGCCGACGTGCCCGAAAAGCCGGATCCGTAAACTCGTCGGCTGTGCTGGTGTTGGCTCTTGACACGGCGACCCCCGCGGTGACCGCCGGTTTGCTGCGACTGCCCGCCGTGGGCTGCCCGAAAGTCCTCGCCGAGCGGATCACCGTGGACGCCCGGGCGCACGGCGAGCTGCTCATGCCGTCGGTGCGGGCGGTGCTCGCGGTCGCCGGGACCCGGCTGCGCGATCTCGACGCGGTGGTCTGTGGAGCTGGACCTGGACCGTTCACCGGGCTGCGGGTCGGCATGGTGACCGCGGCGGCGCTGGGTGATGCCCTGGACATCCCGGTCTATCCGGTGGGAAGTCTGGACGCGATCGCGCACCGCGCAGGTGCCGGCACCGCCTTACTCGTCATCACCGACGCCCGGCGCCGCGAGGTCTATTGGGCGCGTTATGACCAGGCCGGCAACCGGATCGACGGTCCCCACGTGAATCGGCCGCTCGACGTGCCCCTCGCCGGGGTGGCCCGGGTGGCGGGAACCGCTGATGCACTGGATCTGCCGGTCTCGGTGGTGTCGCCGAGGTATCCGGAGCCGGTCGGGTTGGTCGCGGTGGCGGCGGTCGCACTGCGGGCCCAGGCGCCGCCGGCCCCGCTCACCCCGCTGTACCTGCGCCGTCCCGATGCGCTCGAACCCGGCCCGATCAAGCGGGTGACGCCGGTATGAGCATCCTGATCGGACTGATGACCAGCGCCGATGTATGGCACTGCACCGAACTGGAGCAACAGCTCTTCGACGGCGACGACCCATGGGGCCAGGAGGCATTTGTGGAGGCGCTGGCCGCCGGTCATCACTACCTGGTAGCGCGACAGGACGGCTGTCTGGTCGGCTATGCTGGCATGGCCCGCGCCGGCAGCGAGGCGGAGGTGCACACCCTCGCGGTGGACCCGGTACACCAGGGCCGCGGGATCGGTCGTGCACTGTTGCGAGCCATACTTGCTCATGCCGCTGGGGCCACGGTTTTTCTTGAGGTGCGCACCGACAACGAGTCAGCAATCCAGTTGTATCGCAGCGAAGGTTTCGTCGTGATCGGCACCCGCCGTGGTTACTACCGGCCCAGCGGTGCCGACGCGTTCACCATGCGCCGGGATGTCGCGGTCTCCGCGGAGGCGGCGTTGTGACCGCCGACGTGCGTGGTCCCGCGGAGGCGGCGTTGTGACCGCGATAGTTCTGGGTATCGAGACCTCCTGCGACGAGACCGGCGTAGGCGTCGTGCGGTTGGCAGGTGACGGGACGGTCACGCTGCTCGCCGACGAGATCGCATCCAGTGTGCAGGAGCATGTCCGGTTCGGTGGTGTGGTACCCGAGGTGGCGTCCCGAGCGCACCTGCAGGCAATGGTGCCGACGGTGCGCCGCGCGTTACGGGCTGCTGGTGTGCAGTCCTCTGATGTGGATGCGGTGGCGGTCACCGCGGGTCCCGGGCTGGCCGGCGCGCTGCTGATCGGTTTGGCCGCGGCCAAGGCGTACGCGGCAGCCTGGGAGGTTCCGCTGTACGGGGTGAATCACCTCACGGCGCACATTGCGGTGGACACCCTGGAGCACGGGCCGTTACCTCCGGCGTTGGCCTTGCTGGTCTCGGGTGGGCACTCCAGCCTGCTGCAGGTCTCGTCGCTGGTGCACCCGTTGCACCCGTTGGGGGCCACCGTCGACGATGCCGCGGGGGAGGCGTTCGACAAGGTGGCGCGGCTGCTGGGGTTGGGCTTTCCCGGTGGACCGTTCATCGATCGGGCCGCCCGGGACGGGGATCCGGGCAGTGTCCGATTTCCCCGCGGGCTGACCCGCCCCGGCGACTCGGCCTACGACTTCTCCTTCTCGGGCCTCAAGACCGCGGTCGCCCGGCACGTCGAGGGGCTGCAACGCCGCGGGAGCGCGGTGCCGGTGGCCGACGTGGCGGCGGCTTTCCAGGAGGCGGTGGTCGACGTGCTCACCGCCAAGGCGATCCGGGCGGCGACCGACCTCGGTATCGATACCCTGCTCATCGGCGGCGGGGTAGCCGCGAACTCCCGGTTGCGCGCGCTGGCGCAACACCGCTGCACCGCAGCCGGTGTGCGGTTGCGAGTGCCCCGGCCGCGGCTGTGCACCGACAACGGAGCCATGGTGGCCGCACTCGGCGCACACCTGCTCGCCGCCGGCGCGCCCGGCTCGCAGCTCGACATCCCCGCCGACCCGGGCCTGCCGATCACCACCTCCCTGGTTGGTAGCTCTTCAAGTACCACCAACCGGGGGTGACGGTGCTGTTAACCGCTGCCAACCCTGCGCCGGACCGGCGCAGGGTTGGCAGCGGTTTGAGGTCGTGCCACCCCCGGTTGGTGGTACTTGAAGAGCTACCAACCGGCTCAGGCCGGGTGCAGAGCGGCCTCCCGGTCGGGCACCACGAACGACGCCCTGGTCTGCACCGCCGCATCGGGTCGGGACACGAAGGGCACCACTTGGAAGTCGGCCCGCAACTCCCCAGGCGTGAACCGGGTGCGCACGTACCCGCGGCGGTTGTTGTAGAAGCGGATGTGCGGGTTGTCGGCCAGCGCGGCGACCGCTTCGGGGCGGGTCTCCGAGCCGTCCCCTCCTGAGGTGATCGAGCTGGTCACCAGCTCGGTGCCGACCGCGGCCGAGGTGGGGTCGTCGAAGCGTTCGCGGATCTCGGCGGCCCAGTGTGCGTGGACGTCGCCGGTGAGCACGATGGCGTTGCGTACCGGCGAGTCTCGCAGCCCGGCGACGATCCGGTCGCGGTTGCCGGCGTAGCCGTCCCAGGCGTCGACGTTGAAACCGCGAGCCGGGCCGGGCGTGAGGTCGAGCTGGGAGAAGAAGACCTGCTGGCCGAGCACGTCCCAGCGGGATCGGGACCGCTGCAACCCTTCCAGCAGCCACCGCTCCTGCTCGGCACCGGTGATCGAGCGAGCGGGGTCGGTGCGTTCGGCGCAGTCGGTGTTGAACTGGTCACCGCAGGGTTGGTCGTTGCGGTACTGCCGGGTGTCGAGCAGGTGAAACGTCACGAGGTCACCCCACCGCACGCGACGGTAAAGCTGCATGTCGCTGCCGCGCGGCAGCGAAGACCCGCGCAGCGGCATGTTCTCGTAGTATGCCTGCAGTGCCGCCGCGCGCCGGGCCAGGAATCCTTCCTGAGGGTTCTCGGGCACCTCGTCGGCCCAGTTGTTGTCCAGCTCGTGGTCGTCCCAGACCACCAGCCACGGCGCGACGGCATGCGCGGCCTGCAGGTCGGGGTCGGTCTTGTACTGGGCGTAGCGTCGGCGATAGCTCGCCAGGGTCTCGGTCTCGGGACCCACGTGGTGGCGGACCGTGCCGCTGGAGACGGTGTACCGGTCGGCGGCGTACTCGTACTGGTAGTCACCCAGGTGCAGCACGACGTCGGGATCCTCCGCGGCCAGCCGGCGATACGCGGTGAACCACCCGTGCTCGTACTGCGAGCAGGAGGCGAAGCACATGGTCAGCGAGGCGGTCGATGGCGGCGCGGTGCGCGTCCGGCCGACCGGTGACAGATGCCCGCCGGCTCGGAACCGGTAGAAGTACTCGCGGCCCGGGCGCAGCCCGGTGAGCTCGAGGTGCACGCTGTGCGCCGCCTGCGGTGCTGCGGTGCTGCGTCCGCGCCGCTCGACCTGCCGGAATCTTTCGTCGGTGGCCAGTTCCCACTCCACGTCCACGGGGCGGGCCGGCATCCCGCCCAGCCCGTCGTCGGCCAGCGGGCTGGGCGCCAGCCGGGTCCACAGCACCACACCGTCGGCGGCCGGGTCACCGGAGGCCACCCCGACGGTGAACGGGTCACCCAGCGGCCGGCTGCGGGCGCTGACCGGCGTTCGGGCACTACAACCAGCGACGGCAAGCGCGACCGCGCCGGCCAGCACCGTGCGGCGGGTCGGACGGTGGCAGGGCTGGACCATGTCGGCGTCCTCCGGCTGATGTCGCGGGACCCGCAGCGGGCCCGATCGATCCGATCAGTATCGGGTGACGCGGTAACGATGAGCAGGTGAATTTCTCGGATGAGTTTCTGACTTGCCGACCACCCTAGTTGAGCGCTGGCACTCGGCGCAGTACTCTGCTAACTGGCACTCTGGTCACCAGAGTGCCAGCATGGCATGGGCTTCCTCGGCACCCGCGACGGCGAGGGAGTCGCAGCCAGCATCAGACAACCCTGCCAGCTCTTCAAAGACCCCAAAAAGTGGAGGTCACACTGTGACGAGCGTGAACATCAAGCCGCTCGAGGACAAGATCGTCGTCCAGGCCAACGAGGCCGAGACGACGACGGCATCCGGCATCGTCATCCCGGACACCGCCAAGGAGAAGCCCCAGGAGGGCAAGGTCTTGGCCGTGGGCCCAGGTCGGGTCAATGACAGCGGCACCCGCATCCCGGTGGATGTGAGCGTCGGTGATGTCGTCCTCTACAGCAAGTACGGTGGCACCGAGATCAAGCACAACGGTGAGGAGTACCTGATTCTCTCCGCCCGCGACGTGCTCGCCGTTGTCAACTGACGGTTCGGCCGTAGCACACCGTGGTCGTCGTCAGGAGGCCACTCAGATCACCGTGACCGCCCCGCTGCCCCTCCGGGGTCGGCGGGGCGGTCAGGCATCGGGTCCCGGCAACGCCGGAGACCTCAGCAGAGTTCGTCCGTGAGGAAGGCAGGCAATGCCCAAGCAGATCACGTTCGACGAGACCGCGCGGCGCGCGCTGGAGCGCGGAGTCGACCAGCTCGCCGACGCGGTCAAGATCACTCTCGGCCCGCGCGGTCGGCACGTGGTGCTGGCCAAGAAGTACGGCGGTCCGTTGATCACCAATGACGGGGTGACGATCGCTCGTGAGATCGAGCTGACCGACCCCTACGAGAACCTCGGCGCCCAGTTCGCCAAGACAGTGGCGACCAAGACCAACGACGTGGCCGGGGACGGCACCACCACCGCCACCGTGCTGGCCCAAGCCATGGTCAAGATGGGACTGCGCAACGTGGCTGCCGGTGCCAACCCCACCGCGGTGGGGCACGGCATCGCGGCGGCCGCCGAGGCGATCGTTGCGATGTTGCGATCCAAGGCGACGCCGGTGCAGGGCCAGCACGCGATCGCCCAGGTCGCCACGGTGTCCTCGCGTGACCCGAAGATCGGCGCGCTGGTCGGCGAGGCGATGACCAAGGTCGGTGAGAACGGCGTCATCACCGTGGAGGAGTCCTCCACGATGGCTACCGAGCTGGAGATCGCCGAGGGCGTCGCGTTCGACAAGGGCTACATCTCGCCCTACTTCGTCAACGACGCCGAGCGGATGGAGACGGTGTTGGTCGACGCCCACATCCTGCTGCATCGCGAGAAGGTCTCCTCGCTCCAGGATCTGCTGCCACTCCTGGAGAAGATCAGCCAGGCCGGCAAGCCGCTGCTCATCGTGGCCGAGGATGTCGAGGGCGAGGCGTTGTCCACCCTGGTGGTCAACGCGATCCGTAAGACACTGTCGGTGGTGGCGGTGAAGGCGCCGTTCTTCGGTGACCGCCGTAAGGCATTCATGGATGACCTGGCTGCCGTCACCGGTGCTCAGGTGATCGATCCTGAGATCGGCCTCGCACTGTCCGAGGTCGGGCTCGACGTGCTCGGCCGTGCCCGACGGGTTGTGGTGACCAAGGACGACACCACCATTGTCGATGGTGGCGGCGACCAGACGGATGTCGACGTCCGCGCTGCGCAGATCCGTCACGAGATCGACGAGACCGACTCGGACTGGGATCGTGAGAAGCTCCAGGAGCGGCTGGCCAAGCTCGTCGGAGGGATAGCCGTGATCAAGGTCGGGGCGGCTACCGAGACCGAGCTCAAAGAGCGCAAGTCCAGGATCGAGGATGCCGTGGCAGCCACCCGGGCGGCCGCTGAGGAGGGCATCATCCCCGGTGGGGGGGTAGCGTTGGTGCACGCCGCGCATCTGGTCGGCGACCTCGGCCTACAGGGCGACGAGGCCACCGGCGCCGCCATCGTCTGGGCTGCCAGTGCCGCCCCGCTTGCCTGGATCGCCAACAACGCGGGCTTCGAGGGCTCCGTGGTGGTTGCCAAGGTACGGGACATGCAGTGGGGTCACGGCTTTGACGCCGAAGCCGAGACCTACTGCGACCTGGTTGCCGCCGGCATTGTCGACCCGGTGAAGGTGACCCGGTCGGCGCTCGTCAACGCCACCTCGATCGCTCGGATGGTGATCACCACTGAGAGTGCGGTGGTTGACAAGCCGGAGACGGCAGGTCCGGGCGGGCAGGGCCATGGTCATGGGCACGGGCCGGGTTGACAGCCATCCGGTATCCCGTGACGTCATCACCCTCGTAACGCGACGCCGCGACGGTCCTTGCGTCTCATCGGTGGAGGCGTTAGGGCCGTCTGAGCGACATCAGGTAGTCGAAATGCCTGAATCATCCTTGTCCGTGGTACTGCCGTGATGCGCTCACACTCGGTAGAGTGAGCGTTGCTCCACGCGGTGGTGACAGCCGTTCGGAGCGGTGTGGCTCCGGTCCTTGATGGAACTCCATCAGATCGTGTCAAGTTTCGGGTCCGCACGACCGATAGGGAGGTGGGCACATCACTTGGCTGCAGGAAAGGAGCCCCCCGTGACCGCAGTTCTCATCTGCGATGACCGGCGAAGCGTCCGCGAGGGACTCACCCGTGTGATGTCCGCGGTCCCTGGCGTCGCTCGGATCGACTGCGTGGCACACGGTGACGAGCTGCTAGCCCGTTACTCTCGGCAGCCAGTGGATGTCGTTCTGGTCGGTACCCAGCGTGCGGTGCCCACTGGTGTGGAGGCCACTCGCCGGCTGGTGTCGGCGCATCCGCAGGCCAACGTCATCGTGTTCGGCGCACCGGACGACGCGGGCAGCATCGCCGCCGCGATCGCCGGTGGTGCCCGCGGGTATCTGCGCTGGGACGCTTCGCGTCCAGAGCTCGTTGCTGCGCTGGCGCACACGCTGGCCAGCACGTCGGTGCCCGCGCCGCGACCGCCGTCTGATCCTGGTGTGCAGCTCACCGAGCGTGAGTTGCAGGTGCTGCGCGGGATGAGCCAGGGCAAGAGCAACGGGCAGATCGGCCGCGAGCTCTATTTGTCCGAGGACACGGTGAAAACCCATGCCCGGCGGCTGTTTCGGAAGCTCGGCGTGCGGGATCGGGCGCAGGCCGTGGCACATGGTTTCCGGCGCGGTCTGGTTGCCTGATCCGTTCTGGCGCACAGGGGCCGATGGCGATGCCATCGGCCCCTGTGCGCTGTGCACGTGCAAGATACCCGCGATACCGAGTTCTACAGTTGATCTGCCGACCACTACGGTTGCACGTGAGGTGCCGTGGTCTCGGGACAGTGATGGCTGGTCGAGACCTCGGAATGGCCACCGCCAGCCGGCGTGCAGTCCGGCTGGTCCCGCGTCGTAACGGCAGGGCTGCATTCTGCGATGACTGTAGTGGGGGACGACCTCAACGTCCTTGTTGGTGCCGCCGTCGATGGCGACAGAGCTGCCGTCGACGGTGTTCTCCGCTGGATTCGTCCCCTCGTGTTGCGGTACTGCCGCGCACGCGTTGGCAGTCAGGAAAGGACGTTCGCTTCGGCGGACGACGTGGCCCAGGAGGTGTGTCTCGCGGTGTTTGCGGCCTTGCCCAGTTACCGCGACCAGGGTCGGCCATTCCTTGCCTTCGTGTACGGCATCGCAGCCCACAAGGTGGCCGACGCTCACCGGTCGTCGGCGCGCAACCGTGCCGAGCCGGTCCCGGAGATCCCCGATTCTCCGGACCGGGACGACGCAGGCCCGGAGTATCGGGCCATTCAGGGTGAGCTGGCCGGTCGGATGGACCGGTTGCTGGAGATGCTGCCGGACAAGCAGCGCGAGATTCTGATTCTGCGAGTGGTGGTGGGGTTGTCCGCGGAGGAGACCGCCGAGGCGGTGGGGTCGACTCCCGGTGCGGTCCGGGTAGCTCAGCACCGGGCTTTAGGGAAGTTACGCAACGTACTGCAGTCCGAGGAGGTGGTCTGAAATGTCTGGTCGTGATGATGGCTCACGTGACGATCCACGTGCCGGCCACCCCAATGGACATCCCAACCTCGATCGTTCGGAGCTGCCCGCTGACCTGGCCGCCATCCAGGCTGACGACCTGCTACTCGACCTGCTCGGCGGTGCTGGCCGGGTATCGAGCGACGTCGATGATGTCGACGGTGAGTTGACGCGCGTCCTGGTGGCGTGGCGGCGTGAGGTGCATGCCGACTCCAACCGGTTGCTGGTGGATGCCGACACCGCCTTATCGGTGATCAGCGCCGCCCGCCGGCCGATCCGCCGCCGCAGCCCCATATTCGGTCCCGTCGCGGCCGCTGCGGCGGTATTGGTGATCGCCTTCTCCTCGGTGGGTCTGCTCGCCAAGTCCGCCCATCCCGGCGACAACCTGTGGCCCGTCACCGAGACGCTTTACTCCGACTACGCCCTCTCAGTGGAGACCGCGGCTCGAGTTCGAATCGAGCTTGATCTGGGTAAGAAGGCGTTACACGAGGGCAAGCTTGAGGAGGCCAGGGCTTCGGTCGAAACTATTCGGCAGCTACTTCCGGTGGTCGCCGATGCCCAGGGTAAAGCTGACCTCGCCACCCAACAGCGTGATCTCGAGCGGGAGCTGCCCCCGGTCGAGCCCCCGCCACCCCCGGCACCGAGCCTGCCGGTGGCACCACCGCTGTCCCCCAGCCCGGCCCCCACCACGCCGCCGGATGCCACTGTGTCACCGGTGCCGTCTCCTAGCAGCCCGGTGCCCTCCCCGAGTAGCCCGTTACCGGAGCCGACTCCGAGCCCGTCGCCGGAGCCTGCCCCGTCCCCGTCCCCGAGTCCGGACACCTCGCCATCCCCCACCCCTGAGGAGCCGACGCCGACTCCTGAGCCGACCACGCCCCCCGCGGGGCAATCCAACCAACCGAGTGCGAAACCGATCGGTTCATCACCATCGGGCGACTTCACCCCACCAGAACCACCGAAGCCGCCAACTCCACCTTCCCCGACCAGACCGGTACCGCCCGATCCCCCTGATGGTCCGGGAGATGCTGGCTCCTCGTACCGCGGTCCGGTCCAGCCGGGCCAGCCGCGGGTGGTGAGCGCTGTTCAGCCGCCGCCTTCTCCGGCGATGACCGCGTCGGCGTATCCCCGGCAGTACTCCCAGCTCACATAACCCGCAGGGTCCGGGTCGTAGGCCGGCTCGTGCGGGCGCATCCGGCCGGCCGCAAGCAGCTGCTGCAGACTCGCCCGCAGCAAGTGCCAGTCGTGGTAGTGCTGCTCGGCACAGTCGGGGCAGTCCACCACGATCCCGCGTAGTCCGCGAGGCTCCAGCAGAGCCTGGTAGACGGCCAGATCGCTCAGGTCGGCGAGCAGTCCCGCCCGTTCCTCGTCGTCCAGCGGTTCTGCATGATCGAGGTCCCCGGGATCGTCCAAGGCGTCGAGTGTCAACGCCGGATCCTCGGGGTCACCGGCGAACGGGTCAGGGGGAAGTGAGTCATGCGCCACGGCTGGCACCGTACCTGCCCGGTGGATGATGCGGTGACAGATACCATGGATCGGATCTCACCCACCGCCAGGAAGGTCGTCCTTGCGCATGATCAGCGAGCTCACTGCGCCCGACTTCTCGTCGAAGTTCGCGCTGCTCGGTCTGACCTTCGACGATGTACTGCTGCTACCCGCGGAATCCGATGTGGTGCCCGCCGAGGTCGACACGTCCACCAGGTTGTCTCGCAACATCACCTTGCGGGTGCCGCTGGTCTCCTCAGCGATGGACACCGTGACCGAGGCGCGGATGGCCATCGCGATGGCCCGCAACGGCGGGATGGGAGTGCTGCACCGCAACCTGCCGGCCAACGAGCAGGCCGCGCAGGTCGAGTTGGTCAAGCGGTCCGAGGCGGGCATGGTGACCGACCCGGTGACCTGCTTGCCGGAGAACAACCTGGCTGAGGTGGACGCGTTGTGCGCCCGGTACCGGATCTCCGGCGTGCCCGTCACCGATTCCGACGGGGTGCTGGTCGGCATCATCACCAACCGGGACATGCGTTTCGAGGTCGACCATGACAAGCGGGTCGCCGATGTGATGACCAAGCCGCCATTGATCACAGCGCAGGTGGGGGTCACCGCGGAAGCTGCGCTGGGCCTGCTCCGGCGCCACAAGATCGAGAAGCTGCCGATCGTCGACGGCCACGGTAGGCTACGCGGCCTGATCACCGTCAAGGATTTCGTCAAGACCGAGAAGTACCCACTGGCCACCAAGGATCCGGACGGGCGGCTGCTGGTGGGAGCCGCGGTCGGGGTGGGCGAGGACGCCAAGCAGCGGGCCACGTTACTGGTCGAGGCCGGCGTCGACGTGCTCGTTGTGGACACCGCTCACGGGCACTCCCGGGGCGTGCTGGAGATGATCAGCATGATCAAGAACGAGGTGGGCGGCACCGTCGATGTCGTCGGCGGCAACGTCGCTACCCGGGCGGGAGCGCAGGCGCTGGTCGACGCCGGTGCCGACGCAGTCAAGGTCGGGGTGGGCCCCGGCTCGATCTGCACTACCCGGGTCGTGGCCGGCGTGGGCGTGCCGCAGATCAGCGCGATCTTCGAGGCGGACCGGGCGTGCCGTCCCGCGGGTGTCCCGGTGATCGGCGACGGTGGTATCCAGTACTCGGGTGACATCGCCAAGGCGATCGTCGCCGGGGCCAGCAGCGTGATGCTGGGCAGCCTGCTCGGGGGCACCGCCGAGGCGCCGGGTGACCTGATCCTGGTCGACGGCAAGCAGTACAAGACCTATCGCGGGATGGGATCGGTGGGTGCCATGGCGTTGCGCGGTCGCGGGCGGTCGTACTCCAGGGACCGCTACTTCGCCGACGATCTGTTATCCGATGACAAGCTGGTGCCGGAGGGCATCGAGGGGCGGGTTCCCTTCCGTGGCCCGCTGTCGCTGGTGGCCCACCAGCTCGTCGGTGGTCTGCGCGCGGCGATGGGCTATGCCGGCGCCGCGACGATCTCTGCGTTGCAGGGCGCGCAACTGGTGCAGATCACGGCGGCGGGCATCAAGGAAAGCCATCCGCATGACATCACCATGACCGTAGAAGCTCCGAACTACGCGGGACGCTGAGATGCGCGATCTGGTGGAGATCGGTATGGGCCGTACCGCGCGGTGGGCCTACGACTTCGACGACGTGGAAATCGTTCCTTCGCGGCGGACCCGATCGTCTCGGGACGTGTCCACCAGCTGGCAGATCGACGCCTACCGCTTCGACATCCCGCTGCTGACCCATCCCACCGACGCGATCGTGTCACCGTCGATGGCGATCCGGATCGGTGAGCTCGGCGGGTTGGGGGTACTCAATGCCGAGGGGCTGTGGGCGCGTCACCGAGACGTCGACAAGCTGCTGTTCCGGCTCACCTCGGCGCGAGACGAGGCCGACGAGGCGGCTGCGGTGCGGCTGCTGCAGCAGTGGCACTCCGCCCCGATCCGGGTCGACCTGCTGACCGACGCGATCCGTCAGGTCGCCGCGGCCGGCGTGACGGTGGCCGCCCGGGTCAGCCCGCAGCACGCTCGTGGCCTGGCACCTGACCTGCTCGCCGCCGGCATCGAGATCCTCGTCGTGCAGGGCACCATCGTGTCCGCCGAGCACGTCTCCACCGCGGCCGAGCCGCTCAACCTCGCGGAGTTCATCGCGTCGATGGACGTCCCGGTGATCGTCGGTGGGGTGGGCGACTACCGCACCGCGATGCACCTGATGCGCACCGGGGCCGCTGGTGTGATCGTGGGCCATGGGGCCGGTGCGAGCACCTCGACCAGTAGCGTGCTCGGTATCGGCGTGCCGATGGCCACCGCGATCGCCGACGCAGCCGCCGCGCGGCGAGATTATCTGGACGAGACCGGTGGACGGTACGTGCATGTGATCGCCGATGGGGGGATCCGCACCAGTGGAGACATCGCCAAGGCGATCGCCTGCGGGGCGGACGCGGTGATGCTCGGTGAACCGCTGGCCGCCGCCGCTGAGGCGCCCGGCAACGGCTTGTACTGGACCGCCGCCGCGGCCCATCCGTCCTTACCGCGCAGCCACATCATCGATGTGCCCGAAGGCTCGATCGGCATCGACACGCTGCTGTTCGGCCCGTCCTGCGCCCCCAGCGGCTATGTGAACCTGTTCGGCGCGCTACGCCGCGCCATGGCCAAAACCGGCTACTCAGAACTCAAAGAGTTCCAGAAAGTCGGCCTCACCGTCCGCCCCTAGCTCGTGAGTGCCATGGAGTGCCATAGCTAACCATCATTTTGTTACCTATACGTTACCTGGGGTGTCGCGCTGCCACGTTTGCACGTGCGGGTTCGGGCGGGTGTCGGTGGGTGTCTTGGATGGCATGGTTGTCGATCTTTAGTGGTGCGGGTGGTGGTGGTGATTTCGGTGGCGGTAGGAGCGGTAGTGTCGGCGCAGATGACATCCCAGCATGCACCCGGCGGGTGCGGACCTCCATGACAAAAGAGAACGTAGAGTCGGCGCAGCATGACGGTGTCGAGGGTGAACAAGGTCGGTGGCCAGCAGCCCCGCACGTTCACCCACCGAGCGGGCCGCCCGCGCCGTGGCTGCCGGCTGGCGCATCGGACAGCCTGTGGCCCACCCCGCCGACAAAGTTGAGTACGCCCAGCTCCTGCACCTCCAGGGCAACAGCCTTGGCCAGATCGCGGCCAAGACCGGCATCCCCAAGACCTCGCTGCACTGCTACCTCGACCGAACCACGCAGTTAGTGCGCTGACCTCAATGGACGGGAGTCCCATGGAAATCACCCACCAGCAGCTCGATGAGATCTTGGCCGACTTCTCCGCTCTCGGCCGGGCCACCTACCTCGACGATCCGATCCTGGGCTTCGGCCACGCCGCCACCGGACAAGACGACCTGGGCATACCCCAGTTCAGTCCAGAACTGCCGCAGGTTCCCGTCGCCTTGGTCGAACGTCACCAAGCGTTGCAGACCCACCCAGACAACGACTCGCCGCAGCAGGAAGTCTGGACCGAACACGCGCTGTCGCAAGGGATGCGGCGCATCGGCCACGGGGTGCACCAGTTGCCCAACCTGGACGGGTGGGTGATCGCGGAATGGCCGCGCGACGGCGGCGGACTCCAACTCCAACAACCCGACGGCAACCTGTTCGTGTACGCGCTGTGCGACCTCGACCCGACATGGATCGCCGCAGCCCAGCACTACCACTGGGTGCTGGTGCTGCACGGCCCGCGCCTCGGCCTGCGTGTCCCACCCGACCTGGCCGACGCCAAGCCTCAGCGCACGACTGAACTGGCCACCGCTCGAAAAGAAGGGCTGGTCACCGGCGGGCTCATGCAATGGGGACAAGTCCGAACACCATGATCTGCACCAACACGACGTCCCAAACCCGTTCCCGTTGGCGCCGTCGGCATCATGCGACGGTCGTCTACCGCGGAAGATTCCCGCCACCTCCGAAGACGACCAACGACATTACCGACGACGGGAGCTGAGGTCCGAAACGGGCGGTCGTGATGCCCGGAGCCGCCCCGTGGCGAGCGAGGCGTGGTGAGGCGGCCGAATCGACAAACCTCCCTCCTATGCTTCGCGTGTCTCGGGGGAGGGCCACGGGTAGCCTTCGCGGTGTCGAGACCGCAGTTCCTGGATGAGGCGGCTGGATGCGGTGCCGTCGCCGTAGGGTGTGGGGACGTCGGCCAGCCGAGCGTGAATCGCGGGGGTGTCGCGCAGCCAGGTCGCCACGATTTGGCTGATGTCTCCGCTGCCGGGGAGTGTTCTGTTGCCGAAGGTTTGTTCGACTTCGGGTCGTTCGTTGCTGCGGCGGACCACGATGATCGGGCGTTTGAGGATGGTGGCTTCTTCTTGGATGCCGCCGGAGTCTGAGATGAGGCCGGTGGCGTGCCGGATCACCGACAGCAGGACTGGGTAGTCCAATGGTTCGGTGTGGCGCAGTTTGCTGGCGAGACCGGCGAGCCCGAAGGCCGTGATGTGCCGTCGTGTCCGGGGATGCAGGGGAAACACCACCGGCACCGGCAGGGTGGCCAGTTCGCGCAGGATGGCGGCGAGGTTGGCGGGATTGTCGGCGTTTTCGGTTCGGTGAATGGTCGCCAGCACGTAGCGGGCGGCAGTGAGGCCGAGTTGGTTGAGGATGTGTGCTTGTTCTTGCTCGTCCGGGAGCGCGACGGCGACCGCTTCGACAATGGTGTTGCCGGTGATCTCGATGCGTTCCGGGGCGATGCGCTCGGCGAGCAGGTTGTCCCGGGCCAGGGGTGTCGGCGCGCAGCACAGGTCGGCGAGGTGGTCGATCAGGACGCGGTGGTGTTCTTCGGGCATGGCGCGGTCGAAGCTGCGCAGACCGGCTTCGAGGTGCACGAGGGGTGTGCCGGCGGTATTGGCGGCTAGCGCCCCGGCCAGCGCCGAGGTGGTGTCTCCCTGCACGAGGACGGTGTCGGGTTGATGCTGGGCAAACACGTCGTCGAGGGCTGTGACGAGATGCCCGAGTTGGCGGCCTCGGGTGAGGTCGCGGTCATCGGGGGTATGGAGCAGCACGTCCGGTGTGACGTGTCCGAACATGCCTGCGCTGTAGTGCTGTGCAGTGTGAATCACGAAGGCTTCCCGGCCGAGGAGGTTGATCACGGGGGTGAGTTTGATGGCTTCGGGGCGGGTGCCCACTATGACGGCGATCCGCACCGGTGCTCCTGCGGTTACCAGAACACGTGCGTGCGTTCGCCGGCGCAGAAACGGCGCGCTGCGACGAACAGACGCAGGTAGAGCTGGTCGAGTGTGAGGTAGTTGGGCACCAGCTGGGCCCTGGTCAGGGTGGCCTCGCGGTAGTGCAGGCCGGTGTTGGTGCGGGTGGCGTAGCGGGCGGGAATGGTGTCGGTGTGGCCGTCGGCGAGCCTGAGCGCGTCGGCTAGGTCGATGTCCACCAGGCCGGATACCTCGGCGTCGGCGAGCGGGATGTCCTCCAACGCTACGTCCAGGGGTAGGAGGTGCCAGTGTTGGAACTCGCGTTCGATGTAGTCGGGGGCGAGGGTGACGGCGGTCTGCCGCAGGCCTATGGGGTGCAGGTCGCCGTAGCTGACGGGGAGGCCGAGTTCCTCGTGGACCTCGCGCACGCCCTCGGGGATCGTCTCACCGGCCTGGTAGTGGCCGCCGACGGTGATGTCGGCGTAGTCGGGTCGGTCGAAGCTGTACCGGCCTGGGGCTTTCTTTTGCAGGATCACGCGCCTGGTCGTCGGGTTGATCGCAAGCGCGGAGAAGGTGCGGTGCCACAGGCCCTGGGCGTGGGCGGTCTTCTTGTCCTCGGTGCCGACTGGCTCGTAGCGGTCAGTGAAGATGTCGATCAGCGTCACGGTTGTCCTCATCGGTGGCAGTGGCGTCGGCGGTGGGGTCGGGCTGAAGGAGCCAGTAGGTGCACAAAGCGTCAAAGTATCGGCGTGGCTCGCCGACGGTGACCCAGCGTCCGGTGATCTGGTGGACCCGCACCTCGGCGATCCGGGCGAGTTCACCGACAGCGGTGCCGAGGTCGACTTCTCCGCGAGCGCGTTGAGTCGGGACGAGCAGATCGAAGATGGACGACCGCAGGATCACTCGGGAGACCAGGGCCAGGGGTGTGTTGACGGTGGCGGGGTCGGGTCGCTGCCGGATGCCCGTCACGCGGCCCGGGTCCTCGGGATGGGTGTCCACGACGCCGAAGGAGCTGATGTGGGCCTGGTCGATGCGCTGGGCGGCGATCACCGCGTCGGCTCCGGTGCTGGCGATGGCGCGCATGGCCGCGAGGTCGTGGCCGCCCAGCAGCACGTCATCGCCGAACGCGACACCGAAGGTCTCCTGGGAGTCGAGCCTGTCGCGCAGCGTGAGCAGCGGGGTGCCGTTGCCGTAGCCGTGGCCGAGGTCTTCGGTGACGGCCTCGACTGGGACGCCGTCGCGGTGCAGCACATCCAGGTAGGAGGGCACGATGAGGTCACCGGGCCGGGTGACGACGATGACGGTCGTGGCTCCGGCGTCCACGCACTCGGTGATGACGCGCTCGACGGCGGGCCGGTGCCCGACCGGCAGCATCTCCTTGGGGACGATCGTGCTGAACGGCCGGAACCGCGTCGCGTTCCCGGCCGCGGTCACCACCGCGGTCCAGCCCGATGTCCTCACCAGGTATCTCCCACGATTTTGTCCAGGGTATGCACCAGGTCGGTGAGGGGGTTGCGCACACCAAAGCTGACCTCGACGCACGGCACGGCCGTCGTGATGTGGCCGATGGCGGTTTTCGCCTGGTGTCGGAGCAGGTCATCGGCTTTTTGCCGGGGTACCAGCCAGGGCCGCACCCAGAACTCGTCACGAGGTGTGAAACAGTTCTCCGCGATGATCTGGCCCGCTTGCGCCGCGCCGAGATGGCGCACCCGAGCCGGTTGGCGGGTGTCGGTCAACTGGGGCACCACGACCAGCCGTAACACGGATGCGGAGACCAGGCCAGCTCCGAATGCCAGCGCGAACTGGCGGGCGGTGAAGGCATGCTTGACCGTCGAGCCGAACTCCGCGGGCATCCTGCCTGGTTCGACAGCCCCGGTGCGTTGAAGTTCGGGGAACGCCTCGATGGTGCCCCGCCCGGTCGGCACCGGCAGCGGCACGGCGACCAGATGATCTCTCTGGTGGGCGATGAGCCGGTCGTTGGACAGTAGGGCCGCGCCGGGGCAGCGCAGCAGCGCCGCCGTGATGGTGGTCTTGCCTGAACCACGGGGTCCGCAGACCATCACCCCGCAGCCGCTGACATCGACGCCGGCCGCGTGAAAGATGACTCCGCCCGTGTCCTCGTAGGTGCGCAGCATGGCCTCGCGGATGAGCCGGATCGGGTAGCGGTGGGGGCGCAGAGTGCCGCTGTGGGTGAGCAGGTCAATGTGCCGCCCCTGCGCGGCCACGGCGTAGGCACCCGGTTGACGCTCCACACCGTCTATGGTGATC
Organism: Pseudonocardiaceae bacterium; assembly: GCA_050700055.1. Taxonomy (GTDB): domain Bacteria; phylum Actinomycetota; class Actinomycetes; order Mycobacteriales; family Pseudonocardiaceae. The sequence continues at coordinate 82,768 of JBOHGE010000016.1, forward strand.
ACATAACAGCGGTGGCCGGTCGGGTGCACGGACTCCCGCATCACCAACCCAGGAACCGGCTCGACGTGGCTGGCGCCGGGCGAGCGGGCGAGCGTGCTGACAATCTGCTGGAACGCGGTGTCGTCGGTGTGCACCCGGAGGCTGAACGCGCCCAGATCCAGTTCTCCTGGCGGCGCAGTGAGAAACCCCGACAAGTACGCGCGCTGGGCAGACAGCCACGCCGAGTGCGCGGTGACCGCGAACGCCACGTCACCTGCGTAACAGTCCCAGGTGGACAAATCCTGTGGTGGGTCGGTGGATGCGGTCATATCAGGGCAAGCTCCTTCATGGCCTGGTCGATCAGGTGGATTCGCCGAGCCCGATGCGCCTCGGGAAGCTCGCGGAACGCCCGCACGGAGGTCAGCGCGAAGAACTCGTGCGCGACATCGGGGGCGAGCTGTCCAGCCAGGGCACGCAGGGCCAGCGCGGCTCTGGCCCGAAACCACGACGCGGGGAAGGACGCTCCGATGGGCTCGGCTGCTGCTGGCCGTACCAGGCTGGCTAGATCATCGCGGTGGCGGGTCACGCCCACAGTCGATCGCAGCAAGGCGCGGGCGGCATAGCCGATCAGCGCGTCGTGGATCACCAGGGTGTCGAAGCACAACGCGGTGAACAGCACCTCGAACAGGTTCGCCGGCACGGGACTGATGCTGGGAATCAGTGGCGGCAGGACATCCACCAGCACGAGCTGTCCGTCGGCGAGGCAGAAGTTCGCCAGGTTGGTGTCCAGCCGAGCGTCGGTGGCGGCCACGACGTTCACCCACTGGGCGATCTCGGCGACCGCGCCGACGAAACGCCGCGGGTCCACGCTCGCGCAGTCGAGCAGAACCGGACCGGTCACCCAGCGGTGCCGTACCACCAGCGGCTCCACGGACACCACCGCAAGGTCAGGTGGGAGGGTGACCCCGGCCGCCCGCAGGGCGGACAGGTAGGTGTCCATGCCGGTCTTGCCCACAGACTGCGCGGCAGTGACGAAGCGAGCACCCGCCGGGTGTTGCGCGTCGAGCACCTTGATCACATGGTCGCCGTCCCGGTGATGCGCGGCGAAATCGCCCTGGCCGGTCATGGGGAGTTGTCCCGAGTGTCGAGGAAGGTGTCGGCATCGCTGACCATGGTGTGGAACTCGCCGAGCAGGTCCAGGTGGAGGTGGTCGGCCAGCGCGTCGCAGGCTGCCACTGTGCCGGTGCTGGCCGCTGCGATCGACGGTGGTGTGCCGGTGGGCTGGTGCCGGAAACTTTCGCCCACCATGGCGGCCTCGGCGAGCTGTCCCGCCGCGACCAGCAGGCGCAGGAACGCCTCGACGTCACCGTCACCGTGCGCGGGGCGGGGCTTGGGAACGTCAGCGGGTTGGACGCCGGCCAGAGTGGTCACGCTCAGGGCGGCCAGCAACACGTCGGCCAACTCATCGCCGATGTTGGTGATCGGCCGCTGGGGGTCGTCGAGGTCAGCAGTGTCGGCTCCTCGGCGGCGCAACAGACACAGCGCCAGGTGCCCCAGCTGGACGGCCAGCTCAGCAGCGGCCGTCGTCGCGGTCCATGGCTGTGGCGCGGTGCGGGCGAATCCCTGCCGCAGTCGGCGTGCCTCGCCCAGCAGGCCGCTCAAGTCCTCGGGGGTCATCGAGCATCACCGATGATCAATGGGAGCGCGCCGGCTGTTCCGCTGCTCCAATACGGGTCGCTGTCGTGCCGTGTGACGCGGATCCGGGCGTCGAGGTCTTGTGTCAACGCGGCGGCGGTGCTGGTGCTCAGCGGCGCGTCGATCACCACCTCGCGGCGGGCGTGGTCGAGGGTGAACCTCGCGTCGGAGTGGCCGCGCCGGTGCAGCGCAGCGCGGACGGTCGCGTCGGTCAGGGCCACTCGTCGGAGGGCGGCAGCCGCACAGCGGTGTCGCTGGGCGTCCGGGCAATGGTTGCGCACCCGGCACACCTCGCCACCGAAGACCCCGAAACGATCCGGCTGGCTCAACACATAGGCCAGGGCACAGGAGTTCGTGTGGAACACCGGATAGGTAGGGTGGTGCCGCCGGGTCGCGTGGATGAACTCCCAGAACGGCCGGGGATAGACCCCTTCGGCGGCGGTGACGCCCGGCGTGGTGCCCAGCTCAGGCCATAGCGCGGCCAACCGGGACAGGGCGGCGGACTCTACTTTCAGTCCCGCGGCCACCGTGCATCGCGCGTACGAGGCCACCCAGTCCAGGACGGCTCGCATGGTGCGGGTGGTCGCCGACTCCGGAAATGCGGGCCGCCAGTAGTGCACAACAGGCACACCGGCCTGGCCCAACCGGGGAAAGTTAGTTTTCAACTCCTCATGGCGGATGCCCCGTTCGACCTCGCGCCCAAGACCGGAATAACTCACGTACACGATCACCCGCAGACCAGCTTGGCGCGCGGTGGCCACCGCGTCGAGCGCATCATCCGGGACCAGACACTTGGTGATCAGGACCACCGGGTTCGGGGTCTGCCGGTCTGCCAGCAAGGCCAGCAGTTCAGCGAGGTGGACGCGGGAGCTGGGCAGCGCCATCACGTCGGTCCACGTGTACAGCGCGATCGGACGATCCGGCGCGTAATACGGCGAGGCAGTCAGCAGGTCGACCGTCTCAACGGGACTGGTCAACTGCTCGGGCCGCACAGCGGTCTGGCCCCGTTCATGGAGGAAGCAGTACGAGCACGCCTTGGGGCAGCCCTGGATCGGGTTGACCGCAACCCACGTCGCGTGCTGGTCCACGATCGGGCTGCGCATACGCCGTGGCCGCGGGTGGTTGACTCGGCACTGGCTCGGGTTCGTGCGGACAGGCATGGCTCTCACTCTCTTCAGGAGCAGCCCTTCCGGTCACGTCGGGTGGGTGCGGACAGTCGGCCGACGCTCGAATACCCTCGCCTGTCCTAGGCCAGTAGGCTTCTTGCACCCTGCCTGCCTGTCAACTGTCCTAGGACAGATCCCCTCATTTGGAGGAACTCGTTCTATGCCGGCCCGCTACCTGGCGATCGCCGATGATCTCCAGCGACGCATCGACGACAGCGAGTGGACACCGGGTGAACGTCTCCCGGGAACCGCGGCTCTAGCCCGACACTACGACGCCGGTAAGCCTCTCATCGCCGAGGCCATCGGCGTCCTGGAGCTGCGCGGCAGGGTCCGAGTGCGCCCGCGCAGCGGAACCTATGTTCTACCCCCAACAGGCACACCGTTGCCGATCGATCTCGGCCACCAGGTACGTCGCAACGATCTCGGCTACGTCTTCGCCCGACCCGCCGGCCACTGGCCCCCCGTCGGTATCCCCACCCGAGGTTGGACAGCCTGCCCCCACGAGGTGGCGGCCCTCCTCGAGGTAGAACCGGGACAACAGGTGTTCACCCGCCGCCGCGCCGTCGGGCCCGGCGGGGGGGCGGTTCAGCTCACCACCAGCTACTACCCGCCAGACATCGCCTCCGGCACACCAGTCGAACAAGCCGACACCGGACCCGGAGGCGTCTACGACCGCATCGAGCAGGACCTCGACCACGGGCCGCTGACCTGGACAAACCAAACCTCAGCCCGGCTACCCACCCCCGAAGAAGCCGACGTGCTGAACATGTCCACGCGACTACCAGTGCTGGTCAACACCCGCGCGGCGGCCAACCCCACCCACCGCGTCGTCGCGGTGGACGTCGCCGTCGTGGACGCACAACTGTTCGCCGTACGCTGGGACATCACCCGCGACGACACCGCCTCCTGGCCCGTCAGACCCGCCACCGCACGCAACAAGCCCAACTGAGCGGCACCGCCATCCTCCGCACCCGATCACACGACGCGGAAACCGTGGGGACCGCTCTGCCCGGAGACGGCGAGCGGCGATCTTCGGGTCCGACCCCGACGCCAGCCCGAAGTGGCGGTGCCACCCGGTCAGGTAGGCGATGCGGGTGAGGATGTCCAGCAGGCTGCGCTCCGGGCAGCCGCTGGTGGATCGCGGCCTCCGACGCGATCGCCGAGTGTTGGCCGGACACCCGGCGTCCACCCCAGCCGCGCGGTGCCGCACCAGTTCCTGCCGGTAGTTGCGACACCAGCGCTGCCGCCTCGGTCGGGATACCGGCCTGCGCGCAGAATCCGTCGCCAGCGGCGCGTACTCGTCCCAGCTCGTCAACTGGGCGTGCAGGTTGGTGTAGGAGTCCCCCTTACTGTGGTGGACTGGTGCACTGTCGCGTTGATTGGTGTCCTGCCTTTGTTGTGGCTCTGACTTCTCGTTCGAAGAGTGCGGCGCTGGGTGTCCAGTGGCCGGGGACTGTGCGGACGTGCCGGAATCCTTGGGAGCGGTAGTATCGGTGGAGTCCCTCGTTTGTGGTCCACGCGTCTAGTATGAGCCGAACGCGGCTGTTCCGCTGGGCTAGGTGTACAGCGTGGTCGATGAGTTTGCTACCGACGTCACGACCGGCTGCCGTCCGGTCGATAATCATCCGGTGGATCACGTAGGCGCCGTGTAGTTCCTCTGGTTTCCATAAGCCAGCGTCGGCGGTGGAGTCGACCGCGATTGTCCCGAGGGGCGTGCCGTCGTCGTCTTCCGCGATCCATGTTTCGCCGGCTGTTATTGAGTCACTAACTCGCTGCTCGAAGGAGTCACGCGTCAATCCTGCATCGCTCCATTGATCACTTCCGATGGCGGCGAGCCAGGTGGCGGCTTCTTGCCTCCACCGCATGATAGTTGGCAGGTCACTCTGCCGGGCCCGCCTTATTCTCATGTTTCAGGCGCGGGGTCGCGGCTTCCCGTCACGTGTGTGATGACGTTTCGGTCGGCGGGCAGGATTTCCACCGTGTACCGTATTGGCTGGCCTCTTGACCAGCCGAGGCGACGGTAGATGAGAACGGATACTCCGGACGCAAGCTCGAACCTGCGCCGTTCCTCATCGTTTGCTGGTCTGCTGGATATTTCGTGATCTAACCGCTCCTCGGTGACGCCGCGGGCGGCCATGCGGCGCACAGTTCCTTCGGGCACGTCGTGCGGGGTATTGAGACCACACTTCTCTGCGATGGGGTACGGATAATAGGACACTTGTTCGGACCAGGGAATCTCATCGACATGGCGTGTGCATTCGCGGACTACGACCAGATCGTTGACCTCGACTCGCAGTCGCGACGCGACACCGGTGGTCGCCGGCTCGATCCGGAAGCGGAAGTCTTGGCTTGGCTGACGGCCTGATCGCTTGACGACGGAGAACCAGGTGTCGGTGAGGCCGGGTTCATCGTCGCGGCGGTGCGGGTCCTCGGCGTCGGCGTTGTACTCCAACATCGGCAGCCGCCGGACGTAGGTGCCGCTGCGTCCGCGGGTCTCGATCAAGCCTTCCGCGGCCAACTCGCGCAGCGCCTGGCGGATGGTGCCCCGGCTCACCTGGAAGTGGCTGCCCAGCTCTGGTTCGGTCGGAAGCTGCGCACCGTCAGCTAGCTGGACGTTCAGGAGAGTCTGCTCGCGCAGGATGGCCTCCCGGATGTCGTCTGCGACCTCACGGTACCTGGGTGCCTGCGCCACCTGGTCACTCTCCCTGTTCCGCAGCGTCTAGACGAATCTTACGCATCAGTCCTTGACGCCGGCAGCCCGCCACGCCTAGTCTAATACGTACAGACGAAATAAATAGTCTAGACGCTGCCGGGTCCGCTGCGGGCTCGCGCCGCACGAGGAGATAGCCGATGAGCCCGAACGACCCACTGCGTGAGGTGTTGCGTGGTGTTCTTTGTGCTGCGGTGGAGTCGGGGCCGGGTGCTGTGGGTGGGGTGGGCTCGCTCCAGTGTCGGGTGTTCGCGACGCTGTATGCCCTGCTGGGCGCTCACCCGGTGGATCGGCGGGGCCGGTGCTGGTCGTGTCGGCGGCCGAGGGCGGTGCTCGGATTCCGTCGTCGGCACTGCCGGGTGCGCGGCGAGGCGAGGGTCTGGCTCCAGCATCCCGAGTGGTTCCTGCGTTCCCGGTTGATCAGCGAGTTGGGGCTGACCGATCTGCTACCCGCGCAGGGCAGTGCGAACCCTACGGCAGCCGGCGACGTGGGGGACGACACCGACGTGGTCGACCCCAGCGACCCCCGGAGTGAGCGATTTCAGACCCCGGCCGTCTCGCCCCCGCTTGCTCCCCGCAGGTTCCCGAGGGCGGGACGGCCGGACCCCGCTCCACGATGCATCCCTAGCAGGTCGCCGGTGATCACCGTAGGCATCCCCTAGCTAGGTGACACCGGCCCCGTAGATCGCCGGCTGGCTGCCGGTTGAGTCAGCGCCCCCCGCCGCTGGGGTCCCGGCAGCCAGCCGGCCACCACCAACCACACCCGCGTGAAGTGGAGGTACCCCATGCCCGCTGCCACACCGCGACCGGTCGCTGACCGGTGGGGCGATGTCGAGGGCAGCCACATTTCCCTCTTCAGCCTGGTCGAGAAGGTCGCCGACAGCGCGCCACGGGGGCTGCTGCCCTCGCGACTGCACCAGCAAGGTCAGGTCGTCGGCACGGGCGTCGATTCGGTCTACGTGCGTTTCGCGGGCAACGAGGTGGTCAGCCTGTCCCCCCGTCTGCTGCGCCTGCTCGCCGAGGCGCCAGGTGGCGCGGCGCATCGCGAGCGGCCGTGATGAGCGCGGGCAACGGTCACCGGACCGCTGGTGCTATGGCGGTGACCGGTTCCCGGGCGGTGGTGTTGGTGCGGTATCGCCCGGGTGTGGTCGGGGAAACCGCGCGCAGCGTGCATCTTGTGTCAGCACACCCGGGAGCGCAGACGGATGTGGCCGGGGTGGCGTTATGTGGGGCGCTGCTGCGCCCGGAGTTGGTGGAGACCGTCACGCCCGGTCAGGGCATGCCCTGCTTGCTGTGCGTGTTCAGCCAGGCCAGCGCGACTCTGCCCCCGGTGCCCGACCTGCGCTCCGGGACGGTGGATGCCACCGTCGCGGACCGGGGGTCGCGGGCGGCTGCGGTGACCTACCGGGAGTGGGGGTGGCCGGTGACCCGGCGTGGCCACCAGGTGTGGCTGACTCTGGACCCCGATCTGGTGGCGCTGGTCATGCCCGTGGGTCTGTCTGCTCGGGTGGGCACGATCCTGCGCCAGCGGCGCTGCCCTCCGCTGGTGCTAGCTCATCCCGACGCCCCTGAGCACCACGTGATGCTGGCCGGGGAGCGATATGGCGTGGCGCTGGCCTGGCCGGCAGGCATGCACCGCAGCACCGGCACCTTTCCGCTGCCACCCACCAAGACCGCCAACGGGCCGGTGACCTGGGTGCAGCCACCCGAGGCGGACGCCTTGCGGCTGTGTCGCGAGATCGACGTGTTCGCCGCGCTGCGAACCGCGCTGCGCGATCCACCCACCTAAAGAGCAGGGCCGGGCCACCCCCACCTTGAGACGGAATGGGTGGCCCGGCTGGGAACCCCGCGAGGAGGCCCCGATGCCGGATGGTATCGGGGTCGTTGCGCTGCGCCGCACGGGCGCGGACCGCCAGCGGCTCCGGTCAGGACCTGACAGGAGTACGCGAATGGCTGGGAGTGTGATCTTTCGGCTGGTGGCGCCCGGTGAGGCGGCCGGGATCGTCGCCGCGCACGACAGAGCGGTCGCCCTGGCACAGCAGGTCCGGGCGCTGCTGGCCTTGGCCGGGCTGGACACCGGCTCGGTGCTGGTAGTGCCCAGCCTGACCGAGGAAGGTGAGCCGGTGGTGTACCTCAGCACCCTCACCGACCCCGCCCGGCGGCATCTGGCACAAATCCTGCCCGGCACTCTCCGGCCACCCCCCGATGATCGAGGCGGTGGACAACACGCCGCCTAACTGAACTGGATAGGGGGTCTCTCGCGCTCCTACGCCTGGAACTCCCGACCTGGGCCCAGGAGCGCGGTGCCGACGCGCCGCGCCAGCCGCAGCCGCGGTGGCGTAAGGAGTTTAGGGCGCGGTGCCGGCTGGGGTGGTGGTGTCGGTGAGGGTGACGTGCTGACCTTGGGGGGTGATGGTGATCCGCCACCGCCCCGGGTCGGGGCGCCCAGCATCGCGCCACCAGTGATAGGCGGTCTCGATTTCGTCCCAGAGGTGACGGGGCCCGGACTGGTGCACTGGGTAGGTAGTGGTGTCGGGCTGGTAGTGCAGATTGGCCCACGAATCGGTGGCGGGGTCGACGAACCACAGCGTGCCGGTCAGGTCAGCAGTGGGGTCGGGAACGGTGATGACCGAACAGTCGGGGACTTTCATGCCGATGGCCAGCGAGGCGTCGTAGTCACCGGCCACGCCGTAGGGTGCCACGCTGGTGTGGCTGTGGCGGGCGGTGGTCTCGTCGCATTCCTCGTCATCAATACTGGCGTAGATACGCTGATCGCGCAGGAACATGAACGCCACGTTGCCCACGATGCGGCCCTCGGCGGTGCCGTCAGCGCTGACGGTGAACGAGGCCAGCGCCCCGTTGTGATAGGGCGTTGCCCACGGGGTCAGGATTTCCCCGCCAGGGCGAGTCTGCGTTACCCATGGGTAGGGGACCTGTTGCACGGCGGCTGTCGACATGATCCGGTCATACGGTGCGTGTAGTGGGTAGCCCTGCGTCCCGTCTGCGGTGATCACGGCGACCGGGTAGCCGGTGGTGGTCAGAGCACGGCGGGCGTGGTCGGCGAGATCGGGGTCGATCTCCACGCTGGTCACGTTCTGGGGGCCCAGGCGGTGGGCGAGCAGGGCGGCGTTGTAGCCGGTCGCGGTGCCGATCTCCAACACCCGCATGCCCGGTGCGGCGTCCAGGGCATTGAGCATGCGGGCGACCACGTTGGGTTGGCTGGCCGAGCTGGTGATGTAGCGCCCGCGTTGCCCCGGTCCGGCCGGGTGCCCGTCATCGACCTGGGTGATCACCGCGGCGGGGGCGTAGGCGCGGTGCATCCACTCCTGCGGATCGTCGCAGCGGTGCAGGGGCACCAGCTCGGCGCCGTCGATGCGCCAGATCGTCTCGGGAATAAAACGGTGGCGTGGTACCGCCATGAACGCATCGGACCAGGCCGCCGTCAGTTCACCACCGCAGGTCAAGTGGTCGAGCAGCCGCTGAGTCAGCATCTCCGTGTCGGTCATTTCTTGTCGTCGTCCCGCTTATCGGGATCGTCTTGCTTACCGGGACTGTGTCTGCCGCCGTCGTCCTTTTTGACCCAGTCTCCCTTGGGTAATGGCTTGTCCGGGGGTACCTGCCCGTCCTGTTCCTTCTCCCGATCGTGCTTTCCCATGGACATTGACTCCTTCGTGTTGCGGCCCACCCAACGGACAGGAATGTGACCGAGGTGCACGACAGCGGCTCCCCTCAGCCGTGTCTGAGTCATTCGGTGGTGGGGGTTTGGGGGTAGCTCAGTTGGGTGTCTTCGGCGCTGCGGCGGGTTTCTTCCATCGCGATCGGGCGCCCATCGGTGTCGGTGGTGACCCGGCGGGTGATCAGGACGGGCAGGCCGGTGGGGATGGTCAGCGTGGTGGTGTCATCGGGGGTGGGGATGGTGGCCCGGACGTGTTCGACCCACCGCAGCTCCCGCCCGGCCTGCGCGAGGAGGGTGTAGACCTCAGCGGGCGCTCGGAAGGGGTTGTCGGTCAGGGCGGGGATGTCGGTGCAGGTGGCGACTGGGAGGTAGAACCGGTGGATCATCCGCCGGGGTGTGCCTTCACCGTCGGCGAGAGCAGGGGTGGGGGCGCTGTTGTGGGTGAGCAGCCGGTCATAGACGAACACGGGGGTGTGCTCGGCAACGCCCAGGCTGAGCGCGAGGTCCATCGTGGCCGTGGTGCGGTAGCGGTCTTGTTCCTCGGTGGTGTGCCAGTGGTCGGCTTCGGCGTCCATGTAGCGCACGTGCCCGTGGGGGTCGATGTCACACCGGAGGCCTCGGGTGTCGGCGTGGGCGGCGCGGTCGCGGCGGTTGCGGACGTAGGAGCCCTTGCCGTCCATCACGATGACCAGGCCTTCCCCGGCGAGGCGTTTGATCGCCTCTCGGGCGGCGTAGCGGGATACCTGGTAGATCTGCATCACCTGGGCCTCGCTGGGTAGCCATGCCCCGGGGGCGAGCGCGCCGCTGGTGATGTCGCGGCGGAGCGCGTCCGCCACCGGCGCGTACTGCCCGGTTCCTGTCTTAGCCATCTCCTCTGATGCCTTCCACTCTGTGTGGCCTACGCCACAACCGCAGCGGTGCAGTCCGGGTCACTCCGGTTCACCTCTGTGCGCTGCGGTCTCTCCTGTCCACCTGTTGTCTAACACCTATCGGACAGCTTGTCTAGCTCTCGTGTGTCGGCTGGCGGTGAAGTCTGCCAGTAGGTGTAACATTCCGCCATCCTATCCGATAGGTATGTGATAGGTGTCGTGGCCGTGGTGGTCCCGGCGATCAACCGAGGATCTAGGGAAGGGACATAGAAGCTGGTGGAGACCTGGGAGAGGTTGCAGGCGCGGCTGTTTCACCTGGGGTATCTGGGTGAGGAGCTGCCCCGGGTGGTGTCTGGGCCGGGGGTGTCGGCGTGGTTGTACCGGGTGATCGCCGCAGAGGCGGGAGAGGTGGCCCGCCTCGCGGGCGACTACATCGCCGAATGCGAACGCCCCGGCAGTGCCCGCAATGGTGGTGGTGCCCTCTGAGGCCCCGTCACGGCAACGAGCAGGAGGACGGTCAGCGGGAGACAGGCCGGCTACACCGGGCAGGAGGCGCTGTCCAGTGAGAGGGAGATTCCCCGGCAGCGCGACGCGGATACCCACCGCGTTGCGCCGTCGGGGACCACACAGGGCAGCGGGCGTGGCGCCCGCGGTGCGGGCGGGGTATCGCGGCTGCTCGCCCGTGCCCGCCACGGGGTTCACCGGGCGCTGGTGGCGGTGTGGGCGTGGTGGCGCGCGGCTGGCAGGCATGGGGTGACGTACTGGCCGGAACTGGCCTACCTGCCGATCGGTGCCCGCCACGCGCGGGCGGCGACCTGCCGTGGGCTGCGTGCCGCTGCACGCGGGTGCCTCCATGTCGTCTCCGGTGCTGGCGGTGCTGTGGGGGCCGCGCGGGTGGTGTTGCGCTGGTGGGGGGTGGGTGTGCTGTGCCCGGCCGCGCGCCTCGAGGGCGGGTGGCCCGCCGGGTGGGGGTGTGGTGCTGGCAGCGGGTCGAACCACACCTGCGGGACGCGGCGGGGTGGCTGGTACACACCGCCCCCGGTGTCGTGGGCCGGTTGCTGCTGCGCTTCGCCGGGTGGCTGCCGATCGCGGTGGCCCGGGTGCTGCGCCATGCGGCGATGGGATTGGGGTGGTTGCTGGTCCGGTTGGTGCGCTATTGCCTGGCCTACCCCGAATACGCCGCAGTGGTGCGCGAGGCCCGCGAGACCGACAAACCGCGCCGGGCCCGCGCCACGATTGTGGCGTGGCGCCGGGCCGCCACCCGGCGCAGCATCGCCACCCTCGTGCTGTTCGTCGCCGCCTCGCTGGGGTTGTGGTGGGTGGACCACAGCCACGGCAGACTCGCCGTGGTCGCCGGACTGGTGGTCGTGGTGGGAGCGCTGGCTGGGGTGGGTCGGGCGGTGCGCCCGCTGCCCGAACCCGAACCCGGCCAGACGCCCAGTGAGCCGGGGCCCGATGACCCGTACCCGATCGCCGACGCGCACACCCGCACCGAGGCCGCCGACTGCCTCCGCCGCGCGCTGGGCGCTGAGGCCATCGCGCTCCGCCTGGCCGGGGAGGCCCGGCGCACCCCATGGGGATGGGAGATCGCGGTGGTCCTGCGGTCCGGAACTCCAGCCGGGATCGTCACCAAGACCGCCGACCTGGAAACCCACCTGGACCTGCCGGCCGGGGGGCTGCTGGTCACCCCCGACCGCACCCGCCGCGCCCGCGTCGTGTTGCGCCTGGCCCAGCGGGACCCGTTCACCGGAATCGGCCCACCCCCCACGCGGGGGCCGGTGAGCATCACCCAGCGGGCGGTGATCGGGGCCCGGATCGACGAGACCGCCCTGGCGGTGCCGCTGCTCGGCGTGCACGCCGTGGTGATCGGCACCAGCGGAGCCGGGAAATCCACTACCCTGCGCACCCTGGCCGACGCCGCCACCGCCTGCACCGATGCGCTGGTCTGGGACCTCGACCCCGCCGGATGCGGCCTCGACGCGCTCGGACCGGGAGTGGGACGCCGGGAACGCGACCCCGCCGGGATCACCGACGCCCTCACCGACGCCCTCGCCCTCGCGGAGACCCGGCCCCGGATGCTCGCTGATCTCGGGATGGGCGCCGCCTGGATCCCCACCCCAACCCGGCCAGCACTCGTCGTTGTCGTCGACGAGTACCCCCGGCTGACCGACAAGGCCAAGGCGCTGGCGGTGGCGCTGCTGCGAGTCGGACGCAAGGCCCGCGTCACGCTGATCCTCGCCGCGACCGAGGCCACCTCCGACGCGCTGGGCGCCGCGATCGCCGACACCACCGCGCTGGCCATCCTGCACGCCTGCCGCCACACCGACGTCCGGCTCGTGCTCGGCCCGCACATGCTCGCCGACGGGTGGCGACCCGACCGGCTCCACCCCGCCACCGCCGATGACCCCGGCGACGCCGGACGCGCCTACGTGGCCACCGCCGGCAACCGGGAACCCCTCATCAGCGCCATCCACCCCCTGGACGAGGCCGACGCCCGCGAACGCGGCGAGCGTCGGGCCGCTGCCGGGCTGCCCCGCATCGATCCGCAATCCTGGGTCGCCGCCCGCGCCCACCGCTACCACACCAGCCCTACGACCAGCCCGGCCAGCACAACGGAGCAGGCCAACACCGTGGACCCGGCGCTGATCGACCGCGACGGCGGGCAGTCCCTACTCCACGTCGTCACCGTGCTCTCGCTCTTCGGCGCGGACGACCGGTTATGGACCGAGGAACTCCTGTCCCGCCTGGCCACCCACGACCCGCAGGTCTACAGCACGTGGGACGCCGAGCACCTCTCGACGGTGCTCCGCCGCTTCGCCATCACCCCGACCCAGATCTGGCGACACGGCCGCAACCGGCGCGGCTACCTCCGCGCCGACATCGCCCGCGCCGTGGGCTACCACGACACCACCGAGACCGGCTTCTGAACCCCGCGCCCCGCCCCACCCACCCCGCTAGATCACCGCTAGGCCACCCCGCCCGCCTAGCGGGATCTAGCACCCCCTCTAGCGGCCCCGACACGCCCACCGACCTGGGCTCTAGCGCCCTAGCACCCCCACCCGGCCCCCGTGCCCCCAACCCGGCCGAAATCTCCCCACAGCACGCCGACTGCCATCACAACGGCCCACCCCTAGCACCCAGCACAACGGGAGAGCCCCACCTGACCCACGACGAGCACGACCCGCACACCCCACCGCACCAGCCCACGCCCGGACCGGTGCCGGTGTTCGCCCCGGCCCGGCTCCGCGGCTACCGACACCTCCGCGGGCTCGACCACACCACCCTCGCCACCACCGCCCACACCACCACCCAGACACTCGCCGCGATCGAGAACGGACAGACCACCCCCAGCACCCGGCTGATCACCACGCTCGCCCAAGCGCTCGACTGCCCGCCCACCGAACTGCACACCACCGGCGACCCCCACGACAACAGCGGCTACTGGGATGAGGGGTCCCGGATCTTCCGGACAGTGAACCCACTAGGGTTCCCTTTCCGGAAGAGAGGAATTACGTGCCGAAGAATCGTCGGTCGTTCACTCCTGAGTACAAGGACGAAGCTGCGAAGATGGTG
>JBOHGE010000017.1:0-93786 GCA_050700055.1 Pseudonocardiaceae bacterium
TCCGCGACGTGCGCCAGCACCTCGCCATCCGGCGAATACGCTCGATCGACCAGCTGGTCGCCGACCAGGCCCAGTTGCCCCGCGGCCGGCTCACCGGTGGTGAAGCCGACCCCGCCGCGCCCGGCGGCCAGCCGCGTCGACCACTCGTCATCGATGTTGAACACCGCGGTGGTGTGCTCGGCGTACACGCTGCCCTTGGCTGCGGCGTACTGCTCCATGCCGCCGTGCCAGTCCAAGTGGTCGGCGGAGACGTTGAGCACCGCAGCAGCCCACGGATCCAGCCCGGGTGACCAGTACAGCTGAAACGACGACAGCTCCACGGCGAGCACCCGGTGCCCGGCCCGGACCGCGTCCAGCACCGGGAACCCGACATTGCCGCAGGCCACCGCGTCCACCCCGGCGGCGCGCAGGATCGACGCAAGCATCCCGACCGTGGTGGTCTTGCCGTTGGTGCCGGTGACCACCAGCCACTGCGCCGGGTGCCCCGGTCGAGCCCCCTGCGTCGCAGACCTCGATCGATTACAGTCCACCCAGCGGGCCAGTGCCGCATCCCCGACCACCGGCACGCCGGCGCGCTGTGCGGCGAGCATCAGCGGCGCGTCCGGCCGGAAACCCGGGCTGGTCACCACCAGGTCGGTGCCCGGCGGCGGCGCGACGAGCCCGACCGCCCGCTGCAGTGCACCACCGGCCAGCGCGTCCAGCTGGGCCGGTGCGGAGTCGGTGACGGTGACCACCGCTCCCAGCTCGGCCAGCACCCGGGCCGCCGAGACTCCGGTGACCCGCGCGCCGGCCACCAGGACCCGAGCCCCGGCAAGGTCGCCGATCGAGGTGGGAAACAAGGTCACCCCGCGGACGCCGTCAGCCACTCGCTGTAGAACACCCCAGCGCCCAACGCGCAGCAGATGGCGGCCAGCAGCCAGAACCGGATGATGACCGTGGTCTCGGCCCACCCGGCCAGCTCGAAATGGTGATGAAACGGGGCCATCCGGAACGGCCGGCGCTGGGTGGTCCGGAACACCGCCACCTGGATCACCACCGACATCGCCTCCACCACGAACAGCCCACCGATCACGACCAGGAGCAGCTCGGTTCGGGTGACCACGGACAGGCCGGCCAGCAACCCGCCGATGGCCAGCGACCCGGTGTCACCCATGAAGATCCTCGCCGGCGGGGCGTTCCACCACAGAAACCCGATACACGCACCGAGCGCCGCGGCGGCCACCACCGCCACATCCAACGGGTCACGCACGGTGTAGCAACCGGCGACCGCCTGGACGGTGCAGTCCTGGGTGAACTGCCAGAACGAGACGATCACGTAAGTGACCAGCACCATCGCGGCTGATCCCGCCGCCAGCCCGTCCAGGCCATCGGTCAGGTTCACCGCATTGGACCACGCCGACACCAGCAGGTAGCTGAAGACCACGAAGCCGACCGCGCCGAAGGAGACGACGGCGACATCGCGCACGAAGGACAGCTGCATCGAGGCGGGGGTGGTGCCCTGGGCATCGCGGAAACCCATCGCGAGGATCCCGAAGAGCACCGCGGCGACCAGCTGCCCGACCAGCTTGGCGGTCTTGCTCAGGCCCAGGTTGCGCTGGTGCCGAACCTTGATCAGATCGTCCAGGAAGCCGACCACCCCGAGCACCGTGGTCAGCATCAGCACGAGCAGCCCGGAAGCGGAGATGTCGTGCCGGGCGACGGTGACATGAGCGACCAGATAACCGATCCACATCGCCAGCAGGATGGCGACCCCACCCATGGTGGGGGTGCCCCGCTTGCTCTGATGGGTCTGCGGCCCTTCCTGCCGGATCTCCTGGCCGAAGCCCTGCCGGATGAACAACCGGATCAGGTAGGGCGTGAACAGGATGGAGACCAGCAGGGCGACCCCGGACGCGACCAGAATGGTGCTCACCTGACGCTGCTCCCACCGGTCGAGCGGTCCAGCAGGGCTCGGGTGAGCACCTCCACATCGGAGAACGGGTAGGTGCTGCCGTGCACCTGCTGGCCGGTCTCGTGACCCTTGCCCGCCACCACCACCGCGTCCCCGGGGCCGGCCCGGCGCACCGCGTACGCGATCGCCTCGGCCCGGTCGGCGATCTCCACCACCTCAGCTCCAGCACGGCCGGCGCGAGCGCCGGCCAGCATGGCGGCGCGGATCGCCGCGGGATCCTCGGTGCGCGGGTTGTCGTCGGTGACCACCAGCAGATCGGCGCGACGGACCACCTCGGCACCCATCAGCGGGCGCTTGCCGGTGTCCCGGTCCCCGCCACAACCGAGCACCACCAGCAACCGCCGGGTGACCTGCGCGCGCACCGCTTCCAGCAGCGCGGCGACCGCAGCCGGCTTGTGCGCGTAGTCCACCACCGCGAGGAAGTCCTGCCCGGCGGTTACCCGCTGCATGCGGCCGGGGACCTCGGTAGTGCTGATACCCCGGGCCAGCAGCACCGGATCGGCCCCCGTGGCATGCCCGATCGCGAGTGCGAGCAAGGCATTGGCGACGTTGAACCTACCGGGCAGGCGCAGAGTCACCGGTACCTGCAGGCCGCCGGGTCCGCACGCGCGAAAGCACTGGGTCCCGTCGGGTTGCGCCGCGATGCCACGGGCGTTCCAGGTGGCGTGACTCGAGTTGATCGACACCGTGATGCCGGCGGGCGTGACCAGCCGCCGTCCCCAGGCGTCGTCGATGCACACCACCTCGATGCCGGCTCGCCCGTCGAACAACCTCGCCTTGGCGGCGAAGTAGTCCTCCAGGTCGGTGTGGAAGTCCAAGTGGTCCTGGGACAGGTTGGTGAACGCGCCGGCGGCGAAGGCGGTAGCCGCTACCCGGTCCAGCGCCAGAGCATGGCTGGAGACCTCAAGGGGCACGTGGGTGACCCCGCGCTCGAGCATCAGCGCCAGCAGCGCCTGCAGCTCCGGGGCCTCGGGGGTGGTGCCTGTGACGGGTAGCTGCTGGTCACCGATTCTCAGCTGGACCGTGCCGAGCAGGCCGATGGTGGCGCCGGCAGCCTGCAAACCTGCCCGCAGCAGGTACGTGGTGGTGGTCTTGCCGGAGGTGCCGGTGATCCCGAGCACCGCCAGCCGGGTGGAGGGGTTGCCGAAGACACGTGCGGACACTAGACCCAGCACTGATCGTGGGTGGGGGTGCACCAGCACCGGTACCGCGGCACCGGCCAGCGCGGGCCGCTGCGCACCGGCCGGGTCGGTGAGCACCGCCACGGCACCGGCGGCCAGCGCGATGCCGGCGAAGTCGGCGCCGTGCGGGCGGCCCGGAGTCAAGCTGGGCAACGCCGCGAACAGGTCACCGGGCAGCACCTGCTGAGCCCGCAGCGTGATCCCGGTGACCTGAGCCGGGGCTCCCCGGACGACCGCGCCGACCAGCGCGGCGAGCGCGGTCGCCGGAGTCGACGCGGTCTGCGACGGCCGCAGCGGTGTCTCGGTCAACGAAGGGGTCACAGAGGCAGTCACAGGGCAGTCAGATCTTGGCGTCGGGACGGGTTGCGCTGGAGGCCCGAGCGGTAGGCGACCACCGCCGTGGCGCGCTGGGCTCCGGGGGCACGCTAGTCCAGGGTGAGGGTGGCAATGGGACTGGGTCCGGGAGACAGCGGGATCTGGTATCGACCGGCCAGGTAGGAGGCGATGTCGTGGAACAGCGGCGCGGCGTTGCCGATGGCCGGGTTGTCCAGGGTGATAGCAACCACGAATCGCGGGGCGTCGGCGGGCAGGATCCCGGCGAAATTGATCCAGTAGCTCGAGTTGCTGTAGCACCCGCAGCTCGGGTTGACCTGCTGCGCGGTGCCGGTCTTGGCGGCGATCTGGTAGCCGTCCAGCGCGGCCTGCGGGCTGGTGCCCTGCTGGCCGGGGGCGTTCTGCACGACCGCGCGCAGCATGTCCCGCACGGTGTGCGCGGTCTGCGGGCTGACCACCCGCACCCCCTCGGGCCGTGCGGTCGCGGTGCGGGTGCCGTCCGGGGCGATCTCGGCGCTGATGATGCGCGGCGGGATCCGCAGGCCGTCGTTGGCGATCGCCTGGTACATACCGGCCATCTGCAGCACGGTCATCGACAGCCCTTGGCCGATGGGCAGGTTGGCGAACGTGCTGCCGGACCATTGGTCTCGGGGCGGCACCCGGCCGGCGCTCTCTCCCGGTAACCCCGCACCGATACGTTGACCGACCCCCAATCGCTGCAGCATGTCCACGAAGCGATCCGCACCGAGATGCTGGGCGACGAGCAGGGTGCCGACGTTGGAGGAGCGGGCCAGCACACCGGTGAAGGTGAGGTTCAGGGTGCCGTGGGACCAGGCGTCGGAGACCGTCCGGTCGGCGATGTGCAGCTGGCCGGGCACCTGCAGCGCGGCATCCGGGGTGACGATGCCGCTTTCGATGGCCGCGGCGGCGGTGACCAGCTTGTTGACCGACCCCGGCTCGAACGGCTCCGACACCGCCGGGTTGGCCAGCAGCTGCGGAGTCGCCGCCGCGAGGTTGTTCGGATCGAAGGTGACATCGTTGGCCATGGCGTAGATCTCGGCGGTGTGCGCATCGAGCACCACCACGCTGGCGCCCTTGGCACGGTACTTCCGCGCGAAATCACCGAGCATCTGCTGCAGCGTGAACTGCAGATCGGAATCCAGGGTGAGCTCCAACCCCGAGCCGGGCACCGGCGTCCGGACGGCACGCTCACTGCCCGGGATGATCGCGTCGGAGCCCTCTGCGGTATCCACCACCCGGCGACCATCCTGGCCGGCCAGCAGGGTGTCGGCATAGTTCTCCAAACCGACGAGTCCCCGCACCTTGCGCTCGTCGGCCCGCCAGTTCGCCACCCCCAGAATGTTCGCGGCGAGGTCACCACCGGGGTACTGCCGGATCTCCCGGTGCTCCGCGCTGATCTCCGGGAAGTCCTGCTGGATGGCCCTGGCCTGGGCCGGCTGCACGAACGGCGCGAGCAACACCGTGGTGCGGTCGCTGCGTAGCCGGCTGAGCACCTCCTGCTCGGACACCGCCGGTCCGAGCACCTGGGCTAGCCGGCGGGCCATCACCTGCTTGTGTGCGTCCGGATCGGCCCGGACCGCGCGCTGCTCGGCGACGATCCGCCGGGGCTGGGCATACAGCGCCTGAGCCTGCACGCTGAACGCCAGCGGCGTGCCGTTGCGGTCGGTGATCGCGCCACGCTCGGCCGGCAGTGACTGGGTGGTGGTGCGCTGGTTGGCGGCGCGCGCCGAGAGCTCCGCCGCCTGCAGCCCCTGCACTTGGACCAGCTTGAGGCCGGCCGCGACCAACGCCAGGATGAGCACCACCCGACCCAGCACCAACCGGTTGCCCAGACCGGCTACCGGCAAGCCGGATCCACGGTGGCGGGCGCCCATCAGGTGTCCCCGGCCGGGGCAGGCACCCCGGGTTCCGGCTGCGCAGGTGCCGGCGGCTCTGCTACCGGAGGCTCTGCTACCGGAGGCTCTGCTACCGGAGGCTCTGCTACCGGCGGTTCGGCCGCAGGCGGTGGGGCCGGGGCCATGGCCCGTTGCGGCTGCCCGATCCGGATGACGGCGCCATCAGGCCGCACGACCAGCCGCGCTGGGTCCCCGGCCGGCACCATGCCCAGCTCACGGGCCCGGCGAGCCACCTCAGGGGCGGCCTCCAGGGTGGCGACCTCGCGGCCCAGGTTCTCCGAGCGCTCCATGAGGTCTCTGGCTTGCTCTTGGGCGCTACGCAGCTGGTAGGAGTCCGCGGCAGCCGCCGTGGACAGCCACAGCGTGGACACCAGCGCCACCACCAGCACAACCATCAGCAACACCACGAAGGGCGCCCGGCGCCCAGCATCGGCGCCACTGTGCGCAGCGGACGCCAACCCGGTGCGCTGCGCCCGCCGGGCGTAGGCCCGCTGGACAGCCCGGGAACGCCCCCGCTCGGACTCTGCAGCGCGGCGGCGGGTGACCGTGCCAGACCTGTTGGGCGGCAAGGTCGCGGGACGTGCCGGAGCCGTCACGAGGTCGTCTCCGGGCCGGGCGATCCGTGCTGAGCAGCCGCGGCGATACGTTCGACGGCCCGCAACCGTACCGAGGCCGCCCGCGGATTCGCCGCGGTCTCGGCCGGGCCGGCCTGCTCGGCACCGCGCGTCAACATGCGCAGCTGGGGGCCGTGGCCCGGCAGCTCGACCGGCAGCCCAGGCGGGGTGCTCGAGGTGGTCAGCGGCGCCAGCGCGCGCTTGACGATGCGGTCCTCCAGCGAGTGGTAGGACATCACCACCAGCCGACCGCCGACCGCCAGCACATCCAGCGCAGCGGGTATCGCCGAGCGCAACCCGGTGAGCTCACTGTTGACCTCGATCCGTAACGCCTGGAAGGTCCGCTTGGCGGGGTGTCCGCCGTGCCTGCGCGCCGCGGCGGGCACCCCGCGGTAGACGACCTCGACCAGCCGGGCGGTGCTGTGGAGGGGCTCGCGCTGCCGCTCGGCCTCGATCGCAGCGGCGATCCGGCCCGCGAAGCGCTCCTCGCCGTACTCCCTGAGCACCCTGGCCAACTCGGCCCGCGAGTACCCGTTGAGCACATCGGCTGCGGTGGGGCCGCTACTGGGGTCCATCCGCATGTCTAGCGGGGCATCCCGAGCGTAGGAGAAGCCCCGCTGCGGGGTGTCGAGTTGCAGCGAGGACACGCCCAGGTCGAACAGCACGCCGTCCGGGTGCCGGATGCCGAGGCGGCGCAGCACGGCGGGCAGCTCGTCGTAGCGCGCATGTACCAGGTGGGCACGATCGGTGTGCCCCCGCAGCCGGTCGCCGGCCAGTTCGAGTGCTTGCGGGTCGCGGTCCAAGCCGATCACGGTGAGCCCGGGGTGGGCGTCGAGCAGAGCGACCGCATGCCCGCCGAGGCC
The DNA here is from genome assembly GCA_050700055.1 of Pseudonocardiaceae bacterium. GTDB lineage: Bacteria > Actinomycetota > Actinomycetes > Mycobacteriales > Pseudonocardiaceae. The sequence continues at coordinate 6,859 of JBOHGE010000017.1, forward strand.
CACCGTGGCGTCGACCACCACGGCCGGCCGGCCGGCCGGCCGTGGTCCGAGAAGTTCCAGACACCGGCCAAGCAGCACGGGGGTGTGCTGGGACGACCCGGCACCTCTGAGCGGGTGATCGGCCACCGCCAATCTCCCTTCGCTGCCACCCACGACCCAGCCTCTCACTTCTTCGGCTTTCCCTCTCGCCTGCCCTGGTCACAGCCACGATGCCGCCAGGTCTCCGCCCGGTACGAGATCCTGGCGCCGGGGAAGGTGCGTCAGGATCCTGCTGCCCGCGTCGTTGCATCGGTTTCGATGCAGACCCGGACGGAGGCCTCGCAGCACCGGGACTGCAGGGCTGCCGCGCTGGCAGCCCACCCGGTAGCAGATCCACCCGGTAGCAGATCCACCGGGTCACATCACACCGGGTAGCACCTCCTCCTGTGCCTGCGCGTAGGACTGCTCGTGCTCTTCCAGGTAGCGCTGCCAGGCCGCGGCATCCCAGATCTCCAGCCGGCTGATCGCCCCGATCACCGCGCAGTCCTTGCTCAACCCGGCGTAGCGCCGAAGCTCGGCGGCGATCGAGATACGACCCTGCCCGTCCGGGCGTTGCTCATCGGTGCCGGCGAAGAGGTAACGCTGATAGGCCCGCACCGCCTCATTGGTGAACGGCGCCTGCGCCACTTTGCGAGCCAGCTGCTCGAACTCGGCACGCGGGAACACATAGAGGCAGTGATCCTGCCCCTTGGTGATCATCAGCCCCCCTGCGAGCTCGTCACGGAATTTCGCCGGCAGCGTCAACCGCCCCTTGTCGTCGAGCCGGGGGGTGTGCGTGCCCAGAAACACCGGTCACCCACCTCCCCAACAACCCGGCGAAGTGGCCCCTGGACTGACACTGAGCACCCCTGCGCTCCACTGCCAACCACTCTACCCCACTTCTGACCACTTTCACCACCCAACCACCCCACCACCCCCCACCCCCCACCCCCCATCGCGACATGGATGCTTGTCGCGGTTCTCGGGCCGCACCAAAACGCGACATGGATGCTTGTCGCGATCCGGAGCGGCGGGGTGGGGGGTTGTGGGCTGGGCGGTTAAGGTCGCGGGGGGCGGGATCGGTCAGGAGGTCGCGTGAGCGTGCAACCCCCCCGGGTGCAGCTGGCGGACGTGCGCGTCATCGCGCAGCGGATCGCCCGCAACGTCGAGCGAGTGCTGGTCGGCAAGCCCGAGGCGGTCCGGATCGCGTTGATCACCCTGCTCGCCGAGGGCCACCTGCTGGTCGAGGATGTGCCCGGAGTGGGCAAGACCTCGCTGGCCAAGGCGTTGGCCCGGTCCGTGGACTGCACGGTCAGCCGGATCCAGTTCACCCCGGACCTGCTGCCCAGCGACATCACCGGGGTGTCGGTCTTCAATCGCACCACCGGGGACTTCGACTTCCGGCCAGGCCCGGTCTTCGCCAACGTGGTGGTCGGCGACGAGATCAACCGGGCCTCACCCAAGACCCAGTCCGCGCTGCTGGAGTGCATGGAGGAGCGCCAGGTCACCGTCGACGGGCGCAGCCACCCGCTGTCGGGCCCGTTCATGGTGATCGCGACCCAGAACCCGGTGGAGATGGAAGGTACCTACCCGTTGCCCGAGTCCCAGCGCGACCGGTTCACCGCCCGGATCTCCATCGGCTATCCCGATCCCGCCGCGGAGCTCGCGATGGTCGACGAGCACGCAACCACCGACCCGTTCGCCACCCTGGTTCCGGTGTCCACCGCGGCTGAGGTGCAGGCCCTGTGCCAGACGGTTCGGCTGATCCAGGTATCTGCCGACCTGCGCCGCTACGTCGTGGAAGTGGTCGGCGCCACCCGCCGGTTGCCCGCACTCCGGCTGGGCGCCTCGCCGCGTGCCACCTTGCAGCTGATCCGCACCAGCCGGGCGGCCGCCGCGCTGGACGGCCGGCACTACGTGATACCCGACGACGTGCAGGCTGTCGCGCCGCAGGTGCTGTCGCACCGGCTGGTACTGACCGCCGAGGCGCAGGCCGACCGGCTGTCACCGGAAGGTCTGGTGCGCAGTGTGCTGGCTCGAGTACCGGTGCCGCTGGCTCCGATCAGCACTGACGGACGCAGCAACCACAGCAGCAACCACAGGGGCGCCACGGTCTGGCACCGCCCACCCCGGGCGCCCTAGGTGCCCAAGCCGCGAGGCGGTATGACCAACCGCGGCCGGTGCCTGCTGGCCGCAGGTCTGGCGGCGACGCTCTGTTCGGTGCTGCTCACCGAGCGCGACCTGCTGCGGGTGGCAGCCGTCGCCGTGGTGCTTCCCGTGCTGACCGTGCTGGCCGTCAGGTTCTCGCAGGTCACGCTGCGGGCTAGCCGGGAGTCGGGAACGCCCCGGATCCCGGTCGGCAGCGATTTCCCCGTGCATCTGGTGGTGCGCTCCACCAGGCGGTGCAGTGGCAGGTTGTTACTCGAGGACGGGGTGCCCACCGCACTGGGAGCGCCGGCATCGAACGAGTCGACACCGCGCGACGCCGCCTGGGACGACTGTGTCCAGTTCGCGGTGCGGCGCCTGCCGCGGGACCGTGCGGTGCGGTTGACGTACTCACTACACCTGGCTGAGCGCGGGGTGCACATCCTCGGGCCGCTGGTCGCGCGGATCGTCGATCCGTTCGGCTTGGCGGAGTACCGCTGCACGCTCGTCGGATGCAGCCGCTTGGTCGTCACGCCCGTGGTGGCCCCGCTGACCGGGATGCCCACCGGGGGCGAGCTGGGCAGCAGTGCGGCGACCGCTGGGCGGGTGGGTGCCGGGTCCGGTCAAGACGCTGTCGTGGTCCGCAGTTACCGCCAAGGCGACGACATGCGTCAAGTGCACTGGCGCACGACCGCCCGGCGAGACGAGCTGATGGTGCGGGTACAGGAATGGCCCTGGCGCGGTGGTGCCACCGTGCTGCTGGACCATCGCGCCCCGGCGCACTGCGGCAGTGGGCTCACCTCAAGCTTGGAGTACGCCGTGTCGCTGGCCGCCAGCGTGTTCGTGCACCTGGTGCGGCACGGCCAGCGAGTCCGGCTGGTCACTGTGGACGGCGTGGCGCAGGCCGGCGGTACCGACCTGACCGACCACACCGTCGACGCCGGGCTCGACGCACTCGCCGCGCTGCGCGCGACCCACCAACCCGACCTCGCCAGCGGCCCCGCGCTGGCCGGGGGCCACGAAGTGGTAGCCGTGCTCGGGGCGTTAGGACCGGCCGCGGTCGACCAATTGGTGGCGCACCGACCCCGCGGGATGCGCAGCCACGCTGTGCTGCTCGACGTCGCGGCCTGGCAGGTCAGGGGCAATAGCGCCAACCCAGGCTCCGACCCGGCCCCGCCCGATCTGACCCGAGCCGTCCGCCTGCTCGGCGCAGCCGGCTGGTCAGTCACCGTGGCACGGCCCGAGCAACCTCCGCCGGTGGTATGGGACCGGTTGTGCATCAACTCCCGTAGCAAGCGGGAGGCGCTGCGGTGAGGGCCGGCGGGCCGGCTACCCGGATGCTGACCGCACTGCCCGCCACGGCGGCCGGGCTGGCGGTAGCGCTCACCGCGACGTCGTTGACCGCGGTGCTCACCGGGACCCGCTGGTGGGGCATGGTGGTAGGGACCATCGCGGTGGTGGTCGTCACGGGCGTGCTGCTGCGTTGGCTGCGGACGCCGCCGATCGTGGTCGCGACCGGCCAACTCGCCGTGCTGGTGGGGTTGGTCACCGCGGTATTCACCAGCAGCAGCCGGTTCGTCGTGGTACCCGGCCACACCGCGGTCGCCGAGCTGGGCTCGCTGCTGGGACAAGCCGCCCGGCAGGTTCGAGATGGCATACCACCGGTACCCGAGAGCTTCGAGCTGCTCGGTCTGGTCGTGGTCTCCTTCGGAGTGATCGCCATCGCCGTGGACATCCTGGCGGTGTCCGCCGCCGCGCCCGCCACCGCTGGGTTGGTGCTGGTGGGCGTCATCGCTGTGCCTACCGCGCTGTCGGATGAGCTGCTGCCCTGGTGGAGCTTCGTCTTGGGGGCGCTGGGCTTCATGCTGCTGCTGCTCACCGGCGGCAACACCGACCAACCCGTGGCGCTCGGCAGGCCGGCCCCGCGCAATCTCATCGATGCGTGGAAACCCGGCGGTGCGGCACCGGCAGCGATCGCGGTCGGCGCCGGTGCCCTGGTGGTGGCGCTACTGGTCGGCGCGTCGACCACCGCAGTGGGCACCAACCTGCCGGGGACCGGCCGGCAGATCAGCGGAATCGGGCTCAACCCCTTCACGTCGCTGCGCGGTCAGCTCGATGCCGGGTCCGTCGTGGACCTGTTCCGCGTCCGGGGGTTGGAGCAGCGCAGCTACCTGCGGGGGCTGACGCTGAGCCGGTTCGATGCCCGAACGGGTTGGCTGCAGGGGCAGTTGGACGCCGCGGTGCCGGCGGGCGACGACCAGCAACCGGTCAGCCGGCTACCACTGCCCGTCGGGGTAGCCGAGCCGGTCACCGGGTCGGTGGTGCGGGTGGAGATCGAGCCGATCAACTACGTGGACACCTGGCTGCCGTCCTTCGGCTACCCGCTGGTCCTGACCGGCATCGGTCCGGGCTGGAACTACGACCCCGACGCGACCACCATCTTCTCCGAACGTCGCCGGCGGGCGCCGCCCTATACCGAGATCGGGGTGCTACCGCAGCCGGATCCACAACTGCTCCGCGCGGCGGGTCCCGGTACCGGCGCGCCGTTCGTCACGGTCGATCCGCGCTACCTCGACACCGGAGGTGTGGACCGGCGGGTAGCCGAGCTGGCCGCCCAGATCACCGCGGGCGCCCGCACGGCATTCGATGCTGCGGTCGCCGTCAACCAGTGGTTCAGCCGGCCGGGCAACGAGTTCAGTTACGACCTGCGGACAGCACCGGGCAACAGCGGGGACGCCCTGGTGGATTTCCTGTTCACCGGTCACCGGGGCTACTGCGAGCAGTTCGCCTCGGCCATGGCGATCATGCTCCGGACTGTGCACGTGCCGGCCCGGGTGGCGGTCGGCTTCACTCCAGGCACCGCCACCGGCGACTCCAGGTTGATCACCACCGAGGATGCCCACGCGTGGGTGGAGGTGTGGTTCCCGGGCGCTGGGTGGCTGCCCTTCGATCCGACCCCGCTGTCCGACGGCCGCACCGTGATACCGGGCTATGTGGCTCCGAGCGGGACTCGACCCGGGAACGTGACGCCGCCGGCCCGACCACCGGCGACCGCCCCCACCGCGCCAGCACCGGACCTGGCCGCCGGGCAACCACCGGAACCTGGCGCTGACAGCCCTGGCTCCAGTGCCGGGACCGGGCTGACCGTCGTCGGGGTGCTGATATTCGCCGTGCTGGCCGGCCTCGCCCCGGCGGGGATACGCGAGTTCCACCGCCGGCGGCGGCTGCGGGCAGTCGGCGCCGGCGGACCGGACGCGGTGTCCGCCGCGTGGGAAGAGGTGCTGGCCGAGTTCGCGGACCGCGGCGTGGTGCTCACGATCGGGGAGACGGTGCGGGCCACCGCCCAGCGGCTGATCGACGAGCACACTCTGGACGAGGCTGGACAAACCGGGTTGCACACCCTGGTCGGCGCGGTGGAGCGAACCTGGTACAGCAAGGCTGCGCCGCACGCCCGCTATCACCGCGCACTGGGCCACAGAACCCATCAGGGACAGGAAACCGATCGCGAACTGTGCGATGCCCTCGACGCCGTCCGGGACAGCTTGGCGCGGTGCGCCCCGATGAACCGGACCACCCGGCTGCTACCCCGCTCGGTGCTGCCTCGCCGGCTGCTGGTGACCAATACCCCCGAAGCTAGTGTTCCTCGAAGCTAGTGTTCCTCGAAGCGACGGCGGAACCGCTGCTCCATCCGCTGGGCCAGCGTGCCGCGGCCTGATCCAGCGGCCGACTGGCCACCCGCCGGCCCGCCGCGCCCGTCACCGCCGGCCCGACGGGAGAAGATCGCGACGACGGCCCCGCCGAACATCACCAGGAAGCCGAGGACGCTGATCACCGGGATTCCCACCGGACGGACCGGGAGCATGACCCCAGCGACCAGCAGCAGCAAGCCCAGCACGAAAAGCGCGATTCCCTGGATCCGGCGGCGGTGGTACCGGTTGCGCATCCGGGCGCCCCGGACGTTCGACGCGAACTTGGGGTCCTCTGCATAGAGCGCGCGCTCGATCTGGTCGAGCAGACGCTGCTCGTGCTCGGAGAGTGGCATCGCTCCTCCTCCGGCACTCCGGGTTCTTCGACGGCGAGATTCTTTCGATGGCGCAACCATGGTGGCTAACCCCGACCGTAGCCCCTGGGATAGCCGGGTGACCACCGTGGGCTCCTGTGTAGAGGATACGAGTCCGCGGCTGCGCCGACCAGCCGATCCGGTCACTCGTTTCAGGGGACGACCGGATTGGCCCTCCCCGGGGTGTCCAACAGGGTAGCCAACCGCACTGCCGCGCTGCCGAACCTCGACCGAGCGGCGTCCGCGGCCCGTTCGGCGTCCGACCAGTTCGGGTTGGCACCGTCGAGGGTGAGCTGCTCAGCCGCGGCACCTCCGACCAGTTGTTCCACCCGCACGCCCAGCAGCCGCACCGCCATCCCGCCCGGCAGGTGAGCATCCAGCAACTCGACGGCCGTGGCGAACACCTCCTGCGCAGAGTCAGTCGGACCGGTCACGGTCCGGGTCCGGGTGATGGTGGTGAAATCGGGGTAACGGATCTTCACCGCGATCGTCCGCCCGCGCAGGCCACGGTGGCGCAGGGTGGCGGTTGTTCGCTCGACCAGCCGAAGCAGCTCGCGGCGCAGCACCGCCCGGTCGGCCACGTCATCAGCGAAGGTCTCCTCCGCTCCCACGGACTTCTCCGGGACATCAGGTACCACCCGGCGCTCGTCGCGCCCGCTGGCGAGCTCATGTAGGTGCCGCGCGGCTGCGGCACCTAGCACGCGGCGCAGCGTGGGCACCGGAGTGCTCGCCACGTCGGCCACCGTGTGGCAGCCCAGCCGATGCAGCGCTTGCGCGGTACGCCGGCCCACCCCCCACAACGCCGACACCGGCAACGGGTGCAGAAACTCCAGCACCCCGGCAACGGGCACCACGAGCAGCCCGTCCGGTTTGGCCAGTCCGGAGGCGAGCTTGGCCAGGAACTTGCTCCCGGCCACCCCCACCGAGCAGGTCACCCGGTGGGTGTCATAAACCTGCCCGCGGATCCACTCCCCCACCCCGGCCGGGTTCATTCCCAGCCTGCGTAACGACCCGCCGACGTCGAGGAATGCCTCATCCAGGCTCAACGGCTCGACCAGCGGGGTGATCTCGCGGAACAACGCCATCACCCCGCGGGAGACCTCCGCATAGCGCGGGAAACACGGCGCTACGAACGTCGCGTGCGGGCACAGCCGGCGGGCGTGTGCCACCGGCATCGCCGAGCGGACCCCGTATGCCCGGGCCTCGTAGCTCGCCGAGAGCACCACACCACGGTCACCGGCCGGGTTGCTGCCGCCCGCCACCACGACCGGCGATCCGGAGAGCCCGGGCCGTTCCCGCACCTCGACCGACGCGTAGAAGGCGTCCATGTCGACGTGCAGCACGTGGCAACCAGCGTCGTCGGGTATGCCAGCCCGCGGCACATCCGGGCTGCACCCCACGGCACCCTCCACGATCACCCGGCGACGCTCAGCCCTGCCCGGGCTGCGGCTGGTTGTTCGGGGACAGCGCCTGCGGTGGCGCGGCGGGTTGTGCTGCCGGCTCGCCGGCGGTGACCTCACCCGCGACCGGCGCCCCCCGCATCGAGGCGCGGATCTGATCCAGCCGGGAGCGGCCGGCCATATCCATCGTGGACTGCTGCACCTCGAGCATCCGACCCTGCACGGAGTTCTGGGCCAGCTCGGCGGACCCGATGGCGTTGGCGTACCGGCGCTCGATCTTGTCCCGGACCTCGTCGAGTGACGGTGTGTTGCCCGGCGCGGCCAGCTCGGACATCGACCGCAGCGAAGCGGAGACCTGCTCCTGCATCTTGGCCTGCTCCAGCTGCGAGAGCAGCTTAGTCCGCTCCGCGAGCTTGCCCTGCAGCATCATCGCGTTGCGCTCGACCGCCTGCTTGGCCTGCGCCGCCGCCTGCAAGGACTGGTCGTGCAGCGTCTTGAGATCCTCCACGGACTTCTCCGCGGTCACCAGTTGAGTGGCGAAAGACTCCGCGGCCTGCTCGTATTGCTGCGCCTTGGCCTCATCACCTTTGCCCCGCGATTCGTCGGCGAGCAGCAGAGCCTGCCGGGCCGAGGACTGGAACTTCTCGATCTCACCGAGCTGCCGGTTGAGCCTCATCTCCAGCTGACGCTGATTACCGATGACGGCGGCGGCCTGCTGAGACAGGGCCTGATGCTGCCGCTGCGCGTCCTCGATGGCCTGCTGGATCTGCACCTTGGGATCAGCGTGCTCGTCTATCTTCGACGAGAACGAGGCCATGAGGTACTTCCATGCCTTCACGAACGGGTTGGCCATCTCCTGCGCTGCCTCCTTGGGACGAATCGGCCCGGCTTCAGCCCACCCGACAGGGGCCCGACCCGATCAGCATCAGCCGCGTGCTGCCTCCATGGTGTCAGGTGTCAGGCAGCGCTTCCACCGACCCCAGGGAGAACTAGGGGTTGCCCCTGATCTGGTCGTGTCTGCCGGGGCAGGACAGCTCAGGCGGCAACCAGCTCGGCCGGAACCGTGTCCGGCACCGCAGGCAGGTACACCGGCCCGAGATCGTCGGCCACCCGTCGCAGCAGCTCGTCCAGCGGTAGATCGAGTGCATCACAGATGGACGAGAGGAGCTCGCTGGACGCCTCCTTGCGACCCCGCTCCACCTCGGAGAGATAACCCAGGCTCACCCGGGCGACCCGGGACACCTCGCGCAACGTGCGGTGCTGCGAGGTTCGCGTCCGGCGCAGCCGCTCGCCGATAGCCTCCCGCAGCAGCGTCATCGTGTTTCCTTTCTGGGTGTCGGCCAGGCATACCGGCTCCGGTTCCCTTGCCCCTACCGTACTCACCCACTGGCTACCCAGGCGTCCGCCGTCGGCGAACGCAGATCATGGCAGCACAACCGCCCGGCGACCGGTGGCCCGCAGCCGCAACGCACGCATGACGTAGTCGATACCGGTAACCACAGTGAACACCAGCGCGATGCCCATCACCACCCAGCGCACCAGGTAGGCCGATGGCGGCAACGGCAGCACGTAGAGCCCGATCGCGACAACCTGCGCCAGCGCCTTGATCTTCCCACCGCGGCTGGCCGGGATCACCCCGTAGCGCAGCACCCACAACCGCAGCACGGTGACGCCGAGCTCGCGGACACCGATCAGAATGGTGATCCACCAGTCCAGCTCGCCGAGCAGGCTCATGCCCACCAGCGCCGCCCCGATCAGCGCCTTGTCCGCGATCGGATCAGCGATCGCGCCGAAGTCGGTGACCAGCCCGCGACGCCGGGCCAGGTCACCGTCGAGCCGGTCGGTGATCGAGGCGACGGCGAAGACGATGGCAGCGGTCACCCGCCACCAGGGATCGGTGCCGTCTGCGGTGAACAAGGCGAGCAGGAACGCCGGCACCAGCGCCAGCCGCGACATGGTCAGCAGGTTGGCCAGGTTCCACAGCGGGACGTCGGCTGCCGGCGGCGGGCTCACGGTGGGCTGCCAGCCGGGGAGATCAGCTCGACCGGCTCGACGACCAGATCGACGCCCTGGGCCGCGACCACCCGGCACCGCACCAGGTCACCGACCACGAACGAGCCGGTGGCCGGTCCGTTGAGCAGGCACTCCCCATCCACCTCGGGAGCCTGGTGCTCGGCGCGCCCGGCGACCTCGCCGGCCGTGCCGTCTTCAACCAGTACCTCGACGATGTCCCCGATGCGTTCCTCGGCACGCTGCGCGGTGAGCTGCTCGACCAGCCCGCTGACCCGGCCGACGCGCTCGGCGACGGTGTGCTCGTCGTGCTGCCCGGGCAAGCCGGCGGCCTCGGTGCCGTCCTCGTCGGAGTAGCCGAACACGCCCACCGCGTCCAGCCGTGCCTCGGTGAGAAAACGCTCCAGCTCAGCGACATCGGCCTCGGTCTCCCCCGGGAAGCCGACGATCACATTGCTGCGCACCCCGGCCGCGGGAGCGTGGCACCGGATCTGGTCCAGCAGCGCCAGGAACGACTCGCGCGAGCCGAACCGGCGCATCCGCCGCAGCACCGGCTCGCTGGCGTGCTGGAAGGACAGGTCGAAGTAGTCCGCCACCCCCGGCGTGCCGGTGATCGCAGCGACCAGCGAGGGGCGGGTCTCGGCCGGCTGCAGGTAGGAGACCCGGGTGCGCAGGATTCCGGCCACGGCGGCCAACCGGCGCAGTAGCTCCTCCAGCGCGCCGGGTCGGCCCAGGTCCTTGCCGTACGACGTGGAGTTCTCGCTGACCAGCACCAGCTCGCGAACGCCGGTGCCGGCCAGCCAGGCCGCCTCGGCCGCCACTTCGTCGATCGGGCGCGAGACGAAGGCTCCGCGGAAGGTGGGGATGGCGCAGAACGCACACCGCCGGTCACAACCGGACGCGATCTTCAGCGGGGCGACCGGGGAGTCGTCCAGCCGGCGGCGCGGTACCCGGGGGCCCCAGCCGTGCCCGGGCAGCGCGGGACCTTCGGCGAGTGCCGCGGGCCGAGACGCCGGGGTGCTCGGGAGCAAAGTGCGGCGGTCCACCGGCTGGTGCGCGGGTACCAACCGGCCGGCGAGCACGTCCCGCAGCCGGCCACCCAGCTCCGGGTAGGCGTCGAAACCCAGTACCGCGTCGGCCTCGGGCAGGCTCTGCTTCAGCTCGGTGCCGTAACGCTCGGCCAGGCAACCCACTGCGACCACCTTGGCGCCGGTGTCCGCGGCGGCCAGCAGGGTGTCGATGGAGTCCTTCTTGGCCGCAGCGACGAAACCGCAGGTGTTGACCACCACCACGTCGGCCGCACCGGCGTCGGCGTCCACCAGTTCCCAACCGTCCTCGGTCAGCCGGCCGGCGAGCTCCTCGGAATCGACCTCATTACGGGCGCAGCCGAGGGTGAGCAGCGCAGCGCGCGGGGACTTCGATGGGGACGGCACCGGCTCAGGGTAGCTGGCCACTCGCCATTATCAGCTGCACCGACTTCCGGAGTGATTCAGCGGCGAGCGCGCTACGTTCGGCCGAGCCGACATAAGCCTGAGATACGATTTAGTAAATCATGATGTAGTATCTTCGGATGTAGTGGATCAAGCCATCCGGCCTGTTCGGGCGGGAGCACGAGTGGCGGGCACTCACCCAGTTCGCGTCGACCCCCGAACCCGGTCCGCGGCTAGCTGTGGTGCACGGCAGGCGACGGCACGGCAAGTCGATCCTGCTGCGCACGCTGTGCGAGATCTCGGGCGGGATGTACCACCAGGCCATAGAGGGCACCGAGTCCGATCAGCTGCGTGATCTGGGACAGACCTATGCCCGGCAGCTGGGCCTGCCGGTCGCCCCCGCGTTCACCGATTGGGAGCAGGCCGTCGACGCGCTGCTCGCGCTGGGCGGCGATGCACCGGTCCCGGTGGTACTCGACGAGTTCCCTTATCTGGTGGCCGGCGCGGTCGGACTGCCATCACGGCTGCAGCGCGCGCTCGATGCCAGGCGCGGTCGTGGTCCGCGGTGTCGTCTGATCCTCTGCGGTTCCGCGATGACGGTGATGCCGGCACTGCTCGCTGGCCAGGCGCCGCTGCGCGGGCGGGCGTCGAGTGAGCTCGCCGTAGGGCCGTTCAGTTTTCCCGACGCGGCCCGGTTCGCCGGGCTTGCCGGCGATGCGCGGCTCGCGATCGCCGTGCACGCGGTCTGCGGTGGCGTACCCGGCTATTACGTCGACATGCTGGCCGGAGACGTCCCTGCCGATGCCGACGACTTCGACGCCTGGATGATCCGCGGGCCGCTGAACCCCACCCGGCCGCTGCTGCATGAGGCACGCCATCTCCTCGACGACGAGCCGAGAGTCCGGGACAAGGCGGTCCTGCTGTCGGTGCTCGCCGCGATAGCCGGCGGAGACACCACGAGCGGAGCCATCGCCGGGCGGCTCGGCCGCGACGCGGCTACCGTCGCACACCCGCTGTCTGTGCTGGCCGACATGCACCTGGTGGCACGACGGGAGGACGCGCTGCGCGCCAAGCGCCCGAACTGGCAGATCACCGATCCGCTGCTACGGCTTTACGCTGCCGTCATGCGCCGCGACTGGGCTCGCCTAGAGCAGGGCAGGGCGCGGGAGGTGTGGCGGGATGCGGAGCCGGTCTGGCGGTCGCGGGTTCTCGGACCGCACCTAGAGCAGCTCGCCCGGGACTGGGCTACCGACCACGCGGCCGAACTCGTGCCAGCCGGGATGAGCCGCGTCGGATCGGCGGTACTGACCGACGCCGCGCAGCGGAGCAGTCACGAGATCGACATCGTCGGGCTCGGGATCCCCGGCACCGTCGCGCCGGTGGTACTGCTCGGCGAGGTGAAACACCAGCGTCAGCCGATGAGCGCAGCTGGGCTGGATCGGTTGCGCCGGATCCGAGACCTGCTGGACCGGCAGGGCAAAGCCTCGCCCGACACCCGATTGCTGCTGGTCAGCGCCTCCGGCTTCACCCCCGAGCTCGAAGCCCTGCACCGAGCCGGCGAGGTGCTGCTGGCGGCTCCTGAAAACCTCCTGAGCACCCCGATACCCGCTCCGCCGTGAGCAGATCGCGCAGTGCCCGCTGCAGTGTCGAACGCCACGCCCGGCTCGGATGCGTCTTGGTTGGACTGGCGCGGTTAACAGACGTTCGTGGGTGACGGTGATGGCACGTCCGGGGGTGGCCGCCACCCCAACGCCCGCTTAGCTGGTGGATGACGATCTCTTCCACGAACGGGCTGGATCGTGCCGGTTCGCCCATCGCGGCCACGTTGACGCCGTGGCGTCGGTAGTGGGCGGTGAGGGCGTGGATGAGGGTGGTCTTGCCCGAGGCGTGGGTGCCGTCGATTGCGATGACGGCGCAGTCGCGGATCGGCGTGAATCCTCTCACAGCAGGTCGGTGAAGGTGGGGTGGTCGAGCCAGCCGAAGGCGCCGTCAAGTCCGGTGGCGAACAGGCGGTTGACGTTGAGGGTGCCGGTCCACTGGCCGCGGTTGGTGGCGCGCAGGGCGACCAGGGCGGTGGACAGGCTGTGACGCAGGTTGAGCACGCTGACGCGCTCGCGGGTCTCGGGGGTGCCTGTGGTGAGCCAGGCGCGGTGCAGGGCGGTCATGGAGGTGCCGCGCAGCTCGGGCTGGGTGACGTCGAGCCCGAGCTCGGTGCACACGTCGACCAGGCGACGGGACTCGCCGGCCAAGACATGGTCGGTGTCATAGCGGGTATCGATGACGCGCCGGTCGGTCAGGTTGTGGTCGCGGCGCTCCAGCCAGCTCTGCCGTGCGCCGGCTACGGCGGGCAGCGTGCCGACAGTGGCATTGGCCAAGACGCCGAGGTCGCTGGTGAACTGATGGCCGGTGACCCGGTCGGCGTAGCGGAACGCCGTGGCCACCGCCTCGTCGGCCGACGCGAGCAGCGCGTCGGTCTCGTCGGGATCTTCGAGGTAGACGCTGGTGTAGGAGAAGGGGAGTTCGTCGAGATCGACGGGGCTGCTGGAGTCGGGTACCGCGACGTAGACCACGGAATAGCAGAAGGGCCGGTTGCCGTTCTTGATCCGGTAGTTCTTCGTCCACTCAACGTCGATCGAGGCCCACAGCATCGTCCCGGCGAGGCGGTGAGGTGCCCGGTCGCGCTTGCCGGAGAGGTTGCTGGTGACGATCATGTCAGCTCCTGTCCGGAGGTGGCCCGGTCATCCTGCTGTCGGGCGACCACCGGGGGCAGGTCAGCCGACGGTGTGATCGAGCGGGCGGTCACCGAGATCGGCCAGATGATCCGGGCCGCGTCGGTGACGAGCTGGTCGAGGTCCACCAGCGTGGTCCAGTCGTACTTGCCGGTCGAGCGGGCCGCGACCAGCCCGATGGCCAGGGTGCGAGTGATCGCCTGCTGGACCGTCTCGGCGACCGTGGTGCCGACCGGTTCGGCGACCGTGGCGGCTTCGAGATCGGCGCGCTCGCAGGCCACGGCCAGGTCACTCACTCCAGGCAGGCCGAGGTCGCGGGCCGTGTCGAACATCTGGGCCAGGCCGCGGCCCTTGGTCGCGCGGGTCGGCCCACTGCCGGCGGACCGCGTCGACTCCGGGCAGCCTGCGCTCTGTGACGACAGTGCCGAGCCGGGCCAGGTCCGGGGCGAGATCATGCCCGACGAGGATCGTGGCCTGGCGGCGGCAGGCCACGAGGATGTCATCCAACCGTTGCGCCAGCACGGCGGGCTGTTCCGGCTCGCCGCTGGTCAGCACCTCGAATCCGAAGTTGAGGTGTTGACCATCCAGGGACAGGGTGCGGGTGCTGTCGGTGTTCAGGTAGACCGTGCAGGCCCATCCGGGTCCGGGTACGTCGTCGGCCCAGCCGACGGCCACCGTCGCCATCATCGGGCGGGCCTTGCCGAACGGGCGCTGTCCAGCGCCGAACGGCGTGATCGGCCAGGCGAGGTTGGTGGTGCTATGCATGGCCGCCGCCACGTTGGGTGGTATGGATACTCGCACCCAGGTACTTGGCGACGTGGTTGCGCTTGAACCGGTAGCGTTTCCACACGTCGACGACACCGGCCGGCCACTGATCGAGTCGAAAGAGAACAACCCCAAGGAGTGGGAGAGCAAGACCCACAGCGACGGGGATGAAGGTCAGGAAGAAGATTGCTGGGTCCGGTGTTTCGCGCCGACACCGCCTGGTTTCCCCGTGAGCTGGTGCTCGATGCGCGCCTGAGCAGTGCCGGCACACGATCGTTTGGCCGGCACCCAGATGTTGCGACGGCCGATCTGTGGACGGTCGGCGGGTCGCACGCAGGCGATCACTGTCGGTGAGTAGCTTGCCGTGGTGACAGATCAGCTGATGGATCTTGCGCTCGCCGCCGGTACTCACGCATCTTCGGATGATCTTCGGGCTATTGGTGATGGTTTCGGTCTTGGTTCGATCCTCGAGGTGAACTTCCTCGCCGCCGGACTGATGAATCAGAATTGGCAGATAAGGACGGTTTCGGGGGTGTACGCGCTCAAGCGGATCAGTGATGTCGGTGTCGATGCCGCGCGCCGCAATCTGCGGGTGATGGTCCAGCTGGCCGAGCTGGACCACCCGGTGTGTATTCCGGTGTCGACGGCGGCTGGTGACCATGTTCTGGAAGTGGGAGGCAACGCCTATTGTGTGATTCCCTGGCTTTCTGGTGGGCACCCGCGTGGTGTCGATCTCAGCCGTGAGCAGGCCGCCGTACTCGGCGCAAGTCTGGGTCGGTTTCACGAAGGCTTGAACGTGCTCGGCGGACCAGACCTGCCACACGCATCGGCGCGGCCCACAGCCCGTGTGGCTGATCCGCAACGGGCGACGGAGAACGCCGAGCGCTTCTTGTCGCATATCGGTCGTGAGCGTCTGAACTCGTCATTCGATCGGGCCACTGTCGAGTTCCTGGATCACCGCAGAGTCCTGCTCGAGAAATACGAGCACCTGCGGCCGTCGAGTGATGTGCCGGCTGGGCCGTTTGGTTGGACGCATGGGGACTATCAGCATCTCAACGTGATATGGCGACACGGCGAGCTTGCAGCGGTGATCGACTGGGATCGCATCAAGGTCCGGCCGTTCGGCGAGGAGGTGGCCCGCTCGGCCACGCTGTTGTTCGGTCACACCGAGGGCTGGTTGGACCTGGGTCGGGTCTCCGCATTCGTGGCGGGCTACCGCCGATCCGTGACCATCACGGACGATGATCTTCTCGATGCCATCGACCGGTTATGGTGGAAACGCATGTGCGACTACTGGCACCTTGAGTTCCACTACGATCGCGGTGATTATTCCTGCGATCACCTGTTCCTGTCGGCGTCGCGGTTTCTCACCTGGTGGACCGAGCGACTCGACGAGGTGCGTGCGGCGTTCACCACGGGCCGCTAGAACGTAATCATGGCTCGGACACCGCGCCGTATCCGGGCTTCATGGAGGGCTGTCTCGATCTTGTCGAGCGGGTGGTGCGAGGTGGCCAGTTCATCCGCCCGCAGCTGCCCGGTGACGACCAGGTCGACGTAGCGGGGGATATCAAGCCGAGTCCTGACGTTGCCCATGACCGCGCCGCCGATTGTCCGTCCTTGCCGCAGCAAGCGACCCGGGAGGACAACGTCGGTGTCGGGTGGCAGCATCCCGAGTACGGTGGCGTGACCGCTCGGGGCGAGGACGGCGAAGGCCGCAGCGGCGGTCTCTGGGAGCCCGACTGCTTCGATGGCTCGGTGCACGCCGCCGTGTGCGCGGGCTAGAACAGCCTCGATGGGGTCATCGCATGCGGCGTTGATCGTGTCCGTGGCGCCGAGTTGGATTGCGGTGGCGAGACGATGGTCCTTCAGGTCGATCGCGATGATTCGTGCCGCACCGCTGAGGCGAGCTGCCTGGACCGCTCCGAGACCGACACCACCGCACCCGAAGATGGCGATCGACGATCCCGCCGCCGGGCGAGCGATGTTGAGGACGGTCGCCATCCCGGTGGTGAGGCAGCAGGCCAGGAGCGCCGCCGCATCGAACGACAGTTCATGGGGAACGGGGATCACCGCGTGCTCGTCGACGAGCATCATCTCGGCGAAGGCAGAGACCCCGAGGTATTGGCGGATCGGCTTGCCGTTCAGTTGGATGCGATCGCGTCGCCGCTGCTTCGGGCCCGTGTCGGTGCAATACACCATCGCGCCGGCTATGCAGGCCGCGCAGCGCCCGCAGAACGTCTGATCGCAGACGATGACCCGATCGCCGGGCTGGACGTCACGGACGCCATCGCCGATGGTCTCGACGACCCCGCTGGCCTCGTGGCCGAGGACAGCGGGGAAGGGATAAGGAAACATGCCTGCCGCGAAGTGGAGATCCGTACCGCAGATCCCGGCGCGGGCGGTCCGAACGAGGATCTCGCCAGGACGTGGCTGCCGCAGGACGATCTCCTCGATCGTGGGCGGTCGATCGGGGTGTCTGGACACGGCCGCCCAACACGTCGTCATGATTGATCCTCCAGAGTGGGACGGGCGGGAGCTATACGGTGGCGGTGGTCCTGGTGAGTGCGGCGGCGAGAGCGTCGCCGACCTGTTCCATGTAATCCGGTGCGGGCACGTCGGGGATCTTGACGATGAGCATTTGTCTGCGTAGCTGCTGGTAAGCAGTGAACGATTCCGGATCGGGCGGTCGGTAATCCGTCGATGTGATGTGTGGCCAGAACCTTGCCAGCAGATCGGGCCGCTGCAGGAGCGGGCTCGCCAGCCAGTCGGGGTACAGTGCCCGCAGTGGGATTCCTCGGGCGGCGCACTCCGCGAACAGCGCCGCCGGATCCTGGACCGTGTCGGTCACGACCAGTGGTGTTCCGTACCAACCTCGCACCGATCCAGGTGCGATCCGCGGGAACTGGATGGGCAGTTCCGAGCACGTGATGACCTCGTGGAGGGTGCGCCAGTTCGCTTCCGCGTCGGCGTTTCGTGTTGGCAATCCGCGCAGTTGTTCGTAGGCGATCACGGCCGCGAGAGCCGGGATTCGGAACTTGTACGACGCTCCTGACCCGGCGAGTGCTGTCAGATCAGGGTCAGCCAGTTCGGTTTCGAGCCTGTGGGGGTGGTGTCCGAGTGTGAGAGCCCGCTCATAGACGGCCCGGTCGGAGGTGGTGAGAACGCCGCCTTCTCCGCCGGACACCGCCTTGCTCTCCTGGAGGCTGAAGCACCCCGCAGTGCCCCATGACCCGACCGGTCGGCCGGCGTGCACAGCCCCGTGTGCGTGCGAGCAGTCCTCGACAAGGGGAAGATCACAGTCCCGAGTCAGCTCGTCCACTCGTGCGGGGATACCCCAGGCGTGGGTGGCCAGAACTGCCGCGCACTCAGCCGCGACGGCAGCGGCGGATTCCGGGGAGATGTTGGGCGAGTCGGGTTCGACGTCGCAGAACACCGGGTAGCTGCCTGCTTGGAAGATCGCGGTCAATGCGGAGATCCAGGTCATGGGCGCGGCGGCCACGCCGCGCTCGGGCCCCACCTCGACCGCGTGCAGCGCGGCGTGGAGGGAGGCGGTACCGGAATTGAAGGACAGAGCGTGGCGGGTGCCAACGAAATCTGCGTACGCGTCTTCAAGCGCGCTGGTGGCTGGGCCGCGGCCGGTCTCGGACAGGCGTTCGGTGTCCATCAGGGCCAATACTGCTTCCCGTTCGGCAGGTCCGTACCGGATGCCGCGCGGGAAGGGTTCCGTCACGATCGAGCCGCTCGGGTTGGACTGGGCGGGCGGCATCATCACGAGCCCGTGCTCGGCGGGACGACAAGGATCGGATGCTTGGCTGCATCGGCGAGAGTGTGGTGGACGCCTGCGACGCTGACGGTCCCGCGTCCGGCGGCCACGAACCAGAACTCGTCGAAGTCGTGGAAGTGGCGGTCGAAACGCGCTGTGCCGTCAGCGCGGATCACGAACATGCCAGCGGAGGAGGCCGGGCATCCGGTAGGTCGGTTACTGGCGTCGAGCCGTTCGCGGGCGCCTGCGTGGATCACGGTCACGGGCGTGTCTCCTTACGTCGTGGGGTGTTGTTGACTTCGTGGTGGCGCGATCCGCGGGGCTGGGCGGAGGTGTCCGGCGTCGAGGTCGTTCAGGTCGGCTTCGATCTGCCCGGCGTGCAGCCGGGCACGATTCCGGCCGCCGGTGGCGAGGTGGTAACGGGTGAGGGCCAGGCCGATTCGGATCCTGTGCAGCACCAGGCGAAGGCAGGTGTCCTCGTTGAGGCGGTCGAGCCGGTAGCCGACGAACAGGGCCTCGGTCAAGTCGGCCGGTTCTTGCAGCGACCATCCGGCCAGGTCAGCCATCGGGTCGCCGCCGCGCACGCTCTCGAGATCGATGACGCCCACCACCCGTCCCCCGCGGGTGAGAACGTGCCGTGCGACCCAGTCACCGTGCAGCAGGCACGGCGGGCGGGGTCGCAGGCTTGGGGCCAGCTCGCGAAGTGCCGTGGCGGCTCGGGTACCGAGCGACGCCCGACTACCAGGGGGTACCGGGGGCGGTGGACGCTGCTGACCAGTCAGCCACGCTGCCAGGGTCACGTGCGGTGCCCGGCCGGTGGGGTCGAGCCGGCCGAACCCCACGACCGGTAGGGAGTGAACTGCCCGGAGAACTCGTCCAGACTCGATGGCAGCCAGTTCGCGGGTGGATTCGTCCGCCGCGATGTCGACCGGCGTACCGATGACCCGTGACTCGACGTAGATGTCGTCGTCATGCCAGATGTGTTCCGGCGCTGCCACCCGGACCGCTTGCAGTTGGTGAGAGGCCCACGCGGCGGTCGCGTATCGGGCTCGGCGAGTAGTGGTGCGGACCTTGATGACCACGGGCACGTCGTCGTCGCGGTAGGCGACGAATACCGCATTGTCCGCTCCTCGCCCGATCTCGGTGATGTCTGAGGACCGGAGGGCGATTCCCGCGAGAGCCAGTCGCACAGTGAGCCCCGGAATGTCCAGGTACATGCAACTGGGCGGGGACGCCATCCGGGCTCAGAACTCCTGAAGTACGCGGGGTAGCTCGCGTACTACGGCGGGCCGGCCGGTTGTCGCGGACGTGATCGCGGCGTCGAGAAGAGCGATGGAGCCGAGGTTTCCCACGGCGGGGCCTGGCGGGTCGGTGGCGCCGGCGACTGCCTCGATCATCTCGCTGATGCAGGTCAGGTAGTTGGGCGCAGCGTCCGGGAGAGTCAGATGCTCCGGGGTGGGTTGGCCTTCGGTGGTGACCACAGCGGTGCGGTCTCCGTTCCACGTTGCCAGCACGTTCCGCCCCCGGATCGTCCAGCTGCCATTGGCGGAGAGACGTTCACCGGGGCCGGCTGTATACCCGCCTCGGTAGCTGAAGATCGACCCGTCGGTGAACGCGACGGCGATCATGGTCATGGCACAGTGTGCATCGAGAAAGTCGAGTGGGGCCTCGCGGGCATCGACGGTGAGTGGGCACGCCGGGATGATTCGGCGAATCTGATCGAATGCATGAACCGCGAGGTCGAGTGTGGCCACGAGTCGTTGCCTCGAACGGAAACCGGGTACGGGAAGCTCGACCAGGATGTCTGCGGTGACGAGAAGCGACCCGTGGTTGTCATTTCGCACGCGATCGGTGAATGCGACGAACCGTGCGTCGGCACCCCTGTTCTGCATGACACACAGCAGTCTGCGCCGACTCGTCGCTAGATCAACCAGACCGATCGCGTCGTCGAGAGACGTAGCAAGGGGCTTCTCCGAGAGCACGTGGGCGCCGGCGTCCAGAGCCCCGGCCGAGACCTCAGCGTGCCTCTCCGGTGGGGTGAGGTTGACGACGACGTCGATGACGCGCTCGGCCAGCGCGTCGGTGAACGCGGGTACGGCGGGAATGTCGAGGCTGTGCTTCCGAGCGAGCCGTGCCGCCGCCTCGTGATCGGGATCCACGAGAACCGCGGGAGCCACCCGCCCGTCTGCGGCAAACGCTCGTAGCCAGCGCGAGGCGACCGCACCGCAACCGACGATCGCCGCCCTCATGCCAGCGCCCCTGTCGATGACGTCCAGACCGTCCTCGACGCGGCCCGCTGAAGCACGTCCAGTGCATTGTCCAGTAACGCTGGCTGCTCCCCGTCGAGCGTGATGCACGCGCGACTGATCGGGTCGCGGAAATGTTCCAAGAAGGTGGCCGTGAACCGGGCGTCGTAGAAAATCTCCGGCATGCCCGGCCGGCGCAAGGCCCGGGCACGAAGGACCGCGAAACGGGCGGTGAGCAGGAGCGTCACGTCCGGCACGGCGACGCGGCGCTGGCGGGTGATCTGGCGCGCGGTCTCATCGACGTCGAATCCCTGCAACCGGCCGACTGCTCGGGTGTGCGCAAGGAGCGTGTCGACGGTGCGGTCGAGAATGACGGTCCGTCCGTCAGCGCACCCAGCCAGCGCTTGATCCCGCCGCGCTTCTTCAACATCGAGAAATGCTCGCAGCCCGGCAAGCTGAGCCCGCTCGTTCTCGGCGGCCGGGGGTGGGAGCTTGCTGGGATCCGCGACGCTATGGAAGTAGCACGGGATGACCAGAGACCGGTCGATGCGCTCTGCAATCGCCACGGCCAGTGTTGTCTTCCCGGTGCAGCTCACCCCCTCAATGCCGATGATCATATGGTCACCGCTTCCGGTTGCGCGGTACGAAAGCCGGTCTTAGGGGACAGCGCGCCACCCGGCGCTCCGGCTCGGACACGCTCGACGATCGCCGCCACGGGCCCGGCGCTGCTGAGCAGATTGGCGAGGACCAACTCCCCGGCCTCGTGACCCAGCTGTGACACCGACAGCGTCCTGCCCTCCGCACGCGCCAGCATCCACACCGGGACGACGACACCAGCCCCGACAGACACCGCTGCCGCCATCCGCGCTGGCCACGGCGCACGCCCGACGAGCAACCCGAGGCTGGCCGCCATCCCTGGACTTCGGAGCAGCCACGTGGCGCCGCGGTGCCCGCCGACGGCCAACCCGACGAACCTGGTCCACCGGGTCCCGTGGCCCTGCGCTTGCGCGTTCTGCGCGCAGCGGGGGTAATCCAGGTAGTTGTGGAACCACCGCTGCCCTTGGGCGATCAGCTCGCGCACCCCCTCAGGAGCAGGCGCCCGCGTCGTGTACGGCACTGGCTGCACGTTGATCCCATCGACGGACAGCCGATAGCCGAAGGGAAAGTCGTCGAGCACGGTGTAGACGGGGAACCCACCCGAGTCACGGAACACCTCGACACGCACCAGCAGGCCGTGCCCGACCGTTTGCGCAAGACCACGCACCACCACTGCCATGCCGGCACAGGTTGCGCTACCGCGGCCCGCGTAGGCGTACCGCCGGAACGAGGGGATCTCCCGGCGCAACGTCCACAGTGTTTGGAGCCGCGCCGCGGCACACCGCCCGCTGCCAGCCCTGCGGGTGTGTTCCCGACGTTGTGAACCGCGCCGATTGCTGGAGCACGGCTGGCCATTCACCCGTGATGGCTCGCTGATGCGCGGCGAACTCCAGTGTTCGCTCGATCAGCGCCGGACTGGGACAGGAGTCCACGTCGTACACCGCTACGTAGCCCACTTCTGAGCGCTTGGGCAGTTCCGCTACCGCATGGTTGACCTGGGCAGCCTTCCTGCCATCGCCTTCGTAGTGCACATGCCGGATACTGAGACCTACATAGCTGGATTGCGCGAGTTCGGCCGCCACGACCTCGGCGGTGCTGGGAAAACGGTTCAGCACCACTGCCGCTGTTGATCTGTTGATGGAGTAATCCGGCCTGGCAGCCGAGACGAGAGCCGCTTGTACCGCTGAGGACAGCTGAGGGATGCGAGCGAGCACGGCTGGATCGGCACCGGCCGCCACCACTATGTCGAGAACATGATCGCGCTCACGGTCTTCCCGCGCCGTGGTGGCCATGGACAGGCTTGAGCAGGGCAGGCGCCGCAGCAAGCGAGCGAACCATGACACGGTCGCGGAAACATGTGCTTGCTCCCACAGGACTGGGACGACGAAGTGGATGGCGATACCGTCGACCTCATTCGGCTGAAGATCACGCTGCGGTTGATCGACCCACGTCAGGGTCTGTCGCAGCTGCACCAGGCCGATCAACTGCCTCCCGGCCACACCGACAGCGGTCCAGACCTGCGCCCGGTGTCACCACCGCCGCGTTCTGGTGCGGCTAACCGTTCGGGGATGGGCCATCGCAGGCCGCCCTTTCCGTGATCGTGCGTTGGTAGCGACGGTAGAGGTCGAGCACCGGGCCAGGCGGATAGCCGGCCCGCCACGGCTTGTCCGGACCTGCGAAATGCAGGACGGCCGCCGTCGCCTCGTCGGCGATGAGCTCAGCGAGGGGCATGACGGACTCGGCGTAGTGGATGAAGTGGCCGCGCTCGATCAGCGGCGTCAGCGCGAAGGTGTTCCATCCCCGCTCCAGCCGGTGCCAGCTCTCGCCCACCGACCAGTTCAGCGCGTCCTGGTCCCAGAACCGGACACTCTCCGGATGATCAAACAGGAAATCGCGAGCCCGCTCGAAGATCCTGCGTCGCCTACAGGCATCGAGGTCCATCAGCATCACACCACTGTTGAAGTACTCGCGGTCGCCCGGCAGACCGAGCTCATTCCAGCCGGGCAACGCGATCCCAAGCTTGAGAACGGGATTCTGCGGATCGCGTACCGCCGCGAGAGGTGCTCCGTTCAGCCGCCGAGCGAGTAGGGGGCGGAGATCCCGAAGGACGATCGTGTCACTGTCGAGATACAGCGCCCGAGATGCCTCGGGTAACGCCTCACCCATCGCCAACCTCAAGTAGACGGCATCACTCACCCAGCCCGAGACCGGAAACGCGTGCTCGGTTGGGCAGACCACCCGGAACTCCAACGACAACCCCACCCGCGCCGCATCCACCGTGAGTTGATCTCGCTTCTCGGGCGCCAGAGATACGTGCAGGACCACCATCTCAAGCCGGGTGACCGCCGTACCGTGTGACGAAGCCAGTGACTGGATCAGCACACGGAGAGGGGTCACGTAGCCGTCATCAACACCGGTGACGATCGTGGCCAGGCTTGGATCGGTCATGGCCTCACCACCAGCCCGGCACTGGCCATTGCTGCGGAACTCGGCCGAGGCTCCATCGCGGCGATCGTTCTCCGAAGGCCGTCACCGAGGTTGACGCGGGGCGACCAGCCGAGCACGCACCTCGCCATCGAGACGTCGGGGCGACGACGAGCAGGATCATCCACAGGTCTGGCCACGAATTCGATCGAAGATGTTGATCCGCACATCTTGCGAATCGTCCGAGCCAGCGACAGCATCGAGATCTCCTGGGGATTGCCGAGATTCACCGGCCCCGCAGTGTCATGAGCCGCCACCGCGAGGAGACCGTCGACCAGGTCCGAGAAGAAACACAGCGACCGGGTCTGGCTGCCGTCGCCGGCAACCGTCAGCGGCAGGCCGTCTCGGGCCTGACGGATAAACTGCGGAACCGCCCGGCCGTCGTCCGGCCGCATTCTCGGCCCGTAGGTGTTGAAGATCCGCACAATAGCGCCGTCAGCGCGCCGCTCCCGGCGGTATGCCGCCGTGAGCGCCTCCGCGAAGCGTTTCGCTTCGTCGTAGACACTGCGCGGTCCAACCGGGTTGACGTTCCCGTTGTACGACTCCCGCTGCGGATGCTCGGCAGGGTCTCCATAGACCTCCGAGGTGGAGGCCAGCACAAACCGTGAACCCTTCTCGGCTGCCAGCTTCAACAGGTTGGACGTTCCGATCGCCCCAACACTCAGGGTCTCAACCGGCAGGCGCAGGTAGTCCCGCGGGGACGCCGGAGAGGCCAGATGGAAGATCCAGTCGACGTCACCCACCAGCTCCACCGCTTTCGTGACATCCTGTAACCGCAGCTCGAACCGCGGATGGCCGTCCAGGCACGCCAGATTCACCAGGCGCCCGGTACACAGGTTGTCAACTCCCACGACGACAGCGCCGAACCCGACCAAACGCTCGCACAGATGAGATCCGAGGAAACCCGCCGCACCGGCGACAAGAACACGCCTGCCAGCCGACGGAAGCGCTGCCTTCGTCATCGACATGCCCGGTTGGGAGATGTTTCGTAAGAGGTGCCAGCGCACCGGATCCGGACCTGGATATTCGAGATCCATGACCCGTCTCCTATCTACCCAAATACAGAATTCTGTGGTAAATCCCAGACCCTGTCCTACCGGCAGGCGAAACGGTAGGAGGCGCATGTCTGTGTCAGAGCATCGAGTGATCGTGACACCAGGACGGGGCTGCGCTGTGTACACCGTGACCACCATGGTTGGTCATCGCGGTGGCCAGCCGGGCGGCCCGCATTCCGGCCCGGTGTGGTGCGGGCAGTTGGATCGTCATCGGGCGTTGCTGGGTGCGGGGAACGTGTAAGCCTGCGGGTGCCGAGTACTCGACGGCGGGGGCGTCGGGATGCTTCGGGTGCACCAGATTGTGCAGGGCCTGCAGCGCCTGCCGCGGCGGGCCCTCGTAGGCCCAGACCACAAACCGGGGAGCGAAGAGATCCACCTTGCGGCCCGGCGCCGGCACCCGAGCGGTGGTGATCCGGTCGAAATCCCGGATGGTGAGCAGATCGACGTAGTCATGCCACTCGTAGCTGGCCACCAGAGCGTTGGGCGCCGCTTTGGGGCCGCAGCAATACAGCGTAAATCCATCGGCCACCACATCGACGAGCAGCGTTTCCACCCCAGCAGGCAACTGGTCTCCTACTGCCTGCCCGAGCCGCGTCTGTGCGTGGTGGCAGTGAACCGGCGCAGTTCTGGTGCGGGCAGCGGCGGTCCGCACGTCAACGATCATGGGCCTTACCCTGGGCCAGGGTGGCGGGCCCCGGGTAGGGCGCGCTGCCCTACCTTCATGGCCGGTTCTGTGCCTGCGCGCGCCTTTACCGTTGGCGTGGACTAGCCGCAGGGTCTCACATCGTTGGATGTGCAGTGACCGAGCTGACGATCGGAGACCGCATTCGCGAGCTTCGTCGAGGCATCTTCACGCAAAACGATCTGGCGGCAGCGGCCGACGTCAGCGTCGACGTAATCCGCAAATTGGAGCAGGGGCGCCGGCACACGGCTTCAATCGCCACGCTGGCGCGTATCGCCGAGCACTCGGTGTGGAGTTCACTCAGTTGCTGGGCCCGTCAGGTCCAGCTTCCACCGCTGGCGCAGGTCAACCGGGGGCCAGGCGGCTGACCTCGCTGCGCAGGTCATCCAACCTGGTGGTGGCACTGACAGTGGTTACTCGCGGTGTCGGGCGCCGGTGGTGACGTGCAGACGCTGGGAAAGCTCCCGTAACCGGACTGACGGGCGCCCGCGGCTGAGTAGTTCACCGACGAGCATCCGCGGCAGTCGATGGTGCGCGGACCAGTCCGGGGCGCCTTGTTCCATGGTCAGCAACACGGATTCGGCGACTTGATACCGCCCCAGGCGTACCTGCGCGTGGGCGACGTCTGCCAGGTGCCGGGATCGAGAGATCAACGGCAGCGCCGCGTCACGAGGCATCCGCCGGGCGATCTTCGCGGCGTCGTCGTAGTCCTCGGCGACCATGGCGACATCGGTGGACTGCAGGATGACGTTGCCCGGCCCGAATGACACCTCGTAGTCGGTGCGGTCGGCTCCGGTGCGCTCGGCGACAGCGGTGGCCTCGCCCAGCAGCTCGGTGGCCACACCGGTTCGGCCCTGCCGGGCGGCGGCACTTGCACCACGCACCAGCAGCCCCCCGCACACAGTCAACTGCGCCGTGCTGGCCATACCGTTGGGGAGGACCGTCTCGGCAGCAGCCACCGCGACCCGCTCGGCGTCGAGGAACCGCCCCTGGCGGGTCAACACGTGGCCCAGCGTGTTACGGATGGCGGCATCCCGCAGTGGATCCGCTCCGCGAGCCGCCAGCCGTAATGCCTCCCGGGCCGCGACGTGCCCGAGATCGGCCGCGTCCAAGCGGATCAGCGTGCCCGCAGCGAGCTGGTGGACTTGCGCGGCAAGGTCGACCGCCGCCTCAGCGCGGCGACCCGCGGCGGCCCCGTGCACCGCAGCCTGAGCCTCAGCCAGCAGCCGGGGCAGCATCGACGACAGCAGCCCATACCGGCCAGACCAGAAGGCACCCCAGCCATAGGTCAGCGAGCGGCCCAGCTCGGTCAGATCGGGAGCATCGACATCATCGAGCTCACCCAGCAGATCATCCACGCTGGTCAGTGCATCACGAATGACCCAGACCCGCGCCTGTTCCCCCTCACCGGAGGGCACCGGCCGCGAGCGGCCCAGCAGTTCGGCGACATCCACATCCAGCGCACGGGCGATGCGCTGCAACGTCCCGATCGACGCCGTCCGCCGCCGTCGCTGCTCCAGCTTGCGAATGACGTCCACACTGACATCAGCGGCCACCGCCAGGTCAACCTGGGTATAGACCGAGCGGCGCAGCTCACGGATCCGGTCCCCGATCGTCCACTCACTCACCCGCAAACCTCCTGGTCCTGCCGACGTGGTCCACGACATTCTGCACATACCCTACCGATCAGTGCAGGTGGAGAAGTGCCGAGCACGTAGGATGCGCTGGCTGCTCGAGATCGGCACTGGGGAGATACTCCCGCCGAGGCGCGGGCGGCGCGCGAGGCGCTGAGTGGGTGGACACCCCGCTCGAGGTGGCGAGGGGGCTGCGCAGCTACCTGGGAGAGCTGGGCTTTGCATACGCCAGCGTTTGACGAGTTGATGGAGTCAGTTCGATGCACCCACCGATCATCTGCGCGATGGGCTCGACCTCACACGACCGGCCTGCCATCGTTCCTTGAAACGTGTTAAGACATCTCATGGAGTCGCCGCCTCGCGGGAGCGGTGGGGTACGTATCAGGGAGCCAACGCCGCCTCAGCGGGGTGTGGCCAGCCCTGAAGGCCGAAAGGCTCACCTCGGCGGTACAGCTCGATGCCGGCGCGGCTGTAGGGCACGGTGTTGTGCGGGAGCTGGTCCAGGGGAAACCAACCGATCCTGGCGCATGTGTGTGGCGCGAACTCGACAGTAGCCACATTGGCAGTCGCAGAAAGGTCGCTGACGTCGAGTTCACGACGATCCAGCCCGACGTGTGCACGAGCTGCTGGCGGGTCGACTCTGGAGACCCCCGCCCATGGGTTCATGCCTCACCGATAAGTTTGCCGGGTGCCCTCTGCGATCATCGTGCGTCGGGCGCGAGTCGGGGATGTGCGTCGGATCAAGGAGTTGGTGGACCGCTACGCCGGGGTGGTGTTGCTGGCCAAGCAGCTCGTGACGCTCTATGAGGGCGTCCAAGAGTTCTGGGTGGCCGAGCGGAATGGTTCGGTACTGGGTTGCGGTGCGCTGCACGTGCTCTGGGAGGACTTGGCCGAGATCCGCACGGTGGCCGTGCACCCGGACGCCGTGGGCCAAGGGGTGGGACACGCGCTGGTCACGCAGCTCATCGAGCACGGGCGGGCGCTGGGGCTGCGCCGCGTCTTCGTGTTGACCTTCGAGGAGTGCTTCTTCGCCCGCCATGGGTTCCAGGTCATCGACGGGACCCCGGTGACTGCGGAGGTCTACGACGAGATGCGCCGCTCACCCGATGAGGGCGTCGCGGAGTTCCTCGACCTGCCCTACGCCAAGCCAAACACCCTGGGCAACACCCGCATGCTGCTGAAGTTGTGACCGGGTCAATCCGGATCACCGGCGCCGGGATCGCCACCGCGTAGCGAGTACAGCAACCCGTCGAGCTCCTCGGGCTTGGCCAGCACGTCCCGGGCCTTGGATCCCTCCGAGGGGCCGACCACGCCCCGGCTTTCCAGCAGATCCATCAGCCGGCCCGCCTTGGCGAAGCCGACCCGTAGCTTGCGCTGCAGCATGGACGTGGAACCGAACTGGCTGGTCACCACGAGCTCCGCGGCCTGCAGCAACACGTCGAGATCGTCACCGATATCCGGATCGACCTCCCGCTGCTCGCTCGCTTTGGCGGTGGTGACCCCGTCGGTGTAGTCCGGGGTGGCCTGCTCCCTGGCGTAGCTGACGACCTTGGCGATCTCGTCGTCCCCGACGTAGGCACCCTGGATGCGCACCGGCTTGGCGGCGCCCATCGGCAGGTAGAGCCCGTCGCCCATGCCGATCAGCTTCTCCGCGCCGGGCTGGTCCAGGATCACCCGGCTGTCGATCAGCGAGGAGGTCGCGAAGGCCAGCCGGGACGGCACATTGGTCTTGATCAGCCCGGTGACCACGTCGACGCTGGGCCGCTGAGTGGCCAGCACGAGATGGATCCCGGCGGCCCGAGCCTTCTGGGTGATCCGCACGACGGCGTCCTCGACGTCCCGCGGGGCGGTCATCATCAGGTCGGCCAGCTCGTCGACGATCGCCATGATGTACGGGTAGGGGCGGTACTCCCGCTGCGAGCCCGGCGGCGCGACGATCTCGCCGCTGCGCACCTTCGCGTTGAAGTCGTCGACGTGGCGTACCCGGCTGGCCTGCATGTCCTGGTAGCGCTGTTCCATCTCGTCGACCAGCCAGGCCAGCGCCGCAGCCGCTTTCTTCGGCTGGGTGATGATCGGGGTGATCAGGTGCGGGATGCCCTCGTAGGGGGTCAGCTCCACCATCTTCGGGTCGATGAGGATCATCCGGACCTCGTCGGGGGTGGCCCGGGCCAGCAGCGAGACGAGCATCGAGTTCACGAAGCTCGACTTGCCCGAGCCGGTGGAGCCGGCCACCAGCAGGTGCGGCATCTTGGTCAGGTTCGCGGTGACGAAGTGACCCTCGATGTCCTTGCCCAGCCCGATCACCATGGGGTGCCGGTCGCGGCGCGACGTCGACGAGCGCAGCACGTCACCGAGGAACACCATCTCCCGGTCGCTGTTGGGCACCTCGATACCGACCGCGGACTTGCCCGGAATGGGCGCCAGCAACCGCAGGTTGTCGGTAGCCACCGCATAGGCGATGTTGCGGGTCAGCTGGGTGATCTTCTCCACCTTCACCCCCGGCCCCACCTCCACCTCGTACCGGGTGACGGTAGGACCTCGGGTGAAGCCGGTGACGGCGGCGTCCACCGAGAACTGGTCGAGCACCCCGTTGATCGCCTCGATCATCACATCGTTGACCTTGCTGCGGGCCTTGGGCGGGTCACCCTGGAGCAGCAAGTCGGACGGGGGCAGCCGGTAGTCACCCTCGACCGCCCGGTGCGCGGACATGCCGGCGTCGGGCTTGTCCTCGACCGGCCCGGCGACCGCCGGTTTCTCGGACCCGGCCGGTGTCTCCGGCACAGCTGGCGCCGCCGTAGCGGCATCCTGGTCAGGGTGGGTCTGGGTGGCCTGGCGGCGCCGGGAGGGGCGACGCAGCCGGATGGCAGCGAGGTCGGCCGCTGAGTTGTCGGGGGCGGCATCAGCGGTGCTCTCGGGGTCCTGATCCGGTGTTGCTCGCCACAGCCGGCGGACCAGGCCGGGCACGGCACGGACCGCGGTTCCGGTCAGGACGAGCAGCCCGTAGCCGGCCAGCAACGCCAACAACGGTGCTGCCACCCAGACGGTGAACCCGCTGACCAACGGATCGGCGACGAGGAACCCGATGGCACCCGCAGCCTGGGCCCGGCCCACTGCGTCAGTGGGTGCACCACCGGCCAGATGCCACAGGCCCAGCATCCCCAAGGCCAGCAGCAGGGTCCCGACAGTGCGACGAGGCCGGGCGGTCGGATCGGCCTCGGTCCGCATCAGGGCCACCGCGACCCCGGCGAACACCAGCGGTAGCCCCAGCGACGCGGTACCGATCAAGGCCCGCAAGATGCTCTGCACACCAGCGCCGACCGGTCCCCCGGCAGTCCACCACACTGCGGCGGCGGTGACCACGGCCAGCGCCACCAAGCCGAGCGCCAAGCCGTCACGGCGGTGCGCGGGCTCGAGCTCGCGGGTCCGGCCCAACGCCCTGACCAGCCCACCGGCGCTGCGGGCCAGCAGGGACCACACGGCGGCCAGGCTCCGGCTCAGGATCCGGCCGCGGCGGGGACCCCGACGTGCCGTGGGACGCCGGACCGGGCGCGGCGCGGTGGGCCGGGAGCGAGGCTTGCCGGCCACGCCCCTGCTTCGAGAACTCTGCGACCGCCGGTTCATCGTCTTCGTGGTCGTCCCTCCCCTGAAGCCGTGTCATGCTGCAAGGCCATGGTCGCCTGGAGGGGGTGCCGCCACCGCTGCGACACGCCGCAGCGGCTGATCGGTCACCTCCGGTCCGAGAGTCGTTCCAACCCGGCTACGAGGACTTCGAACCCGAACTCGAGGCGTTCCTCGACCCCGCCCTCGGTCAGGGGCCCGGCGAGCGCGACGATGTGCGGGAACCTGGCTGGGGGCAGTGTGGCGAAGTAGTCGCGGATCTGGTGGATCCGCTCCTGGACGGCCGCGGGATCGGCGGCAGCGCCGGCCCAGGTACCCCCCTCGAGAGCCAGTGCCGAGGTGACAGTGGCGATGAGGTCACCGGCGAGGGCTATCGCCCGGTCGGCCAGCCCGCCCGACCGCAGGATGGCCAACATCCCTTCCAGGACACGCAGCGCGTGGGGTCCAGTCGGGACGCTGGTGGCGATGGCCAGCTGGGCACTGCCCGGATGCTCGGTCATCACCTGGACCATCGAGCGCATCAGCTCTGTGAGCTGCTCGCGCCAGCGTCCCGGGTCGGGCTCGGGCACGGTGACCTCACCGATCAGCTGATCCAGCATGAGCTGGTGCAGCTCCTCTTTGTTGCGCAGGTGCGCGTACAGCGAAGCTGGTCCGGTGCCGAGCGCTTGGGCGACCCGCCGCATGCTCACCCCGTCGAGCCCGTCGTCGGCGAGCAGGGCGAGTGCCTGGTCGACGATGCGCCGCCGGCTCAGCGGTGGGCGGTCCGGCGCGGACCGGACCGGGCGCTGCCAGGGTGGGGTCGGCACGGCCATCGGCCACCTCCGTCGAACATCGTACTTGACGTGAACAGCGTTCCCTGTTCGAATGTCGTTCGTTGTAGCGAACA
Source organism: Pseudonocardiaceae bacterium (assembly GCA_050700055.1). Taxonomy (GTDB): domain Bacteria; phylum Actinomycetota; class Actinomycetes; order Mycobacteriales; family Pseudonocardiaceae. The sequence goes on from JBOHGE010000017.1 coordinate 38,381, forward strand.
CTGTTTTACCAGGAGTGATCGTGCCTGCACAACATGTCCCCGTGCTGATCGTCGGTGGCGGCTTGGCCGGTATGTCGGCGGTCCTGTTCCTCGCCCACCACGGTGTGCCCGCCTTGCTCGTGGAGCAACATCGCACCACATCGATCCACCCGAAGGCGCGAGGCCAGTCACCCCAGACCATGGAAGCGCTGCGGATAGCCGGCATCGCCGACCGGGCCAGGGCCGCCGGACCGGCCGGGGGCGCGCGGCTGCGTATCACCATCGCCGAGAGCATCGTCGGGCGGACCCTGCACACCCTCGTCGAGGACACCCCGGATCTCGCCCATCTGTCGCCAGCCGGCTTCGCCATGGCCAGCCAGGAGCGGATGGAACCGATCCTTGCCGAGCGGGCCACCGAGCTCGGGGCACAGCTGCGGTTCGCCACCCGCCTGGAGACGTTCACCCACGACGCCGGCGGCGTCACCGCAACCCTGCGCGACACCACCACCGGGCAGGTCGAGGCGGTCCGCACCGGCTACCTGATCGCTGCGGACGGCCACCGCAGCCCCATCCGGGCCGCCCTGGGCATCGGCACACACGGGCGCGGCTCCCTCAACCATTACCTGACCTGGGTCTTCGAGGCCGACCTGGGCCATCTCATCGACCACCGCACCCTCACCCTGTACTACCTGCAAAACCCCGCTCTGCACGGCGGTAACGGCGTATTCGTCACCACGGACCATCCGGGCCGCTACGTCCTCGCCGTCGAGTACCACCCCGAGCACGGCGAGAGTCCCGCTGACTTCACCGTCGAGCGCGCCGCCGAACAGATCCGCGCCGGGGTGGGCATGCCGGACCTGCCGGTGCGGATCCGGCACTCCGACCAGACGGAGTTCGCCGCGCACGTCGCCGACCGGTTCACCCTGGGCCGTATCCACCTCATCGGCGACGCCGCGCACGTCATGCCGCCCACCGGCGGGCAGGGCGGCAACACCGCCATCATGGACGGCTTCTACCTCGCCTGGAAGCTCGCCATGGTGGTCACGGGCACGGCCGGTCCGGGGCTGCTGGACAGCCACGACGCCGAACGCCGCCCCGTCACGGAGCTGTTCGTCGAGCAGCAGTACGCCAATCTCGTCACGCGGATGGCGACCCACCTCGCCGACGGCAGCGAGGCCGCGCCCATCGACGATGCCACCCTGTTCCTCGGCTACCGCTACCCGACCGGCGCCATCGTCAGCGAGCCCGGCGATGACGGATCCCTGCTGGAGGACCCGAGTGCCCCCACCGGCCGCCCGGGTTCCCGCGCGCCGCATGTTCGGCTGGTTCGCGACGATGTGCCGATCTCCACGATCGATCTCTTCGGGGATTCCTTCGTGCTCCTCACCGGCAGCCGTGGCCGGCACTGGTGCCAGACCGCCGATGAGGTCTCCCGGCGGCTCGGCATCCGGCTGGACACCCACCAGATCGGCGCTGCCGGCGTGGCCGACCCCACCGGCACCTGGACCACCCGCTACCACGTCACCGACTCCGACGCGGTGCTCATCCGCCCCGATCGGTTCATCGCCTGGCGGTCGACAGAGCACAGCCACCCACCGGAGCTGGAGGCCGCGCTACGGCACATCCTGGACCGGTGAGCCGCCGGTCCGCGGCTCGGTTGGTAGCCGAAAAGAGCAGCCGTGCCGGGGGTTGGTTGCTCTTCAAGTGCCGCCAACCCGGGGGTTGGCGGCACTTGAAGAGCAACCGGGCTAGCCGACGGGCAGCACGGTGGGCACGATCATGGGCCGGCGGCGGTAGGTGTCGGCCACCCATTTGCCCACCACCCGCCGGACCGCTTGGGCGATCCGGTGGGTGTCGGTGATGCCCTCCGCCTCGGTGCGGGCCAGCTCCATCTCCACCAGCGGCACGACCCCGTCGAGGGCCTTGGGATCGTCGGAGAACCCCCGGCCCGAGATCGTCGGCGGGGCCACCGCCCGGCCGGTGGCCGACACCACCATCACGGTGATCGCGATGAACCCGCCCTCGCCGAGAACCAGCCGGTCGGACAACGTCGACTCCCCCACGTCGCCGACCGACAGCCCGTCCACGTAGACCTGCCCCACCTCGACTCGGCCGACGATGTCCGCACGGCCGTCCACCAGATCCACGACCACACCGTCCTCGGCGATCACCACCCGTTCCGGTGACACCCCGGTACGGACCGCGAGCGCAGCATTGGCTCGCAGGTGCCGCCACTCGCCGTGCACCGGCATGACGTTGGAGGGACGGATCGCGTTGTACAGGAACAGCAACTCCCCGGCCGGCGCATGCCCGGACACATGCACCTTGGCGGTGCCCTGGTGCACCACCGCGGCGCCCAGCCTGGTCAGCCCGTTGACCACCCGGAACACCGCGGTCTCGTTGCCGGGGATGAGTGAGCTGGCCAGCACGACGGTGTCGCCGGAACGGATCCGGATCTGCCGGTGCTCGCCGCGGGCCATCCGGGACAACGCCGACAGCGGCTCACCCTGCGAGCCGGTGGAGACGAACAGCACCCGGTGCTCGGGCATCGCCAGCGCCTCATCAAGGTCCACGAACAGACCCGGCGGCACCCGGAGCAGCCCGAGATCGACCGCGACGCCCATGTTGCGCACCATCGACCTGCCCACCAACGCCACCTTGCGGTTGTGCCCGGCCGCGACGTCGAGCACCTGCTGCACGCGGTGCACGTGGCTGGCGAAGCAGGCCACGATGACCCGCTGGGTGGCCTTGCCGATCACCGAGTCCAGCACCGGGCCGATGTCACGTTCCGGGGTGACGAAGCCGGGCACCTCGGCGTTGGTGGAATCGATCAGCAGCAGGTCCACGCCCTCGTCGCCGAGCCGGGAGAAGCCGGCGAGGTCGGTCAGCCGCCCATCCAGTGGTAGCTGGTCGAGCTTGACGTCGCCGGTGTGCAGCACCAGCCCGGCGGCGGTGCGGATGGCCACCGCCAGCGCGTCCGGGATGGAGTGGTTGACCGCGAAGAACTCGCAGTCGAACGGCCCGCAGCGGTGCCGGTCCCCTTCCTTGACCTGCACCAGCTGCGGCTTCTGGTGGTGCTCGCGGCACTTCTCGGCGACCAACGCGAGGGTGAACTCCGAGCCCACCACCGGTAGATCGGGCCGTAACCGGAGCAGGAAAGGGACAGCCCCGATATGGTCCTCGTGGCCGTGGGTGAGGACCAATGCCTCAATGTCGTCCAGCCGGCCCTCGATCGCCCGGAAGTCGGGCAGGATCAAGTCGACCCCAGGCGCGTCATCCTCGGGAAACAACACGCCGCAATCCACCACGAGCAGCGCCCCGGCGTGCTCGAAGACGGTCATGTTGCGGCCGATCTCCCCGATGCCACCGAGAGCGACGGTACGCAGACCGCCGCTGACCAACGGCGGTGGAGCGGTGTTGGGCACCCCGGGCACGCTCATGCCACGACCCCGGCTTCGACCAGCGCGGCAGCGATTGCGGCGACCTGGTCGGGCGCAGCGGTGACCTGCGGTAGCCGCGGTTCACCGACGTCGAACCCGGTCAGGCGCAGTGCCGCCTTCCCGAAGGCGACCCCACCGACCAGGGAGAACGTCCGGATCAGCGCCAACGTGCCGGCGTGCAGGCCCCGTGCGGTGTGCACCTCGCCCGCCTCGAAAGCATTGATCATCTCGCGTAGCCGATCGGCCACCACATGACCGATCACGCTGACGACACCCACCGCACCCACCGACAACCACGGCAGGTTGAGCACGTCGTCGCCACAGTAGTAGGCCAGATCAGTGGTCGCGATCACCTCGGCACCCGCTCCGAAGTCACCCTTGGCCTCCTTGACCGCGACGATCCGCGGATGCTCGGCGAGTTGGTAGATGGTCTCGAGGGCGATCGGCACCAACGAGCGCGACGGGATGTCGTAGAGCATCACCGGCAGGTCTGTGGCGTCGGCGACCGCGGTGAAGTGCGCGACCAGCCCGCGCTGCGGCGGACGCGAATAGTATGGGGTCACCACCAGCAGGCCATGCGCGCCGGCCTGCTCCGCCCGCCGGGCCAGCTGCACGCTGTGCGCGGTGTCGTAAGTTCCGGCACCGGCCACCACCGTCGCACGGTGCCCCACCGCCTGCACCACCGCACGCACCAGGTCCGCTTTCTCGGTATCCGTGGTGGTCGGCGACTCACCCGTGGTGCCGTTGATCACCAGCCCGTCGCACCCCCGCTCCACCAGCTGGTGGGCCAGCTTCTGCGCGGTGTCGAGATCCAGCTGTCCTTGGGCGGTGAAGGGCGTGACCATGGCGGTGAGCACCCGACCGAAGGGACGGCCGGACGTCGAGGTCGGGGCAGTACTCATGTGCGCCGACGTTACCGGTCGGCCCCAGAAACCCTCGCCCGCCCAGGTGAATCAGTGCCCTACACCCCTCGCGGGCTGCTCTGCAGGGCGACTACATCCACTTGGCCGCCTTCGATGTCGACGATCGCCTGGTCGCGGCCGAAGGCATGCAGCGCCAGCTCCTCAGCGGGACCGACCACGGTGACCGAGCGTGCCCCGCGCCGGGCAGTGCGCTCAGATCCGTCCGGCAAACGCAGGACAACCCCGACCGGCGAGTTGCGGTACAACATCCGAGCCATCCGGAGCCGTCCCCACAGCGCTCGGGAGCGGCGCACATCGGCCGGTCGCGGTTCCCAGCCCACCTGAGCCCGGCGCACGTCCTCATGGTGAACGAAGAACTCCAGAACATTGGCCGGTTCACCCACACCGGGCAGACTCCATGGCGACCACCACGGCGGCCCGCCCCGAACCAGATCAATGAGTTCCGGCCAGAGTCGTTGGGCGATGCGGTGCTGCACACGAGCGGTGTGGCCGGCCAGCGGCGACAGCAGGATGCCGCCGGCGGCATCCGGTCGAGTCTCCCGGAGCACCAGGTGTGCCGCAAGATCCCGGGTCGTCCAACCCGCGCACAGCGTCGGCGCGTCCGGGCCCAGCTGAGCCAGCAGATCGCACAGCTCGTGCCGCTCGCCGGCCGCCACACTGATCTTTTCCATTCGCACCACCCTACCCGGGTCCGGAGGTGTCAGCCCTCTGCCACGAACGGGCTGGAGGCGATCTCCGTACCGTCGGGCAGGGCAGAGATCTCGAAGTCGTTGAACGCGTTGGGGGCGACCGTGTGCAGCTGGCGCAGGCACTCCACGGCCAAGGCGCGAATCTCCACGTCGGCGTGCTCGGTGGCACGCATGGCGATGAAGTGCCGCCAGGCCCGGTAGTTGCCGGTGACCACGATCCTGGTCTCGGTGGCGTTGGGCAGCACCGAACGAGCCGCCTGACGGGCTTGCTTGCGGCGCTGCGTGGCGTTGGGCTCATCGGCGAAGTGCTGCTCCAGCCCGGCCAGCAGGTCGTTGTATGCCTGCTGGCCGGCCCGGACCGCCACCTGGAACCGCTCGTGCAGCTCGGGGTCGTCGGCGATGACCTGCGGCTCGACCATGGCAGCGGCCCGCTCGGGAACATAACGCTGGGACAGCTGAGAGTAGGACAGGTGCCGATGCCGGATCAGCTCGTGGGTCAACGACCTGGAGACCCCGGTGAGGTAAAAGCTGACCGTGCCGTGCTCGAGCACCGACAGGTGACCGACTTCGAGGATGTGTCGCAGGTAGCTGGCATTGGTGGCGGTCGCCGGGTTGGGTTTGCCCCAGGACTGGTAGCAGGCCCGGCCGGCGAACTCGGCGAGGGCCTGCCCGCCATCGGCGTCGGCGGACCATGGCACATCGGACGGCGGGAAGAACTCGGTCTTGGCGACCAACTGAACTCGCAACCCGACAGCTGCGGTGACATTAGTGGGTCCGTCAGGTTGGCTCACGGCGTAGCGCTCCTCTCACCCAGGCCCAGCTGCGGGCGCCCGCAGCCTACTGCGACACCAGTAGCACCTTGACTGACGTCATATCTGACGTCATAGTTGACGTCATGGACTTGACACCTTATCTCAGCCAGCTGCGCGAGGATCTCACCGCCGCGGCGTCGGCCGGCGACGAGCAGACCCGGCGCACGGCGGCCGTGCTGGCCGTCGCACTGGAGCCGGCGGGCCGTCTGGCGATCATGAATGCACTGTCCGATCTCGCCGCGGAGGTCACCGCGGCGTTGGACGATCAGGTGGTGGAGGTGCGGCTCGACGGCCGGGACGTGCGGATCGCGGTGAGCTCGCCGGCCGAGCCGCAGGCCCGACCCCGTGCCGAGACCCCGCCGCCCCATGAACCCGGCGCAGCTCCCTTCGGCGACGCCGGCGGCGACATCAGGCGGATGACCCTGAGGCTGATCGACCAGGTCAAGGACCAAGCGGAGCGCGCCGCTGCCGAGCAGGGTGTCTCGCTCAACACCTGGGTCTCGCAGGCTGTTGCGGGTGCGCTGCGGGGGGAGCCGTGGAACGAAGCGCGGTGGACCCGGGATGACCGCCGCGGGCGCAATCGGGTCCAGGGCTGGGTTCAGGGCTGAGCCGGATCCTCTATATCTCGCTGAGGAGGAAATTGTGGAGCACGACGACACCAGCGTGCCGATGGTCCGGAGTTTCGAGTGCACGGGGCCGGTCGACGTCTCGGTCGACCTGGACAGCGGGCGGCTGGAGATCCAGCTGGAGAACAGCAGTGCACCGGGGGTGGCCGTGCAGGTCCGCGCTGACCCGGCCAGCCGGCCGCCATGGACCACCGGGATCGCCGGACTGCTGGGCTGGCTGGGCGAGCAGGCCGGAGGTGCCCCACCTGGCGAACTGGCAGCCGAGGCGGTATACCGAACAATGATCGATTTCACCGGGTCGCGGCTGATCGTGCGCAGCCCGCGAGACCTCCCGCTGCGCACCGTGCCACTGACAATCCAGATCAGCGCCCCGTCCGGCTCGTCGATCACCGCCCGCAGCGGCTCGGCGGACATCACCATCGACGGCGTGGCTGATCGGCTGGACGCCACCACCGGCTCGGGGCAGTTCCGCGCCCACGAGTGCACCGGCTTGACCGACATCCGGACCGGCTCGGGTGATGTCCGGCTGGGATCGGTGCTGGGCCGGCTGCGGGTGCAGACCGGCTCCGGAGAGGTCGAGGTGACCTCCGTCGGCGCTTCAGGCGGTGGCGCCACAGTACGGACCGGTTCCGGCGACGTGCGGCTGGGCACCGTCGCGCACGACATGAGCGCGCGTACCGGCAGCGGTGACCTCACCGTGGCCGACGCCACGGCCGGCGGTCTCGAGCTCACCACCGGTTCGGGCCAGCTGCGGGTGGGGATCCACGCCGGTGTCCGGGCCGAGCTGGACGTCAGCTCCGGCTGCGGGCAGGCCCGCAGCGACCTACCGGTGGGCGGACCTCCCGCCGAGGGCGACGTCGGGCTGCGAGTCCGGGCCCGGACCGGATCGGGCGACGCGCTGGTCACCGCGGCACCCTGTTGACCGAGCCACTACCGGGCCTGTTCGCGGCTGCGCCGGCGAGAGCCGCGACCAGATCACCCCGCGATCCCATCATGATCCCGTCCAGCTCCAACCACTGAGCCATCTCCCGCAGCGCCCTGAGCAGCTCGGCAACCACCCGCGAGGGGTCCGCCATGCCGGGCTCGGCGAACGCACCCGGCACCCGCAACACCCCGGCTGCCCGGTCGGCCTTCACATCGACCCGGGCGACCAGCTGCCCGTCCAACAGAAACGGGAACACGGGCCCGGTCCCAGATCAACGGATCGAACGGGCACAGCAGCCGGCACGCCGGTGACCCGCCCCGGCGTGCCGGCATCGCGATGCCGGTAGGCCACGGCCCGCCAGCCTCGGACCATCACCGGTTCCAGCTCCCCTGCCTCCACCAGCTCGGCTACCGCCTGCCGGCTACAGTCCGATCGGCCAATCTCCCGTACCCCTGCCACCAGCCCGGCTTCTTGGCTCCCGAGTGCAGCAGCGGCCAATTCGGCACCGGAATCAGGCTCGCCTCATGCGCCCAGTACTCCACCAGCAGGCGAGGACGGCGGACCGTGGACGCCCACGCTGCACCGTCGAGCAGGTCCTTCGGATACGGACCCAGCCGGCTGAACACCGGCAGGTAGTGCGCCCGGGCCAGCACGTTCACCAAGTCCAGCTGCAGCAGCCGGATCCGGCTCAGCACCCGCAGCAGGTGCCGGCGGGTCACCGGGCCGGTGGGGCGAAGGTCGGCGAAACCCTGCGCGGCCAGGGCGGTGCGGCGGGCGGCGGCCGGTTCGATCGTCTGCACGGTCACCAATGCTGCCAGCAGGCACCGACAATCCGGCGCCGACCGATCTCGATACCGTGACGGCATGGCACTGGCCCAGGTGAGCGCCGCGACGCCAGCGGATGCTGCCGTGCTCGCCGCGCTGCATCGCGCGATCTGGCGGGCCGCCTACTCCGAGCTGTTACCGCCGGGTGCCCTTGATGGACTGGACGCGCCACAGGTGCAGCAGGCATGGGCCGACACCATCGTCGGCGGGGCCACCGTGCTGATCGCCACGGAGGGTGACCACCCGGTCGGCTTCGTGGTAGCCGGTCCAGCGCCCGAGGACGAGGTGGCCGCCGCCGATGGCGGGCTGCCCCTTGATGCAGCCCAGACCATCCTGGTGAGCACCCTGCTGGTGGAGCCCAGGTGGGGCCGGCGCGGCCATGGCGGCCGGCTGCTCGCCTCAGCCACAGCGGCATTGCGCGATGCCGGCGCCACCCGGGGGATCGTCTGGGTACCCGCCGAGAACCCGGCCACACTGAACTTCTACCGCCGCGCAGGCTGGAACCCCGACGGCACCATCCGTACCCTGGACGCCGCCGGCCGCCCCCTACGCGAGCTCCGCCTCACCGGCCCCCTGCGCATTCCCTGACCCTGACCGCCATTCGGAGCCGAATAGCGGTTCTGTGGGCCTCCCTGACCGCCATTCGGAGCCGAATTGCGGTTACTGAGAGCGGAGCTTGTGGATAAATTGGCCTTCCTGTGGATGGGCGTTTGAAGGATTGGGCGCTTGGCGGCACAGTGCAGACCATGACAAGGAAGATCACACTGCGTGAGCCGGCGCCGGTTTTCAAGGGCACCGACGCCGTGCTCGCGGGCGCGCTGACCCGTAGCCAGCTGCGGGGACCAGGGGTGCGGCGCCAGTTCCAGGGCGTGTACGCACATGCGAGCGAGCCGATCACTCACGAGCTGCGTTGCGCGGCTGCGGCGCTGGCACTGCCACCTGAAACGGTGATCACCGGTAGGTCAGCGGCCAACCTCTGGGGGGTGCAGCTGGCCCGTGCTCAGGATTGCGTTCACGTCGTGGTCCCCGACCGCACCCGCATCGCCCGGCGCGCCGGGCTGGCGTGCGGCGGACTCTCGTCCGAGCCGACGAGTGCACGCCGTGGTCTGAGATCGCCGTTGCGACTCCGCTGCGGACGACTCTCGATCTGCTGCTGGACCAGCCACTGCCGGACGCTGTCGCTGACCTCGACGCTGTGCTGCGAGCGGGTCTGGTGGAATCGTCACAGGTCGCGGCGATGGTCGAGAAACGCTCGGGCAAGGGCATCGTGGCGGCCCGGCGCGCCGTGGCGCTGGCCGACCCGCGGGCCGAGTCCCGGCCGGAGTCGCGGGTCCGGGTCTGGTTCGCGCTGGACGGCCTGCACCCCGAGCCGCAGTACTGGATTGAGGACTCGAGCGGCCGGCTGGCCCGGGCCGATCTGGCCTTCCCCGAGCGCAAGGTCGCGGTGGAGTACGACGGTTCTTGGCGAGACGGCGAGCTGTGGGCGCTCAACCGAGACCGGGATCGGCTCAACCGAGTACAAGCCGCTGGTTGGGAGATCGTCTTCGTGACCGCCCAGCTCCTCAACACCCCACACCGCATGATCCGCACAGTCCGCGCCGCGCTAGAACGCCGCTGACCGCAATTCGGCTCCGAATGGCGGTCAGGGAGGCCCACAGAACCGCTATTCGGCTCCGAATGGCGGTCAGGAAGCGGCTACAGGTTGAGGAAGGGGTCTAGGCCGATGGTGAGGCCGGGGTGGGTGGGTACGGCGCGGACAGCGAGCAGCACGCCGGGCATGAAGGCCGAACGGTCCAGGGTGTCGTGCCGGATCGTCAGCGTCTCCCCGCCGTTACCCAGCAACACCTCCTGGTGGGCGACCAACCCGGCCAGCCGCACTGCATGCACCCGCACCCCGTCGACGTCGGCGCCCCGGGCTCCGGGCAGGGACTGGGTGGTGGCATCCGGTGACGGTCCCCGGCCGGTGTCGGCCCGGGCGGCCGCGATGAGCGCTGCGGTGCGAGCGGCGGTGCCGGACGGCGCATCGGCCTTACCCGGGTGGTGCAACTCCACGACCTCGACTGATTCGTAGAACCGGGCGGCCATCGCAGCGAAACGCATCGACAGGATCGCCCCGATGGCGAAGTTCGCGGCGATCAGCACCCCCAGATCGGGCTTGGGCACGAGCCATTCGCGGATCCGGGCCAGCCGGGTCTCGTCGAAGCCCGTGGTGCCCACCACGGCATGGATGCCCTGGTCCACGCAGAACCGCACGCTGTCCATGACCACATCGGGGTGGGTGAAGTCGACGACGACCTCCGCGCCGGCGTCGGCGACGTTGAACATCCAGTCGCCCGCATCGACCATTGCCACCAGCTCCATGTCCCCGGCAGCGTCCACCGCCTTGCACACCTCGGTGCCCATCCGGCCGCGTGCCCCGAGCACCCCTACCCGGATCGGGTCGTCCGCCGCGCGTTGCGCCCGGCTCATGCGACCAACGCCGCGACCGCGCCGGGCACATCCTCGGCACGCTGGTAGGGGCCGACCACGGCGGCGGTGGCCGGCTGACACAGCAGCTCACCGGCGAGCCCGGTTACCTGGTCGGTGGTCACCGCGTTGATCTGCTCCAGCTCCTCGATGAGAGTGCGGTGCGCACCGTGGTGCAGCTCGGCCTTGCCGATCCGGGTCATCCAGGAACCCGGATCCTCCAGGCCCAGCACCAGCCCACCGCGTAACTGCCCCTTACCGCGGGTCAGCTCGGCGTCGGTCAGGCCGTCACGGGCCACTGCGGCCAGCACGTCACCCACCACGGCCGCCACCTCACCCAGCCGCTGCGGAGAGCAGCCGGCATAGATCGACAGGGTGCCGGTGTCGGCGTAGCAGGCTGTCGAGGAGTACACCGAGTACGCCAGCCCACGCTGCTCACGAACTTGCTGGAACAGCCGAGAGCTCATCCCGCCGCCCAAAGCGGCGTTGAGCACACCGAGCACCGGGCGCCGGTGGTCATGCCGGTCCACGGCCCGGACCCCCAGCAGGAAGTGGGCCTGCTCGGAATGGTCGTTGCACACCGTGAGCGCCCGCCTGCCGGTGATCCTGGCCTGACCGCGACGGGGAGCCACCGGCTGCGCGCAACCGGTCAGATGGTGCCCGAAACTGTCCTGCAGCGCAGCCAGAACCGCGCAGTGGGTGACGTTGCCGGCCACCGCCAGCACCATCCGCTCCGGCGTGTAGCACCGCCGGTAGAAGCGGTGCAGCGCCTCCCGGGTCATCCCGGTGATCGACTCTTCGGTGCCCAGGATCGGGCGACCCAGTGGATGCGATCCGAGCAACGCGGCGCAGAACTCGTCGTGCGCCAAGTCCTCCGGGTCGTCGTCGCGCATTGCGATCTCCTCGAGCACCACTCCCCGCTCGAGGTCCACGTCGGACGGGTCGAGCAACGCGTCACCGAGCACGTCGCACACCAGGTCGATGGCCAGCTCGAGATCGGAGTCCAGCACATGCGCGTAGTAACAGGTGTGCTCTTTGTCGGTGAACGCGTTCAGCTCACCGCCCACCGCATCGATCTCCTCGGCGATCTGCGCCGCGGAGCGCCGCGTGGTGCCCTTGAACAGCAGGTGCTCCAGGTAATGCGCCGCACCGGCTACCGCGGTGGGCTCGTCGCGCGAACCCACCGCCACCCACATGCCGACAGCAGCGGAATGCGACCCGGGAAGCTGCTGGGTGACCACTCGCAATCCGCTGGGCAGCACGCTACGCCGAAGCGTTGCGCCGTCGGTGTCCTGCCGCGGGGTCACGTGCCGGCCGGTGCCTCGAAGACCGGGGCCACGGCCGGGGCGGCGACGGTCTCGTCCTCGGCGACCGGCACCAGACTGATCTTGCCCCGGTTGTCGATGTCGGCCACCTCGACGCGCAGCTTGTCGCCGACCTTCACCACATCCTCGACCTTGCCGATGCGCTTGCCGTTGCCCAGCTTGGAGATGTGCACCAAGCCGTCCTTGCCCGGAACCAGCGAGACGAAGGCACCGAAGGCAGCGGTCTTGACCACGGTGCCCAGAAACCGTTCGCCGACCTTGGGCAGTTGCGGGTTGGCGATCGCGTTGATCCGGCCGATGGCGGCCTCGGCGGACAACCCGTCGTTGGCGCCGACATAGATCGTGCCGTCGTCCTCGATGGAGATGTCCGCCCCGGTCTCCTCGGTGATCGAATTGATCATCTTGCCCTTCGGGCCGATCACCTCACCGATCTTGTCGATCGGGATCTTGATTGCGGTGACCCGCGGGGCGTGCGGGCTCATCTCGTCCGGTCCGGCGATGGCCTGGGCCATCACTCCGAGGATGGTCAGCCGGGCGTCCCGGGCCTGCGCCAATGCCGCCGCGAGGACCTCGGACGGGATGCCGTCGAGCTTGGTGTCCAACTGCAGCGCGGTGACGAAGTCCTCGGTGCCGGCCACCTTGAAGTCCATGTCGCCGAAAGCGTCCTCGGCGCCCAGGATGTCGGTCAGCGCGACGAATGCCTGCTGGCCGTCTATCTCTCCGGAGACCAGACCCATGGCGATACCTGCCACCGGCGCCTTGAGCGGCACGCCGGCGTTGAGCAGCGACATCGTGGACGCGCAGACCGAGCCCATCGACGTGGAGCCGTTGGAACTCAGCGCCTCGGAGACTTGGCGGATGGCGTAGGGAAACTCCTCGCGGCTGGGCAGCACCGGCATCAGGGCCCGCTCGGCCAGCGCGCCGTGCCCGATCTCGCGCCGCTTGGGTGAGCCCACCCGACCGGTCTCCCCGGTGGAGTACGGCGGGAAGTTGTAGTGATGCAGGTAACGCTTGGTGGTCTCCGGGCCCAGCGAGTCGATCTGCTGTTCCATGCGCAGCATGTTCAGTGTGGTGACGCCGAGGATCTGGGTCTCACCGCGCTCGAACAGCGCCGAGCCGTGCGCCCGGGGGATCAGCTCGACCTCTGCTGACAGCGGCCGGATGTCGGTGATGCCCCGGCCGTCGATGCGCACCTTGTCCCGCAGGATGCGCTGGCGGACCACCGACTTGGTCACGGCCCGGAACGCGGCGCCGATCTCCTTGTCGCGGCCCTCGAAGGACACGGACAGCTGTTCCAAGCAGCCGGCTTTGAGGTCGTCGAGCCGGTTCTCGCGCTCTTTCTTGCTGACAATGGTGAGGGCGGTGGCCAGCTCGTCGACCACCGCCGCGCGGACCGCCTCGATGACGTCGGGCTGGTAGGCGAGGAAGGTGGGAACCTCCAACGACTGGGTGCCCACCGCCTGCGCCAGCTCTCGTTGCGCCTGGCACAGCGCGCGAATGTACGGCTTGGCGGCCTCCAACCCGGCGGCCACCACCTCCTCGGTCGGGGCCTGGGCGCCACCGGCCACCAGCTCGACGGTGTTGTCGGTGGCCTCGGCCTCGACCATCATGATCGCGACGTCGCTGTCGGGGCCGGCATCGACCATCCGGCCGGCGACGACCATGTCGAACACCGCCCGCTGGATCTGCTCATGGGTCGGGAAGGCCACCCAGGTGCCGTCGACGAGAGCGACCCGGGTAGCCCCGACCGGACCGGAGAAGGGCAGGCCGGACAGCTGGGTGGACGCTGACGCGGCGTTGATCGCGAGCACGTCATAGGGATCAGCTGGGTTGAGGCTCAGCACGGTGATGACGACCTGGACCTCGTTGCGCAGCCCGTCCACAAAGGTGGGCCGCAGCGGGCGGTCGATCAGCCGGCAGGTGAGAATCGCATCAGTGGAGGGGCGACCCTCGCGGCGGAAGAAGGAACCGGGAATCCGCCCGGCAGCATACATCCGCTCCTCGACATCGACGGTCAACGGAAAGAAGTCGAACTGCTCCTTGGGCTGCTTGGACACCGTGGTGGCGGACAGCAGCATCGTCTCGTCATCGAGATACGCGACCACGGATCCGGCGGCTTGCCGAGCCAACCGGCCGGTTTCGAAGCGCACCGTGCGGGTGCCGAAAGCACCGTTGTCCAGGACTGCGGTGGTCTCATGCAGCGTATCTGCGGAAATGGTGATCGTGTCGGTCAATTCTTTTCCTCCTCGCAACGCGGTCGCCGCAGTTCCGAGAGACCGCGGCACCACGGGTGCAAGGGCGAGCGCGAGACCGGTCTTCGATCGAAGCTCTCGGGGCAGGACAGTGCTCCCGAGGGCCACTACCGAGGACCGGCGGACGACGCTCCCCGGCAACGGGTGGCGGGACGGCTCGTGCGGCGATGTGTGGTTGTAGATCAGCCGGGGTCAACGGCGCAGGCCGAGGCGCTCAATCAAGGATCGGTAGCGCGCGATGTCGACCTTGGCCAGGTAGTTCAGCAGGTTGCGGCGGCGACCGACCATGAGTAGCAGGCCGCGCCGGGAATGGTGATCGTGCTTGTGCTGCTTGAGGTGCTCAGTAAGATCAACAATGCGCTTGGTGAGCAGAGCCACCTGCGCCTCGGGAGAACCGGTGTCCCCCCCGCGCAGCCCGTACTCGGCCAGGATCTCGCTCTTCTGTGTGGTGGACAGCGCCACGGGTCGATCTTCTCCTGTCATCTGCGTACCGTGCGGGCCCCGGGGATCGTGCTGCGTCTGGTGGGGCCCGGGCATGGTGCGACCTGGGCATAGTCGGGTCGCGAAGCCGGAGGCAGATATTCTGCCGACGGTGCCGACCGCCACGGACCGCAGCCGGACCCGTGATCAGGCTACCAGCTCGCCCATCGGCCCAGCGAAGCCGCCCCGGATCGCCCGGCAGCACCGCGGCTACTCGATCCCCGGGTCGGCATCGGCCGCACGGCGGAGCAATCCCGCGAGCAGCGGGAACCGTTCCCGCAGTAAATCCGCCGCGGCCCCCAGCTCGGCGGCACCGGCCACACTGCGCAGCCGCCCGACGACGACCTCGTCACCGTGTTCCTCGACCGGTAGCGTGCCACGACCGACGGTGGGCCGGGAGTCGCGCACCTCCCGCAGCGCGGCACGGATCGCGACCGGGTCGCCGGACGCGACGTCCAGGGTGAGCACCCGACGCTCGAGCAGCACCATGCGAGCCAGCACCGCAGGATTGCCGATCTTTGCTCGGCGCCCACTCATCAGCTGGCTGAGCATCGGCGGGCTCAGCCCGAGGACGTCGGCCAACTGCGCCTGCGAGATGTCGAAAGCGACCACCAGCCGCCGCACCCGATCGCCGAGCGGCTCGCCGTACCACTGCCGCTGCAGGGCGACGTTGCGCATGACAGTGAGCTGCTCCTCCACCGGTCCGCTCTCCCCCGTCCCCCTCGCGCAGTAACCGGCATCCTGCCAGATCACCGATGTCGGCGACGCCGATCCTCACCCATTGTGGTCGAGCACCTCCCGAGCGCGCGCCACATCGTCGTCGATCTGGGCGACCAGCTGCTCGGGGGTCTCGAAGCGACGCATGTCCCGCAGCCGGTCGACGAAGTCCAGCGCCACCTGCTCACCGTAGAAGTCCTCGTTCACATCCAGCACGAACGCCTCCACCCGGCGTTCCCGCCCGGAGAAAGTCGGATTGGTGCCGATCGATGCCGCAGCGGCCAGCTCCCGGCCGCGGTGCCCGAAGCGGCAGGCGTACACGCCGTCCGCGGGGATCGCGGTATGCCGAGAGGTCGACACGTTGGCCGTGGGGTAGCCCAGGCTGCGGCCGCGCTGGTCGCCACGGACCACGATGCCCTCCAGCCGGTGCGGGCGGCCCAGCGCGACGGTCGCGGCCAGCACATCCCCGGCATCGATGCAGGAGCGGATGTAGGTGGAGGAAAACGTCAACCCGCCCTGGGACAGCAGCGCCACGTGCGCGGCGGTGAATCCGAACCGCTGGCCCAAGACCCGGAGCAGCTCGACGGTGCCCAACGCCTTGTGACCGAAGGTGAAGTTGGCCCCGACGACCGCCTCAGCCACGTGCAGGCGCTCCACGAGTACCTCATGGACGAACTCATCGGCCGGCATCCGGGACAGCTCGACGGTGAACGGCAGCACCAGGAACACCTCGACCCCGAGCTGCTCGACCAGCTCGGCCCGGCGCCGCAGGGTGGTGAGCCGCGCCGGGTGGCTGCCGGGGCGGACCACCTCCGACGGGTGCGGGTCGAAGGTCATCAGCACGCACGGGACACTCAGCTGCCGGGCCCGCTGCACCGCCTGCCCGATCAACTGGGCGTGACCGCGATGCACCCCGTCGAACACCCCGATGGTGACCACACTGCGGCCCCACCCGTTCGGGACGGCCTCTATCCCTCGCCAGCGCTGCACGGGCGATGAGACTAACCGGTCACGCACCCGGCCGGGCGCAGCACCAGGACCGGGCGGGCCTGGCCGGCGCGTTCGGCCAGCAACGCGACGGCGTGACCGTGGGAGTCGATCGCGGCGTGGGTCCCGGCCAGCCCGATGGCAGGTAGCCTCCCGCCGTTGCTGAGCACGCGCGCCTGCTCAGCGTCCACCGTGCGAGGCGCAAACGCGGTCGCCACCACCTCGTCCAGGTCTGCCGACAGGCCCGTGGTGGCAGCGATCTCGTCGAGGGTGCGCGCGACGTCCAGACCGAAGGAGCCCACCCGGGTGCGGCGCAGGGCGGTGAGGTGCCCGCCCACGCCGAGCGCGGCGCCGAGATCCCGGGCCAGCGCCCGGACATAGGTGCCGCCGCTGCACTCCACCAGCACCTCCAGATCGGTGACCCGGTCCCCGCGGCGCAGCTCGAGCAGGTCGAAGCGGAACACCCGGACCGGCCGGGCGGCCAGCGCGACCGGCTCACCGGCCCGGGCCAGCGCGTAGGCCCGCCGGCCACCGACCTTGACCGCGCTCACCGTGCTGGGCACCTGCTCGAGGGCGCCGCGCAGGTCAGCGATACCCGCGCGGATCGCCGGCTCGCTCGTCGCGGATGCGTCAGCGGCCCCGGTGGAATCGCCGTCGGCATCGTCGGTGCTGGTGGACACCCCGAGCCGGACCGTGGCGCAATAGATTTTGGGTTCCAGCGGGAGGTACCCGAGCAGCTTGGTAGCCCGCTGCACACCGCAGACGAGCACGCCGGTGGCCATCGGGTCCAAGGTGCCGGCATGCCCGATCCGGCGGGTGCCCAGCAGCCGGCGCAGCCGGGAGATCACGTCGTGCGAGGTGATCCCGGCCGGTTTGTCCACGACGACCAGGCCGCTGGGTGAGTCCGCAGAGCTCATGGCGTGATCCTGCCCGGGCGGCGCACCGCGCCGGTGACCGCCCAGCGGGTGCTGCGGGTCCGGGCCACCACGAACACCAGGCGCAGCAGCATGAACACGGCCAGCCCGGACCAGATGCCGATCAAACCCCAGCCGAGCCAGAAGGACACCCACAGCACCGGCAGGAACCCGACCAACGCGCTGACCAGCGTCGCAGTGCGCAGAAACGCCGCGTCTGCGGCACCGAGCAGCACCCCGTCCAGTGCGAACACCACACCCGCCACCGGCTGCAGCGCGACGAAGAACCACCAGGCGTGCGGCACCTGGGCCAGCACGGCACCGTCTGAGGTGAACACCTGCGGCAGCACCGGCTCGACGGCAGCGAACACCACCCCGAGCGCGATCCCGAAGGCCAACCCGTAGCGGGTGACCTGCCAGGCCAGCGACCGGGCGCCGCGCGCATCGCCCGAGCCGAGCGCGGCACCGACCAGGGACTGCGCAGCGATCGCCAGTGAGTCCAGCACCAGGGCGAGGAACGACCACAGCTGCAGCACGATCTGGTGCGCGCCGGCCGTCGCCGCGGAGGTCCTCGCAGCCACCGAGGTCGCGGACAGGAAACATGCCTGGAATGCTGCGGCCCGCAGCACGAGATCGCAGCCCATGCCCAGCTGCGCGCGCATCGCCGGCCAGCTCGGCGCCCGGTGGGTGGCCGGCTCGGTGGCCAGGGCCCGCAGGAACAGCCCGGCGGCCAGTACCTGCGCCACGACATTGGCCACCGCGGAACCAGGCAGCCCGAGGCCCGCCACCGGCCCGGCGCCATGCACCAGCACGGGGCACAGCAGGGCCGAGATCCCGTTGCCGACCAGGACGTAGCGCAGCGGGCGGGCGGTGTCCTGCACTCCCCGCATCCACCCGTTGCCGGCCAGGGTGACCAGCACGAACGGTGCCCCGAACAGCGCGATACGCAACCACCCCAGCGCCGCGTCGGCCACTGGCCCGGGGCCGGCAAGCAGAGTCACCACCGGCCCAGCCGCGAGCTGCCCGGTGAGCAAGACCACGGCGCCGATACCCAGCGCCAGCCAGCTGGCCTGGGCGCCCTCGGCCACTGCCGCAGCATGCTGCCCCGACCCGTACAGCCGAGCGGCGCGAGCGGTGGTGCCGTAGGACAGGAACGTGAGCTGGCTGGAGACCTGCACCAGCACAACCCCGCCGACGGCCAGCGCGGCCAGCGCGACCGCACCGAGCCGGCCCACCACGGCGGTGTCCACCAGCAGGTACAGCGGCTCGGCGGCAAGCACACCCAGCGCCGGCACGGCCAGCGCGAGTACCCGCCACGCGGGGATCTGCGGCTGGTGCGGGGTCACCGAGCCGCAGGGGCGCGCTGCAGGGCGGCGCGCAGGGTGTCCAGGACGTCCTGCTCGGTACCGTGGGCGCTGAAGCCGGCGGCGAGGCGGTGGCCACCACCACCCAGCTCAACCGCCGCGGCCGAGACGTCCAGACACTGCTTGGCCCGCAGCGACACCGACCAGCTGTCCGGACCGACCTCCTTGAGCACGGCGGCGACCTCAGCCTCCGAGGTGGTCCGCACGAGGTCCACCACGCTCTCGACCTCCTCGCTACCCAGCCCTGCCATGTCAGCCAGCCGCACCGTGGTGTGCACCAGTCCCAGGCCCTGAGCCGATGCGGGCTCCAGCTGCGCGCGGCCGAGCACGGTTGCCAGCATGGCCAGCCAGCCGAACGGGTGAGTGTCGAGCAGCCCGCGAGTGGTCGCGTCGGGGTCGACTCCGGCGCGCAACAACCGGGCGGCGATCGCGTGCGTGCCCGGGTCGGCCCGGCGAAAGCAGCTGGTGTCGGTGACCAGACCGGCATAGAGGCAGCGCGCCACCGGCTCGTCCAGCGGCACGTCGAGCGCGTCGAGCAGCCGCAGCACCAGCACCGCGGTGGCCTCCGCGGTCACGTCCACCAGATGGTGAGTGCCGAACCGGCTGTTGGTGGCATGGTGGTCGATCACGAGCACCGCGCCGGAGGTGTCCACCCGGTCGGACAGGCAGCCCAGCCGAGCCCGGTTCGCGGTGTCCAGTGCCACCAGCAGCTCCGGTTGCGCAGGCACCTGGTCCGGCGCCACCAGCAGACCGGCGACGTCGAGCCCCCGCAGCGAAGCCGGAACGTCCGCCGGATCACCGAAGGTCACCCGCACCGTCGCGCCACGCCGGTGCAGTGCCAGACCGAGCGCCAACGCGCTGCCCAGCGCATCGGCATCCGGTTGCACGTGGGCGACCAGCGTGACATCCCGCGCAGCACCGACTAGCTCTGCAGCGGCCCGCAACTCCGGGTCGTGAGTGGCATTGAGTGCCATAACACTGTTACCCACTCACGAGTCCGCGTCGCGGACCGGACGGTACGGGTCGGGCTCGCCCGCGGGCGACGCGCCGGCCGCGATGCGGGCGACCTCGGCGTCGGCGTCGTGCGCCCGGGCCAGCAACTCGTCGATCTTGCGCACCCCGTCCGGGATGTTGTCGCAGCGGAAGGTCAGGGTGGGGGTGAACCGAACGCCGGTGCCGCGGCCGACCAGGGAACGCAACACTCCGGTCGCGCTGGCCAGCGCGGCCGCTGCCCCGGCGGTGTCCGGCGCAGTGTCCACGGTCTCCCCGAGCACCGTGTAGTAGACCGTCGCGTCTCGCAGGTCCCCAGTGACCTTGGCGTCGGTGATCGTCACCATGGTCAGCCGGGGATCTTTCACCTCGTGCTCCAGGCCGGTCGCGACGATCTGAGCAATCCGCTTGGCGAGCCGGCGGGCCCGTGGGGGATCAGCCATCTCAGCGTTCTCCTCGACATTGCGTTTTCTCGGGCACGGCCCCGGCAGCTCCCACGCTAGTTGTCGTCCGGGCCCAACAACCGGTGCCGAGCGGCCAGCAGCTCCAGCTCGGGTCGTTGCGCCACCAGCCGCTCGCACGCGTGGAGCACGTCGCGGACCTGGCCAGCGTCGGTGGCAACGGCAGCCACCCCGATCAGCGACCGGCGGTGCAGGCCGGCGTGCCCGGCCTCAGCCGCTGCGACGTCGAAACGCTGCCGAAGTTGTGCGATCACGGGTCGAACCAGCGAGCGCTTCTGCTTGAGGGAGTGCACGTCCCCGAACAGGACATCCAGCTCCAAAGCACCGACGTACACCGCTCACCACCGGGGTTTGTCGCTCTTCAAGGACCACCAACCCGGGGGTTGGTGGTCCTTGAAGAGCCACCAACCCCGTGGGATGGTCAGGTGCGGGGTTTCTCGCGCATCTCGTAGGTCTCGATCTCATCACCGACCCGCAGGTCGTGGTAGGACGAGAGGGTCAGACCGCACTCGAAGCCCTCGCGGACCGACGCCGCGTCATCCTTGAACCGGCGCAGCGAGGACACCGTGAAATCGTCTCGGACCACCACGTTGTCCCGCAGCAACCGAGCCTTGCCGTTGCGCCGGATCTCCCCTGAGGTGACCATGCATCCGGCGATGGTGCCGACCTTGGAGGACCGGAACACGTCGCGGACCTCGGCCCGACCCAGTGCCACCTCCTCGTACTCCGGCTTGAGCATGCCCTTGAGAGCCTGCTCGATATCGTCGATCGCCTGGTAGATCACCGAGTAGTAGCGGATCTCCACGCCTTCTCGGTTGGCCAGCGCGGTGGCCTTACCGTCGGCCCGGACATTGAACCCGAGCACAACGGTGTTGTCGGCGATGGCGAGGTTGATGTCGCTCTCGGTGATGCCACCGACTCCGCGGCTGATGATCCGCAGCTCCACCTCACCCCCGACATCGATCTTCAGCAGGGTGTCTTCCAGCGCCTCGACGGTACCGGAGTTGTCACCCTTGAGGATCAGGTTGAGCTGGCTGGTCTCCTTGAGCGCCTGGTCCAGGTCCTCCAGGCTGACCCGGCGGCGACGCGAGGCGAGATCGGCGTTGCGCTCCCGGGTACGCCTGCGATCGGCGATCTGCCGGGCGATGCGGTCCTCGTCGACGACGAGGAAGTTGTCGCCCGCGCCCGGCACCGAGGTGAACCCGATGACCTGCACCGGCCGTGAGGGCAGCGCCTCGATGACGTCATCGCCGTGCTCGTCGACCATTCTGCGAACCCGACCGTAGGCGTCGCCGGCGACCACCGAGTCACCGACCCGCAACGTGCCCCGCTGCACCAGCACCGTGGCCACCGGCCCGCGACCGCGGTCCAGATGCGCCTCGATCGCCACCCCTTGAGCTTCCATACCCGGGTTGGCCCGCAGGTCCAGCGAGGCATCCGCGGCCAGCAGGATCGCCTCCAGCAGCGAGTCGATATTGGTGCCCTCCTTGGCGGAGATATCGACGAACATGGTGTCGCCGCTGTACTCCTCGGGCACCAGCCCGTACTCGGTGAGCTGGCCGCGGATCCGAACCGGGTCCGCGCTCTCCTTATCGATCTTGTTCACCGCGACCACGACCGGTACTCCGGCCGCCTTCGCGTGATTGATCGCCTCCACCGTCTGCGGCATGACGCCGTCGTCGGCAGCCACCACCAGCACCGCGATATCCGTCGACCTCGCACCGCGGGCTCGCATCGCGGTGAACGCCTCGTGGCCCGGGGTATCGATGAAGGTGATCAGGCGCTCCACCCCCCCCAGCTCGGTGGTGACCTGGTAAGCGCCAATGTGCTGGGTGATCCCACCGGCCTCGCCGCCCATCACGTTGGCCTTACGGATGCTGTCCAGCAGGCGGGTCTTGCCGTGGTCGACGTGACCCATGACGGTGACCACCGGCGGCCGGAACGCGAGATCCCCCTCGTCACCGGAGTCCTCACCGTAGGACAAGTCGAAGGACTCCAACAGCTCGCGATCCTCATCCTCGGGGCTGACAACCTGGATCCGGTAGTTCATCTCCTGACCGAGCAGCTCCAGCACGTCGTCGGAGACGGACTGGGTTGCCGTCACCATCTCGCCCAGGTGGAACAACGCCTGCACCAGCGCGGCCGGGTTGGCGTCGATCTTCTCGGCGAAGTCGGTGAGCGAGGAGCCGCGACGCAACCGCACGATCTCGCCGGTGCCACGAGGCAGCCGGACGCCGCCCACCGACGGCGCCTGCATGTTGTCGAATTCCTGACGCTTCTGCCGCTTGGACTTACGTCCCTTGCGCGCGGGGCCACCAGGCCGGCCGAAGGCACCGGCCGCGCCACCGCGGCCACGGCCACCAGCTCCCCCACCACCGCCGGGACCACCGCCACCGCCGGGACGCGCTGGCCCGCCGCGGAAACCACCAGCACCAGGCGCAGCCCCGCCGCCACTGGGTGCACCGCCGCCGCGGAAGCCACCACCGCCACCGCGACCTCCGGGACCACCGGGACCACCGGGACCACCGCGGCCACCACCGGGACCGCCGCGAGCACCACCATCACCAGAGCCGGGCCGACTCGATCGGCTCGGCCCGGTGCCCGGGCTGGGCGGTCGAGGCGGCATCATTCCGGGATTCGGCCGTGGCCCACCGCTGCCGGGTGGGCCACTGCGACCCGAGGTCGGACGGTTACCGCCACCGGGGCGGGGCGGCATGTTGCCAGGCCCGCTCGGACCTGCGGGAGGACCGGGTCGTGGTCCCGACGAGCGCGGCGGTACCGCACCGCCGACACCGAAGGGGTTGTTGCCGACCCGCGGCGACCGCGGACCCGGCTTCGGCGACCGCGGGCGAGACGCCCCCGCCCCCGGGCCGTCGTCGGACCGCGGACCCGGGCGCTGATCCGGTGACGGGCGC
Source organism: Pseudonocardiaceae bacterium (assembly GCA_050700055.1). GTDB lineage: Bacteria > Actinomycetota > Actinomycetes > Mycobacteriales > Pseudonocardiaceae. The sequence continues at coordinate 61,471 of JBOHGE010000017.1, forward strand.
GGCGGGTTGCCCCGATGGTCGGCGGCCGGACGCGCCGGTCTGTCCGTCGCCGCCGGCCGCTCGTGGGCGGCCGGCGGCTGGGGCGCCACCCGGCGCTCCGCTACCGGCGGGCGCTGCGGAGTCAGTGGACGCTCCGCCACCGGCTCTGCGGGCATCGGACGGATCGGCGTCGCAGTGACCACCACCTCAGCCGCGTCGGGCACCGGAGCCGGTCGCGGGCGCGGCGGCGGGATCGGACCAGGTCTAGGGGTGCCCGGAGCGGCCGGAAAGTGGGCTGGGGAGCCGCTGGCATGGCTACGGCCCCTGGCCGATGCACCGTTGGCCGGCGACGCCGCCCCGGAGGGAAACGAGTCACGAAGCTTGCGGGCGACCGGCGCCTCCACCGTCGAGGAGGCAGACTTCACATACTCGCCCAGATCGGCGAGTTTCTTGAGCACTTCTTTACTTGTGACACCGAGCTCTTTCGCCAGCTCGTGCACGCGGGCCTTGCCTGCCACTGCTCTCCTCACTGATGGAGCCGGCGGCAATCCCGCTCGACCCCGTTACTAAGGCATGTCCATCGCTGTCAGAGCTTCACGGCTGCGGGTACATGTCGGGTCGACCTGCTCTCTACGTTGACCGCGCGCCCGGGTGATCCCGGGAGTCGGGTGTGTCCACGGCGGACCGGGGACCGATGGCGTCTCCGGGCGGCTGGGCGAGGTAGGCGTGCACCGCAGCGATGTCGAGCGTCCCCGCGCGGCGCAGCGCCCGTGGGAAGGCCCGGCGCCGCTCGGCCAAGCGCAGACATCCGGGATCGGGGTGCATCCACGCGCCCCGGCCGGGATGCCGACGCCGCGGGTCCGGGACCAAGATCCCGTCCACCACCACCACACGCAGCAATCCGGAAGCCGCCGCCCTGGTTCGGCAACCTACGCACGTCCGGATAGGCTCAGCAGGCCGCACACGGCGGCGGTGCCGGACCTCATCCGGGCAGGCGTAGACCGTCCCCCGACGGCGGGCCATCACGATTCTAGCGCGCGCCAGTCGCCGGGGGGAAACCGGCATTGGTCACCGGTACCTCGGCGCGTGATGGACGAACCGCGGGGGGACCCACCGGGTCCGCATCGCTCCTGATATCGATCTTCCATCCGGTCAGCCGGGCCGCCAGCCTGGCATTCTGTCCTTCCTTGCCGATAGCCAGCGACAGCTGGAAATCGGGGACGATGACTCGGGCCGTCTTGGCTCGGGCATCGACGATCTGCACGGCGACGACTTTCGCCGGAGACAAAGCATTGCCGACAAATGTGGCGGGGTCGTCGGAATGATCGATGATGTCGATCTTCTCGCCACCCAGCTCACTCATCACGTTACGAACCCGCTGGCCCATCGGCCCGATACACGCCCCCTTGGCGTTGACTCCCGGGACCGTCGACCGCACCGCAATCTTCGAGCGGTGCCCGGCTTCCCGCGCCACGGCGGGGATCTCCACGGTCCCGTCGGCGATCTCGGGAACCTCCAGGGCGAACAACCGGCGGACCAGGTTGGGGTGCGTCCGGGACAAGGTGATCTGCGGTCCGCGCAGTCCTCGGGACACGCCCACCACGTAACACTTGATCCGCTCGCCATGCCGGTAGGTCTCCCGCGGCGCCTGCTCAACCGGTGGGATGACACCTTCGGTCTCGCCGATCTGGACTACCACCACACCGCGGGCATTCGCCCTGGCATCGCGTTGCACGACCCCGGCGACGATCTCACCCTCCTTGGCGGAGAACTCGCCGAAGGTACGCTCGTGCTCAGCGTCGCGCAGCCGCTGCAAGATGACCTGACGGGCGGTGGTTGCGGCGATCCGGCCGAATCCCTCGGGCGTGTCATCCCACTCATGGCACACCTTGCCGTCCGCATCGAGCTCCTGCGCCAATACCCGGACCAAACCGGTCTTGCGATCGACATCGATGCGCACGTGCGCCTGGTGACCCTCGGTGTGCTTATACGCGGTGAGCAGCGCTGTCTCGATGGCCTCGAGCACCGTCTCGAAGGCGATGTCCTTGTCCCGCTCGATGGCGCGCAGCGCGGCGATATCGACGTTCACTGTTCCTCCAAATTCTGCCGATTCGCCCCGTCGAGCACCGCGAGCTCGGCGGCCGGCGGCTGGCGAAACTCCACTTCCACCACCGCACGACGCAGCTGGGTATAGCGCACCCGGCGAAGGTTTCCCGACACCAGCAGTGTGACGCCCGCCTCGTCGCAGTCCCCGATCCGGCCGAGAAACTCCTCGCCGCCGTGCTCCACCACCCGGACCATTCGCAGCCGGTTTCGTCGCCAGTGCCGAGGTCGGGTCAGCGGTCGGTCCACCCCGGGCGAGGTCACCTCGAGGGTGTACGGCCCGCCGAGCAGGTCGTCGCGATCGTCCAGGGCGAACGACACCGCACGGCTCACCGTGGCAATGTCGTCCAGCCCGACTCCCGCATCCGAATCGATGATCACCCGGACCAGCCGGCGCTGACCGGCGCGTATCTCGTCCAGACCTTCGAGCTCGAACCCGATTCCGACCACCGCGTCGCGCACCATCGACTCGACTGCCGAGCCAGAGTTCGCGGGCTGCGTGGTCACCATAGCCTCCTGCCGGTAAATGACTGTCTGTCTGTCACTGTGTCGATGCGGCGACGACCAGCGCAGCACGCACCTCGGTCGGGATCACCCAGGGTATCGCGTCACAGGAGCCATCTGCGCCAAACGGATCACGGCACCGCGCACGAGCGGGCCAGGAGGCTGGCAGGATGGCCAACCGTGCCCGGGTCACACCTTAGTCGACGCCGCCTGCTGGCTGCCGGGCCTGCGCTGCTGACCGCCGGTCCGGCGGGGCTGGCGGGGTGCACTGGATCCGCGGCGGCTCCCGAGCCCCCAGATCCGCTGGAGCCACCGGCCCGGCGCGCCGAGATCGACTCGGCCTTGGCGGGTGCGGTGGCCCAGCTGGCGGCCAAGGTCACCGGCCAGGCGGCCGACCCCGCCCTGGCCACAGCGGCCCAAGCGCTGGCCGCCGACCGGGCCGCGCACGCGATCACGCTCCGGACCGAGCTGCGCCGAGTCCGGCCCGAGCCGGCTACCGGCAGCGCCAGCCCAGCTGCACCCATGCCACCGCTGGCTGATCCCGAACTGGCCGGCGCCCGGGCCACGCTGATCCACGCGGTGCAGGCGGCCCAGGACGAGGCAGCCACCCTGGTCATAACCCTACCCGGCTACCGGGCAGCGCTGCTGGCGTCAGTGGCGGCCTGCTGCGCCAGCCACACCGCCCTGCTCTCCGCATGACTGCGATCATCACGATATGGAGACATCTCGCGGCGATCAGACCCCGCAGGACCGCGACATGTCTCCATCTGACGCAGAGTTGATCATGGAGACGTTGCAGGAGGCGCTGGCGGCTGAGCATGCGGCGGTGTGGGCCTACGGGCTGGCCGGCGCCTTCGTGCCGGACGAGCTGGCCGCAAAGCTGCACGAGGCCACGGTCACCCACCAGGCTCGGCGCGACGCCACTGAGCGGCTGCTGATCGACGCGAAGGTCCGGCCGGTGCCGGCTGAGCCGGGCTACCTCAGCCCGGCACCAGTCACCGATGCCGCATCGGCACTACAGCTGGTGATCACCGCCGAGACCGACGTCGCAGCGGCGTGGCGCTCGGTGCTGGAACGCGGCCCGACTGAGCCAGGACTGCGCGCAGCGGGGCTGGATGCGCTGACCCGAGCCGCCGTGCGCGCGGCCCGGTGGCGCGCCACCGCAGGTATCGCCCCGGCAACGGTGCCGTTCCCCGGTGTGCCCTGAGCCGGCGCCGCACCTACTGGCGACACAGCCTACTTACGGCACAGCTCGACGAGGTGCGCCACCGCGCCGTCCACCGGGACCTCGGTGCGCTCCCCGGTGGCGCGATCCTTGACCTCCACGACTCCCGACGTCAGGCCACGCCCTAGCACCACAATGGTCGGCACGCCGACCAGCTCGGCATCGGCGAACTTCACCCCGGGGGTGGCCGGGCGATCATCGAGCAGCACCCGCAGCCCGGCAACGTCCAACTCGATGGCCAGCCGCTCACCGGCGGCGCGCACCGCCTCGCCCTTACCGGCGACAACGAGGTGCACGTCGGCGGGGGCCACCTGGCGTGGCCAGATCAGCCCGTGCTCGTCGTGGCTCTGCTCGGCGATCGCGCCGACCAGCCGGGAGACCCCGATGCCGTAGGAGCCCATGGTGATCCGGATCGGCTTGCTGTCAGGTCCGAGTGCGTCCAGCCCGAAGGCGTCCGCGTACTTGCGACCGAGCTGGAAGATGTGCCCGATCTCGATACCGCGGGCCGCGACCAGGGTGCCGACCCCGTCCGGCGACGGGTCTCCGGCACGCACCTGGGCGGCCTCGACGGTCCCGTCGGGGGTGAAGTCGCGCCCGCACACCAGGTCGACGACGTGGTGGTCGGGGCGGTCGGCACCGGTGGCCCACGCGGTGCCGCGGACCACCCGGGGATCGACGAGGTAGCGCACCCCGTGCGCGCGCAGCGCACCCGGCCCGAGGTAGCCCTTGACCAGGTACGGGTGCGCGGCGAAGTCCGCCTCGTCGAGCAACACCACCTCGGCCGGCGCCAGCGCGGCCGCCAGCCGTTTCAGGTCGACCTCGCGGTCGCCGGGAACCCCGACACCCAATGGCACCCACTCCTGCGCACCCGGTTGCCGGGTCTTGACCAGGACGTTCTTCAGAGTGTCCGCGGCGGTGAAGACACGGCCCAGACCTGCCCCGTTGAGGTGGGCCACCAGCGTGTCGATGGTCGGCGTGTTCGGGGTGTGCAGCACCCGGGCCGCCGGCTGGCCGCCGATGGGCAGCTCCGGTGGCACCGGGGTGATCACCGCTTCGACGTTGGCCGCGTACCCGGACTCGGGACTGCGCACGAAGGTGTCCTCACCGGTCTCCGACTCGGCGAGGAACTCCTCGCTGGCCGAGCCGCCCATCGCGCCGGACATCGCCGACACGATCACATAACGCAGCGCCAGCCGGTCGAAGATCTTGACGTAGGCCGCGCGGTGCTTGCGGTAGGACTCGACCAGCCCCTCGTCGGAGAGGTCGAAGGAGTACGAGTCCTTCATCAGGAACTCCCGGCCACGCAGGATCCCGGCCCGGGGCCGTTCCTCGTCCCGGTACTTGTTCTGCACCTGGTAGAGGATCACCGGGTAGTCCTTGTAGGAACTGAGCTCCCCCTTGACGGTGAGCGTGAACAGCTCCTCGTGGGTGGGCCCGAGCAGGTAGTCGGCACCCTTGCGGTCGTGCAGCCGGAACAGGTTCGGGCCGTACTCGGTCCAGCGCCCGGTGGCCTGGTAGGGCTCCCGGGGCAGCAACGCAGGAAACAGGATCTCCTGCGCGCCGATCGCGTCCATCTCCTCGCGCACCACGGCCTCGATGTTGCGCAGCACCCGCAGTCCCAGCGGCAACCAGGAGTAGACGCCAGGCGCGACCCGGCGGACGTACCCGGCGCGCACCAGCAGCTTGTGGCTGGGCACCTCGGCGTCGGCCGGATCCTCGCGCAGGGTTCGCAGGAACAGCGTCGACAGCCTGGTGATCATGCTTCTCTGGGCTCCTCGGACGGCGGAATCGCAAGGTCGCAGCGTATCCGCAGCCCGGATGGCCGGTCTTCCCGGTTACCGTCCCGATCTCACCGGTCGAGTAGCCGCTCAGTCCCGTCCGATCACCCTCGAGACGTCGATCACCACCGGGGCGTCGGACGACCCGGCTTGCTCGGTTGCGGTGATCAAGGCGTCGCGGAGTCGACGGAGATCCTCCCCGTCGAGAACTCGGCTCCCGACCAGCACACCCTCGGGGTTCTCGGAGTCCAGGGTAGTGAGTCGCGTCGCCGGGTCGGTCCGCACAATGATCGTCCACCCGTTCAGGGTGCTGATCCGGACGCCGTCACTGCCGGCGGACTCCATCGGTTCGTTGGGGAACTCATCATCCACGTACCGCATCATTCCCTACCGCGCCAGTCCCCTGCTACCGCAGGACGGTGAGCACCTAGGCTGCGCCCCGTGCTGGTGCTGCTGCCGCCGTCGGAGACCAAGGCATCGGGAGGCGACGGCCCGCCACTGCGGCTGGACACGCTGTCGCATCCCGAGCTCACCCCGACCCGCCGGAAACTGGTCGACGAGCTGGTCCGGCTGGCCGCAGATGCGCCCGCCGGACGGATCGCGCTGGGCCTGTCCGGCAGCCAGGACGGCGAGCTCGCGCGCAACGCCGCGCTGTGCAACGCCCCGACGTTGCCCGCGCTGCACCGCTACACCGGCGTGCTGTACGCGGCGCTGGACACGGGTTCGTTGCAGGCCAGCGCCACCGCTCGGCTGGCGGTGGCCTCCGCGCTGTTCGGGCTGCTCGCCGCGGACGATCCGGTACCGGCCTACCGGCTGTCCGCCTCCGCGTCGCTTCCCGAGGCGGGCCCGGTGCGCTCGGTGTGGCGTCCGGTGCTGCCCGCGCTGCTGACCCGGATCGCGGGCTTGGTGGTCGACCTGCGCTCGAGTGCCTATGCCGCGCTGGCCCCGCTGGCGGACGCGGTCACCGTCCGGGTGCTCTGCGTGGACGACGATGGCCGGCGCCGCCCGGTCAGCCACCACAACAAGGCGCACAAGGGCCGGTTCGCCCGGTTACTCGCGACAGCGCCGGGCGAGGTGTCCGACGCCGACGGGGTGGCCCGGATCGCCCATCGGGGCGGGTTGCAGGCCGAGCGCACCGGCGAGCACACGCTCGATCTCATCGTGCCGGTCTGACGCGGTGGAAATCCGATTGGCCGCGACCTGCTGTCCGGGCAGTGGGCGGTCGCGGAATTCACCGCGCTGTGCCGGCTGTGGCGGCTCGGCGCCCCGGTGCCCTACCCGGTGCAGCTGCACAGCACCGAGCTACTGCTGGAGTACCTCGACGAGCCGGACGGGCAAGCAGCTCCACGACTGGCGCGCTGGAGCAGCCCGCCTGGGGATAGGTCGTGACGGACGTTACTCTGCTCCCCACTAGGCAAATAGGACAAACAGAACTAAAGTCTCTAGCTGGCGATTTCGCCAGCTGAACGCTCGCCCGCACCACCGGCGGGCTCCCAGGAGGTAATTCATGAGTGGATTCAAGGCAAGGTCAGGTCCCCTGCGACGGGTGGCGACGATCTTCGGTATCGGGTTGATCGCAGTCGGGCTGTCCGTCGCCGCCGCGCCGGCCGCGTCAGCAGATCCCGGGATCACTATCTGTTCCGCGGGCGTCTGCACCACTACGCCTTTCCAGCCGACGCTCTGCTACTACGACCCGATCACCGACCAGATCAACTGCACGTAGGTTGTTATGCACAGGGAGGGCGCAGCACGGCTGCGCCCTCCCTGTGCATAACTCGTGAGTGGCGTTGAGTGCTGGAACACTGTTACGCACTCACGACCTGTGTAGCGCCACCACCGGTCCGATGACCACGATCGCCGGGGGACGGATGCCGGCTTGGACGACATCCGCGGCGACCTCGCGCAGGGTGGAGCGCACCGTGCGCTCGCTGCGCAGGGTGCCATCGGCGATCACGGCGACCGGCGTGTCCGGCGGCCGGCCGTGGGTGATCAGCGCGTCGGCGAACGCACCGATCCGCTCGACCGCCATGAGCAGGACCAGCGTGCCGCGCAACCGCCCGAGCGCCGGCCAGTCCACCAGCGAGGTGGGATCATCGGGCACCACATGCCCCGACACCACGACGAACTCGTGGGTCACACCGCGGTGCGTCACCGGGATTCCGGCTGCGGCCGGAACCGAGATCGCGCTGGTGACACCCGGGACCACGGTGACCGGCACCCCGGCATCCGCGCAGGCCAGCACTTCCTCGAAGCCCCGGCCGAAGACGAAAGGGTCACCACCCTTGAGCCGCACCACGAACCGGCCGGCCTTGGCGTGCTCGATGAGCTGTGCGTTGATCTGTTCCTGGGCCATCGCCCGGCCGTAGGGCACCTTCGCGGCGTCGATCACCGTGACGTGCACGCCGAGCTCGTCGAGCAGCTCCCGGGGCGCGAGCCGGTCGGCCAGCACCACGTCGGCGCGGGCCAGCAACCGCCGGCCGCGCACGGTGATCAGGTCAGGGTCGCCCGGTCCCGCACCGACCAGCGCCACCCCTGGGGTGGTGACGCCGTCCTCGGCGTCCGGGGCGTCGTCCACCACTCCGGTGCGCAGCGCCTCGACCAGCGCATCGCGTACCGCGGCGGAGCGCCGCGGGCGGCGCCCGGCAAGCACCCCGATGAGCAAGCCGTCATGCTCGGCGGTGGCCGCGGTGACGGCGCTGCCACCGGTCGCATCGTCGGCTCGCACGCAGAAGACCCGCCTACGCTGCGCCTCGGCGGCTACCGCCGCGTTCACCGCGGGGTCGGAGCTGCAGGCCATCGCGTACCAGGCACCCGCCAAGTCACCATCGGTGTAACCGCGGACCTCCCAACGCAGCTCACCGGCAGTGGCCATCGCCTCGACGGCCGGGGTGGCCGCAGGGGCGACGAGCAACACGTCGGCGCCGGCGGCGATCAGCCGCGGCAGCCGACGTTGGGCGACCGTGCCCGCACCGACCACGACGACCGAGCGCCCGGCCAGATCCAGCCCTACCAGGTAGGGCCTCACCCGACCGGCGCCCCGTAGAGCAGCGCGTTCACCGCCGCCGCAGCGACGGCGGCGCCGCCCTTGGCGCTGCGGTTGGACAGCGCCGGCAGGCCCGACTCCCGCAGCGCCGCCTTGGCCGCTGCGGCGTCGACGAAACCTACCGGCAAGCCGATCACCAGCGCGGGCTGCAGCAGGCCGCCCGCGGCCAGCCGCACCAGCTCGCGCAACGCCGTCGGCGCGTTGCCGACCGCCCACACCGCGCCCTGCGGGTACGCAGCGGCGGCTACCCGGATCCCCGCCGCGGACCGGGTCGATCCCACGACCGGCGCAGGCGCCAGGTCCAGTGCGACGACACATGGCCGTGAGGTGACACCGGCCGCGAGCATCCGGACATCGACCACCAGTGGCGCCCCCGCGACCAGCGCCCGCTGCCCGGCTCGCAGCGCGTCTTCGTCGCAGACCAGATCAGTGGCGTAGTCGAGGTCCGCGCTGGTGTGGATCACCCGCTCGGTCACCGCGCGGGTCCATACCGGCAGCGCCTCGGTGTTCACCCGGGATCGCACGATCCGGTAGGACTCGACCTCGATGGGATGCTGGGTTCGCGTCACCGCACCTCCTTTGGTGACCCCTGTTGTACCTCGACCCGACCGGTCCGATCATTACGCACGAAACAGCGTCACACTGGGTGCCGGGGTGGAACGGAGGTCGAACGTGAGCGTCGAAGATCATGACGGTGCCCTGGCCGATGAGTACGTGCTCGCCCGCCGGTGGCGTCCCGACCTCGACGGTCCCGGGATCGCTCGGCTGATCGTATCGAGGCTCAACGAGGAACAGTTGCTGCGCTACGCCGAGGACGCGCTGACCTGGGCACCGCATCCAGCTGATCGCCGGGAACTGGCGCTGCGCTACGTGCAGAACTTCGTGTCGGCCATGGAAACCGACCCGGATGAGTAGTTCGCCTCGCAAAGCGCAGAAGAGTGCGGCACTATACACCTATGAGGGGATCCATATATCACCCAGAGTGTTCAATCGGACAACGCTATTCACAGCCGGTGACCAAACGCCAGCCGCTGCGCCGGCGGCTCACGCTCACCGTCGTCACGGCCGCGGTGGCCGCTGTACCGATGGCTTGCGGCTACCAGGGCCTCAGCATGCCGGCCGTCACGGCGATCACTCTTCGTGGCCAGGGGGCTCTCACCGAGCCGAACCCGGATTCCAATGCCGTCACGTTCAACCAGGCATTGGCACCGGCGGGCGCCCGGCTGGCGGTCACCATGATCCCGTCGGGCGAGACCACGAATGTGGAGTTGACGGTCAACGGGCTGCAACCCAACCGGGGTTATGCAGTGCACGCGCACACCAACGCGTGCAATAACCCCGATTCGGTGGGACCGCATTACCAGAACAGCCTCGATCCCGCCGCCACGCTGCTAGCTCCGTCGGTCAACCCCGAATACGTGAACTCGAACAACGAGGTCTGGCTGGACGTCCGCACGGATGCCGGCGGCTCAGGCGTCACACGGGTCACGGTGCCCTTCGTCTTCACCGATCGGGGTCCTGGATCGATCGTGGTGCACGAGGCGGAGCAGACGGATGCGGCAGGTAAGGCCGGGGCCCCGATCGCCTGCCTGACGCTGGCCGCCGACCGCCCGCAGGACAACACCCTGCTGCCCTAGATCGGGGTGGCTCATGCCGGGGCTGATCTCCTTCGTGGGCGCCGGTCCCGGCGCGGCGGATCTGATCACCCTGCGCGGGGCGCGGCGGCTGGCCGCCGCGGACCTGGTGGTGTGGGCGTCCTCGCTGGTACCAGCGGCGGTGCTGGAGCATTGCGGTCCCGGCGTCGAGCTGCACGACTCGGCGGGGATGACGCTGGAGGACGTGCTAGCGGTGTATGCGGCGCATCCGGATGCGGCGATCGTGCGGCTGCACTCCGGGGACGTCTCGCTGTACTCCGCGCTGACCGAACAGCTCACCTGGTGCACCGAGCACCGACGCCCCTTCGAGATCGTGCCCGGAGTCGGCTCGCTCGCCGCCGCCGCGGCCACCGCGGGGGTCGAGCTCACTGTGCCGGGGGTGGCGCAGAGCGCCGTGCTGACCCGGCTCGGCGGCGGTCGCACCGCGGCGTCCATACCCGCCGGGCACAGCGTCGCTGAGCTGGCCCGGCACGGCACCACGATGGCCGTCTACCTGTCCGCCGCACGACCCGCCACGCTGCGCACGGAGCTGCTGGCCGGCTACCCCCCGCAGACCCCCGCGATCATCGTCGCAAAGGCCAGCTGGCCGGACGAGACCGTGATCACCACGACGGTGGACGGCCTGGCCGACGCGCTGACCCGGTCCGGGATCCGCACCGCCGCGCTGGTGCTGGTAGGCCCGGCGCTGGCCGGCGCAGGCGACCGCAGCCGGCTCTATGACCCCAGCTACTCGCACGGCTGCCGCCGCCGATCAGTACCGGGCAGCACCACCGGCCGGGCCATTCCCGCGACCAAGCGCAGAGTGCCGTGAGGGTTCGGGTCAGCCCGACGTCAGTCTGGGCTGCGCCCAGACCCCGACCGGGATACCGGCCTTCCGACCGTTCACTGATCACAGAGCAGGCCATCCGGTATCCGCCACTGACGTCGTAGGCTTCACCTCGCTCACCGCTTCGAGATACGGTGACCACGACCCGCGCTGTTGTCGCCGAGTGCGATGTGAGGGCTGTCATCGGCATCCAGCACAGCCCTCACATCGCACTCGGCACACGCGAGGCCGGCATGACGACACCGCTCCGCGGGAGATGGGATGGCCTGATGCAACCGGCCACCGGGTCGATCTCGTGGGACAGCGCAGAGTTGCCCGCGCAGGCGAGACCGTGACCGGCACGCTCACTGTCGTCGGGCTGGGGCCGGGCGATCCTGAACATCGCACCCACGCCGCTGAGGACGCTGTCCGCGACGCTGACGTCGTCGTCGGCTACGGTCCCTACCTGGCGGCATGCGCCGACCTCACCGGCCCGCACCAGACGCTGCTAGCAGGTGTTATGGGCGCCGAGGAGCAGCGCGCGGTGGACGCCGTGCACGCCGCAGCCGGCGGCGTCCGGGTCACCCTGGTGTCCTCCGGCGACGCTGGGATCTACGGCATGGCCGCCCTGGCACTGACCACCGCCGCCGCGTTGCCGGCACAGCGGCGTCCGGCGGTGCGGGTGGTGCCCGGCGTCACCGCGGCCGTCGCGGCGGGAGCGCTGCTCGGCGCCCCGCTGGCCCGCGACTTCGCCTGCCTCAGCTTGTCCGACCTACTCGCCCCGTGGGAGGTGGTCGAGGCCCGGCTACGCGCGGTAGCCGCCGCTGACCTGGTGCTCGCGTTGTACAACCCCCGCTCGGCCGGACGACCATGGCAGCTCGGCCGGGCCCGCGAGGTGCTGGCCGAGCACCGGCCCGGCGATACCCCGGTCGGGCTGGTCACCGAAGCCGGGCGGGACGGCGAACGGATCGAGCTCACCACACTGGCTGAGTTGGACCCGAGCCGCGCGAGCATGCGTACCGTGGTCGTCATTGGCTCCTCGCAGACCACCCGGATCGACGACTGGCTGGTCACCGCACGATCCCTGGCGGCACTATGACCGCCGACGTGCTCGGCTGCGCCATCTCGACCCCATGGGCGGAGGCGGCATCATGACCGCCGACGCACTTAGTCCCGCGGAGGCGGCGTTATGACCGTGCATCTGGTGGGGGCGGGACCCGGTGATCCTGAGCTGCTCACCCGGCGCGGCGCGGCGCTGCTGGCCAAGGCCGAGCACGTCGTCTACGACCGCCCGTCGATGGCCGGGATCTTGGCGCTCGCACCGGTAGCCGTCCGGCACTGCGTCGGTAAGCAGGGCGCCACCCCCGCCCCGCCGCAGCACCAGATCAACGCGCTGCTCATCGAGCTCGGCCGGACCGCAGCGTGCGTGGTCCGGCTCAAGGCCGGTGACCCGTTCGTGGTGTCCCGCGGTGGTGAGGAGGCGATCGCGCTGGCGCAGGCGGGGGTGGGCGTCGACGTGGTGCCCGGGGTGTCGGCCGTGGTAGCCGCACCAGCGGCGGCCGGGATCCCGGTGATGGTCCGGGGGCTGTCCCGCACGCTGACGGTCGTTGCCGGCAATGACGACCCTGATGAGGTGGACTGGGCTGCCGTCGCGCGGCTGGGCGGCACCGTGGTGCTGCTCACCGGCCGGGCGGCACTGCGCCGGGTGGTGCTCGCGCTGCGCAAGGGCGGGATGCCCGGTGACACCCCGGTAGCCGCGATCAGCGCCGCCACCCGGCCGGAGCAACGCACGGTTCGCGGCACCCTGGACGAGCCGCCGGACCCCCGGCTGGCCCCACCACTGACGGTCGTGATCGGCGACGTCGCGCGCTTGGACGTGTCTGGGACGAGCTGTGCACATCCCTGACGGTTTCGTCTCCGCTCCAGTCGCGGTCGCCGGTGCCGTGGTGGCCGTCGCTGGACTCGGGCTGTGCGCGCGCCGGGCTGGACTCGAGGTCACCGAGCGGCAGCTGCCGCTGGCCGGCCTCGCCGCCGCGTTCTTCCTGGTCCTGGACGCCCCGATCATTCCGATCGGGGTGGGCACCAGTGGGCACCTGCTGGGCGGCACCCTGGCTGTGGCGCTGCTCGGGCCGTGGCTGGGACCGGTGGTGATCACCGTGGTCGCCGTGGTGCAGGCGTTGTTTTTGGGTGATGGCGGGGTGTCGGCGCTCGGGGTCAACGTGGTGAACCTGGCCCTGGTGCCGGCCGCGGTGGGCTACCCGGTGCTGCTCGGGCTGAGAAGACTGTTGCCGCACGGGAATACCGGCACGGCGGTGGCCGCCGGGGTCGCCGCGGGGGTGTCGGTGCTCGCCGCGGCGGTGCTGTTCACCGCGGAGTACGCGCTGGGCGGGGCCGCTGGAATGTCGCTGCGCACCGTCGCCGACCTGACGATCGGGGTGTATGCGCTGCTAGCGGTCGTCGAGGGGCTGGTCACCGCGCTGGTGGTGCGGGGGCTGCTGGCGCTGCGCGCCGACCTGGTGCAGGTGGCTACCAGATGAGCTCGACGCACGCCGAGCTGCTGATCCCCGCCGACACCCCGGTGCATCGGATGGCGCCGCAGTGCAAGGTCGCCGCGACCGCGCTGTTCGTGCTGGCCGTCGCGAGCACGCCGTCCGGGGTGTACTGGCCCTACCTGTGGTACCTGCTGCTGCTGTCCGCGGTCGTCGCGGTGGCGGCGTTGCCGCCGTGGATCCTGGTGCGCCGGTTGGTGGTCGAGGTGCCGTTCCTGCTGTTCGTGCTGGCTCTGCCGGTGCTGGGCGCCCCGCCGCAGTTGACCGTGCTCGGGATGGACCTGTCGATACCGGGGTTGCACACCGCGGCGGCTATCGCCCTCAAGGCGACGTTCGGGCTGCTCACCACCGGGATCCTGGCCGCGACCACCCCGTTGCCGGAGATCATCACCGGGCTGGAGCGGTTGCGGGTGCCTCGGGTGTTCACCGCGGTCGCGTCGTTCATGGTGCGCTACACCGAGGTGCTGCTCGCTGAGCTGGCCCGGATGCGCACCGCCGCGGTCTGCCGGGGCGCCGATCCCCGCTGGTTGTGGCAGGTCCGCGACGTCGCGGCCGGGCTCGGCGCGCTGATCGTCCGCAGCTTCGAACGGGGTGAGCGGGTGTATCTGGCGATGGCGTCGCGCGGGTACACCGGTGCCCTGCCGCCCGCGCTGACCGGCGCCCCCGCGTCTCGCACCGCATGGGCTGCGGCGCTTACGCTGCCGATCCTGGCAGCCACTGGGACGATCCTGATGTGAGGGCGATGCTGGTCGTCGGGCACGGCAGCCGCGACGCCAACGGGGTGGACGAGTTCTGGGCGCTGGCCGAGACCATCCGGGCCGTTACCGGTGATCTGCTGACCGGGTTCGGCTTCATCGAGCTGGCCGCACCCACCGTCGACGAGGCGATCGACGACCTGGTGGCCCGCGGCGCCACCGAGATCGTCAGCGTGCCGCTGGTGCTGCTGGCCGCCGGGCACCTGAAGAACGACGGCCCCGCGGCGCTGGCCCGGGCCCGGGCCCGGCATCCGGGGGTGTGTTTCTCCCTGGCCCGTGACCTGGGTATCGAGCCGCTCGTGCTGGAGGTGGCCGCGGACCGGATCCGGGACGCGGCCGGTGACGCCGACCCGGAGAAACTCGGCGTGGCGCTGATCGGGCGAGGGTCGGGCGACCCGGACGCCTGCGCGGACCTGTGGAAGATCAGCCGATTGCTGGCCGATGGGCGTGGGCTGGGCACCGTCGAGCCCGGGTTCGTGTCGGTCGCGATGCCATCGGTAGCCGAGACGCTGGAACGGCTGCGGCTGCTCGGGGTCGGGATTGCGGTGGTCGCCCCGTTCTTCCTGTTCCCCGGGGTACTGCGGGACCGGATCTACACCGAGGCCGCCGGATGGGCGCAGGCGCACCCCGAGGTCGAGGTCCGCGGCGCCGGCCATCTGGGGCCCGACCCGCGGCTGGCCCGGCTGGTGGTGCAGCGCTACCGGGAGGCGCGCGACGGCGACGTGCGGATGAACTGCGATCTGTGCGCCTACCGGGTCCAGCTGCCGGGATACGAGTCCAAGGTGGGCACGCCGATCTCGCTGACCCCGCACGGCGACGGCCCGGCTCGCGGCTCCCGGCGGGCCACCCGCACCCCTGCTGCCGCGCCGCCGATCCGTCGCGGACGGTTCATTGGTTCTCGGCCTGTTGACGGCGTCGCCGCGATCGAGGTGCGGGATCTCGACTTCGCCTACCCGGACGGCCGCCAGGCACTGTCCGGGGTCTCGATGCGGGTCGAGCCCGGTGAGCGAGTCGCCCTACTCGGTCCCAACGGTGCGGGCAAGACGTCACTGGTGTTACAGCTCAACGGGGTGCTCACCCCGTCGGCGGGCTCGGTGTCCATCGGCGGTCTCGCGGTCGGGCGGCGCACCCTGACCGAGGTCCGCAGGCGGGTCGGCGTGGTCTTCCAGGACCCCGACGACCAGCTGTTCACCCCCACTGTCGGGCGCGACGTGGCCTTCGGCCCCGCGCATCTGGGGCTGTCCGGTGACGCGTTGCACGCCCGGGTCGCCGAGGCGCTGTCCTACGTCGGCCTGGCCGATGCCGCCGACCGCCCGCCGCACCGGCTGTCCCTGGGCGAACGGCGCCGCGCCGCGGTGGCCACCGTGCTGGCCATGCACCCCGAGGTGCTGGTGCTCGACGAGCCCACCGCCAACCTCGACCCAGCCGCCCGGCGGGAACTCGCCGACCTGATCAAACGGCTCGGCATGACGACCCTGCTGGTCACCCACGACCTGCCCTACGCGCTGGAACTGTGCCCGCGCGCACTGATCATCGACCACGGCCAGATCGTCGCCGACGGACCCACCCGGGAACTGCTCGCCGACCCCGGGTTCATGAGCGCCCACCGGCTGGAACTCCCCACCGGTTTCAACCCCCTGGGTTAGTGATCGCAGCAGGGGCGTTCACTGGGCTCCCACCGGTTGCGACCGAGATTCGTGCTGATCCCGACAGTGACGTAACAGGAGCCGGCCGTTTCATACTGACTTGCGGCTCGGTGCACCATGACCGGATACTCCTCTTCAGTAGCGGCGTATCACCTTAAGTGACGACGTTGGGGGCGACGTGGATCCGGATCTGGCGGCCTTGACGTCAACGGCGGCGACCACGGTGGTGACGCTGCTGGCGACAACGGCGTGGGAACAGGCCAAGACCGCGGTCGGCGGATTGTGGCGACGGGTGCATCCGGAACGAGCCGACACGGTGGAAGCCGAACTGGCGGAGAGCCGTACCGCGGTGATTGCCGCTCGACAGAGCGGAAACGCGCAGGTCGAAAAGGCTCTGGTGGACGAGTGGAGCGGCCGGCTAGGGCGCTTGATGTCCGCCGACCCGCAGCTCGCGGACGAGCTGCGGCACGTGGTGGCGCAGTTGCGTCCCTTACTGGCTGACGTAGCGCCGCAGAGTTCCACGATCACGATGCAGGCCACGGCATCCGGCAGTAGCCAGGTGTATCAGGCAGGTCGTGACCTGTACGGGACCGGGCGATGAACGATGGAGCACCCTCCCGGAGCGCCTCAGCCCGGGGAGCACCCGGTTCACCTCGAAGCGCACGCTTCTGACCAGGCCGGCATTCACCAGGCCGCTCGGGACCTGCACTTATACCAGCGAGACGGCATTCATAGCGCCCGACCTGCCGGGCTGGCGCGAGAATGCCCCTATCCGGGCTTGGCCGCATTCGGACGGGAGCAGGCCCACTGGTTCTTCGGTCGGGAGCAGCTGACCTCAGAGTTGATCACACGTCTCGACGGGCGGCTGCGTACTGGCGGTCTACAGCTGGTGGTGGCGCCGTCAGGGGCGGGAAAGTCGTCGCTGCTGCACGCGGGTCTGCTGGCCCAGCTGGGCGACGGTGCTCTGCCGGGGTCGGCGCGGTGGCCCACAGTGGTGTTCACGCCCACCGCCCAGCCGGTGCAGGCCCTGGCCACCCAGATCGGCACTGTCACCGGTGCCGACCCGGCGGCCCTGGCCGAACAGTTGGTGGCCGACTCGCGGCAGGCCGGATCGGTGCCGCACAGTCGCATCCGGGGCGCAGACTCGGACACCCGGCTGGTGATGGTGGTGGACCAGTTCGAGGAACTGTTCACCCTGTGCACCGATGACCGGCAACGGCGCACATTCATCGACGTGCTCACCCGACTGGCCGCCCCACCATCGGCAGCCGAACCTGATCCGAACCCCGCTGGGCTGGTCGTGGTGGGTGTCCGGGCGGATTTCTGCGCCGCCTGCCTGAACTACGCACCCTTACGCGCCGCGTTGCAAGACCGTCCACTCATGGTGGGGTCGATGTCGGATGCCGAGTTACGAGCGGCCGTCCGGTACCCGGCGCAGAACACCGGACTCAGCATCGAGCCAGGTCTGGTGGACCTGCTGTTGCGGGATCTCGGGGACACCGCTGCCGGTGATGGCGAGTCGACCAGTTCCATGGCTGGGCGGTTGCCATTGCTGGCGCACGCGCTGCAAGCCACCTGGCAGCAGGGCAACGGTCAGGCCCTGACAGTGGCGGGTTACCGGGAAACCGGCGGGATACAGCGCGCGGTGGCGACCACGGCGGAGCGGGTGTTCGCCGATCTGAACGCCCATAGCCAAGCCGTGGCCCAGACCCTGTTCCTGCGGCTGATCAGAATCGGCGACGGCACCGAGGACACCCGGCGCCGGATGCCCCGCACCGACCTGCTGCGGAGCCTGGACCCCGCCAGCACGCTGCCCGTACTGGACGCCTTCACCCAGCACCGGCTGCTCACCCAGGATCGGGACACCGTCGAGATCACCCACGAGGCCCTGGTGCGGGCCTGGCCCCGGCTGCACCAGTGGATCGACACCGACCGGGCCGGCAACCTGACCCGCCAGCAACTCGAAGACGCCGCCGCTGTCTGGGAACGCGAAGGAAAGGACAACGCCGGGCTGTACCGGGGACACCGGCTGGAGGCGGCTCACTCCTGCGTCGCCTCCAGGGCGCCCGAGGGTGGCCTGAGCCCTGTCGTGACCGCGTTCCTCGCCGCATCCACCCACCAGGAACACCGATCCGCCAGACTCCGACGCACCGTGCTCATCGTGCTGTCCGTGCTCGCCCTGGTCGCTTCCGGCGCTACGGTCGCCGCTTTTCAGCAGAGTGCCTCCGCCGAGGAACAACGCAACGAGGCAGCTTTCAACCAGATCGGCCTCGAAGTCGACCAACTGCGGAGCACCGACGTATCTCTGGCAGCCGAACTCGATATCGCTGCCTACCGTATGCGACCGGAGAATCGGGATCTCTACACCAAGCTGCTCACGGCCCAGAACGCCACCTTGTCCACCCCCCCACTGACCGGCCACACCGGCCCGGTGCGCTCAGTGGCGTTCAGTCCCGACGGGCGCACCCTGGCCAGTGCCAGTGCCGATCACATGGTGCGGCTGTGGGACGTCGCCGACCCGACCCGACCCACTGCTCTGGGCCAGCCCCTCACCGAGCACACTGACGCCGTCGGCTCGGTGGCGTTCAGTCCCGACGGGCGCACCCTGGCCAGCAGCAGCCTCGACCGGACCGTGCGGCTGTGGAACGTCTCCGACCCGGCCCACCCCACAACTCTGAGCCAACCCCTCACCGGCCACGAAAGTGCCGTCAACAAGGTAGCGTTCAGCCCCGACGGACGCACCCTGGCCAGCGCCAGCGGTGACAAGACCATCAAGCTGTGGAACCTCAGCGACCCGGCCCATCCCACGGCTCTAGGCCAGCCCCTCACCGGCCATGAAGGCGCCGTCTTCACGGTGGCGTTCAGCCCCGACAGGCGCACCCTGGCCAGCGGCGGCCTCAACCAGGTAATCCGATTGTGGGATGTCACCGACCCAGGCCATCCCACCCTGTTGGGTCAGCCCCTCCGGGGCCATACGGACAAGGTTTATTCACTGGCGTTCAGTCCCGACGGGCGCACCCTGGCCAGCGCCAGTGACGACCAAACAGCGCGGCTGTGGAACCTCTCCGACCGAACCCAGCCCATACCCCTGAACCAGCCCCTCACCGGCCACACCAACGCCGTGTGGGCGGTGGCGTTCAGTCCCGACGGACGCACCCTAGCCACCGCCAGCACCGACCACACCGTCCGGTCATGGCACGTTCCAGACACCCTTCTGACCGACCACAGTAACAACATTGCTGCGGTGGCGTTCAGCCCCGACGGGCACACTCTGGCCAGCGGCGGCGCCGACCAGACCGTACGACTGTGGAACCTGGCTGACCCGGCGCAACCCACCCCCTTGGGGCAACCCCTCACCGGCCATCACAACGCAGTGTTGTCGGTGGCGTTCAGTCCTGACGGGCGCATCTTGGCCAGTGGCAGCGGCGACCAGTCCAGCGCCAGTGGCGACAACATCGTGCGGCTGTGGAACCTCACCGACCCGACTCACCCCACGCCACTGGGCGAACCCCTCACCGGCCACAGCCACTCTGTCAACTCGGTGGCGTTCAGTCCCGACGGACGCATCCTGGCCAGCGCCAGCCAGGACCGGACCGTTCGGTTGTGGAACCTCACCGACCCGGCCCACCCCATACCCCTGGGCGAACCCCTCACCGGCCACAGCAGCTTTGTCAACTCGGTGGTGTTCAGTCCCGACGGGCATACTTTGGCCAGCGGCAGCGGCGACAACATCGTGCGGCTGTGGAACCTCACCGACCCGGCCCACCCCGTACCCCTGGACCAGCGCCTCGGCCACGACAACTACGTCTTGGCAGTGGCGTTCAGCCCCGACGGACGCACCCTGGCCAGCGCCAGCGGTGACCAGACGATCAAGCTGTGGGACGTCACCGACCTGGCCCACCCCGCACGTCTGGGCCAACCCCTCACCGCCCACACCCTCGGCGTAGTCTCGGTGGCGTTCAGCCCTGACGGGCATACCCTGGCCAGCGCCGGCATCGACAGCACCGTGCGGTTGTGGGATCTCACCGACCGTTATAAGCCCACACCCCGGGGCCAACCTCTCACCGGCCACCTCGGCGCTGTCCTCTCGGTGGCGTTCAGCCCCGACGGAAACATTGTGGCCAGCGCCGGCATCGACAAGACCGTGCGGCTGTGGGGGATGAACGACGAACAAGCCATCCATCGAATCTGCAACTCCACCAGGAATAATCTCACCCCGGAAAAATGGAAGCAGTACGTTTCGGAAGACCTGCCCTACACGCCACCCTGCCCAGCATGAACCAGGCGAGTGATGATCCGTGAATGACCAAGGAGTGATTGATGGAGCCCTCCGATGAGCAGCCCAGGGAACCATCACCGCCGCCTGCGGCAGAGTCTGCTCGGCTTGAGGCGCATGCTTCCGGTCAGGCACACATCCACCAGGCCGGCCGAGACCTGCACCAGCATTATCAGGACGATGTTCAGAGTGGGCGTCGCGCCGAGCCGGGCACGGCGACATCGATATGTCCGTATCCGGGATTGGCGGCATTCGGACATGAATACGCCCAGTGGTTCTTCGGGCGCGACCAGCTGACGAAGGCGTTGATCGGACGCCTGAGTCAACGTCTGCGCACCGGGGGCATCCAGGCGGTGGTGTCGTCTTCAGGAGCAGGGAAATCCTCGCTGCTGCATGCGGGCCTGTTGCCCGAGCTGGCCGGCGACGCCCTACCCGGGTCGAGCCGATGGGCCACGATGGTATTCACGCCCACAGCCCAGCCGCTGGGGGCGCTGGCCACCCGGATCGCCACATTCACCCGTGCCGATCCGGCAGCTGTGGCCGACACCCTCACGGCCGATCCACGGCAGGCAGTGGCGATACTCGATGCGGCACTGCACGATCGCGCCGACGGTGAGGGTTCGCGAACCCAGCTGGTGGTAGTGGTGGACCAATTCGAGGAACTGTTCACCCTGTGCACCGACGAACAGGAACGTCGAGCGTTCGTCGAACTGCTGGGACAGCTCGCCGGCCCAGGTCCGGGCGCCGGGACTGATGCGCGGCCGGTCGGATTGGTCGTGGTGGGTATCCGGGCCGATTTCTACCCCGCCTGCGTCGACTACCCGCACCTGCGCACCGCAGTGCAGGATAATCCGGTCACGGTCGGGCCGATGTCGGACACCCAGTTACGCGAGGCGATCCTGCGCCCGGCACTGGACGTGGGTCTCGACGTGGAACCGGGCCTTGTCGAGTTGATGTTACGGGACCTCGGGGATCCCGCCCTCGCCACAGGCATGGGCATGGGCGGGATCCCCGGCAACGAGGCCGGCCGGCTGCCATTGCTGGCCCACGCCCTGCGGGCCACCTGGCAGCAGCGGCACGGTCATATCCTGACCGTGCACAGCTACCAGACCACCGGTGGGATCCATCGTGCTGTGGCGATCACCGCCAAGCAGGTGTTCGACGCGTTGGATGCCGACAGCCAAGCAGCAGCCCAGACCATGTTCCTGCGGCTGGTCAAAGTCGGTGACGGCACTGAGGACACCCGACGCCGGATGGCCCGGACCGATCTGCTCCGGGGCCTGGAGCCCCGCAGCGCGCTGCCGGTGCTCGAGGCGTTCACCCAGCACCGGCTGCTCACCCAGGATCGGGACACCGTCGAGATCACTCACGAGGCCCTGCTACATGCCTGGCCCCGGCTGCGCCAGTGGATCGACACCGACCGGGCCGGTAACCTGACCCGCCAGCAACTCGAAGACGCCACCACCACCTGGGACCGTAACCGTCGCGACACCTCGGTCCTCTACCGGGGAAACCGTCTCGCCGCCGCTGGTGAGTGGGCCGCGCGGCACCGAGACGACGTGCAGCTCAGCCCACGAGTCCATGAATTCCTCGCCGCCTCTTCCCACCGGGAGAACAGCGCGACCAGGCTCCGCCGCACGGTGCTCATCGTCTTGTCGGTACTGGCCCTGCTGACCTCGACCGGCGCGGTAGTCGCCGTCCAGCAGAACGGCATCGCCCGAGGCGAACGTGACACCGCACTCTTCAAATGGATCACTGCGGAGGCTGCCCGGCTGCGCAGCACCGACGTATCCCTCGCAGCACAACTCGATCTCACCGCTTACTCCATGCGACCGGAGAATCAGGACGTCGTGACGGCACTGCGCATCACCCAGAACGCCGTCTTGTCGACCTCTCTCACCAAGCACACCGACATCGTCAGATCGGTGGCGTTCAGTCCCGACCGGCGCACCCTGGCCAGCGCCGGCAATGACGAGACCGTATGGCTGTGGGACCTTACTGACCCGGCCGACCCCAGACCTTTGGGCCAGCCTCTCACCGGACACACCGACCGTGTCAACGCGGTCGCATTCAGCCCCCAGGGGGGCATCCTGGTCAGCGGCAGCTCCGACAACACAGTGCGGTTGTGGAATACGGCCGACCCGGCCCACCCCGCCCCCCTGGGCGAGCCCCTCACCGGCCACACCGGCTGGGTCAGCTCGGTGGTTTTCAGTCCCGACGGGCATACCCTGGCCAGCGCCAGCGCTGACCAGACCGTGAAGCTGTGGGACCTCACCGACCCGGCCCATCCCCGGCCCCTGGGCCAGCTCCCCATCGGCTACCCCGGGACTGCCGGTTCAGTGGCTTTCAGCCCCGACGGCCGGACGCTGGCCAGTCCCGGCTCAGACCACACCGTGCAACTGTGGAACCTCACCGAGCCGAACCACCCCAGTCCATCGGCTCAGCCGTTCAGCGGCCATACCAAATCTGTCAACTCGGTGGCGTTCAGCCCGAACGGGCGCGTCCTGGCCAGCACGGGCGACGACGGGCAGGTGCGGCTGTGGGACCTCACCAACCCGACTCAGCCCGGTTCGCTGGGCGAGCCCCTCATCATAGGCAACACCTCCCTCTCCACGGTGACGTTCAGTCCCGACGGGAACACTCTTGCCTACACCGGCAGTGACCGGATTGTGCAGCTGTTGAACCTCAGGAACCCGCGCTCCCCCTACCCGCTCGGCCTGCCCCTCACCGGCCACACCAACGTGGTCTGGTCGGTGGCGTTCAGCCCGGACGGGCGTACCCTGGCCAGCGCCGGCGCCGACCGGACTGTTCGGCTATGGGATATTCCGGACACCTTCCTGACTGGTCACACCGGCATCATCACCTCGGTGGCGTTCAGTCCTGACGACCGCACCTTGGCCACCGGCAGCGCCGACCAGACCGTGCGACTGTGGGACATGACCGCGGCCCACCCTCAGGCCCTGGGCCAACCCCTCACCGGCCACGAAGGCAACGTCAACTCGGTGGCTTTCAGCCCCGACGGACACACCCTGGCCAGCGCCAGCGACGACAAGACCGTGCGACTGTGGGACGTGACCAACCGGGCACATCCCCAAGCCCTCGGTCAGCCCCTCGATCAACCCGACTTGGTCTCCTCGTTGGCGTTCAGAGGTGACGGACACACGCTGGCCAGCGGCAGCGCCGACGACACCGTCTGGCTGTGGGACGTGACCGACCCTGCCCACCCCCAAGCTCTCGGCCAACCCCTCACCGGCCACGAGGGACTTGTCTGGACAGTGGCGTTCAGGCCTGACGGGAATACCCTGGCCAGCGCCAGCAACGATGAGACCGTACGGCTCTGGGACGTGACCGACCCGGCCCACGCCCGAGCCTTGGGCCAACCCCTCACCGGCGATACCGGTGGGTCACGTCGGTGGCGTTCAGCCCCGACGGGCAGACGCTGGCCAGCGTCAACTTTGACCACACTGTGCGGTTGTGGAACCTCAGGGACCTGGCCAACCCCACCCCCTTGGGCGACCCCCTCACCGGGCACACCAGCGCCATAATCTCGGTGGCATTCAGCCCCAACCGACCCATGCTGGCCACTGCCGGCTCCGGCGCCGACGCAACCGTGCGGTTGTGGGACCTCAGCGCCCCGACCGACCCCACGAGCAGCCCTCTCACCGGCCATATCAATACCGTCTTCTCGGTGGCGTTCAGCCACGACGGAGCTACCTTGGCCAGCGTCGGTGCTGACCGGACTATCCTCCTGTGGAGAATGGACGTCGGCCAGACCATTCGGCGGATCTGCGCTACCACCAGGAACACCCTCACCGAGGCGGCGTGGAAGCAGCACGTGTCGCAAGACGCGGCCTACCGCCCACCCTGCGCCCGCCTCGGTGGATGATCATCCCACTCGTGCTGGTCGGATTCGAGGTCGACGGGCTCGGCGTGCAAATAACACCTCCATGCGCAGTAGTAGAACGGCGGCGATCAAGATTGATTTGCTATGCGGGATAACCGTCGTGAAGATACGCTACTTGGCGAGTGCCCAAAGCCTGTAGAGCGGCGTTGACGCGGAGCCACACATACGAGCGGAGCCTTTTCTGCGCCTGTTCCGGCGTGCAGAATTCGTATGCCGCTAGCTCGGAATCCGCGAGACGTAGCCGCACGATTTGGTCGACCGTCAGCGTTCCTGCGTCGAATATGAACATGAGTGAGTCGTCCCACGGGCCATGTGGCGAGACCCAATCCAGACACAACAGGGCCATGCCACTGGCTGATATGTCCAGTCCCAGTTCTTCTATGAGTTCTCGACGTAGGGCGCCAAGAGGTGGCTCGTTGACTTCTGCCATGCCGCCCGGCATGTCCCAGTCGGGTTTGTATTTTGGGTCCACGAGCAGGATACGGCCTTGCTGATCGCGAAGGAGGGCATCAGCGCCTACGCGCTTGCGGGCCTGTTTGGCGTTTCCTTCGGCTAGGTGTTCTCGCCATGCGTCGGGGTCTCGTTGGTATAGCGGCCGTTCGGGGTTCATGTCACCTCGTAGAGCCCGGCGGGTAGTCGTGCGCGTCTTTTGTCAGCCATTGATACAACCAAATTCGTTGATGCAGCGCCTCGGCCAGGCACCCTAGGAATTCTCGCACTACCCCCGTCGCGCTATACGGTTCCAACAGTCGTTGAATATCGTGGAGTTGTTGGATGACCAGATACGAACCTAGTGATTGCGTGGAGTCGAGTACCTCTCGCGCTAGGGCGCACGCCTGTTCGGGTTCGCCCTGTTCGATGAGTGCCATGATGAGGATGAGCTGCCCGAATGCCCGGCTACGGGTCCGGCCCGCTGGCCTAAGCTCGATAATGCGCTCGGCGTGACGTCGCACATGTGCCGGTTTGCCGAGTTGTTGCATGCAACGCGCGGCCTCGCTGGCTAGCGAGCCCTCATCGAAATGACTAACCCATGTGAATGGTTCCTCATCGTGGGTCCCCTCTAGCGCTTTCTCGGCTCGCGCAAGCAGCGTGAGCGCCTCTCGTGGTCTGCGCAAGGCCGCGAGACCCCGCGCTTGCATAGCGAAAACACACGCCTCAAGTTCGGGGTTTCGCGGCCCCTTGGCTAGCGTATTCTCCCCAGCCTGGGCGAACCGGATCGCGTCGTGTGGTTGGGAGCGGTGGTGTGCTAGATGGCTCATGCTGGTGAGGACATGGACCCCTAGCTGGCGGTCTTGCCCCACCCTGGACATGTCCAATGCTCGCCCGAAATGCCGGTGTGCTTGGTCGTCGCGCCCGGCGTCGTGGGCCATCCAGCCCGCCATCTCGGTCAATCCAGCCGCAGCGGTGAACACTGTCCTACTGTCCGCGTCGCAATCACCGCCGAACAATCTAGGGGCGACATCGCTATGAAGATAACCAACAACCGTGGCATATAGGTGCCCGCCACCTACTTGCCGATCGGCTGAACGGAAGGACTGCATAGCTGCCGCGTCTGAGCCATTGGCTCGCCCGGCGTGACTGCCTACCCGTACAAGTTGAAAAGGCCCAGCGGCAGGAAGCGACGGCAACGGCATTGGTAGGGCCTCGACCCCATTGGGCGGGGACATGGCACTGTCGACGCCGCGCGGTGTGGGAAGCTGAAACCACAGCAGCTGGGCCGGCATGCCGAGCAGCGTGGCCCACCGAATCAACTTGTCGAGGTCTTTAATGGCGGGGCCGTTTTCAATGCGGCTAAGTTGCGCCTGCGTCAGCCCCACCCAGCTCGCAACGGTTTCTTGGCGCAGCGGGCGGCCGTGGAATGGATGATTGCGGTACGCCGAGATCACCGCGCCCATATGCCAGCGGTCCAGCGCGTTCCGAATCTCGGCGTGGTCCCAAAACGTTGGCGGCACAGGCGGCGGACCAGCCAGTGCCTTGGCTGTGCAGGCGGCGCACACATCACCCCGGTTGTCTCGTGCACGACGCGTCTTGCACGAGCGGCAGTACCGCGCGGTGTTGGCGTTCATGACCCGGCCTGACTGTCACATCGGGTGGTAACTCCTGGTCAGATGAGTGTAACCGGTCACACACCGTGCAGAGCGGGCCGATATACGCTCGACGTATACGCCCGTATGAGCGATTCGTCGTGGACCCATGGTTGACCTTGACTCATGGTGGAGCTACCCGACGGGGCGATCCCTCAAGGAGATAGACCATCCGATGAAACACCAGGCAGCTACCACCCTGGCAGCCAAGCGTCTACCCACCGAGCTTGAGGCGCCGTCATCGCTGGCCGTGACGGTCCCCAACGAGCACACCAACCAGGCGGACCTGTGCGCGGTGTGCGGGTCGGCGTGGCCGTGCGAGCGGGTCGTGCTTGCCGAGCACAACTACGAGCTGGTTGCGCTATGAGTTGCCGTACGAGCGTGTACACCGAATCCACCGACGTGCCTGCTTCCCGCGCGAGGGTGGCGTTTCGCCCGCTGGTAGAGGCGCCGCGCCGCCCCCACGTCAACGCCGTTGTGATTCCCTCGCCTGATCATTTCTCGCGGTTCGGCGGCATGTACCGGCCATGTGCACCGTCATCACCGTGGAGACCGGCGCGGACGTGCTGATCATGTCTCAGTGCGGCGGGGGTGCGTCGTGAGTCTCACCGATCCCCGAGCCCTGCATGAGGCGTTCAGCCAAGAGTTGGCCGGGCTGCTGGAGCTGGTGTTGGCCGGTGACCTCGCAGAGAATTGGGCCGCCGTGGAGCGCCAGGTGGTGCGCGTGGTGGGAGCGTTGGTGCGGGTGCACCGGTGCCACACGGTGGATAAGCACGGCCGGTGCCTGATCTGTCGGGCGATCCCGCGCGGATGGCGGCGGCTGTGGCCCTGGCCCAAGCGGACTACGTGCACGGTGCATAACGCGTTGGGCTTCTTCATGTGTCAGCCTGACCGGTTCGTGCTCGCCGCCATCAACGACGACGCCACGGTTCGGGAGCGGTCGTGACCACCGCCGCCGTACCGGAGAGCGTCGCGATTCCCCCTCCGCTTCCTTCGCCTCAGGCCGATGAGGTGGTGTTGGCGGCTGTGGAGACGGCTACGTCGTCGGTGTTCCGCCTAGTTCACACCGCGGTGCAGGATTGGGGGCTGTAGGGTTTGTTGCCGGATGGCAGGCGGGGTGCTCGGTCATCACGAAATCGAATGCATTACTCATACCGGGACGGCTCCGAAATAGTGGCACGCCGTGGAAGTGGGGGCAGTATCTCATGTCGTCACCTCCGGGTACGTCATCGAGTTTCATGAAGCCATCCACGACCCGCCGCCGCAGCTCCGGATCTTTCGCTGTTGCTATCGGGCACGCGGGGTCGGTGATGGCCAACGTTTTCGTCGCGGTAAGGGAAACAAGGCGCGTGACAAATGTGATCCGACCTTCATCGCCAATGCCGGTCGACGGGCTCGGGGCACAGTCACCCGTCCGACCAGCTCACGGGCGGTCAGGTTGAGCTCGGCGAGCCGCACGCGCACGCTCGGCCAGACAGAGCCACGGACGGCACGCAGGTCGGCATCCATACCGGATACGGTTTCGAGGGCTGACGTGCGCTCCATAAAGTCGTTCTCCCTGGTCGGCGGGCAGGTGCCGGGGCTACCTCCGACCCTGTTACGGCCTGGCGACCGCGCCCATGACGACCAGGGTTTACGAGTTATACCTGGGGCGTATACGGGCGTACCCGTAAGGCGGGCTAGGCCGGTAAACTGCCTGGCCAGCGCCAGTTCCTTGATACCAACCAGTCAGGCAGCCCGATGAACCGGAGCAGCACGCCGCGTTATTGCCGCTGTGGCACCCGCCTCGGCCATGACCACTTCAGCGGCCTGTGCAGTCCGTGCGAGAAGCGTCTTCTCGCACTTCGTGTCGAGGCCCCGGACGTGCCAGCCGACTTCTGGGAAACCGAACAGCTTCGTGACGCTCTCGTGGCGCAGCACATCGGGCGGGTGTCCCGGGCATATCGGAAACACCCGCACCATGTGGCGCTGTACGGCCGGGACGGTATACCACAAGCGATCGTTGGCGACTGGCTTGGTCTGACTCAGGCGCAAATCAGTCGGATTGAGAACGGGCCACCCGTTCGCCACCTCGACAGCCTGGCGCATTGGGCGCAAACCCTGCACATTCCCGGTTATTTGTTGTGGTTCAAGCTCCCAGACCGACTGGGGCACGAACCGGCTGGAACCGGCTCTCGACTCAAGCAGTCGGACCAGCTTCCGTCCGACACTTCAGCACGGCCCGGTGTGGTCACCATCGGGACAGCCGGACAGGAGCAGACCGACTCGATTCGACGTCGCACATTCCCGGTAGCTGGCGTGGCCACCCTCAGCAGTACCAAGGCGAGCGCGGCGCAAACGGTTGCCATTCGATGCGATGACGAGTTTGGGTTTGCTACAGCACTCGCCGAGCGGTGGCCAGCCACCATATTGAGTCGTCCGATCCCAGTCGAGAGTACTGATTGGCGGGTGCGTCTCCCAGCTGGCCGCATATTCGATGGAACTGAGGTGGTCACACAGGTCCATGCGAACGTTGCGCAACCCGGCAGCGTCGCCCTCGTCCGGCCCGAACGCCGAAGACTGGCACAATTCACTCGCCCTCGCCAGCGTGGGCTACTGGTCGCCGCCGACAGTGTTGTCGACGGTGGCGCGTATTACGCCTTGGACGCTCGTGAGTCCGCCCGGCAGGCGATAACGCAGCCAGACAGCCCGACTATCACCATTCCGCGGGCATATCTGCTCGATGACCTCACCTATGGCGCGATGTGGGCCATGACCAACCTGGATGATGCCGTGTTGGCTGATGATGGATCATTGCACAGTCACCGGCAAGACCTCGCGCATTACGAAGGTCTGACCGGCTCGACCGTCAGCCGCGAGGAGGCAGGTGGTCTCGCCACCATCTCGCAGATGTGGCTCGGCTCCGACTTCTGCGCCCGGCACGTCATTCGTAACCTCGGCCACCTCCAGGCATCGCCGCTGTTCTGGACCCGCGAACAGCGCGGGGAGGAAGCTTCGACCTGGCTGCTCTGGCGACACAAGGTTACTTATCTGCAACACACCAGTTCACTCGGGACACCAGTTGCCCGTGGTTTCTGCCTGCCCGACTATCTGGTCGACGAATCACCGCGACATGAACGCATTCTGTTGCTCCTGTCAGCTGCCCTGATGGAGTCCTTCGGCATTCGTGTCTGCGTTACACCCGAGTCGGACTACGGCGACGTCGAGGGGTTTGTGCTCGGCGGCTCCGTCATTGTCGCCAACTGGATCCGCACACCGGGGCTGTGGCACGTCGACACTCGCAGGCCAGGCAACCGATCACGGTTTAGCGAGACCGCCGGACAGGTCAAAACTCACTCCGTCATCGACGGGCCGACACCACGCCGCCGCCTGATGGCACTCGCGACATATCTCCATATCCCCTGGAGGTGGTTTCGCTCTCGATGTGCCGAGCTGGGTGCTGAGGGCTTCGCCAGACTGGCTCCGCCTCGCAGCAGGTTGCTCACTGTGGATGGACTGAACACCGCAGCTCGCTACGTCGGACAATTCAGCAACTCGTAGCATCAATCGTTCTACCTAGAGAGGTATCTGCCCGTGCGAGTCAGCGAACTCACGATCGGCCGGACCTTCGGCGTCAACTTCGATCATGGCGAGAACTTCTACGCCGCCTTGACCGATTTCTGCCGCACCCACGATGTCCGGCAGGGCTACATTCCGATGTTCATCGCGGGCATGCGTGACGTCGAACTGGTCGGTAGTTGCGAGAAACTTGACAACCCTGATGCACCGGTATGGACGAAGGTTCACCTCGAAAATGCAGAGGCATTTGGAGGAGGCACACTGGCCTACGACTCGGACACCGATACAGTGCTTCCACATATCCACGTTTCGGTCGGACTCAAAACCCACTCGGCAAACGCCTACACCAGCCACCTGCTCAACGCCACGATCCAGTTCCTCACCGAGATGTACATCGTGGAAGTGACCGGACCGAGCATGAGCCGGCCACGTCAACAGCAACTTTACGACGTACCACTGTTGACCTTCGACTGAGGAGGATCACGTGGAACAGCTCTCCGCACCGACGACATCGAGCCCCCGCGGGCCCGGGTCGCCGCGATTCTGGTCCTGCTCCACACCCAACCGCTGCGCAGGATCGCCTGGCTGACCATCAGCGACATACTCACTACCGACGGCGCCACCTTGCTAAGCAATCGTCATGTCCACCGACCCGGAAGCTGCTCGCCGACCCCTGATTCATGAGCGCGCACCGGCTGGAGTTCCCCACCGGCTTCACCGCTGGGGGCGCGTGACCTACCGCGCAATAATTCCTCGTGCTAGGTCGTCGTCACGCATCCAGGTACCCTAAGTTCCCCTCATTCCTGTCCAGGTATCCTACGCCCCGCGGAGAAGTCACAGAAACCGGGGAAGCAGCCGCATAGGGAGCCCCCGCGGTAACCGAAGAGGGGACCGAGCGGGGATCTTCGGAAGGATCAATGTAGGGTGCAGACTTGGCGACTCCGATACGCTCAGCAGCTTCGCTCAACAGCGGCAGTGCACCTACCACTGTTTTACCTGTTTCGTTGATACGCTCGATGCCGGGACCGATCACTTCCGCCTGGCAGGCAATATTCTTCACGTTCTGCGAGCAGTCATCGAGGTTGTCGGCGGTGCGGTTGAGCAGCGCACCGATCACAAAGAGGAAGATCGCCAGAACGGCGATCAGCAACGCGATGACGACGATCGTCAAGACGATAAGAGTCATCTCTCATCCTTTCCAATCAGGATCCTGAAAGTCCGGTCGTGGTCAGCGTGACCCGGTGAGCCACCCCACTGTCGATCACCACCACCCACTGTCGGGTGCCTCCGGTCGGACCGCTGTCATGGTGGTGGCGGCCAACCGGCCCAGCGCGGCGGGCAGACCAACCAGGAGCAGACACCCGCGTGTCGAACGGCATCGGCAGCCACCCTTCCGGCGACGATCATCCAAGCTCATGATGGTACCAGCAGACGCGGACAGTCAAGCTATATTGATCCGCAGATGCGGATATACTATTCATTAGATTCCGTAACTGCATCTAGACAGATCGAGCCGAGCGGTCGCCCAGTCGGCACCCCAGGCAGCCTGCGGTGCCGAGACACTCCACTTGGGTAGCCCCTTCCGGAGCTGGCACCACAGCCTGGACGGACTTGTCACCGGCCGGGCAAGCCGTGTTGATCAACTGACGGGCCGGCTGGGCTGATCAGCGAGACCGTCGGGGAGGCTCGACCGTTCGTCGAGACGGGTGCGCTCAGGCCACATCAGGGGTCAGCGGGATGAAGGACCGTAACCAAGCCAGCCGAGGTGGTGACAGCATTATTCGCTGACGCGGATCTTACTACGGTAAGTCACCGCATCAGCGGACAAAAATGCGTTTTAGATCAGCAGATGCGGATTTAGATATTGACTGAGGCGGGATGGTGCAAGAGTCGGTTCATGCCCGCCTTCGACTGTCTCGGCGACCCGGTCCGACGCCGGATCCTGGGGTCGCGCGTCAACGGCGGACGGGCTGTCGACGAGGCCGGCGCTATCGAGCAGGGCGAGTTTGGGATCTCCCAGCTGGGGTGGTCACACAGCAGCTGCGGGTGCTGCGAGACCACGCCGGCGGGTTCGCCACCGGCCGAGCCTCCGACTCCCGACGCGTGATCACCGAACTCAGCGAGGGAGAACGTCGGCATCCGGCCAGGGCGTTGATGCCCGAGTTTCGTGGGCGCTGACCGAGCCGGCGACCGCGCTCGACGCCACCGGCACACGTCCAAGGCAGTTCGAGCGCAGCCTCTCCGCTCAACAAATGTGCGCGGTACCCATCCGGACGGACAGCAAGTCCAGGTAGCTGCTAATTGAGGGGTGGGCTAGGGGCCAATGTCGCGAAGTTAGGAGTATCTCCTGCTGGCAGACTGATCAAGAGCAGCTATCCCCAGCGTCCCCGCTGCCACCACCCCCATGATCGCTGTTTGGGTGCCGAAAACGACAAATTTTGTCGTTTTCGGC
>JBOHGE010000018.1:0-91836 GCA_050700055.1 Pseudonocardiaceae bacterium
GCCACCGTCACCACGCAGGGCCCACCCGCTCTCACGACACGACGAACGAAGGGTGGGGACTTCTAACTGGCCACCAACGGGAACTCAGATCTGGCCACCAGCGGGGACTTTTTCATGGCCACGGACAGATGCTGGCGCAGATCGTGATCCTGATCGGACGACGCCTACACGCCGAACAACTCCACCAACACGCCGCGCACGCGAACCGGAATGAGGAAACGGAGACCAGGACACACGACCAGGCCGCCGCTGACGATTCCCCATCACAGGCGGGGCCAGACGATGCGTGACGTTCTGCTGTTGGGGCTCGCCGTCGTGTCCGGCCTGGCTGGGGTCGGGTTGTTCCTCTTCGGGACGCGGGTGCTCATCCATGAGGCTCAGGTCGCCCACTGGCGACGGTCGCTGGCGGTGTTCGAGCTGCGCCTACCCCGCACCGCCACCGTGGGGGAGGTATCGCGGTGGGTGGGGACGGTGCGGGCGATGGTGCGCGCGAGGCGGTGGTGGTCGATCTTGCCCCGCTGGCCGCTGGTCGTGGAGACCACGGCGACCCGCGCGGGGGTGCGGCGTGTGCTGCTCGTGCCTGCGCGGTTGCGGTCGGAGGTGATTTCGACGGTAGCGGCGCTGGTACCCGGCGCGCGGCTGGTCGACCTACCCGACTATCTCACCAGCTCGGAGCGGGTGCGGTATCAGGCTGCCGCAGAGGCCCGCCTACGCGGCGGTGGGGACCTGCTCGCGCTGGGCCGGGCCGAGGACACCTCCCGCCGCGTTCTGGCGGTCTTGCAGCCTTTGGAGGCGGGGGAGGTGGTGCGGGTGCAGTGGCTGATCACCGGAGCGAGAGCACCCCGCTGGGTCACCGCACCGACCACCGAGGACGCGGACCTACCCGAGATGTGGAAGTCGGATGACCCGATGCTGTCCGCGACCTGCCGGGTGGCGGTCGCGTCGCGGTTGGGGCGGCGGCGGGCGCGGGCGGTCTTCGGCCGGGTGTGGGCGTCGCTGCGGGGGATGAACACGCCTCGCGTCCGGCTGGTCCGGCGGTGGTGGGTGCCGAGGTTCGCCGCCGTGGCACGGCTGTATCTGCGGAGCGTGCCGCGTGGGCGGTGGCCCATCGTGCTCACGTCTGGCGAGCTGGCCGGATTGTTGGGGTTCGCCGCGGGGGATACTGCCTTTCCCGGTGTTGAGGGTGGCGTGTCCCGCACCCTCCCCACTCCGCCCGCAATGTCGGCGAAAGGGTTGCCGATCGCGCGAAGTAATTACCCCGGCACAGGGAACGATGTCACGTTGTCGGTGGTAGATCGGTTGCGGCATGTGTGGGTGTGCGGGCCGGCCGGCGTCGGAAAAACCACCCTGCTCGCCAATATAGCGCTACACGACATCCACCGCGGGAACGGTGTCGTGGTCGTGGATGCCGCCAGTTCGTTGGTATCGCGCATTCTGGATCGGGTCCCCGAGGAGCGGGCAGACGATGTGATCGTGATGGACCCGGCGAGCACCGATCACGCCGTGGGCCTGAACCCGCTTGCAGTAGGACACCCGGAGCAGGCGTCGGCGTTCGTCTACCACGCCATGCACTCCATTTACGCCACGGCCTGGGGACCGCGCACCGCTGATCTATTGCGGGCTGGGCTGTTGACCCTTGCCCTGACGCGGGCCAGTGGTGGGGAGCGCTTCACGGTGCTGGAAATGCCCGAACTGCTCACGAACACGGGTTTCCGCCGCACGGTCACCGGCCAAACGTTGCCGCCACACTTGGGGTCATTTTGGCGGTGGTTTGAGTCCCTATCAGAACCGGCACGGCTGAATGCCACCGCGCCCGTGTTGAACAAACTCAGAGCATTCACCTTGTCTACGCCGCTGCGGTTGATGCTCGGACAATCGGAAGGGATCAACTTCACCGACGCCATAGTCGGAAACAAGATTATTTTGGTGCCCTTGCGGAAGGGGCTATTGGGTGCGGAAAGTGCCGCGTTGGTCGGCTCACTGATCAACGCGAGCGTATGGCAGGCGGCACTCGAACGCAGCACCGTTGCAGAACACAAGCGTAAGCCGTTTTGGTTGTTGATTGATGAGTTTCAAGACACCGTAAGATTGCCGATTGATATCGGGGATATGCTCGCCCAGCCCGCGGCCTCGGCCTAGGTCTCACATTGGCGCACCAATTCCTACGCCAGTTGCACCGCGACATGCAAGCGAGCGTGTTGGGTACCGCGAGAACCCATGTGGTGTTTCAATTGGGGGTCGAAGACGCCGCAACCCTCGCTCGCTCCTTCGCCCCACTCACCGCTGACGATCTGCACTACCTGGGGGTGTTCGAGGTCGCCGTACGCCCGTCCGTGGGCGGCGCGACGTTGGCCCCGGTCACCGGCACCACCTACCCACTCCCCGAACCAACCACGGACGGCGACACGCTCGCGTACGCCAGCCGCCAGCGGTACGGCATGGCCCGCCAGGACGTAGAGGCCGCCACCCTGGAGCGGCTGGCGGTGCCGACCGGAAAACGCTCCAACCGCCAGGTATTCGGCGGTGAGTCGTGATCGCGCAAAGTGTCCGGCCGGCTGTCCGATCACGTCGAGCCCCACCCGGCGTTTCCCCAGGCCAGCCCTACCGAATCGGGCCACAAGGGCTCCGACTTACTACTGTAACCCGGCGGCCACTCCCGATAGGTCGGCTCCTATGAGCGTCCGTGTGTCGGGTGCCAGGTTGCGACTCTTGGCCGACGAACTCACCGAGCGCTACACCGCTCCCCTCCCCCACCTCGCCCGTGCCCGCTTGCTCACGGGTGCGCAACTCGACCGACTCCTAGCCGACCCCGAGCTGTCGCCTGAGACCGTGGGACGGGTGCGACGGCGCATCATGACCCGGCTTCACCGCGCGGGCCTAGTCGCCATGCTGGGCCGTCGTGTCGGCGGGGTCCGGGCGGGCAGCGTCGGGCATGTGTACGCACTCACCAGCGCTGGGCACACATTCCTAGCCCTCCTGCGCGGCGAATCATCACCGGGCCGCGTCCGGCATTCCGCCACCCCCGGACCGCTATTCCTCGCCCACGCGCTCACGATCAGCGGCATATACGTAGACCTCATCGAACACAGCCGACAGAGCAGGTTTCAGGTGGCGAACTTCGCCACTGAACCCCACTGCTGGCACCCCACCGGCAACGGGGCGTATCTGCGCCCCGACGCCTACACCGCCCTACGTACGACCACCCACGCGGATTACTGGTGGTTGGAAGTCGACCAATCCACCGAAAGCCCGCCCCGACTGCGCGCCAAAGCCCGCATCTACCGCCAGTTTCTCACCTCCGGCGGTATCGGCCCCGACGGCTACCCGCCCCGCGTCCTCATCACCGCCCCCGACGCCGAACGCGCCCACACCGCACGCCGGGCAGTAACTAGTCCGACAGGTGAAGACGACGGCGCGTTGATCACCGTAACCACCCACCACCACGCGGCACAATTCATGACCACAGAGCTACAGCAACCATAAAAAGTGCTGCGTTTACGCAGCATCTGTGAGATAATAGGAAGGTAGCAACATGGAAAAGTCGGACAGTTTCGGAGCCTACGTGAAAGCGGCACGGCGGAATAGAGGCGAGTCATTGCGCCAACTTGAAAGTCGGTGCGGCGTTCCAAATTCTACGATAAGCCGCGTAGAAGATGGGATTTTCGCTGTGCCGTCGCCGGATGTTCTTATAGCGCTCGTAGACGCTCTAGGCCTCGATGTGGTTACGGCGGTAAAACTCGTCCCCGCATATCGAAATCTGTACGAACGAATTGTTGCCGCCATACGGGATGACTAAGAAGGAAATGAAAGCGGGTGTTTCATTATGAACGCGCGACAGGGAAGTGGAATCGCGACGTTAGAGCGTCCCACTGTTGGGGCGTCGGATAGCCGGGCTGACGCTTACCAGCAAGTGACTGATCAGGTCATCGCAATGTTGGAGGCTGGTACGGCGCCATGGCATAAGCCATGGAACACCGAGACCGGTCTACCGCGTTCGCTGTCCACGGGTAAGCCCTATCGAGGCATTAACCCGTTCCTGTTGCAAGTGTCCGCTATCGCTGCGGGTTACTCATCACCGTGGTGGGCAACCTACAGACAGATTCAGGAGCGCGGTGGTCATGTCCGCAAGGGCGAACACTCGACGCTCGTCGTGTTTTGGAAGCAATACACCAGGAAGGCGCACACACCCGAGGAGGAAGACCACACGGCGTACGTGTTACGCACCTACCGGGTATTCAACACTGATCAGGCGGACGGTCTGGTGTTGCCGCCGGTCGCGGGACGCACAACGGAGTTTGACCCTATCGCCGCATGTGATGAAGCTATTACACGTTATTTCGCTAGCGGTCCCCGGTTGGTACACGGCGGTAGCAGTGCGTGCTATTCGCCGTCGAGGGACGTCGTGATGATGCCGGAGCGTTCATCGTTCGAGAACCCGAAAGCCTATTACGGCACA
This sequence comes from Pseudonocardiaceae bacterium, assembly GCA_050700055.1. Taxonomy (GTDB): domain Bacteria; phylum Actinomycetota; class Actinomycetes; order Mycobacteriales; family Pseudonocardiaceae. Next base: position 4,457 of record JBOHGE010000018.1, read on the forward strand.
CTGTTTCACGAGGCCACGCACAGCACGGGCCACCAAAACCGTCTAGCGCGGCCGGATTTGCTGGAGTTCCACGCGTTCGGTGATCCAAGCTACAGCCGCGAAGAGTTGGTAGCGGAGATGGGCTCGGCCTTCCTATCCGGTCATACCGGTATCGCTACGGCGACGCTACCCAACTCAGCTAATTATCTCGCATCGTGGCTACGGGTACTGAAAAGCAATAGCAAGTTAGTGGTACAGGCCGCCGCGCAAGCACAAAAGGCCGCTGACTTGATCCTCGGCATCACGTACACAGATTAAAACACCCGAAAGTTTCGGAGCAATAAAACTCGTTCCCGCATATCGAAATTTGTATGAACGAATCACCGAAGCACAGAAAGGCGGAAGCAGTGAATAAATCAACAGGATATGTTATCTATCACCGCCAGGGGCATGATGTGCCAGTGGCGGCGCGTCAGAGATGGGCGCTCGAACTCGAACGAATGAAGCGTAGCGCGGAGAGCCGTGGAATGACCACCACACTTGAATTTGTCGAATTAGGTAATGCAACAATCAGCCATCTCTCGGTCTCCGAAAAAGGTGAAGTTAGCGAGCAAGTCTCCGGCTGCGCTGCCATCCGTGCGATAGCGGAAATGTATGAACGAATCATTACCGCAACACGGAAAGGCGGGAATCGATGAGCAGACAGGCGCAGAGTAGCAAAAATGCGCTCATATTCTTAATGGCCCCTAGATGGGAACGGCGGCGGAAGGGTGATGTTCCTGTCGAATCGCCGGTGCTGTTTCACCAGCGTGAGGCGATTAAACGGAAAGCGGAAGAACTTGACGCTGATATTGTCAAGGAGTTTGTGATCTCGAAACAGTCTGATCTGCTGACCAATCCACTGTTTCGAGAGATGTTGCACGTGATCACAGGTCAGGGGATTGATTACGTGCTGATCTACCCGGACCGGCTCCACCGGGACCGCGAACGTAGCGCGGTCATTACCGGAGCGATAAACCTTGCTGGTGCTCAGGTTGTTTCCGCGTCACACATGACCGGAATCGCTGGCGAGGCGGAATTCATCCTGTACATGGTCAACGACTTTGATCGGTTCGCACGACGCGACGCGCAGCTACGGACGAAATGGAAGTGCGCGAAACGCTCGGCGGACGCCGCGTAGCCGCACTTTACGAAGAAAGAGCGAACGATGGACTTTCTGTCTCGGCATGTGCCGGGGATGCGGGAGATACCGGTCGATGAGTTCACGATCGCGGCCGAAGACGCCGCGATTGCCTATTACCGCGTGTCCGACAAAAGCCAAGTAGAGACCGATTACGACCCGGAAGGCAATTCGCTTCCCACCCAGCGAGCACAGGTGGAAGAAACTGCACGACAGCTCGACAAGGTCATCATTGACGAATACGTAGAACCGGGCGTGTCCGCACTTCCACTCGACAAACGACCACGATTCCGAGACATGATCGACCGGATTGTTCAGCAGCGAGACGCCAAATACGTCATCGTCTACATGCTGAACCGGTTCGCCCGGAACCGGTACGAAGATGCCATTGTCGGACTCACACTGGAAAAACTCGGCGTCACCGTCATTTCCGCCAAGGAACCAGTAAACGGCAACGACCCAGCAACACGGATGATGCGCGGCATGATAGCCGTCTACAACCAATACCAATCCGAAGCCAGCAGCGCAGACATTAAAGAAAAACTCGCGAACAAGGCACGTAGAGGCGGCACCATCGGCTACGCGCCTATCGGCTATCTGAACGTGACGGAAAAATTCGAGGGTCGAGACGTTAACACCGTGAAGGTTGACCCGGAGCGTAGCCCGTACATCGTCCACATGTTTGAGCTCTACGCCACCAGCCGCTACAGCTTCGCCGACATCCGGGAAATCGTCACCGAGCAAGGGCTACGCACACGACCGACGAAAAAACGCCCGGCGGGTACTCCTATCGCCGTTGGCACCATCGGAAAAATCCTCACCGACCGTTACTACCTCGGGTACGTCAAACACAACAGCATCGAACACCCCGGCCGCCACGAGGCACTGATTACCGAAGACCTATTCGAGAAAGCACAGAAAATACTCGCGGCGAATGGACACAGCGGGATACGTCGCCGCGTCCACCAACACCACCTCAAAGGCTTGTTGTGGTGCGGGCGCTGTAAAAAGCGGTTCATCCTGGCTAACAACACCGGCAACGGCGGCACCTACCCCTACATGTTCTGCATGGGCCGCATGAAACACACCTGCGACATGCCCTACCTACGCCTCGACGGCCGCAACGGCATAGAACACGCAGTCAGAGCCCACTACGCCACCGTCACCCTCAACGACGCCACCCGAACGGCGCTCACGGCAGAAGTGGACCAGGCGATAGCCGCAGAGCAAGCCCTGTCTGAACACATCCGCGCCCAACTCGCCAAACAACTCGCCCAGCTCGAAGACCGAGAAAACGCCCCCTGTTCGCGCTCATAGGTCACCCCGACTGGGACCAAACCAAACTCAACGCCCAAATGCAGCGCGTCAAGAAAGACAGCGCCGCTGCCCGCGCCCAGCTAGCCGACATGGGCCAAGCCCTCGACACCGGCCGCGCGGTCTTCCTCCAAGCGCTACACCTACTCACCGACACCCGCGCCACCTACGACCGCGAACCCGACCGCGTGAAAACCCTGCTCACCAAAACGATCTTTCCGAAGCTCTACCTGGACGCCGACCCAGACGGCCGCGTGAACGTCAGCCAAGCCGACCTAGCCGACCCCTTCGCCACCATCCTCAACGCCGCCCACAACCCCACCCCGCCGCGCGACCCCGACAAGCCCGACGCAGACGCCACAAACCCACTCAGCGCCCGCTACGCACCCTGGCAACCCCCACACAGCACTGAAGGCGACAGCCCCCCATGGGAGACCATTACCCTCAACGACCAGCCAACCAACAGGGCCAACGGTTCCAATAAGCCCTGCCTGGTCGGGACGACAGGATTCGAACCTGCGACCCCTTGACCCCCAGGCATTCTACAGCGCCGAGCTGCCAGCACCACCGATGTCTCCGACCTGCATAAACAGTGCGCCGACGTCCGTGGGCGTCCACCCGGATACGCAGGCGTTGTCACTCAGTTAGTCACTCACCAGCGGCCAGCACGACCCCCACGCGGACGGTACGGCCAGCGGGACCAAAGCGGAGCCACCCCGACCCTGACGCTGGCGGATGCCCGCGAACGAACCGGCTGGTGTCGAGCGAGTGGACAAGATCATCCACGAAGTACCGCTAAGATTCGGTGTCACTGGTCGGGGTACGGATGTACCCCCTTGCTGGTGGCTTGTGATGAGGGAAGGAGCCCGGAGGGATGAGCGAGGACGTGACGCCCGGTGTCCGGTTGCGGATGTTCCGGGATGCGGCGGGGAAGTCTCGTCCTCAGCTGGCGGGGTTGATGGGGTGTTCGGTGGAGTCGGTGAAGGCGATCGAGGTCGGTCGTCGTGAGCTGACGTTGACGATGGCGGTGCGGGCTGCCCGGGAATATGCCAATCTCTGGCGTATTTTACTTCGCTCTACCTAAGGGGAACGTAGGTTTCCAGACTCAAAACATTGCGTTTCCGCAGGTCAGGAATGTTCACGAGTCCAGTTACTTATGTTCTCCTTAGTACAACGGGCGGAAGCCAAAGGATCGACCGACGAAGTCTAAATTTTCCCTTTCGCTCGAGGAAATTCCTATACCGGAGCCATGGCAGTCTGCTTCATCGAACACCACCAGCGTAGAACGATCCTCAGGCTGATCGTTGACGGCGGACGCATGAGCGTTGACGGCGGACTTTGCCCCACGGATGAGATTTCCAGAACAAAGTTCGTTGTTCCTCGGGTAACTTTCCATCTCGCCCATTAAATCTTTTTCCGAGTAGAAGCAGACGCGGCCATCTTCACATTCACTTGCTTTTCTGACTTCATTCACGTGCCCGGTTGCGGGTGCTGTACCGACATGGATGGACTTGGGTGGCGTGGAGGCATGTGCTGGCAAGGTGAGGCACGTTAGCGCGACGAACGTGGTTGCGACCAAAGCCACGCCGTGCGTGAGGCCGCTCTTGTTGCTCAACATCAATCCCTCTCTGTAGGACTACGCGAATTTAGTGGCTTCTCCTTGGAGGGAACGAGTGCGGTCAACGGCGGTCGCGTGCCCCGCACGAGATCGACCCGATCGAGTGAGGTTCCTCGCTGTATCACGTGGGCCGAGTCATCGAGTGGGTGTGGTCCCGACGTGGTGGGTTGATGATATGATGGTCGTTTCGTTGGTTGTGTGACTGCCCGTGATGGTCTCGTGGCGGGGGGTTGCGGGGGTCCAGATAGGCTGGGGTTGTTCACGGCGGTGTTGGGGTGGAGCAGGCGGTAGCGGGTGACACGCAGCGAGTTCGATTCAGAGGCCGCCCAGCTGGATCTGTATTCGGGTTTCGATCGTGGTGTCCAGTCCGGGTGTCCGGCCAGGGATTGCGAGCAGGGACGTTGTCCGGTGGATGACACTGTGGAGAAGACGCTGCGGCATCTGGACTTCTTTCAGCACCGGGCGTTGTTACATGCCCGGCTGCCGCAGTGTCCGCGACTACGAGACACTGCCCCAACACCACGAAGCCCTGGCCCACATAGCCATGATCATGTCCCGCGCCCCGCCCGCACCGAGACTGCTAGACCGGAGTCTCCAGACGCGCTCTTAGATCCGGGTCACGGCGAGCTGTCGAGCGGTCCGCGCCAGCTCCTGGGTATCGGCACCGGGCCGGGCTTCCAACGCGGTGGCCAGCGGCATCAACAGTTCCCGTCGCACGGCGACGGACTGCAAGGTCTTCACCTTGGTGATGGCCCCGTGGGCCAGCGCCAACCCCTGAGGCTCCCCGGTGCGGATGTGTACCTCGGCGAGGACGAGTTCGGCCACGGTGTGGCTCCGGCGGTGGTCTGGCCTTCGCTGTAGGTGCGTACCGCGCTGGCGGCGGACCGCTCGGCGGCGTCGAGCCGGCCTAAGTCGAGCTGAACCCTCGCGGTGTCAAGATCGGCGCTCGCGCGATCGAACGCATCGAGGGGCGCCTGCCCGTCGTTCGCCTTGGCGAGGTAGCGGGTGGCCTCATCAAAGCCGCCCATGACGGCGTAAGCGGTCGCGGACTGCCCGGCGGTGATGACCCGGGCGATTTCGCGGGGTGTGCAGTCCTCAGTTAGTCACTCATCAGCGGCTTGCACGGCCCCCTGCGGACGGCGCAGCCTAGGTCGTCCCGCTGCTCGCTTGAGGCTGCGCGGCGCGACCGTAGGAATTCGACTGACAGGTCAGTCGCTCGTCGACCTATTGCTGAGCACCTTCGAACCAAACGAAAGCAGCGGTGGCGTCGTCGCTCGCCTTGTACCGTGGCCAACGGTCTCCGCACAGGTCTGTTGCCTCGACGCGGCGGACCTCTTCGATCAAGGCTTGCGGACCGTCCTCAGCTAACGTAGAGAGAATCTCTCCCCATCCGGCGAGGCCGAATTCGATCAGGCGCGCGGCGCCGTCGGACAGGACAGCTAGGCTCCTCACCTTCGACAACTGCGCTGTGCCGGTGAGTGATTCACTCGCTGCGGCGGGGTCGGCTGCGGCCACCCAGTAACCGCCGGGCTGATTCCGCAAGCTCCGTTGTGTCTGCACTAAGCGACTAACGTTCTGGTCGTGCTCGGTGGTGCCGACCTGTGAGCGCAACGCTTCGTCTCGTTGGGCTTGCGCGGCGCCCTCGACTCGGTCATCGCTTATCACTCGAAGCTCACCGTCCTGGTCCATGATGATCACGGAGTCGGCGAGTACTAGCCACTCAAGTTCGCTTCCACGGACTCGTACGGTGGCGACAGTCGATTGTGGCGTTCCCGGGCTAGTTAGGTCGCAGGAGCTGCCGTGGAGTGCCGCTACATCCTCAATCGCCGAAGCCAGGCACGATTGCAGGTCAAGGGTGCAGTCAGCGAGCCGAGCAAGGAGCGCCGATCCTAGGTGGTTCACGTACCAGTGCACGCCATGGGCGCAGCCCGAATCGAGATCGCGCGGGGCGGTGAGACCGTCGAGCAAAACTACGGCGGTGGGTGTAGCGCCCACCCAATCCTCGTTTGGTTGGCCGACGCTTCCGGCGACAGTCGCTATCTCAGCGTGCATCCGCTCCCTCACTTTTGTACAGCGGCGCGATGCGCTTTGAGCTCTCTATCCGTCGTGTCGCAGCGTCGAAAGTGCAGCGAATTATCGTTGAGAAGCGGCGGGTTTTGACTTCTCGGTATAGCTCGATGAGGTGATTGTCGAGGTAGTGGACGACACCGCCAGCGCCCACAGCATGAATGCCCGCGATGTAGAGGAAGCTCCCCCGGCCATCGAGGCGGGGTAGGCGACCGAGGTAGGCGTAATCGCTGGACTCGCCGTCGTCCATCGGTGAGCGATAGGTCTCGTCCTTTACTCGATCTACCAGATACCAGCCAGCGGCGTCCTGCTCGAACCCTAGGTGATGATCCGACGCCAGCACCTGGGCGATGAGGGGCGAGAGGCGTGGTCCGCAGATGACCACCAAATTGTCACGGTTGAGATTGATCATCCCCGGTGGATGGATGACCTCGTAGCACGTGTCGAGTCCAACCGTGCGAGCCAGTTCCTGGATTGCGTCGTATGCCTGAAAGTCCTCCTGAGCCACCACAGGGCCGGGTTTGGTGGCCTTCGCTTCGAGCTTGCCGCCGACCGCGATCGTGAGCTTGCCCGATCCGAGGAACGCGCGTTCGGCCTTCGGCCCGGTTGCTAGTAGCTGCCCGACGCGCGCCCGGGTCATCCCCAATCTCTCCGCGAGTTGCGACTGCGACATGCCCTGCGCGACGAGCTCCTCCAGCGCTTCACGGCGGATACGTGACAGCTCGGCGATGGCGGTCTGGTACGTGGCCGCCAGCTCGCCAGCCTCGCGTGCCCGCGTGAGCGGGTCCACCACGTCCAGAAGTGCCTTAACTGCTAGCTCCACTTGATGGCCTTCCTGCAAGGGGTCTTGCTGACATCTTCTCAAGGGGGCTTGACGGATGGCAAGGCGGGGCGCTAACTTCGTCGCTGCAACCCCTATTGCGGCATAGCAAGTGGGCTTGACCGAAGGAGCTAGGCGTTTGAACGGCAACGAGTATCCCGTGAGGTTCAGTCCGGATGGGCTGACGGAGCAGATGATTGATGTGTTGCTTCGGGAGGTGGATGGGGCTGCGGTGGTGAAGCCGCGGCCGAGTTTGGTGTTGATGGATGGCACCGGGGCGCAGCGTCGGTATCGGCGTGAGGCCCGGCGTTCGGTGGCAGCGGTGGTGCGGGCACTGCCGGGGCGTGGTGTCGCTGGTGGTCCGGGCGGGTGGGCGGCGTGATGGCCCGGGAGGTCCCTGACGCGGCGTTCACCTCCCGGTATGTGGCCGACTCGGCTCGACGGGTGCGATCGGTTGATGGTGTGTGGTCGTCAACGCAGTTGGTGCCGGTGACGACGTGGGTGCATCCGGATCTGCTCGGCGCCGCACCCCCGTACCGCGCACCGGGGCGGGTGACGTCCTGGCCCCGGAGACCGTACGCGCTCGGCGGCCTGGTCATCGCGGTGGCCGTCGTCGCGGCGCTGGCGGCCTGTCTGGTGATTGCGCTGTTGGCGTTGGTGGCGTGGGTGAGCGCGCACGCGGTGGCCGTGGGTGTCGGGGCCGCCGCGGTGGCGGGGACGGCGCTGCTGTTTGTGCGGGCGCTGACCCCGGCTAGGCGTGTGCGGCCGTGCGAGGGGTGGCGGCATGAGTGTGAGTGAGCGGTACGACACCCGACCCGGCCGGTTCGAACCGCCAAGCACGTGCCCGCCGGGTCGGGGCTCCTGAATCACCCGCGAAAGCAATCGAGGAGATCGGAATGCTACAGGTCCATACCTGTTTCAGCGTCCATTGTGGCCAGTGCGGGACCAGTCCCGTCGGGCTGGGATTCCAGGCGCACTACCCCACCGAGACCGCCGCACTGGACGCGGCGGCGGCGGCGGGCTGGGTGGTCGGTCCGGGTGGCCGGTGGTGGTGCTCGGCGTGCGGTCCGGTGCTGGAGTGCGAGGCCGACGGGCACCAGTTCAGCCCGTGGCACCAGGCAGACACCGAGCACGGGGTGCTCGGCGGCCGCGAGTTGCGGTATTGCCGCCGGTGTTGCCTGCATGAGTCGGGCGCGCTGGTCCTGACCGGTGTGGTGGGGGAGGTGGCGTGATGGCTGAGCGGATCTGGACCGGGCTGCCCGCTATGGCGGCGGAGGGGTTGGCGTGTGTGATCTGCGGCCGGGGACCGCGGGGTCGGGGGCGGGCGTCGGTGCCGGTGGGTCGCTCGCACACCGGGTCGCAGGTCTTCGCCTGCGTCGGTGAGTGCGCCGCGCGGGCCGCGGCCATCCCGGAGGGGTTGGCGATTCCGATGGAGGCGTTGACCGCGGGTGGGGCAGCGTTTTTGGCCACGGCGGACCGGGCCGGGGGTGTGCACCGGGCTTACCCCGATGACCTGGTCGCCGAGACCGTCGAAGCGTCGGCACCGCTGGTGGTCGCCGCTGAGCTGCGTCGGGTCGCCGCCGAGATGCGGACCCGCGCGACCGACCTGGACCCGGCCGGGGGGGAGTCCCGATGACCCCCACCACCAACACCGCGGCGCTGATCGTCCTGGTCGTGCTGGCCGGGCTGGGGGCGATCGTGGCGTTTCGCAGCGGCGCCCGCGGCGCGTACAAGGTCGCCAAACAAACCGAACAGGTGACCCGGATGAGCGGGCACCTCACCAGGTCGTTGGGCACCGGCGCGGTGATCGTCGCGATCCAGTGGGCCGTGGTCGCGCTAAGCACCGACCCCCGCGCCTGGGGGGTGGCGCTGGGCGTACCCGCGGTGTTCGCCGGGACCGCGATCGCCCGGATGTTCTCGGTCACCGAGCTAACCCACCCACAGCACGCCCACAAAGGAGGACGGCGATGAGCACCCCAACCGAGTACGGCTCGCCGTGGCAGGCCCGGCCGGGGCCTGGCAGCCCGGCCCACCGGCTCGCGGCCGACGCGGCAGCGGCGGCGGAGTTGCGGGCCTACCGCACCGACCCCGACGTCGTCGCGCTGCGGGTGGAGCAGATCCGCAGCCAGGTGGACTGGTTGATGTGGGTCGGGGTGGTGCTGGGGCTGTGTTTCACCATGACCAACGTCCAAACCTTCGCTGCCGCCGGTGCGACGGTGGGGTCGCTGGCGTGGTGCTCGGCGTGGCTGCTCGATCCGATGGTGTCACTGGTGTTGTTGGCGGTACTCCGCGCCGAGCAGGTCACCACCCGCCACCAAGTCAGCACAGGGATCTGGCCCCGAGTCGCGAAGTGGGCGCTGCTGTCGGCCACCTACGTGATGAACACCTGGGTGTCCTGGGCCGCCGGATCGGGCTCTGGGGTGGTGCTGCACACGGTGGCGCCGCTGGTGGTCGTGCTCGCCGCCGAGGCCGTCACCGACCTGCAATACGCGCTCAGTGAGTGCGTTCAGCGCGCCCACACCACCGCCCAGCACACCCAGCGAACCGGCCCCGAACCGGCGACGCGGGCTGTGGTGAACGGGGAGGCACCGGCTCACCCCGAATCGATGCCTCCCCGTCACGAACCGACGGTACTCACTGTCGGTGAACGGCCGGTAAACCTCAGTGAACGGGCGATGACTGCGCCCGATGAACGCTCCTGGCGTGGGTCGGTGAACCCGCCCGCGCCCGTTGCTGGGCGGCCAACGCGCCGGGTTGGTGAACCCCGCCGCACCACAAGCAAGCCGTCCACGGGGCCGGTGCGGCGCAAGTTGCTGGCCGACTACCTGGGCGAGGCTCGCGCGGCGTGGACGCCGGGGGTGGCGGTCAGCCCGGCGTGGGTGCGCCAGGTCACCGGCTGCTCCCGCGGTCTGTCGCCCAAGGTCGCGGCCGCCCTGACCGCCGAACACCACAGCACTGCCCGGACCGAGACTGAGCGGAGGGCCGCGTGATGACCACCCACCAACCCGACCACAACGACCACGACAGCCAGCATTCGGCGCGGGATGGACGGTTGATCCCATTTCCCGCCCCGGCCAGTGAACCGCTGGCCTCAGCGCCGGAGGTGCTCGACGGCGAACTGCTCACCGATGCCGACAACGCTGTGGTCGCTGGTCGCCTGGCGGGTCGGTTGGCGCCGCGGGTGGTGGTGCTGGTACGGGTTGTGGCCGCATCCCCGCGCACCGCTCAAGTCAAGGCGCTGGCCGGATACCGGGTCCGCAAAGCACCGCGGGATATGACCCGGTTGTGCTGGTTCGCGCTGCGTGGCCACGGCCGGTGGATCACTAAGGCGTGGACTTACACCACCCACGGCGACCTCCGCGCCGACGCGAGAGCCGCCCGGCTCGCCGGGGACCAGGAAGCCCGCCGTACCGCGCAGGAAACGATCCGGGCCGACTCCCGGGCCCGCTGGGCGAAGGTCGGTCTGGCGCTGCACCGCGGGCTGGGCGCGGGGCTGTTGGTGGTCTTCCTCGCCGGGGTGCTGGTGTTGGTCGATTCGCAAGTCAAGCGCGCGGACATGTGGCCGTGGCTGGCCACCGTCTACACCGTGCTCGGCGTGGCCGGGGTGGCCGGGGTGTGGGTGTGCAAGGCCATGCCGCTGGGGTGGCTGGTCGCTGCGGTGTGGGAGGGCCGCGACCGCACCCCCGGCGCATCGTGGTTGCACCGCCCCAACCGGGCCGACGCCGACTCCTGGATTGACGAGCGGATGATCTCCCAAGCCCTCGCCCATCTCGGCATCGGGCCGCTGGATCGGTTCTTTAAAGCTGCTGGTGAGCTAGTCTACACCGTGCCCGCCCGCACCGACGGTGACGGCACGTATGCCCAGGTCCGGCTGCCCATGGGGGTGACCGCGGACATGGTCGCGGCTAAGCGCACCACCCTGGCCGCGAACCTGGGTCGGGCCGCGTTGGAGACCTGGCCCACCCAAGGTGAAGAGGCCGGTGTGCTGGACCTGTGGGTCGCCGATAAGGGCAAGCTCGGTGCCGGGGCCGGGCCGTGGCCGCTGCAAGACGACGGCACCGTCGACGTCTTCGAGGGCGTTCCGTTGGGTAAGTCCCAGCGGGGCTCGGTGATCGACGCGCCGTTGTTCGAGTCCAACTATTTGATCGGTGGGCGCCCGGGGCAGGGTAAGTCCGCGGTGATGCGGACCCTGCTCCTGGGGGCCGCGCTCGATCCGACGGTGGAGCTGTGGGTGTTCGTGATGGGCCAGTCCCCGGACTTCAAACCCTTTGAGCCCCGACTGTCCCGGTATCAGATGGGCATGGACGACACGGTCGCCGAGGCCGCCATGCAAGCCCTGGGTGACCTGCTCAAGGAGATGGAACGCCGGGGCAAGCTGCTAGAACGCCAACCCGGGTCACCACCGAAAACGTCACGCAAGCTCGCCGACAAACCCGGCCTGGGACTGCACCTGCTGATCTGCGCGATCGATGAATGCCACGAGCTGTTTCAGCACCCCAAATACGGCAAGCAGGCCGCGGAGTGGGCCATCCGGTTGATCAAACGCGGCCGCAAATACGGCATCACCCTGCTACTGGCCACCCAATCACCCACCAAGGACTCGATCCCCAAGGAGGTCACCCGCAACGTGTCCTGTGGGTTGGCGTTCTCCGTCGGTGACCACGTCGCCAACGACGGACTGTTGGGTGGCGGGAAGTACCGGGCCGGGATTCGGGCGACGGATCTGCGGATGAAAACCGACCGGGGCACCTGCGTCGCCGTCGGCGTCACCGACGCGACCTTCGAGTTGGTCAACACCTTCTACGTGCCACTGGAAGACGGCATCGACCAGGTCACCCCCGTCATCAACCGGGCCATGGCCCAGATCACCGAACTCCGCCACACCGGCCGTAGCCCCGACAGCACCGACGGACCGGAACTGGTGGATCCGCTGGCCAACATCGCTGCCGTGCTCGGTGACACCCGCCGAGTCCTCACCCGAGTCGTGCTCACCCGGCTCGCGGAGCTCAACCCCGGTGAGTACGAGGGGTGGACGTTCGCCGATCTCAAAGACGCGCTGAGCGTCTACGGGATCGAGCCGGTCAAGTCGGACGGGCGGATGGTGATCCGCGCCGAGGACATCACCACCGCACTCACCGAGCGTGACGAAGACACCGGCGGTGCGGGTGATGAGGAGACAGGGAGTTGACCAGGGAGGCCGCGAGGGAGTCAGGGAGTTCTCCCTGCCGCCTCCGTGCCCCGGACTCCCTGCCCTGACCAGCCCACCATCCCGACAGAGACTCGCCTCCCTGCCTCGCTAACAACCCGCTAAACACCCCGAATCCGGGGGCAGGCAGGGGCGGCACCCGCCTCCCTCCCTGCTCCCGGCCTGGACCCCGCACACCCACCCATAGCTACTCACAGTGATGACTGTGCTACCGATCGAGATAAGGGAGATCACCCGCTGTGGACACCGTCACCAAGAACCTGCGCGCCTGGGCCTTGCACTTCGCTGAGCGCGGCTGGCACGTCTTCCCCATCACCCCCGGCGCCAAGAAACCCCCCGTGATCGACCGATGGGAAACCCGGGCCAGCACCGACCCCGACCAAATCCACTACTGGTGGCGCCACACCCCGTACTCGATCGGGATCGCCACCGGCCCCTCCCGGTTGGTTGTCATCGACCTCGACACCCGCAAACACGGCCAACCCGTGCCCGACCGGTGGGCCACTTTGGGCATCAACACCGGCACCGCAGTACTGCGGATGTTGGCCCGCCAGAAGCACACCACCGTGACCCCGACCTACGCCGTGACGACCCCGTCCGGCGGGTGGCACCTGTACTACACCGCCCCGGCCGGGGTGGCGTTGCGCAACACCCACGATGTGATCGGCTGGAAGATCGACACCCGCGCCCACGGCGGGTACGTCATCGCCCCTGGCAGCCCAGTCCCGCCAAGCGGATACGAGCTGATTGACGACCGGGACCCCGCCGAGCTGCCGAGCTGGTTACACCAGGCGCTGACTCCCAAGCCGTCCACGGCGCTCTCAGCGCCCGCGGTAGCTGCCGCTGCCAGTCCCAGCGGTTACACCGCCGCCGCCCGAGACCCAGCGGGTGCGCACGGCGGCGTCAGGCCAGCACAACGCGGTGCTGTGCCGCGCCGCCTACGCCCTGGGCCAACTCGTCGGCGCCGGGCTACTCGATCCGGACACCGCCCACGCCCAACTCAGCACCGCCGCCGAGTCCCTCATCGGCGCCGATTGCGACTGCACCCCCGCCGAGGTCGCCCGGGTCATCACCGCCGGACTCACCGCCGGAGCCCGCAACCCCCGCCGCACCACACCCCGTACCAGCAACCGGAGGGCCGCATGACCCCCAACATCGATACCGCGCTGACCGCCATCAACGCCGTCATCGGAGACCGGGAATGCCGCCACTGCCGCCGACCCATCGGCGGCTCACCCTCCCCGGACTTCTGCTCCGAGGACTGCCAACAGACCTGGCACGAACACCAGGCGGCCACACCCCCGACCGCGACCGGCGACCCCACTCCCGGGGCCACGCCAGCCCGACCGCTGGGCTGGCTCGGGCAGCCGCCCGGGGCCATAGTTCGGGCTGGCCATGAGGTGCTCGATGCCGTGGCCGCGTTCGTGGCGCGGTTCTCGGTGTTCCCCTCCGAGCATTGCGCCCCCACCCTGGCGCTGTGGTACGCCCACACCCACGCTATCCAGCAGTTCTACGTCACACCCCGACTGATCCTCGATTCCGCCGAACCCGCGTCGGGAAAAACGCGTGTACTCGAAGTCGCCCAGCACCTTGTCGCGGTTCCCGAAATGACGATATCGGCGACCACGGCGGCGCTGTTTCGCCTAGTGTCTATGGGGCCGATCACGATCCTATTCGATGAGGTCGATGTCATCTTTAACCCCAAAAACGGGGGCAACAACGAGGATCTTCGTGGGCTGCTCAACGCTGGCTACAAACGATCCGCCACCATCGCACGCTGCGTCGGCGACGCCAAGGACATGAAAGTCCAACGATTCCCCGTCTACGCCCCGGCCGCACTGGTCGGGATCTCTGGAGGCATGCCCGCCACCATCACCACCCGGGCCATCACTATTCACATGCGTCGACGCCGCGCCGACGAACCCGTCGAACCATTCCGAGAACGACAGGTAGCAAGAGAGGCCCAGCCCCTCCGAGACGAACTCACCGCGTGGATCGACTCCACCGGCACCCGGCTCGGCGACGCCCAGCCCGACATGCCCGAGGGCGTCACCGACCGATCAGCCGAAATCTGGGAACCACTCCTAGCCATCGCCGACATCGCAGGAGGCCACTGGCCCGACACCGCACGTAACGCCTGCCGACACTTCGTCCTCAACGACGGACCGCAGATCACCTCACCCGGTGTTCGTCTGCTCGCCGATCTCCGTGACCTGTTCTCCCGCCATCAATCCGACCGGTTACCCACTAAAACCATCCTCGCTGAACTGCTCAGCCTGGACGAGGCTCCCTGGGGCGATCTACATGGCAAACCACTCGACGCCCGCCGCCTGTCCCGTGAACTCGGCAGGTACGGGGCGCGGCCGGTCACGTTCGAGACCGACGAGGGCAGCACCAAGGGCTACGTCACCTACGGTACGACCGGGCGACAGACCCAAACAGGGCTAGCCGACGCGTGGTCGCGCTACCTGTCCGCCGCGATCGGTAATCCCGGTAAGAGCGGTAAGACCGCAGGTCAACCGCTTACCGATGCCGACCAGATTACCGATCCCTCGGTAATCGCCGACCAGCCACCCGCCCGCCAACTTACCGACCAATCGGTAAGCACGAACCGCTCGGTAAGCCTGTGACCAGGCAACTTACCGAGCTTACGGCACTTACCGCACACAGCCGGAGAGGCACGTTGGCCGCCGACAGCGACGCAGTGGGTACCGAGTTCAGGAAGTACCTCTACAAGATCCCGGAGGCAATGCTCCTGCTCTCCATGGGCCGATCGGCCATCTACGAGCAGATCCGCTCCGGGCGCCTGCGGTCAGTACAGCAGGGGCGCGCCCGGCTCGTCTCCGCGGCAGCGATACGCGATTACGTGGCACTCCTGGAACGGGAAGCAGGAGCGGAGATGCACTATGACGAAACGGCGTAGTCGCGGGGACGGCGGCCTCCACTGGGACGACAAACGGCAACGGTGGATCGCCACAGCCCACCTCGGATATGACGGGCGCGGTAGACGGATCGTCAAGCGGGCCAGCGGTAGGACCAAAACGGAGGCGAAAGACAAGCTCAAGGAGATTCTGCGCGATCTGGACGATGGGATGACCATCGCTCCCCACGGATACACCGTCAAGGATGCGGTGGCGAGCTGGCTCACGTACGGGCTGAATGGTCGCGATACAGAGACGATAAACAACTATCGGTACCTCGCCGAAGGACACATCTTGCCGCACCTCGGGTCACGGAAGCTTCGGGAATTGTCGGCCGACGACGTGGACAGGTGGTTAGCGCAAATGGCCAAGATACTCAGCACACGAACACTGCGGCTACTCCACTCGATCTTGAATCGATCAGTGCGGCATGCTCAGGCGCGGGACAAGGTGAAACGGAACGTGGTCATGCTGTGTGAGATTCCGACCGGGCAGCCGGGCCGCCCGTCAAAGGCGCTCACGCTCGAACAAGCCGAAGCTGTGCTCGCGGCCGCCGACGCGTCTCCCATGTGCGCCTACATCGTGTTGTCCCTGCTACTCGGTGCCCGCACGGAGGAACTACGCGCCCTCACTTGGGATCATGTGGATCTAGTGGGGCAATCCGATACTGACCCGGAAGTGCTGCCATCCATCGCGGTGTGGCACTCGGTACGGGCGGGCGGCGACACCAAGACCAGGAAGTCACGCCGCACGTTAGCCCTACCGACGCGGTGCGTCACCGCATTGCAGACCCACCGAACGCGCCAGGATGCGGCTCAGAAACGCGCCGGTCACACGTGGCAGGAGCACAACCTCGTATTCGCCTCAGCAGTCGGCACCGAGCTCGACGCACACAACGTACGGCGTGCGTTCCGCAGGGTGGTCGAGGCTGCTGGCCTCGTCCCGGCAGAGTGGACACCCCGCGAAATGCGGCACAGCTTCGTCTCTCTGCTCTCTGCTCTCCGCCTCCGGCATGGCACTCGAAGACATCGCCCGGCTGGTCGGTCACAGCGGCACAGCAGTCACCGAGTCGGTCTACCGTAAGCAGATCCGGCCGGTGATGGAGGAGGGCGCAACGGCGATGAACCGGATCTTCCCTGAGGCAAGCTGAATCCGTAGTCACGCAGTTAGTCACTCAGAGATCCCCAAATGGCCCCAACTGGACGTGGTCCCCGACCCGATACGATCGACTTTGAACATAAAATGAGGCCCGCTGACGTGGTGTTTCGTCCAGCGTCAGCGGGCTTCCATCTGGTCGGGACGACAGGATTCGAACCTGCGACCCCTTGACCCCCAGTCAAGTGCGCTACCAAGCTGCGCCACGTCCCGGCCACGCCCTCGCGGGCGCTCACACAGCCTAGCGCAGTCCACCCGGCTACCGGCGTGCCACCGCGCTGATGAGCAGTCGATGCAGGCCCTCCGCAGTCGGCATGCCCTCCAGCCGCCGGCCGTCGAACAGGAACGTGGGCACGACGGTGATCTGCAGCTCACGGGCGCGGCGCAGCGCCTGCTGGTGCGCCGCGGCGTAGCGCCTGCTGGTGCGCCGCGGCGTAGCGGCCGGAGTCCAGCGCCGCACGGAACACCCGGAGATCCGGATGTACCGCTGCCCCACGCCGTGTTCCGCAGCGTAGGCGAAGCCCTCGAAGGCCAACCGGCCGTAGGGCTGCGGCGACACCCTGGGCAGCACGATCGGGACGCCCATCCGCTCGGCCATCGGGTAGACCCACGTCGACTCCAGGTAGTCGCCCTCGGGCCGTAGTGTCGGCGTGGGCTCCGGTCGCAGCTCGAAGGACTGCCAGGAGATGTGCACTTCACTACCCTCAACGGCGTCCGCAAGCAGTTGCTCAGCGAGGTAATAGTACGGGCAGACGAAGTCGGAGAACACCTCGATCGTGGAGGGCACAGCAAGAGCGGATCGCGGTCCGCACCAGTCCCCGCCGCAGTGACGCAGGTGTGGCGCCGCAGCGCCCGTCAGGCGCATTTAGTCCGGACGCTGGCTGGCGTGGCGGCTGCGCCGCTCGACCTCGGCGTCGGGAAACGCCTGGGTGCCTTACTGGACACCAGCCGCACGAGTGACGCGTCAATGCCCACCTCGCGTCGCTGACCTATGCAGGCCGATCAGATACTGACGAGCGACCCCGACGCCCATGGTGCCCGCCGGCATTCAGCGGGCTGAGCGGGGCAATCAGCACCTTGATTGCCCCGCTCAGCCCGCTGAATGCGGGGATCTTGAGGGGATCTGGGAGGGATCGGGGGTGATCATGAACGGGGTTTGCGCTCGCGGACCCGGACGGAGATGCGTACCGGGCTGCCGGTGAAGCCGAAGCTCTCCCGCAGCCGCCGCTCCAGGAAACGCCGGTAGCCGGCCTCGAGGAATGCGGTGGTGAACAGCACGAAGGTGGGTGGGCGGGTACCGGCCTGGGTGGTGAAGAGCACCTTGGGTGCCCGGCCACCGCGCACCGGCGGAGGTGTGGCCGCGATCACCTCCGACAGCCACGCGTTGAGCTGCCCGGTGGGCACCCGACGGTCCCAGGATTCCAGGGCGGTGCGCAGGAACGGCGTGAGCTTGGCCACCGACCTCCCGGTACGCGCCGAGATGTTCACCCGCTCCGCCCAGCGCACCCGGGCCAGGTCCCGGTCCAGCTCCCGGGTCAGTTCCGCGCGCCGATCATCGTCGACCAGGTCCCACTTGTTGAACGCCAGCACCAGCGCTCGCCCGGACTCCTCCACCGAGGCGATCACCCGCTGGTCCTGCTCGGTGATCGGCTCGCCGGCATCGATGAGCACCACCGCGACCTCGGCCGCCTCGATCGCCGCCCGGGTGCGCAGCGAGGCGAAGTACTCGGTGCCGCTGGCCGTCCGCACCCGCTTACGCAGCCCGGCGGTGTCCACGAACCGCCACACCTCGCCGTCAAGCTCCACCAACGAGTCGACCGGATCCACGGTGGTGCCGGCGACCTCGTGCACCACCGACCGCTGCTCGCCCACCAAGCGGTTGAGCAGGCTCGACTTGCCCACATTGGGCTTACCCACCAGCGCGACCCGGCGCGGCCCGGCGGCCCGACCCGCGACGTCGCGCGGCGAGGCGGGCAACGCGGCCAGCACAGCGTCGAGCAGATCGCCGGTACCGCGACCGTGCAACCCGCTCACCGGATACGGTTCGCCCAGCCCCAACGACCACAGAGCGGCAGTATCCGCGACCAACCGGTCGTCATCGACCTTGGTAGCGGCCAGCACGACCGGAGTGGACGAGCGCAGCAGCACCCGGGCCACCGCCTCCTCCGCCGCGGTGGCTCCCACCGTGGCGTCGACCACCAGCAGCACCGCATCCGCGGTGCGCATCGCCAGCTCGGCCTGCCCGGTCACCGCGGCCTGCAGGCCCCGCGCGTCGGGCTGCCACCCCCCGGTGTCCACCACGGTGAACCGGCGCCCATTCCACAGCGCGTCGTAGGCCACCCGGTCTCTGGTGACCCCCGGCACGTCCTGCACCACCGCCTCACGACGTCCCAGGATCCGGTTGACCAGCGTCGACTTGCCGACATTGGGGCGGCCCACCACCGCGAGCACGGGCTGTTCGAGCGCCGCGTCCGGCTCAGTGTCGACCTCCCCGACGGCATCCAACGCCGCCCATTCGGTGTCGTCGGACCAGGACCCGTCATCACACGCAGAGCTGCTCATCACACTCCCTTCGGCCGTACGTCGCAAACAGCAGCCCGCGCTCGGTCACCAGCTCGTGCAGCCTGCCCAGCACGGCGTCGACGTCCAACGCGGTGGTATCCAGCTCGACGGCGTCCTCGGCGGCGCGCAGCGGCGACGCCGCCCGGCTGGAGTCGTACCGGTCACGGCGCTCGACGTCGCGGTGCACCGCCGTCACGTCCGGCACACCGTCCTGAGCTGCCCGGCGCGCGGCCCGCTGGGCCGCGTCCGCGATGAGAAAGATCTTCAACGGCGCATCGGGCACCACCACGGTCCCGATATCGCGCCCCTCCACGACGATCCCGCCGCCGCCCGCAGTCGCGTCCCGGATGATCCGGCGCTGCTGGGCGACGAGCAGGTGCCGTACCGCAGGCGTCGCGGACACCGGACTGACCGCCGTGGTCACCGCGGGTCCCCGGATCTCCCGGGCGACGTCCGCACCGTCCAGCAGCACCACAGGGTCACCCGGGTCGGTGCCCACCTCGATGTGTCGCCGCGCCACCGCCGCATGAACAGCATCCGGCTCGCCGGGGTCGACTCCAGCTCGCAGCACGCCCAGTGCCGCGGCCCGGTACATCGCACCGGTATCGAGATAACCGGCACCCAACGCTGCCGCCAGCCGGCGGGACACGGTGGACTTCCCGGTGCCGGCAGGCCCGTCCACAGCCACTACACCGCGCAGTACACACACCCGATTGACCCCTCCCGGCTCGCTGACGAGTCCATTCTGCCCGCCGCAACCCACCGCGGCGGCAGCGCTACCGGCCGACCGCGCGGTTGAGGGCACCGATCTCGGGACGGGACAGCACCCGAACCGTCCCCGGGCGCTGCTCCCCGAGGCGGACATCGGCGATCGCGGTGCGCACCAGGCGCTGCACCGGGTGCCCGACCTCAGCCAGCAGCCGGCGCACGATGTGCTTGCGCCCCTCGTGCAACACCACCTCGACCAACGCCCTGCCGGGCAGCGCCTGCACGACCCGGAACCCATCCACCGCCACCACACCATCATCGAACTGCACCCCAGCGCGCAGGGTACGGCCCACCGACCGGGACACCGGGCTGGGCACCTCGGCCAGATAGGTCTTGAGGACCCGGTAGGAGGGGTGCATCAGCCGGTGCGCCAGCTCCCCGTCATTGGTGAGCAACAGCAGACCTTCGGTGTCCGCGTCGAGGCGACCGACATGGAACAACCGCTGCGCCCGGTCGGCCACGTAATCACCCACGCAGGGCCGGCCACGGTCGTCCGACATCGTCGAGTGCACACCGCGCGGCTTGTTCAACGCCAGATGCTCCACGTCGGAACGCAGCTCCAGCCGCATGCCATCGACATGGATGACCGCCTGCTCGGGATCGACCCGTACCCCCATCTCGCGCACCACGGTCCCGTCCACCTGGACCCGGCCGCGAGCGATCATCTCCTCCGCGGCGCGCCGGGACGCCACCCCGGCCTGGGCGAGCACCTTGTGCAGCCGGGGCAGCCCAGAAGTCGGCTGCGACACTGCCTCAGTGGGGGACATCATCGATGGTGTCGATGTCGGGCAGCAGCGGGGCGATCGGCGGGAGGTCCTCCAACGAGGACAACCCCAGCCGTTCCAGAAACAGCTCCGTCGTGCAGTACAGCGTGCCATGGGTCTGCGGGTCGGTCCCGATCTCCGCCACCAGACCGCGAGCCAGCAAGGTGCGCATCACCCCGTCGACGTTCACCCCGCGCACCGCCGCGACCCGCGAGCGGGTGATCGGCTGGCGGTAGGCCACCACGGCCAGGGTCTCCAGGGCGGCCCGGGTCAGCTTGGCCCGTTGCCCGTCCAGCAACAGCCGCTCCACGAACACCGCGTACACATCGCGGGTGTGTAACCGCCATCCCGGACCCACCTCACGTAAGTCGATACCGCGGCCGGTGCCGGCATAGCCATCCCGCAGCCGGTGCAACGCTTCGACCACCCGCTGCACCGGCTGATCCAACGCGCTGGCCAGCACGTCTGCACCTGTTGGGGAGTCCACCACCAACAGCAGCGCTTCCAGAGCGGCGTCGAGCTCGCTGTCACCGGCCAGCGCCGGCAACCCCGCGGAGTCGGATGCCTCAGGGCCGGCGGGTACCACGACGGCGGTAGATTCACTCACCGATAGTCCTCATCCTCAGGTGTGTCCAGTGCTGCCGCAGCGGCCTGCTCCGAGCCACCCGTCCACCGAATGTGCAGATCACCCAGTGGATCGGTCTGGTCGAAGACCACCACCGCGGCACGGTACAGATCCAGCAACGCCAGGAAGCGGGCGACCACCTCTCTGGTGTGTGTGCAGTCGGCGACCAGGCTACAAAAGCTGGCCTGGCCATCGCGGGCCAGCCACCTGCGCAACACGGCGGCATGCTCACGTACCGACACCCGCGGGGAGTGCAGATGCTCCAGCGACACGGTGGGTGGTGGCTTGGGCCGAAACACCGCAGCCGCCGTCTCGGCGAACCGGGCCGCGTCGACGCCGAGCAGCACCTCGGGCAACAGCTCGACGAACCGTTCCTCGAGCGCCACCGATCGCGGGTAACGGCGCAATGCCCCGGATTCCAGCTCCGCGAACAGCGCGGCGACCTGCTTGTACGCCCGGTACTGCAGCAAGCGCGCGAACAGCAGATCCCGCGCCTCCAACAAGGCGAGGTCCGCCTCGTCCTCGACCTCGGCCGACGGCAGCAACCTGGCCGTCTTGAGATCCAGCAGGGTCGCCGCGACAACCAGGAACTCGGTGGTCTCATCCAGGTCGAAAGCCTCACCCAGCACGCGCAGGTGCGCGATGAACTCGTCGGTCACCCGGTGCAGAGCCACCTCGGTGACGTCCATCTGCTGCTGGGAGATGAGCTGCAGCAGCAGGTCGAACGGGCCCTCGAAGTTGTCCAGCCGGACGGTGAAACGACCGGAC
Source organism: Pseudonocardiaceae bacterium (assembly GCA_050700055.1). GTDB lineage: Bacteria > Actinomycetota > Actinomycetes > Mycobacteriales > Pseudonocardiaceae. The sequence continues at coordinate 26,204 of JBOHGE010000018.1, forward strand.
TCAGCCGGCGCATCCTGCACAACAGTGAGAGCCGATGATTCGACCCTGCAAGCAGGTCTCACGGCCGATGATTCGACCCTGCAAGCAGGTCTCACGGCCGATGATTCGACCCTGCAAGCAGGTCTCATCTCGCGATCACCTCACGGGCCAGCGCGCGATAGGCATCCGCACCGGCGGATCTCGGCGCCCACCGGGTGATCGGCTCGCCGACGACGGTGGTCTCCGGGAACTTCACCGTCCGGTTGATCACGGCGTCGAACACGGTGTCGCCGAAAGCCTCCACCACGCGGGCCATCACCTCACGGGCGTGCAGGGTACGCGGATCATACATCGTGGCGAGGATCCCGGTGATCGCCAGCTTGGGGTTGAGCCGCTCGCGTACCTTGTCGATGGTGTCGATGAGCAGGGCGACCCCCCGCAGGCTGAAGAACTCGCACTCCAGCGGGATCACCACACCGTCGGCGCAGGCCAGTGCATTGATGGTGAGCAGGCCCAGCGACGGCTGGCAGTCGACCAGAATGAAGTCGTACTGCGCGAGCAACGGCCGCAAGGCCCGGCCCAGCGCCTGCTCCCGGCCCACCTCGGTGACCAGTTGCACTTCCGCGGCGGACAGGTCGATGTTGCTGGGCAGCAGGTCCATGCCTGGCACCGAGGTCGTCTGAACGACCTCCTGCACCGGGACATCCCGCTCCATGAGTACGTTGTAGACGGTGCGGTCCAGCCGGTGCGAGGCCACCCCGAGCCCGACCGACAACGCTCCCTGCGGGTCGAAATCGACCAGCAGCACCCGGCGGTTGTACTCGGCGAGCGCAGCCCCCAGGTTGATCGTCGAGGTGGTCTTGCCGACGCCGCCCTTCTGGTTGCAGATCGCCACCACCCGGGCCGGCCCGTGCCGGTCCAGTGGAGGTGGCTGCGGCACCGCACGGTGTCCGCGCTCAGCGGGGTCGATCCCGGCGTCATCCGAGATCGGCGGGGTCGGCACAGTCGGGGAGCCTAACGGCTCCCGGTGAGTGACGATGCGAGTGATAGGTCGCATCGCCACTCACCGGGCGTCAGCCCCGCGCCCGGGGATGGGCGGTGGCATAGATCTCGCGCAGCGCATCCACCGTCACCAGGGTGTAGATCTGCGTCGTGGTCACCGAGGCGTGCCCGAGCAGTTCCTGCACCACCCGCACGTCGGCACCGCCCTCCAGCAGGTGGGTGGCGAAGCAGTGCCGCAAGGTATGCGGCGATACCGCGGCGGTGATCCCGGTGGCCGCCGCAGCCTCGTGCAACACCGCCCAGGCGCTTTGCCGGGACAGCCGGGCGCCACGAGCGTTGAGGAAGACCGCCGGGGTTCCCCGTCCTCGGACAGCGAGCGCTGGACGGCTACGGACCAGGTAGGCGTCCAACGCGGCCAGCGCGGGCCGGCCCACCGGCACCAGCCGCTGCTTACCCCCCTTACCGCGTAGCAGCACGGTGCGAGCCGCAGCGTCGACGTCGTCGCGGTCCAGCCCGACCGCCTCGGAGATCCGCGCGCCGGTGGAGTACAGCAGCTCCAGCAGCGCCCGGTCGCGCAGCACCCGCGGCCCCCCGTCGGGGGGGAACACCTCCAACAACCGCAGCACGTCGGGCACGCTGAGCGCCTTGGGCAGCCGTCTCGGTGGGCTCGGCGGGTGCACCTCGGCCGCCACGTCCACCACCACAATGCCTTCTCGGGCAGCGAACCGGTGCAGCCCACGAGCCGCGATCAGCGCCCGGGCCGCCGACGACGGGGCCAGCGGCCGGTGCCCACCGGCGCCGTCACGCAGCGCGGCCAGGAACCCCGTCACCTGCTCCTCGCGCACCTCGGCGAGCCCGACGAACCCGGTCGACGCCAGATAGGTGCCGTAACGGCGCAGGTCGCGCGCATAGGAGTCCAACGTGTTGGCTGATGTGCCGCGTTCCACCGCGAGATGATCCAAGTATCCCGAGATCACCCCACCCAGCTCCGCCGGCAACCCCTGCACCCGCCACGTGGAACCTTGTGCTGCCTCAGACCGGGCAGGGATCCGCGAAAAGGTTCCACGTGGCGGGTGCTGACGCGAGCTCACCCGAGTGCCTCGGTCAGGGGTACGTACTCGCGGTCGTGCGCCCGGGCGACCTCGGGCAGCACCACCGAGCCCGCGACCACGTTCACCCCCCGGGCCAGCGCGGGATCGTCGGACACCGCCCGGCGCAGTCCCTTGTCGGCCAGCGCGCAGACGTAGGGCAGCGTGACGTTGGTCAGCGCGTAGGTGGAGGTGTGCGGCACCGCGCCGGGCATGTTCGTCACGCAGTAGAAGACCGAGTCGTGCACGGTGAAGGTGGGATCGGCGTGCGTGGTGGGCCGGGAGTCGGCGAAGCAGCCGCCCTGGTCGATGGCGATATCCACCAGCACCGATCCGGGGCGCATCCGCCCGACCAGGTCATGGCTGACCAGGGTGGGTGCCTTGGCACCGGGCACCAGCACAGCCCCGATCACCAGATCCGCCCACAGGCAGGCCTTCTCCACCTCATAGGCGTTGGAGGCGATGGTCTGCAGGTGGCCCCGGTACCCGAAGTCGATCTCTCGTAGCCGGTTGATGTTGGTATCCAGCACCACCACCTCGGCCTGCAGACCCAGCGCGATGGTGGCCGCATTCATCCCGGACACCCCGGCTCCGAGCACCGCAACCTTGCCCGCCGGCACTCCGGAGACCCCACCGAGCAGTACCCCGCGCCCGCCCTGCATGCGTTCCAGGCAGTGCGCCCCCACCTGAGGGGCCATCCGCCCGGCGACCTCACTCATCGGGGCCAGCAGCGGCAGCGAGCCGTCCGGCAATTGCACGGTCTCGTACGCGATGGCAGCTACCCCGGCATCGATCAACGCGGCCGTGCATTCCGCCGACGCGGCCAGATGCAGGTAGGTGAACAAAGTCTGGCCCTTACGCAGCCGGTGGTACTCCGGGGGCGCCGGCTCCTTCACCTTGAGCACCAGCTGCGCCTGCGCCCACACCTCGTCGGCCAGCGGCACGATCCGGGCACCGGCAGCCCGGTACGCCTCGTCGGGGAACGCGCAGCCAACGCCGGCACCGCGTTCCACCAGCACCTCATGCCCGCGACGGGTCAGCTCGAGCACCCCGGCGGGCGTCATCGCGACCCGGTACTCGTGGACCTTCAACTCCCGTGGGACACCGATCCTCACCGCGACGCGCCCCCCTGCATGAATCCCTCAGCCATGACGGTCAGCAAAGCGGGTCGGGCGATCCTGCCACGACGCGTCGACCGGCCGTGGTTCGATGCAGCCGGCGAGCACGGCGTGCGCCGCGAGCAACCCGGCCACCGTCGACGCGTTGACGATCTCACCGGTCAGCACCAGGCGCACCGCGTCAGCCAGCGGCAGCCGGACCACCTCCAGGTCGGCTTCCTCGTCGCCGCCGCCGGCAACGGGCCGGCCGACCTCGGTCAGCCCGCGCGCCAAGAACACCCGTACCGCCTCGTCGCTGCACCCGGGTGAGGCCAGCACATCGACCAGCACCGACCAGTCCCGAGCGGTATAACCGATCTCCTCGACCAGCTCGCGGCGGGCGGTGATCACCGGGCTCTCCCCCGGCGCGTCGAGCAACCCGGCGGGAAGCTCCCGGATCCGGCGGCCCACCGGGTGCCGGTACTGATCGATCATCACCACCGAGCCGTCGTCATGCAGCGGCAGGACCGCTACCGCCCCCGGGTGCTCGATGACCTCACGCCCGGCGGTCCGGCCACCGGGCATCACCACCAGGTCGCGCCGCAGCGCCAGAACCCGACCGACGTGCAGGGTGTCGCTGCCCGACACCTCGAACTCGTGCGACGCGCTCACCGGGGCTGCTCCGGTAGCTCGACCGGCAACCGGTCCGCGGCCCGGTAGCTCAACGCCGCCCGGACGAACGCGACGAACAGGGGATGTGGGCGGGTGGGCCGGCTGATCAGCTCAGGGTGGGCCTGGGTGCCGACGAAGAACGGGTGGACCGGCACGGGCAGCTCGATGAACTCGACCAACTGGCCGTCCGGGGAGGTTCCGCTGATCACCAGCCCCGCATCCGCGAGCTTGTCACGGTAGGCGTTGTTCACCTCATAGCGGTGCCGATGCCGCTCGGCGACCTCGGTGACGCCGTACGCCGTCGCCACCACTGAGCCCGGTAGTAACGACGCCGGGTAGCTACCCAACCGCATCGTCCCACCCATGTCCCGCTGACCAGCCACCACGTCGGTCTGATCGGGCATGGTGGTGATCACCGCGTGCGAACAGGTCTCGTTGAACTCGGTCGAACCGGCGCCGTCGAGTCCGGCCAGGTTCCGGGCGACCTCGATCACCATGCACTGCAGGCCCAGACACAAGCCCAGGACGGGAATCCCGCGGATGCGGGCATGCTGGATGGCCCCGATCTTGCCCTCGATCCCGCGGATCCCGAACCCACCAGGAACCAACACCGCGTCCAGCCCAGCTAACGCAGTCGCCGCGCCGGCTGGGGTCTCGCAGGTATCCGAGGGGATCCACTTGATCTCCACCCTGGCCCGGTGCGCGAATCCCCCGGCCCGCAGCGCCTCGGTCACCGACAGGTACGCGTCGGGCAGATCGACATACTTACCCACCAGAGCTACCCGCACCACCTCCGTCGGGGCATGGACCCGGTCCAACAGATCACCCCACTCGGTCCAGTCCACATCCCGGAACGGCAACCCGAGCCGGCGCACCACGTAGGCATCAAGGCCCTCGGAGTGCAGCACCTTGGGGATGTCGTAGATCGACGGCGCATCCGGCGCCGCGACCACCCCGTCGATGTCCACATCGGACATCAAAGCGATCTTGCGCTTGAGCCCGGCCGGGATCTCCCGGTCAGCGCGGCAGACCAGCGCATCGGGCTGGATACCGATGTTGCGCAGGGTTGCCACGGAGTGCTGGGTCGGCTTGGTCTTCAGCTCACCGGACGGGGCCAGGTAGGGCACCAGGGAGACGTGCAGGAAGAAGCAGTTGTCGCGGCCGACGTCGTGACGTATCTGACGCGCCGCCTCGAGGAACGGCAGCGACTCGATGTCCCCGACCGTCCCGCCGATCTCCGTGATCACCACATCCGGTGGGCGGCCGTCGTCGCCAGGCTCGGACATGGCCAGGATCCGGAACTTGATCTCGTCGGTGATGTGCGGTATGACCTGCACGGTATCGCCCAGGTACTCCCCCCGCCGCTCCTTGGCGATCACCGCTGAGTAGATCTGGCCGGTGGTGACATTGGCGTTACCGCTGAGGTTCCGGTCCAGGAACCGTTCGTAGTGCCCGATGTCCAGATCGGTCTCGGCGCCGTCCTCGGTGACGAACACCTCACCGTGCTGGAACGGATTCATCGTTCCAGGATCCACATTGAGATAGGGATCCAGCTTCTGCATGGTCACCCGCAGCCGGCGAGCGGTCAGCAGCTGGCCGAGGCTGGATGCGGTGAGCCCCTTGCCCAGCGAGGAGGCAACGCCTCCGGTGACGAACAGGTGCCTGGTTGGGCGGACGTGCTTCACCAAGACCGTCTCCCGTGGTCTGAACCGGGCCTCTGCGATCGGTGACCGGTCACCCTGCAGCTGGCGACGCGACACCGACCCGCCTGGCACAACGACACCGACCACGGAATCTCACGGTAACACGGTCAGCCCTGGATCGCGGGTACCACAGCCTGCGCGTTGCGGCCGGTACCGTACCGTCCGGCTCGACCCTCCACCTGCTCGGCCAGGGCAAGGACTGTCACCACTCGCCCGGCAGCCGTGCTGACGTCGTCGACAGTGGACAGCACAGAGGTCGCCACGGTATCCGCTCGCACCACACCGATCGGACCGTTGCCGTCAGCCGACCCCGGCCTGCCTGCCAGCACCGCACCCGAGCCCGAGCGGTCCAGCTGGGTGGCGAAGCGAGCCAGGATGCCGGCCCGATCACCGCTGCCGTCACCGCGGCTCAGGCCGCCGGTGAGCACCACCACCAGCTGAGCCGGCCGAAGCTCCGGACCGGCTCGAACGAAGCCGCCGTCACCCAGACCGGCGATGACAGCCGTGGTCTCCGCCGCAGTGGTCTGAGCTTTCCCGTTCTGCGGGTTGGTCAGCAACAGTGATCCGAGCAGCCCGCCGGCCAATGTTCCAGAGTCCGGGGCAGTGGGTAACCGCAGCCCGGCCGGCAACAGTCGAGTGGTCAGCTCGCTGAGTTGATCGGAGCGGGACGGGTCGGTGAACGCCTCGGTGATCTGCAGCTCACCGGTGACGGTGGCACCAGCGCTGCGCAGCAGCGCCGTCACCGCGTCCCGATCGACCGGGTCGGCGTCCGCCGTGGTGACCAGCACCACGGTGCGGCCACGCAAGGTGCCGGCAACCGCCCGGGGGGCCACCGCCGCACCGAAGACATCCGCATCGGCCAACCGGGCGCGCAGCGCGTTGCTCTGCGCCTGCAAGTCACTGACCTCGCGACCCAGCTCGTCGCGGTTGGAACTGAGCCCGGACAGCAACCGATCGCTGATCGCGGTGGAGCCCAGCACCACTCCCATGGCCAAGGCGAGGAAGACAGCCGCGATGGAGATGACGTGGTATCGCAGTGAGATCACCGGCTATCCCAACCCTTTGGCCCAGGAGACCACGTCGTTCCAGGTATCGCTGATCAACAGACCGTAGGCACCACCGATGTTGGAGACCAGTAGCGCCGCGACCACCGCGACAACGGCGGCGAGCACGATGAGCAGCACCGCACCTGCTGACACCCGGCTGCGATACAGGGCAGCGACGGCGTGACCGTCGACCAGCTTGCTGCCTAACCGCAGCCGGGTGAGAAAAGTGGACGGGTTGGACCCTGACCGACCCCGATCGAGGAACTCGTGCAGGGTCGCCTGGAATCCGACGGTGATCACGAGCGCGGCGCCGTGCGCCTCGGCCAAGAGCAGCGCAAGATCCTCCGGATTGCTCATCGCTGGAAAGGTCACCGCGCCGATGCCGAGATCCTGAATCCGCTCAAGCCCCGGGGCGAAGCCATCGGGTTGGGCCGGCACCACGACCTCGTCGGCCGCCTTGAGTGTGCCGGTCTTGACCTGGCGGGGGTCGCCGACGATGAGATGCGGCCGGTATCCGGCGGCGTGCAGCGCGTCGGCACCCGCCTCCACACCGATCAGCACCGGGTGATACTCGTGGATGAAATGCTTGAGCTCGGCCAAATCGTCAGTGTGGTTATAGCCTGCGGCCACCACCAGCACTTCCCGACCATGGATCGGGACCGCGACCTCGGGCACGCCAACCCGGTCGATGATCAGGGCTCGCTCGTGCCGGAGAAACTCGATGGTGTTCGCGGAGAACGCTTCGAGCTGAGCGGACAGCCCCGACTTGGCCTCGATCATCAGATCGGCGATCGAGTCGACAGTCTGCTCGGTGCCACCGGCAAGCTCGGTGTCACCGAGGTAGACCCGGCCCTCGTACAGCCGTAACCGGGCACCGTCTTTGACCCGCATCACCTCGGGCCCGACCCCGTCGAGCAGAACGATGCCTGCCCGCACGAGGATCTCCGGGCCGAGGTTCGGGAACCGGCCGGAGATCGACGGTGCGGCGTTGACGACACCGGCGACGCCGGCAGCCACCAATGCATCAGCAGTTCTGCGGTCCAGGTCGACCTGGTCGAGGACCACGATGTCACCGGGGCCGACCCGGCGCACCAGCGTGTCGGTCCGGCGGTCCACCCTGGCCAGCCCGGTGAGACCGGGCAGCTCACGGCCGGTTCGATTGAGCAGGCCAGCGATTCTCATGCCGACGATGGTCGCAAAGAAGCTGGCCACCGGCGGGTAGGCGCGCCGGTGGCCAGCTCGTGAGTGGCATTCAGTGCTATAGCACTGAATGCCACTCACGAGCTGCTTTTGTCCGCCATGGCGGACAAAAGCAGCTCCTCGGCGTGGGCGCGCCCGGTGTCGGTGTCGTCCAGTCCGGCCAGCATCCTGGCCAGCTCGCCGACCCGGGCCACCCCATCGAGTTCCCGGACCCCGCTACGGGTCAGGCCGGTGGCACAGGTCGCCTTGTCCACCACAAGATGGCGGTCGGCATAAGCGGCGACCTGCGGCAGGTGGGTGACGACCACGACCTGGTGGCTGCGGGCCAGCCGGGCCAAGCGCCGCCCGATCTCGACCGCAGCGCGTCCGCCGACCCCGGCGTCGACCTCGTCGAAGACCATCGTCGGTACCGGGTCGGCACCGGCCAGCACGACCTCCAGCGCCAACATCACCCGGGACAGCTCTCCCCCCGACGCACTCTTGTGCACCGGTAACGCAGCTTCACCGGGATGCGGCGTCAGGCGTAGCTCCACGTCGTCGGTGCCCTCCGGCCCGGCCCGCAGCCGCACCCCGGCGACGGTGAGTGCCGCTGCATCGCCGTCCGGCGCCAAAGCCGGGCAGACCGCCACGGACAGTTGCGCCTGGCCCATCGCCAGCGCCGCAAGCTCGGTGGTGACAGCGCTGCCGAGATCCCGGGCCGCGGCAGTCCGCGCCGCGGTGAGGGCGCCGGCGTGGCAAGCCAGCGTGCGGGCCAGCGCGTCGCATTGAGCCACCAGCGCGGCAATGGCTGCTTCGGAGGTGTCCAGGCCGGCCAGGCGCTGGCGGGCCTCGCTCGCCCAGGCCAGCACTCCCTCGACGTCGGCGGCGTACTTGCGGGTGAGCCGCTTGAGGTCGGCCTGGCGGAGCAGCACCTGCTCCAGCCGGGTCGGGTCGGCGTCCAACGTCTCGAGATAGCCGCTGAGCTCAGCGCCCACGTCACCGAGCAGCGCCGCAGCCTCCCCCAGGCGAGTGGCCAGCACCTGCAGCCCGGGATCCGGCACCGTCTGCAACCGGCGGCGGGTCTGCCCGACCAGACCGATCGCGCCCGGCTGGTCGGGGTCGAGGTCCGGCGCACCGCTGATCGCAGCCTGCGCGACGGTGGCGATCTCCCGCAACTCATCGGCGTCGGCGAGCCGTCGAGCCTCCACCGCCAACGCACTGTCTTCCCCAGGTTGCGGGTCGATGGCGGTGATCTCAGCGACGCCGTGCCCGAGCAGGTCGGCTTCCCTGGCCAGCTCCCGAGAGTGCTCCCGCCGGGTGGTCAGCTCGGCCCAGCAGCGCAGCCACTCCTGCCGGACGCGGCGGTAGGCGTCCAATGGCCCGGCGACCGCATCGCCGGCAAAGCGATCCAGCACGGCACGCTGCTCACCGGGCCGCAGCAGCCGCAGCTGGTCGTTCTGACCGTGTACCGCAAGCATGCCGTCGGCCAAGTCGGCGAGCACCCCCGCCGGGACCGAGCGACCACCCAGGTAGGCCCGGGAGCGGCCGTCGGCGGTGAGAGTGCGGCCGGCGATCAAGCTGCCGTCCTCATCGGTCCGGGCGCCCACCTCGCTCGCCAGGTCCGCTGCCGGGCTGCCCTCAGGTGGCCGGAAGCGGCCCTCAACGATGGCGCGGTCGGCGCCACGGCGAACCCGGGAGGCGTCAGCCCGCCCACCGGCGAGCAGGTGCAGACCGGTGACCACCATGGTCTTACCTGCTCCGGTCTCACCGGTCACCACCGTCAAACCGGGGTGCAGGTCCAGGGTGGCCTCGTCGATCACACCGAGGCCCTCGATGCGCATCTCGGTGAGCACGAGCCGCACCCTAGCGCGCCACGCCGGGTAACCGGTCAGCTCGGTGCGGGCCGCGCCAGCCCCGCACCGGCAGCTCGAACTTACGCACCAACCGGTCGGTGAACGGACAATCGTGCAGGCGCACCAGCCGGATCGGGGTGGCACCCCGGACCACCTCGACCCGAGCGCCTGCGGGCAGCTCGAATGTCCGCCGCCCGTCGCAGCACAGCACAGCGGCATGCCCGTGCGGATCGGTCTCGACAGCCACCACCGAGTCCGGCGACACCACCAGCGGGCGGGCGAACAGCGCATGCGCGTTACTGGGGACCACGACGAGCGCGTCGACGTCCGGCCATACCACTGGCCCCCCGGCCGAGAAGGCGTACGCGGTGGAGCCGGTGGGGGTAGCGCAGAGCACCCCGTCGCAACCGAGCCCGGAGACCGGCCGGCGGTCCACCTCGAGCACCATCTCGAGGATCCGTTCCCGGCGGCTCTTCTCCACGCTGGCTTCGTTGAGTGCCCAGGTCCGGGCCAGCGTGGAGCCGTTGAGGGTAGCGGTGACATCGACGGTCATCCGCTCATCGACGAGATAGTCACCGGCGACGACAGCGCGCATCGCCTCATCAAGGCAGTCCAGATCGGCCTCAGCGAGAAAGCCCACCCTGCCGAGGTTCACCCCGAGCAGCGGGATACCCGGCGACCGGGCCAGCTCAGCGGCCCGCAGCAGGGTGCCGTCGCCGCCGAGTACCACGACGAGCTCCGCGCCCACGGCGGCATCCGGATCAGTGGGCACCTGGTAATCACGCAGCGCGGGATCGAGATGCGTGGCCTCCTCGGCGAGCACTCGCAGCCCGATACCCGCCACGGCCAGCGACTGCGCGACCTTTTCCACGGTGCGCAGATTCTCCGGATGCCCGGTGTGCAACACAAGCAGAATCTCACGTCCCAGGCTCATTACCCCAACCTCGACATCCCAGCCTCATTGCGGACCTCCCCGCACCGCGGCACGCACCAATTCCGCTGCCGAACGCCGCGGGCCGGCCGGATCGCGGCGCAACCACAAGAAGTACTCGACGTTGCCGGACGGGCCGGGCAGCGGGCTCGCGGTGGCGTCGACCAGGCACAGCCCGAGATCGACTGCCACCGTCACCACGTCCAGCATGGCCTGCGCACGCAGCGCCGGGTCACGGACCACACCGCCGGCCCCCAGGTTGGCCCGGCCGACCTCGAACTGGGGTTTGACCATCGGCAGCAGATCACCGTCCGACCTGGTGCATCCGACCAGCGCGGGCAGCACCAGGCGCAGCGAGATGAACGACAGATCGGCCACGGTCAGATCCACGGCACCGCCGATATCCGCCGGCCGCAGGGTCCGCACATTCGTCCGATCATGCACGCCGACTCGCTGATCAGTGCGCAACGACCAGGCGAGCTGCCCGTAGCCGACGTCGACCGCGACCACCTCACGGGCCCCGCGGTGCAGCAACACCTCAGTGAAGCCACCAGTGGATGCGCCGGCGTCCAGGCAGCGCCGGCCGGCCACGACCGGGCCCCCCTCGGTGAGGGCATCCAGCGCACCGAGCAGCTTGCGGGCACCTCGTGACACCCACTCGGGTTCGTCCTGCTTCGCCCGCACCAGCAGCGGGGTGTCCGCATCGACGCCGGTGGCCGGCTTGGTAGCGGTCATCCCATGGACCTGGACCCGACGCTGCGCGACGAGCTCAGCGGCGTGATCGCGCGAGCGGGCCAGTCCGCGCCGTACCAGCTCTGCGTCGAGCCGGGCCCGGCGCACCACTTAGAACTCGTCGATGCTGGACAGCGCTGCGGTAAGCGAGTCGTGTACGGCAGTGAACCGCGCCACGTGCTCCACAGTCGGAAGCTCATCGAGATCCTGCAGGTTGGCGAGCGCGCCGGCGACACCGGTATCAGAGAAAGGTGGCTGCGACGTCATGTAGCTGGTCTCCTCGGCCGCCGGGGTTGCCGCCACGCTACCGAGCTGCATTGCTCAGGCCCAGAGCGACCAGTGCTGCGGTCGCGGCAGCGTCGCAAGCACGCACTTCGACCGGCCCGGTGTGCCCAGCCCACCAGGCGGCGCACAGTGTCCGCAGCGCGTCGAGCGGGTCACCGGAGGTCCCGTTGCTGTGCAGCAGCAGGGTGCCATCGACCGGATCGACCCGCCACCCGGGCCGCAACTGGATGCGGGTCTTGTCGAGGGTTCCCCGCAGTGCCCTGAGGTCGGCGCCGAGGTGATCCGGTCGCTGCTCCGGTGGCGCGGCGAGTAATGTCGCGGCGTCGGCGACCCCGGACAGGACCAGCAGCGAGGTCAACCCGGCAGCCCGAGCCCCGGCGATGTCGGTGTCCAGGCGGTCACCGACCACCAGGGGCTGCTGCGCACCGGTACGCTGCACAGCAGTATCGAGCAGCGGGCGTGCCGGTTTGCCAGCCACCGTCGGCTCCCGATCGGTGGCGGCTCGCAACGCTGCCACCATGGCACCATTGCCGGGCAGCAAACCCCGCTCGGTAGGTAGCGTGCGGTCGACGTTGCACGCGATCCACAGCGCCCCGCAGCGGATCGCCAAGCATGCCTCGGCCAGCCGGGCCCACCCGGTTTCTGGGGAGTGGCCTTGCACAACCGCAGCCGGCCGCTCAGCCGCCGCCACCACTGGGCGCAGCCCAACTGACCGCACCGCACCGACGAGCGCCTCGGTGCCGACCACCAGGACGGCGGCACCGGACGGCAGCTGGGCCGCCAGCATCGCTACCGCGGCCTGGCCACTGGTGAGGACGTCCGCACTGCCGGTCCGGACACCCAGCCCGGTGAGATGCGCGGCGACCTCGGCGGGTGCCCGAGATGCGTTGTTGGTGATGAACAGCACCGTCCGACCAACTTTTCGCAGCTCGTTAACCACCTCCGGTGCCTCCGGCACCGGCTCCAACCCCCGAATAACCGTGCCGTCGAGGTCGAGAAGTATCGCGTCGTAACCCTCCGGCGAACCGCTCACTGCGGGCACTGCCGCTCACTGAGCTCGATGGCCCGCTGAGCAGCATCGGTGGCGTCCTCGGCGTCGACCTCGGTAGCGGCCAGAAACCACCGGATCGCATCCTGCTCGCGACCGGCGGCCAGCAGGTTATCCGCGTAGGCATAACGCAGTCTGGCCCGCCACGGCTCCAACCCCACCACATCCAGGTCCGGACCCTGCAGCGCGACCACCGCAGCGTCGAACTGGCCGAGGTCCCGCCGCGCTCCCGCGGCAACGATCCGCAGCTCAACCGCTTCATCAATGCTGAGCTGCGCTGCCTCTGGACTACGCGCGATCTCCAGGGCACGCTCCGGACGTCCCAACGCACGCTCGCAGTCGGCCAGCACCGCCAAACGTCCCGGACCGCCACTCAGCCGGCGCGCGGCGCGAAGCTCCGCCAACGCCTCAGACCATTCCCCAGCGTGATAGGCCGCCACTCCGGCGGCCTCCCGGACTGCTGCCACCCGGCCCGCTCGGCTGCGAGCAAATCGAGCATGCGCCAGAGCCAACTGCGGATCTTCATCCAGCACTCGACCAGCCGCCACCAGATGGTTCCCGACAAGATCTGCCAATCCCTTCGGCAAAGTCAACAGCTCTTTGCGGATTTCTTGATCTAACTCGCTGATATCTGCATCAGCGGGAAGTGCCGGGCGCAACACCGCGGCTTCATCCCGGGGCCGCGATGGCACACGACCGCCGTCCCCGGCCCGGCGACTGTTTATCCCGGAGTCCCGCCGCCGTCGCGCTTCACCATCGGAGTCCGCGCCTCCGGTCAGATTCGGTCGGACTGACACGGCCGCAGATCCTCTCAGCGCTCACAAAGGCAAGGGGCCCCCTGGTGTGGTGTGGGGGCCCCTCGTGTGGTGGGTTTGTGTTCGGCGGTGTCCTACTCTCCCACACCCTGGCGGGTGCAGTACCATCGGCGCTGGAGGGCTTAGCTTCCGGGTTCGGAATGGGTCCGGGCGTTTCCCCTTCGCTATGGCCGCCGTAACTTTGTGGAGTTGTGTGGCCGGGTGGTGTGGCCGTGCTCCGAGAGCTGCACAGTGGATGCGTTGTTAGCGTGTTTGTGGTAAGTCCTCGGCCTATTAGTACCGGTCAGCTGCACACCTTGCGGTGCTTCCACTTCCGGCCTATCAACCCAGTGGTCTAGCTGGGGGCCTTAACCCACGGTGGGGTGGGAGACCTCATCTTGGAACGAGCTTCCCGCTTAGATGCTTTCAGCGGTTATCCCTTCCGAACGTGGCTAACCAGCCGTGCCCCTGGCGGGACAACTGGCACACCAGAGGTTCGTCCGTCCCGGTCCTCTCGTACTAGGGACAGCTTTCCTCAAGTCTCCTGCGCGCGCGGCGGATAGGGACCGAACTGTCTCACGACGTTCTAAACCCAGCTCGCGTACCGCTTTAATGGGCGAACAGCCCAACCCTTGGGACCTACTCCGGCCCCAGGATGCGACGAGCCGACATCGAGGTGCCAAACCATCCCGTCGATATGGACTCTTGGGGAAGATCAGCCTGTTATCCCCGGGGTACCTTTTATCCGTTGAGCGACACCCCTTCCACAAGGTGGTGCCGGATCACTAGTCCCGACTTTCGTCCCTGCTCGACATGTCTGTCTCACAGTCAAGCTCCCTTGTGCACTTGCACTCGACACCTGATTGCCAACCAGGCTGAGGGAACCTTTGGGCGCCTCCGTTACTTTTTGGGAGGCAACCGCCCCAGTTAAACTACCCACCAGGCACTGTCCCTGGTCCGGATCACGGACCGAGGTTAGACATCCAGTTCGACCAGAGTGGTATTTCAACGTTGACTCCACGATCACTGGCGTGACCGTCTCATAGTCTCCCACCTATCCTACACAAGCCGAACCGAACACCAATACCAAGCTATAGTAAAGGTCCCGGGGTCTTTCCGTCCTGCCGCGCGTAACGAGCATCTTTACTCGTAGTGCAATTTCGCCGAGTCTGTGGTTGAGACAGCGGAGAAGTCGTTACGCCATTCGTGCAGGTCGGAACTTACCCGACAAGGAATTTCGCTACCTTAGGATGGTTATAGTTACCACCGCCGTTTACTGGCGCTTAAGTTCTGAGCTTCGCCCCGGAGGGCTAACCCGTCCCCTTAACGTTCCAGCACCGGGCAGGCGTCAGTCCGTATACATCGTCTTACGACTTCGCACGGACCTGTGTTTTTAGTAAACAGTCGCTTCTCCCTGGTCTCTGCGGCCGAACCACGCCAGCCCGCGAGGGGCTTCACGCGACTCGGCCCCCCTTCTCCCGAAGTTACGGGGGTATTTTGCCGAGTTCCTTAACCACAGTTCACTCGATCGCCTTGGTATTCTCTACCTGACCACCTGTGTCGGTTTGGGGTACGGGCCGCTTGAGCGCTCGCTAGAGGCTTTTCTCGGCAGCATGGGATCACCCTGCTTCGCCTCATTCGGCTATGCGTCAGGTCTCACCATTGACACCACCACGGATTTTCCTGTGGCGGCTGGCTACACCTTTACACCAGTTCTACCACTCACTGGCGGGGCTGCCCTCCTGCGTCACCCCATCGCTTGGCTAGTGCCAGATCGGTTCCCACACCGGCTGACCTGTCCCCGAAGGGACCGACCGGTCGGAGTGGTTAGCATCACCGGGTTCACCATGGGCGCGCTCATGCGGGTACGGGAATATCAACCCGTTGTCCATCGACTACGCCTGTCGGCCTCGCCTTAGGTCCCGACTTACCCTGGGCGGATTAGCCTGGCCCAGGAACCCTTGGTCATTCGGCGGGGGAGTTTCTCACTCCCCTTTCGCTACTCATGCCTGCATTCTCACTCGTACGGCGTCCACGGCTGGGTCACCCCGCCGCTTCGCTCGCCGTACGACGCTCCCCTACCCGTCCACACGACTGCACACCCTCACCGAAGTGAGGATGCGGATCATGGTGTGAACGCCACGGCTTCGGTGGTGTGCTTGAGCCCCGCTACATTGTCGGCGCGGGATCACTTGACCAGTGAGCTATTACGCACTCTTTAAAGGGTGGCTGCCTCCAAGCCAACCTCCTGGTTGTCTGTGCGACCCCACATCCTTTCCCACTTAGCACACGCTGAGGGACCTTAGCCGGTGGTCTGGGCTGTTTCCCTTTCGACTACGAAGCTTATCCCCCGCAGTCTCACTGCCGCGCTCTCACTCACCGGCATTCGGAGTTTGGCTGATTTCAGTAGGCTTGTCGGCCCCCTAGACCATCCAGTGCTCTACCTCCGATGAGAAGCACGCGACGCTGCACCTAAATGCATTTCGGGGAGAACCAGCTATCACGGAGTTTGATTGGCCTTTCACCCCTACCCACAACTCATCCCCCAGGTTTTCAACCCTGGTGGGTTCGGGCCTCCACGCGGTCTTACCCGCGCTTCACCCTGGCCATGGGTAGATCACTCCGCTTCGGGTCTAGAGCACGCGACTATGATCGCCCTGTTCGGACTCGCTTTCGCTACGGCTACCCCACCCGGGTTAACCTCGCCACGCACCACTAACTCGCAGGCTCATTCTTCAAAAGGCACGCCGTCACCCCGAAAGGCTCCGACGGCTTGTAGGCACACGGTTTCAGGTACTATTTCACTCCCCTCCCGGGGTACTTTTCACCTTTCCCTCACGGTACTAGTCCGCTATCGGTCATCAGGAAGTATTTAGGCTTAGCGGGTGGTCCCGCCAGATTCACAGCGAATTTCACGGGCTCGCTGCTACTTGGGATCCCCACCGGGAGGTGACAGGTTTTCGCGTACGGGAGTGTCACCCTCTACGCTGGCGCTTTCCAGACGCCTTCCGCTAACCACGTCACTTTCTGACTCCCTGCCAGGTCGACAGCCCTGACCGGTAGGTCCCACAACCCCGTCCCTGCAACGCCTGCCGGCTATCACACAGGTACGGTTTAGCCTCATCCGCTTTCGCTCGCCACTACTCACGGAATCACTGTTGTTTTCTCTTCCTGCGGGTACTGAGATGTTTCACTTCCCCGCGTTCCCTCCACTCACCCTATGTGTTCAGGTGAGGGTGACAGCACATGACTGCTGCCGGGTTTCCCCATTCGGACATCCTCGGATCTCAGCTCGGTTGGCAGCTCCCCGAGGCTTATCGCAGCCTCCCACGTCCTTCATCGGCTCCTGATGCCTAGGCATCCACCGTGCGCCCTTAATAACTTGGCCACAAAGATGCTCGCATCCACTGTGCAGTTCTCAAAGTACGGACGGACCGACCATCATGACCATCGCATGCCACGAACCGGACCTCAACGGACCCGACCCCTGACCGTTCGATGTGACGACCGGCCAACCACAACCCAACATCAGAGGGACACCCTCACCAAACCCAGGGTGCTCGTTCCCTCAGGACCCAACAGTGTGCCGAGACACCAGCCCTCACAGACCAGTGACATCATGTCAGCGTTCCACCCGTGAGCAACCACCCCGAGACACTCGCTCAGGACGTGGCCCTGGACACCCACCAAGCCCATCCGGGCCAGTGACTGCCAGACGCTCCTTAGAAAGGAGGTGATCCAGCCGCACCTTCCGGTACGGCTACCTTGTTACGACTTCGTCCCAATCGCCAGTCCCACCTTCGACGGCTCCCTCCCAAGGGTTGGGCCACCGGCTTCGGGTGTTACCGACTTTCGTGACGTGACGGGCGGTGTGTACAAGGCCCGGGAACGTATTCACCGCAGCGTTGCTGATCTGCGATTACTAGCGACTCCGACTTCACGGGGTCGAGTTGCAGACCCCGATCCGAACTGAGACCGGCTTTGTGGGATTCGCTCCACCTCACGGCTTAGCAGCCCTTTGTACCGGCCATTGTAGCATGTGTGAAGCCCTGGACATAAGGGGCATGATGACTTGACGTCGTCCCCACCTTCCTCCGAGTTGACCCCGGCAGTCTCCCATGAGTCCCCGGCATAACCCGCTGGCAACATGGAACGAGGGTTGCGCTCGTTGCGGGACTTAACCCAACATCTCACGACACGAGCTGACGACAGCCATGCACCACCTGTACACCGGCCTTGCGGAGGCCATGTCTCCACGGCTTTCCAGTGTATGTCAAACCCAGGTAAGGTTCTTCGCGTTGCATCGAATTAATCCACATGCTCCGCCGCTTGTGCGGGCCCCCGTCAATTCCTTTGAGTTTTAGCCTTGCGGCCGTACTCCCCAGGCGGGGCGCTTAATGCGTTAGCTGCGGCACGGAACCCGTGGAAGGGATCCCACACCTAGCGCCCAACGTTTACGGCGTGGACTACCAGGGTATCTAATCCTGTTCGCTCCCCACGCTTTCGCTCCTCAGCGTCAGTATCGGCCCAGAGACCCGCCTTCGCCACCGGTGTTCCTCCTGATATCTGCGCATTTCACCGCTACACCAGGAATTCCAGTCTCCCCTGCCGAACTCTAGCCTGCCCGTATCGACTGCAAGCTCGGAGTTGAGCCCCGAGTTTTCACAGCCGACGCGACAGACCGCCTACGAGCTCTTTACGCCCAATAATTCCGGACAACGCTTGCACCCTACGTATTACCGCGGCTGCTGGCACGTAGTTGGCCGGTGCTTCTTCTGCTCCTACCGTCACTTACGCTTCGTCGGAGCTGAAAGAGGTTTACAACCCGAAGGCCGTCATCCCTCACGCGGCGTCGCTGCGTCAGGCTTTCGCCCATTGCGCAAGATTCCCCACTGCTGCCTCCCGTAGGAGTCTGGGCCGTGTCTCAGTCCCAGTGTGGCCGGTCGCCCTCTCAGGCCGGCTACCCGTCGTCGCCTTGGTAGGCCATCACCCCACCAACAAGCTGATAGGCCGCGGGCCCATCCTCAGCCGCACAAGGCTTTCCACCCCACAACATGCGTCATGGAGTCATATCCGGTATTAGACCCAGTTTCCCGGGCTTATCCCAGAGCTGAGGGCAGGTCACCCACGTGTTACTCACCCGTTCGCCGCTCGTGTACCCCCGAAAGGGCCTTACCGCTCGACTTGCATGTGTTAAGCACGCCGCCAGCGTTCGTCCTGAGCCAGGATCAAACTCTCCATTAAATGCACACAACATGCACAAACAGAAACGATCACCAGCAAAACAAACACCAACACAAAACAAAACATGGCACTAACATTTCGGCACACTGTTGAGTTCTCAAAGAACAAACACACACCATCACGAGCCAGACTTACCTGGTCGATCCAGGGCAACTTGTTCACAGTACACGGCCGTCGCCCGGACGTCAACTAGAGCGACCCGCGCTGCACCGGGCCCGGCTCGTGTGCAGCGACGAGGGGCTCCGCTCCGCGGGCAACTACGGGCATCGCTCGCCTCGCCGAGCTGGCCTGCGGCATCACCGAGGCTACGTAGCACCTCGCATTGATGTCAATCACGCCCGCAGATCAGGCCGGATGCCTCGGGGTCCAGAGGGCGGCGGCCCCGGGCACGGGCACAAGTCGCCAGTAGCGGCGTCCCACCACAAGCCGATCATGCGCCCGGAGGCCGAGCACGGCATGCCCCGGCAGGGCTGGTGCCAGTGGGTAACCAAACGACCGGCTGTGCCGGCTCACAGTAGCTGGTCAGGCATAACTGTCTACGGGACCAAGGGGCCCGCAAGCGCAGAGCTACCCGTTGACATCGAGGATAACAATCTCCAGATTGCTCCCGAATATAGTGCCCCCCGATATTCGGATTGCGTACGTGCCCTTGAAGTGGACACCCAACGGTCGACTGACCGTCACCGGAGGATCCACATCTCCGAACTCGAGCTCGGCGGAGTTGCAGTTATCATTCCCGGGTGGCTTGCCTTGGCAGTTATAGAAGAGCGGGAGGTAAGAATAGATGCGCCCCTCGGGGGGCAAGCCGCCCGAGGGAAACCCGGCCGGCGCCTGAACGATCGTGTCGAGCTCGAGGCGTTGGCCGCTTGCTTTCAAGAGTCCTCGGACGAACACGTCGGCCTCCGGGGAACCTTGCGCTACTCGCCCACCAGCGACTATCGGTGTGTCGTCGTTCAACTGATCGGAATCCTCGAACCAGCCCGCAAAGACGTAAATCCCTCCGCCGACAACCCCAATCGCCGTAACGATGCCCGCCAGCGCGATCAGAAACCGCTGCGGAACCGTCTTTTGGTCCAGAAAGCGTTCCCAAGCACTTGACTTCCTCTCCTCCATCAACCGGCCCTCCGCTATTCGTCTCGTGCCGTGGACTTGCAGCACCCGGATGAGGCAGGGGATACAGACCCAGGATCGGCGCCAGACCTGCTGCGCCGACTGATCCAATAGGGCGGCTGGCGCCAAGGTAGGTAGCCAAAAACCCACCATACGAAGAGCCCCCTGGTGTGGTGTGGGGGCCCCTCGTGTGGTGGGTTTGTGTTCGGCGGTGTCCTACTCTCCCACACCCTGGCGGGTGCAGTACCATCGGCGCTGGAGGGCTTAGCTTCCGGGTTCGGAATGGGTCCGGGCGTTTCCCCTTCGCTATGGCCGCCGTAACTTTGTGGAGTTGTGTGGCCGGGTGGTGTGGCCGTGCTCCGAGAGCTGCACAGTGGATGCGTTGTTAGCGTGTTTGTGGTAAGTCCTCGGCCTATTAGTACCGGTCAGCTGCACACCTTGCGGTGCTTCCACTTCCGGCCTATCAACCCAGTGGTCTAGCTGGGGGCCTTAACCCACGGTGGGGTGGGAGACCTCATCTTGGAACGAGCTTCCCGCTTAGATGCTTTCAGCGGTTATCCCTTCCGAACGTGGCTAACCAGCCGTGCCCCTGGCGGGACAACTGGCACACCAGAGGTTCGTCCGTCCCGGTCCTCTCGTACTAGGGACAGCTTTCCTCAAGTCTCCTGCGCGCGCGGCGGATAGGGACCGAACTGTCTCACGACGTTCTAAACCCAGCTCGCGTACCGCTTTAATGGGCGAACAGCCCAACCCTTGGGACCTACTCCGGCCCCAGGATGCGACGAGCCGACATCGAGGTGCCAAACCATCCCGTCGATATGGACTCTTGGGGAAGATCAGCCTGTTATCCCCGGGGTACCTTTTATCCGTTGAGCGACACCCCTTCCACAAGGTGGTGCCGGATCACTAGTCCCGACTTTCGTCCCTGCTCGACATGTCTGTCTCACAGTCAAGCTCCCTTGTGCACTTGCACTCGACACCTGATTGCCAACCAGGCTGAGGGAACCTTTGGGCGCCTCCGTTACTTTTTGGGAGGCAACCGCCCCAGTTAAACTACCCACCAGGCACTGTCCCTGGTCCGGATCACGGACCGAGGTTAGACATCCAGTTCGACCAGAGTGGTATTTCAACGTTGACTCCACGATCACTGGCGTGACCGTCTCATAGTCTCCCACCTATCCTACACAAGCCGAACCGAACACCAATACCAAGCTATAGTAAAGGTCCCGGGGTCTTTCCGTCCTGCCGCGCGTAACGAGCATCTTTACTCGTAGTGCAATTTCGCCGAGTCTGTGGTTGAGACAGCGGAGAAGTCGTTACGCCATTCGTGCAGGTCGGAACTTACCCGACAAGGAATTTCGCTACCTTAGGATGGTTATAGTTACCACCGCCGTTTACTGGCGCTTAAGTTCTGAGCTTCGCCCCGGAGGGCTAACCCGTCCCCTTAACGTTCCAGCACCGGGCAGGCGTCAGTCCGTATACATCGTCTTACGACTTCGCACGGACCTGTGTTTTTAGTAAACAGTCGCTTCTCCCTGGTCTCTGCGGCCGAACCACGCCAGCCCGCGAGGGGCTTCACGCGACTCGGCCCCCCTTCTCCCGAAGTTACGGGGGTATTTTGCCGAGTTCCTTAACCACAGTTCACTCGATCGCCTTGGTATTCTCTACCTGACCACCTGTGTCGGTTTGGGGTACGGGCCGCTTGAGCGCTCGCTAGAGGCTTTTCTCGGCAGCATGGGATCACCCTGCTTCGCCTCATTCGGCTATGCGTCAGGTCTCACCATTGACACCACCACGGATTTTCCTGTGGCGGCTGGCTACACCTTTACACCAGTTCTACCACTCACTGGCGGGGCTGCCCTCCTGCGTCACCCCATCGCTTGGCTAGTGCCAGATCGGTTCCCACACCGGCTGACCTGTCCCCGAAGGGACCGACCGGTCGGAGTGGTTAGCATCACCGGGTTCACCATGGGCGCGCTCATGCGGGTACGGGAATATCAACCCGTTGTCCATCGACTACGCCTGTCGGCCTCGCCTTAGGTCCCGACTTACCCTGGGCGGATTAGCCTGGCCCAGGAACCCTTGGTCATTCGGCGGGGGAGTTTCTCACTCCCCTTTCGCTACTCATGCCTGCATTCTCACTCGTACGGCGTCCACGGCTGGGTCACCCCGCCGCTTCGCTCGCCGTACGACGCTCCCCTACCCGTCCACACGACTGCACACCCTCACCGAAGTGAGGATGCGGATCATGGTGTGAACGCCACGGCTTCGGTGGTGTGCTTGAGCCCCGCTACATTGTCGGCGCGGGATCACTTGACCAGTGAGCTATTACGCACTCTTTAAAGGGTGGCTGCCTCCAAGCCAACCTCCTGGTTGTCTGTGCGACCCCACATCCTTTCCCACTTAGCACACGCTGAGGGACCTTAGCCGGTGGTCTGGGCTGTTTCCCTTTCGACTACGAAGCTTATCCCCCGCAGTCTCACTGCCGCGCTCTCACTCACCGGCATTCGGAGTTTGGCTGATTTCAGTAGGCTTGTCGGCCCCCTAGACCATCCAGTGCTCTACCTCCGATGAGAAGCACGCGACGCTGCACCTAAATGCATTTCGGGGAGAACCAGCTATCACGGAGTTTGATTGGCCTTTCACCCCTACCCACAACTCATCCCCCAGGTTTTCAACCCTGGTGGGTTCGGGCCTCCACGCGGTCTTACCCGCGCTTCACCCTGGCCATGGGTAGATCACTCCGCTTCGGGTCTAGAGCACGCGACTATGATCGCCCTGTTCGGACTCGCTTTCGCTACGGCTACCCCACCCGGGTTAACCTCGCCACGCACCACTAACTCGCAGGCTCATTCTTCAAAAGGCACGCCGTCACCCCGAAAGGCTCCGACGGCTTGTAGGCACACGGTTTCAGGTACTATTTCACTCCCCTCCCGGGGTACTTTTCACCTTTCCCTCACGGTACTAGTCCGCTATCGGTCATCAGGAAGTATTTAGGCTTAGCGGGTGGTCCCGCCAGATTCACAGCGAATTTCACGGGCTCGCTGCTACTTGGGATCCCCACCGGGAGGTGACAGGTTTTCGCGTACGGGAGTGTCACCCTCTACGCTGGCGCTTTCCAGACGCCTTCCGCTAACCACGTCACTTTCTGACTCCCTGCCAGGTCGACAGCCCTGACCGGTAGGTCCCACAACCCCGTCCCTGCAACGCCTGCCGGCTATCACACAGGTACGGTTTAGCCTCATCCGCTTTCGCTCGCCACTACTCACGGAATCACTGTTGTTTTCTCTTCCTGCGGGTACTGAGATGTTTCACTTCCCCGCGTTCCCTCCACTCACCCTATGTGTTCAGGTGAGGGTGACAGCACATGACTGCTGCCGGGTTTCCCCATTCGGACATCCTCGGATCTCAGCTCGGTTGGCAGCTCCCCGAGGCTTATCGCAGCCTCCCACGTCCTTCATCGGCTCCTGATGCCTAGGCATCCACCGTGCGCCCTTAATAACTTGGCCACAAAGATGCTCGCATCCACTGTGCAGTTCTCAAAGTACGGACGGACCGACCATCATGACCATCGCATGCCACGAACCGGACCTCAACGGACCCGACCCCTGACCGTTCGATGTGACGACCGGCCAACCACAACCCAACATCAGAGGGACACCCTCACCAAACCCAGGGTGCTCGTTCCCTCAGGACCCAACAGTGTGCCGAGACACCAGCCCTCACAGACCAGTGACATCATGTCAGCGTTCCACCCGTGAGCAACCACCCCGAGACACTCGCTCAGGACGTGGCCCTGGACACCCACCAAGCCCATCCGGGCCAGTGACTGCCAGACGCTCCTTAGAAAGGAGGTGATCCAGCCGCACCTTCCGGTACGGCTACCTTGTTACGACTTCGTCCCAATCGCCAGTCCCACCTTCGACGGCTCCCTCCCAAGGGTTGGGCCACCGGCTTCGGGTGTTACCGACTTTCGTGACGTGACGGGCGGTGTGTACAAGGCCCGGGAACGTATTCACCGCAGCGTTGCTGATCTGCGATTACTAGCGACTCCGACTTCACGGGGTCGAGTTGCAGACCCCGATCCGAACTGAGACCGGCTTTGTGGGATTCGCTCCACCTCACGGCTTAGCAGCCCTTTGTACCGGCCATTGTAGCATGTGTGAAGCCCTGGACATAAGGGGCATGATGACTTGACGTCGTCCCCACCTTCCTCCGAGTTGACCCCGGCAGTCTCCCATGAGTCCCCGGCATAACCCGCTGGCAACATGGAACGAGGGTTGCGCTCGTTGCGGGACTTAACCCAACATCTCACGACACGAGCTGACGACAGCCATGCACCACCTGTACACCGGCCTTGCGGAGGCCATGTCTCCACGGCTTTCCAGTGTATGTCAAACCCAGGTAAGGTTCTTCGCGTTGCATCGAATTAATCCACATGCTCCGCCGCTTGTGCGGGCCCCCGTCAATTCCTTTGAGTTTTAGCCTTGCGGCCGTACTCCCCAGGCGGGGCGCTTAATGCGTTAGCTGCGGCACGGAACCCGTGGAAGGGATCCCACACCTAGCGCCCAACGTTTACGGCGTGGACTACCAGGGTATCTAATCCTGTTCGCTCCCCACGCTTTCGCTCCTCAGCGTCAGTATCGGCCCAGAGACCCGCCTTCGCCACCGGTGTTCCTCCTGATATCTGCGCATTTCACCGCTACACCAGGAATTCCAGTCTCCCCTGCCGAACTCTAGCCTGCCCGTATCGACTGCAAGCTCGGAGTTGAGCCCCGAGTTTTCACAGCCGACGCGACAGACCGCCTACGAGCTCTTTACGCCCAATAATTCCGGACAACGCTTGCACCCTACGTATTACCGCGGCTGCTGGCACGTAGTTGGCCGGTGCTTCTTCTGCTCCTACCGTCACTTACGCTTCGTCGGAGCTGAAAGAGGTTTACAACCCGAAGGCCGTCATCCCTCACGCGGCGTCGCTGCGTCAGGCTTTCGCCCATTGCGCAAGATTCCCCACTGCTGCCTCCCGTAGGAGTCTGGGCCGTGTCTCAGTCCCAGTGTGGCCGGTCGCCCTCTCAGGCCGGCTACCCGTCGTCGCCTTGGTAGGCCATCACCCCACCAACAAGCTGATAGGCCGCGGGCCCATCCTCAGCCGCACAAGGCTTTCCACCCCACAACATGCGTCATGGAGTCATATCCGGTATTAGA
This sequence comes from Pseudonocardiaceae bacterium, assembly GCA_050700055.1. Lineage (GTDB taxonomy): Bacteria > Actinomycetota > Actinomycetes > Mycobacteriales > Pseudonocardiaceae. Next base: position 51,172 of record JBOHGE010000018.1, read on the forward strand.
CCCAGTTTCCCGGGCTTATCCCAGAGCTGAGGGCAGGTCACCCACGTGTTACTCACCCGTTCGCCGCTCGTGTACCCCCGAAAGGGCCTTACCGCTCGACTTGCATGTGTTAAGCACGCCGCCAGCGTTCGTCCTGAGCCAGGATCAAACTCTCCATTAAATGCACACAACATGCACAAACAGAAACGATCACCAGCAAAACAAACACCAACACAAAACAAAACATGGCACTAACATTTCGGCACACTGTTGAGTTCTCAAAGAACAAACACACACCATCACCAACCACCCAGAAGGCAGCTAGTTCCGGAATGACTCCTGCGGACTTGCCCGGTTTCGACTACTCGCCTCGCGAGAGGCGTTGTACGATCCCGGCGACCCGTCGAGCTTACCAGCCGTCTGAGTCTTCGTTTTCCCCGGGGTCCCGATCCAACCTCTTCGGCTTCATCAGCGCTTTGAGCGTTTCGTCCGTTCCCCTGCGGTGCGAGGAGAAAGCTACGCGGAACCCACGGTGGAAGTCAAATCGGCGTGTCGCGCAGGCCAGGAAGCTGGTGGAAGCCACCCGAGGCGCTCCCGAGCAAGACCACGGGCATGATCACCGGACGCGCACCTCAGCAGTGGGCCATCAACCTCGACGAAGTACCAGCCACCCGCCCAGCAGGTCAGACTCTGCAGGTATCAATGAGCACCTCTGACCCGCTGTGCGATCAGACCACGCCGGCTCAGCTCGTCAAGGATTAGGCTCTCCCATCAGCGCGTACCGGGTCGCCGGCGGTACGCCGACACCGCAGGACTGCCGTGCACCCAGAACCGCCACGGCCGGTCCGGCGCCGCGGCGACACCGACCCGGGGGCCGGTACGTACCTGCTCGTCGGGCACCGGGTCGCCGGGCAGCAACCGCACCGGCGACGTGGGATCGGTGAGATCCAGGCCGTTGTGCTCCCGGCGCAGTCCGAGCAGCGTGGCCAACCTGGCCGGCCCGCGCGCCAGCTCGGCGTCGGACCGTGCGGTGGGCCGGTGCAGCCGGGCGACGTCGAGGTCCGAGACGACCTCACCGGCGCGCAGCAACACCGCGCCGGGTTTCCCGTCGGGCAGGCACGAGATGTTGGCACAAAAATGCAATCCGTACACGAAGTACACGTACAGATGTCCGGGCGGGCCGAACATGACGGCGTTACGGGTGGTGCGGCCACGGTAGGAGTGCGCCGCCGGATCGTCGGAGCCGCGGTATGCCTCCAGCTCGACGAGGCGGACCACCACCGGGCCGCCCGGCCGGTCCGCGACCAAGTGGCCGCCCAGCAGCAGCCGGGCGGCCGGCAGGACGTCCACCGCGAGGCACTCGCGAGCGAACGTCCCCGCAGTCATCCGGTGGTCCAGGCTCGGTGCTCGCCGACGGCATGCCGGGCGCGTTGCAGCTGCTCGACGACGCGTTCCGGAGCGGTACCGCCGTAGGCGTCCCGGGAGCCGATCGACCCAGCGACGCTGAGCACCCGGTGCACATCGGTGGTGAGGTCGGGATGGATGGCGGTGAGCTCCATTTCCGACAACTCCTCCAGCCCCACCCCGCGGTACTCGGCCAGCCGTACACACGCCCCGGCCGCCTGATGCGCGGTACGGAACGGCACGCCTTGGCGTACCAACCATTCCGCGAGGTCGGTGGCCAGAGTGAACCCGGCCAAGGCCAGCTCGGCGAGCCGGTCAGTGTGGAAGACCAGGGTGGCGACCATCCCGGCCACCGCGGGCAGCAGCAGCTCGAGCTGGTCGACGGAGTCGAACAGCGGCTCCTTGTCCTCCTGCAGGTCCCGGTTGTACGCCAGCGGCTGTGCCTTGAGCGTGGCCAGCAACCCGGTAAGGTTGCCGATCAGCCGGCCTGCCTTGCCCCGGGCCAACTCGGCCACATCAGGATTCTTCTTCTGCGGCATGATCGAGCTGCCGGTCGAGTAGGCATCATCCAGGTCGACATAATCGAACTCGGCGGTGGCCCACAGGATGATCTCCTCGGCGATCCGGGACAGATCGACAGCGAGCATCGCAAGCACGAACGCCGCCTCGGCGGCGAAGTCCCGCGACGCTGTGCCGTCGATGGAGTTCTCCACCGGGGCGTCGAAGCCGAGCTCGGCAGCCACCGCTGCCGGGTCCAGACCGAGCGACGAGCCGGCCAGGGCACCCGAACCGTAGGGCGAGACGGCTGCCCGCGAATCCCAGTCACGCAACCGCTCGACGTCGCGCAGCAAAGCCTGGACGTGGGCCCCCAGGTGATGGGCGAGCAGCACGGGTTGAGCGTGCTGCAAATGAGTCCGGCCCGGCATGGGATCGTCGGGATGGGCCTGTGCCTGGTCGAGCAGTGCGTCGACCACGTCCAGAGTGCCGGCGGCGACCCGGCGGGCGGCATCGCGTAACCACATCCGTAGCAAGGTTGCGATCTGATCGTTGCGAGATCGGCCGGCGCGCAGCGCGCCACCGAGCTCTGGCCCGGCTCGCTCGATCAGGCCCCGCTCCAGGGCGGTGTGCACGTCCTCGTCCTCGGGCACCGGGACGAACGCGCCGGAAGCAACGTCGACGTCGAGACGATCCAGTGCGTCGAGCATCGCGTCCAGCTCACCGTCGTTGAGCAGCCCAGCGCCGTGCAGCACGCGGGCGTGCGCCCGGGAGCCGCGGATGTCATACCGGGCCAGACGCCAATCAAAGTGCGTCGACAGGCTCAACGCAGTCATCGCATCAGCGGGTTTCTCGCTGAACCGACCACCCCAGAGTGAAGTCACGATGAGATACCTCGCAAATCTGGCTGTATCGATGGCTCGAGCCTGCCAAGCAGGTCTCGCTGTGCAGCGATCTTCGACGGTAGCCCCCACAGCTGCACGAACCCCTTGGCCAGGGAGTGGTCGAAAGTATCGCCCGCATCGTAGGTGGCCAGGTTGAAGTCGTAAAGCGACTGCGGGCTGCGCCGCCCGGTCACGGTGGCTCGGCCACCGGCCAGCTCGATCCGGATCTCGCCGGTGACATGGCGCTGCGAGTCGGTGACGAAGGCGTCCAGCGCCCGTTTGAGCGGGGAGAACCACAGCCCGTCGTAGACCAGCTCGGTCCATCGTTGCTCGACGTTGCGCTTGTACCGGGCCAGGTCACGCTCGACGGTGACGTTCTCCAGCTCCTGGTGCGCGGTGATCAAAGCGATCGCCCCAGGAGCCTCGTAAATCTCCCGGCTCTTGATGCCCACCAGCCGGTCCTCGACCAGGTCCAGCCGACCGACGCCGTGCGCTCCGGCCCGCTCGTTGAGCTGCTGGATCACCTCGAGCACGGTCATCGGGGCGCCGTCGATGGCGACCGGCACGCCGGACTCGAAAGTGATCACCAGCTCGTCAGGTGCCTTCCACTCGGTCGGATCGCTGGTGTAGGAGTACACGTCCTTGGTCGGGGCATTCCACAGATCTTCCAGGAATCCGGTCTCCACCGCCCGGCCCCACAGGTTCTGGTCGATGGAGAACGGTGAGCGCTTAGTGACGTCGATCGGCAAGCTGCGCTCCTCGGCGTAGGCGATCGCCTTCTCCCGGGTCCACGCATAATCCCGGACCGGGGCGATCACCCGCAGATCGGGGGCCAGCGCTCCGATGCCGACCTCGAAACGCACCTGATCGTTGCCCTTACCGGTACAGCCGTGCGCGACGGTGGAGGCGCCGTGGTATTTCGCGGCTGCCACCAAGTGCTTGACGATCAACGGCCGGGACAGCGCGGACACCAGCGGGTAACGGTCCATGTACAGCGCGTTGACGTGCAGCGCCGGCAGGCAGTACTGCTCGGCGAACTCGTCGCGGGCGTCGGCGACGACAGCCTCCACCGCGCCGCAGGCCAGGGCCCGCTTGCGGATCGTTTCCAGATCTTCACCACCCTGGCCGACGTCGACCGCGACGGCGACGACCTCGGCTCCGGTCTCCTCAGCGATCCACCCGATCGCCACCGAGGTGTCCAGCCCCCCGGAGTAAGCCAACACCACCCGCTCCATTGCTCTCCCTTCGATCGTGCTCGTGAGTGGCAAACAGTGTTATGGCACCGATTCGCGCTCACGAGCGCGCCAGCGCCAGGATCCGCTCCGCGAGTTGCGCCCCGGGGAGGGGTTCGCGGGCGACCACCAGGATGGTGTCATCACCCGCGATGGTGCCGACCACGTCGGTCAGCGCCGCTCGGTCCAGTGCGCTGGCCACGAAGTGCGCTGCCCCGGGGGGCGTGCGCAGTACCGCGACATTCGCGCTGGCATCGGCGGAGACCAGCAACTCGGACAGCACCCGGGCAAGCCGGGCGGTACCGCCTTCCACCGCGCGCACCGGGCTGCCGTCCTCGGGGATGACGTACACCGGCGCGCCACCGTCGACGCCACGCAACTTCACCGCGCCGAGCTCGTCGAGGTCTCGGGACAGCGTGGCCTGGGTGACCTCGATGCCGTCCCCGGCGAGCAGGACGGCCAGCTCCGTTTGGCTGCGCACCGCGCGGTGGGTCACCAGCTCGACGATGCGGGCCTGCCGGCCGACCCGGGTGGGCGTCATGCCGAGCGCTCCGGATCCAGCAACCAGGCCAGCAGCGCCTTCTGCGTGTGCAACCGGTTCTCGGCTGCATCCCAGACCGCGCTGGCCGGGCCGTCGAGCACCTCATCGGTGATCTCGGCTCCGCGGTGTGCGGGCAGGCAGTGCAGCACGATGGCGCTTGGAGCGGCGCGCGCCAGCAGCTCGGCATTGATCTGCAACGGCCAGAACGGGGTGACCCGGTCGAGCCCATCACACTCTTGGCCCATCGACGTCCAGGTGTCGGTCACCAGGACATCGGCTCCGTCGACCGCCGCGCAGGGGTCAGTGAGCACGGTGGCACTGCCACCGGTCTGCGCGGCGCGGTGCTGCGCCGCCAGCAGCACGTCGGGTAGCGGCTGGAATCCGTCCGGAGCGGCGATCCGGACGTGCAGGCCGGCGGTGCTACCACCGAGGAGCAACGAGTGCGCCATGTTGTTCGCCCCATCGCCGAGGTAGGTGAGGGTGAGCCCGGCCAGGCGCCCGTGCCGCTCCCGCACGGTCTGCAGGTCGGCGAGCACCTGGCAGGGGTGGAACTCGTCGGTCAGTGCGTTGACCACCGGCACCGTCGAGACGCCGGCCATGGCGTCGATCCGGCGCTGGGCAAAGGTACGCCACACCACCGCATCGGCGTAGCGCGACAGCACCCGTGAGGTGTCCTCGATGGTCTCTTCGCGACCTATCTGCAGGGTACGGGCATCGATGATCACCGGAGTGCCGCCCAGCTGAGCGATGCCGATCTCGAAGGACAACCGGGTTCGCGTCGAGCTCTTCTCGAAGATCACCGCAACAGATCGAGGGCCGGCCAGTAGGGTGCGCCCGAGCGGATCAGCCTTGAGCTCATCGGCCAGGTCGAGGATCTCCCGTTGCTCGGCCGGGGTGAGATCGTCGTCCCGCAGGAAGTGCCTCGGCATCGCTACCGCACCTGGTCCAGGATCCGCGGCAGCGCAACGACGAACTCCCGCGCCTGGGCCTCGGTGAGCACCAGCGGTGGGGCGAGCCGGATCCGGTCCGGCACAGCCGGGTTGACCAGGAAGCCCGCCTCCCGTGCGGCGGTGGCGACCGCGGCGGAGACGGGTGCGGTCAGCCCGATCCCGATCAGCAGGCCGGCCTCGCTGACCGACTCGACGAGCGGGTGGCGCAGTGCCGACACCTCAGCGGCGATCTGCTTGCCGAGCCGGGCAGCGTGATCGAGCAGTCCGTCCGAGGCGATGGTCGCCAGCACGGCCAGCGCGGCTGCACAGCACACCGGGTTGCCGCCGAGCGTGCTGCCGTGCTGCCCGGGTTGCAGCAGGTGCGCGGCAGGTCCGATGCCGATGCACGCGCCGATCGGGAGTCCACCGCCGAGCCCCTTGGCCAGCGTCACCACATCAGGTGTCACTCCCTCGGACTGGTGCGCGAACCAGGTGCCGGTCCGGCCGATACCCGTCTGCACCTCGTCCAGCACCAGCAGCGCGCCGTGCGCGGCGGTGATCTCCCGAGCGGCCTGCAGGTAGCCTGCTGGGGGGATCACCACACCGTTCTCACCCTGGACGGGCTCGAGGAACACCGCGGCAGTGTCCCCGTCGACCACCGACGCCAACGCGGCGGGGTCGCCGTACGGCACGAAGACCACGCCGGGTGGCATCGGCTCGAAGGGATCCCGCTTGGCGGGCTGCCCGGTGAGCGCCAGCGACCCCATGGTGCGGCCATGGAAACCGCCATACGCAGCGATCATCGTACGCCGCCCGGTCCGTCTGGCGATCTTGAATGCAGCCTCGTTGGCCTCCGTGCCGGAGTTGCACAACAGCACCCGACCCGACCCGGCCACCCCGAGCAGATCCAGCAAGGTCTCGGCCAACACGATCGCCGGCTCGCTGAGGTACAGATTCGAGACCTGCCCGAGGGTGGCGATCTGCTCGGTGACGGCACGCACGACGGCCGGGTGCGCGTGGCCCAGCGCGTTCACCGCGACACCACCGAGCAGATCCAGGTAACGGCGTCCGTCGGTGTCCCACACCTCAGCACCGGCGCCCCGGGCCAACGCCACTGTGGGCGTGCCGTAGTTGGCCATCAACGCGGCCTGCCAGCGCCGTTGGTAGCTCACGGTAGGCATCAGTCGGGATCCTCCTCGGGTAGCACCATCGTTCCCACCCCTTGCGTGGTGAACACCTCCAGTAGCACCGCATGCGCCACCCGACCATCGATGACGTGCGCCCGGGGCACCCCGCTCCGTACCGCACGCAGGCAGGCTTCCATCTTCGGCACCATGCCGGCGGACAGGGTCGGCAGCAGCTTTTCCAACCGCTCCACGGTCACTTGGGACACCAGGCTGGACCGGTCCGGCCAGTCGGTGTAGAGCCCCTCGACGTCGGTGAGCACGACAAGCTTCTCCGCTCCCAGCGCGACGGCCAGCGCCGCCGCTGCGGTGTCGGCATTGATGTTGTGCACCACGCCGTCGGCGTCCGGAGCCAGCCCGGACACCACGGGGATGCGCCCGGCGTTGACGATGTCGAGCACCGCGGCGGTGTTGACCGCAACCACATCCCCGACCAGCCCCACATCGATCTGCGCACCATCGACGGTGGCGGTGCGGCGGGCGGCCGTGAACAGGCGCGCGTCCTCACCGGAGATGCCGACGGCGAACGGGCCGTGCGCGTTGACCAACCCGACGAGCTCCCGACCCACCTGCCCGAACAGCACCATGCGCACCACATCGATCGTCTCGGCAGTGGTGACCCGCAATCCCCCGCGGAACTCCCCCGCGATGCCCAGCCGGTCCAGCATGGCGCTGATCTGGGGCCCACCGCCGTGCACCACGACAGGGCGTAGCCCGGCCAGCCGCAGAAAGACCATGTCCTGCGCGAAGGCCCGCTTGAGCTCGTCGTCCAGCATCGCGTTGCCGCCGTACTTGATCACGACGGTGGTCCCGTGGAAGCGCTGTAACCAGGGCAACGCCTCGACGAGCACCGCGGCTTTCTGAGCGGCTGTGTTGACGGGAATCATGACGAGTACGCGCTGTTCTCCTCGACGTACCCGGGCGAGAGGTCGGTGGTGAGCACGGTTGCCGCACCCTCGCCGAGGTGCAGGTCGATCTCCACGGTGATCTCCCGGCCGGACAGGTCCGCCTTGGAGCGGTCAGCCACCACCGCGCCACCCTGGCAGAGCAGCAGCCCGTTGATCCGGATGTCCAGTGTGTCGGCCCGCACCGTCGCGGCGCAGGCACCCGCTGCGGCGGCGATCCGTCCCCAGTTGGGGTCGGAGCCGAAGAAGGCGGTCTTGACCAGGCTGTCCCGGGCGACCGCGCGGGCCACCACGATAGCGTCGGCCTCGCCGGCCGCCCCGCGGACGGTGATCGCGATCTCCTTGGTGACGCCTTCGGCGTCGGCCTGCAAACACTTGACCAGCTGGTGACATACCTGCTGCACCGCGGCAGCGAACTCACCCCGATCCGGCTCGATCCCCGAGGCACCCGACGCCAGGAGCAGCACGGTGTCGTTGGTCGAGCAGGTGCCGTCGATGTCCAGGCGCTCGAACGTCTCGCTGGTGGCCTGCCGCAACACCGCATCCAGGGTGGACTCGTCCACAGCGGCGTCGGTGCTGAGCACGCAGAGCATGGTGGCTAAGCTGGGCGCGACCATGCCGGCTCCCTTGGCGAACCCGCCCACCGTCCAGCCCGGGCCGGTGACCACCGCCTGCTTGGGCACGGTGTCGGTGGTGAGCACCGCGGTGGCCGCAGCCAGGCCGGCCTCCGGCGTCGCGGCCAACGCCGCGGCGGCGGTATCGACGCCGGCTAGCACAGCGTCTAGCGGCAACCGCTCGCCGATCAGTCCGGTGGAACACACGGCTACCTCGACCGCCCCGCAGTCCAGCACGTGGGCGACCCGCTCAGCGGTGGCGTGGGTGTCCTGGAACCCGCCAGGACCGGTGCAGGCGTTGGCGCCGCCGGAGTTGAGCACGACGGCCCGCAGCCGCCGGCCGGTGAGCACCTGCGCCGACCACAACACCGGCGCGGCCTTGACCTGGTTGCGGGTGAACACTGCGGCAGCTGCCCTGGCGGGTCCGTCATTGACCACCAGGGCCAGATCCAGCCCACCGCCGGCCTTGATGCCGGCGGCGACCCCGGCCGCCCGGAATCCCTGGGCTGCGGTGACGCTCATCGCAGGCTCCTCCTTGTCACGGGGCGATGCCCCAGGCCGGCAGGCCGGTGGTCTCGGGTAGCCCCAGTGCCAGGTTGAGGCACTGCACGGCGGCTCCCGCGGTGCCCTTGGTGAGGTTGTCGACCACACCGACGGCGACCAGCCGGCCAGCATCGACGTCTCGGGCAACCTGAATATGCACAGAATTGGAGCCCTGCACGGCACCGGTAGCCGGCCAGCGGCCCTCGGGCAGCAGGTGCACGAAGGGCTCTGCGATGTATGCGGCGTGGTAGACGTTGCGGACCAGCTCGTGGTCGATGCCCGGACGCAGCACTGCGGTGCAAGCGACCAGGATTCCGCGCGGCATCGGCGCCAGCACCGGCGTGAACGACACGGCAACCGGGCGACCGGTGACACCGGAGAGGTTCTGGGTGATCTCCGGGGTGTGCCGGTGCGCACCGGCGACCCCGTAGACGCTCGCCGAACCCATCACCTCTGACGCCAGCAAGTGCGGCTTGAGTGCCCGCCCGGCCCCCGAGGTACCGGAGACGGCCGTCACCACGACTTCTGGGTCGATGAGTCCGGCGCGCAGTGCCGGCGCCAGCGCGAGGCTGGCCACTGTGGGGTAGCAACCGGGCACCGCGACGCGACGGGCTCCGCGCAGCTCGTCCCGGGCACCCGGCAGCTCGGGCAATCCATAGGGCCAGGTCCCGGCATGATCGGAGCCGTACCAGCGCTGCCAGGCGGCCGGGTCGACAAGCCGGTGGTCAGCCCCGCAGTCGATCACCACGGTGTCGTCGGGCAGCGTGGCGGCCAGCGTCGCGGAATGACCGTGCGGCAGGGCGAGAAACACGGCGTCGTGGCCGGCCAGCCGGCTAGCCGTGGTGTCGGACAGGATGCGGTCGGCCAGCGGGATGAGCTGCGGGTGATGCTCACCGAGCGTGCTGCCGGCGTTGGCCCCCGCGGTCAGCTCGCCGATCTCGATCGCCGGGTGGCCGAGCATCAACCGGAGCAGCTCACCCCCCGCATACCCACTAGCCCCCGCCACCCCAACCCTGAACACCACCCGAATGACTATGCATCATTACGCAAATTTATTCAACGCACGCGTGGTCGTCGACCCGCAATCTGGGGACAAATTGCAGTAATTCGGGCGTAATTACTGCAAACTGTCCCCAGATTGCGGTAATCAGGAGGAGCGGAGGGTGGCGTGGTGGGTGTGGATGGCGGCGGTGACGGCGGCGTCGCGGGCGGCGGTGGCCTCGGCGGCGGTGAGGGTGCGGTCCGGGGCGCGGAAGGTCAGGGCGAAGGCCAGTGAACGCTTGCCCGCACCGATCTGGTCGCCGGTGTAGACGTCGAACAGGCGCACGTCCTCCAGCAGCTCCCCGGCGCCGCGGCGCAGCGTGGCGGTCAGCTCGGCGGCCGGCACGGCCGCGTCCACCACCAACGCGACGTCCTGCAACACCGGTGGGTAAGGCGACACCACCGGTGCGGGCCGCCGCTCGGTCAGCGGTAGCGCGTCGAGATCCAGCTCCATTGCGCAGGTCCGCGAAGGCAGCCCCAGGGCCTCGACCACCGTGGGATGCAGCTCCCCGGCATGCCCCACCACCCGGCCGTCCACGTCCAGCTGGGCGCAGCGGCCGGGATGCCACGGCGCGGTCTGCGCAGCACGCACCGCAAACTCGACTCCGGCGACCTCACCGACCAGTCGCGCAGCCTGCACGGCGTCGGCCCAGCCGGCTACCCGGGCGGTACCCCACCAACCGGGACGCTGCCACTGCCCGGCGAGCACGACACCCACGTGCAGCGGCTGCCCGGGTAGCGCCCGGGTCAGCGCGGCGAGCTGGGCATCGCTGGGGCGCCGGTGCACCCCCACGTTTGGCAGCGCTACGGCGGTGGCGGACGGCTGCACGACCGGGGTGATGCCGTAGAGCAGCACGTCGCGCTGTCCCCGGGAGACGTTGCGGACCAATGCCTCGAGCAGACCGGGCAGCAGGGTGGTGGACAGCTGGTCACGGTCGGACTCCAGCGGGTTGAGCAGCGTCGCGGTGTGCCGCCGGGGATCGTCGCCGGACAAGCCGAAAGCGTCCCAGGTACCGGCTGAGACGAACGGGCTGGGCAGCACCTCCACGTACCCCGCGTCGGCCAGCGCCCGAGAGATCGTCCGGCGGCGGCGCTGCTGCGCGGTGAGCCCACGACCGGGCGGGGCCGGCGGCAGCTCGGCGGGGATGGTGTCGTAGCCCTCCAGCCGCAGTACCTCCTCGATGAGATCCGCAGGCTGGGTCAGGTCGGGCCGCCACGACGGCGGCACGACGGCGACCGTCGTGGTGCCGTTGCTGCCGCCGACCTCCACTGCACAGCCGATCTGCGAGAGCCGGCGGACCGTGACACCGTTGTCGTAGCGCCGCCCGGCCACCCGATCCGGCGCCTCGATCGGCATCGTCACCGGCGTTGCGCGCTGCAGCGTTCCGACGTCGGTGCGGCCGGGCGCGACCTTCCCGCCGCCATAGCGGGTCAGCAGCGTCGCGGCAAGCTCGGCGGCCACCGGTGGTAAAGCGGGATCCACCCCGCGCTCGAAGCGTCGGGCCGCCTCGCTGGGCAGCTTGTGCCGCCGGGCACTGCGAGCCACCACGGCCGGGTCCCAGATCGCCGCCTCCAGCAGCAGGCTGGTGGTCTGCGGACCGACCTCAGTGCGTTGCCCGCCCATCACGGCCGCCAGGGACACCGGGCCGCGGGCATCGCAGATCACCATGTCGTCCGGATCGAGCTCCCGGCACACCCCGTCCAGCGTGGTGAGCTTGTCGCCGCCACCGGCCCGGCGGACGACGAGGTCGCCGTCCAGCGTGGCGGCGTCGAAGGCATGCATCGGCTGACCGAGCTCGAGCATCACGTAGTTGGTGACGTCGACGGCCAGCGAGATCGGCCGCATCCCGGCCAGCTGCAATCTCCGGCGCATCCACCAAGGCGATATGGCGCCCGGCTGCACGCCCGAGACCCGGCGGAGCACGAACCGTCGGCAGCCGTGCTCGTCCTGGATGCGGACCGGCCACGCAGTGCCAGTGGTCTGGGGCACCTCCAGCAGACCCGGATCCCGGTAGGAGGCGTCGAAGGCGATGGCCAGCTCGCGCGCCAGCCCGCGCGCCGACAGGCAGTACCCGCGGTCCGGGGTGATCGCCAGCTCGACCACCGCGTCATCGAGACCGAGCAGCTCGGCAGCGCTGCTTCCCGGGGCGGCGGTGCCCGCCGGCAACACCAGGATCCCGCTGTGGTCATCACCCAAGCCGAGCTCGGCGGCCGAGCAGATCATTCCGTCGGACGTCCGGCCATAGGCGGTACGCGACGCGATCGCGACATCGCCGGGCAGCACCACCCCAGGCCGCGCCAGCACCACCAGATCACCTGCATCGAAATTGGTGGCACCGCAGATGACCCCGCGCGGCGCCGGCCCACCGTCATCGATCAGGCAGTATCGGATGGCTTTCGAGAAGCCATCCAGCTCCTCGATCCCCAGGACCCGCCCTACCACGAGAGGCCCGCGCACCGGGCCGAGCTCGTGCACCGCCTCGACCTCGAGACCGGCTCGCACCAGTGCCCCGGCGATATCAGCCACGGTCGGGGCGGCGGCCCCCTCAGGCAGCCCGACGTGATCGCGTAACCACGATACCGGAACCCGCATCGCTCAGGCCTCCGTTCCGAACGCGCTGGTGAACCGGACGTCACCCTCGACCATGTCGCGCATATCAGCGATCCCGTTGCGGAACATCAGGGTTCGCTCGATGCCCATCCCGAACGCGAAACCGGAGTAAACCTCGGTGTCCACACCGCACGCACGCAGCACGTTCGGGTTGACCATGCCGCAGCCACCCCACTCGACCCAGCCGGGGCCACCTTTCTTCTCCGGGAACCAGACGTCGAGCTCGGCGGAGGGCTCGGTGAAGGGGAAGAACGAGGGCCGTAACCGGGTCCGGGAGGTCTGGCCGAACATCGCTCGGGCGAAGGCGTCCAGGGTGCCCTTCAGATGAGCCATGGTGATGCCCTTGTCCACCGCGAGCCCCTCGACCTGATGAAAGACCGGGGTGTGGGTGGCATCCAGCGCGTCGGTCCGAAACGTCCGTCCCGGGCACACCACGTACACCGGAAGCTCGCGCTCCAGCAGGGTACGCACCTGCACCGGGGAGGTGTGCGTGCGCAGCACCATGCCGGATCCCTGCGGAGCCACGTAGAAGCTGTCCTGCATGGTGCGGGCCGGGTGGTCCTTACCGAAGTTGAGCGCGTCGAAGTTGAACCACTCGGCCTCGAGCTCAGGACCCTCGGCGACCTCGTAACCCATGGCGACGAACACGTCGGCGATGCGCTCGCTGAGCGTGGAGATCGGGTGCCGGGCGCCTCGAGGCACCCGGTCCCACGGCAACGTGACATCGACCGCCTCGGTCCGCAGCATGCCGGAGTCCCGTTGGGCCTGCAGCGCGGCGCGGCGGGAGTCGAAAGCCGCCTGCACGGCCGTGCGGCTGGCATTGAGCCGCTTGCCGGCCTCGGCGCGAGCCTGCGGCGGCAGCGCACCGATCTCGCGGCGGGCGGTCAGCAGTGGCGACCGGTCACCGAGGTGGCCGGGTTTGGCCGCGGCCAGCTCCTCGAGGTCGGCCGCCCGGGCGAAAGCCGTCTCAGCGTCCTCGACGGCCTGGGCCAGCGCTGCTGGGGCCAGCACGGCGACCTGCTTGGGGTCGTAGGCGTCGTTGCGTCCAGACATGGGGATAGGAAGCTCCTGGGCCTCCGGCGGACCCACAACGTCGGGCCTGCCGTGCCGGTATCTCGGACAGTACTCGCCAGATCCTAGGTGATCCGGTGGGACGCAGGACGCCGACGGTGCGCCCGGGCGCTGGCGTACAGGCAGACCGCTGCGGCGGCGGCCAGGTTGAGGCTCTGCGCGCGCCCGTGCAGCGGGACGGTGACGGCGCCGTCGGCCGCCGCGAGCAGCGCCCGGTCCAACCCGTGCGCCTCACTGCCGAACAGCCACGCGGTCGGCGCCGCCAAGGCTCCGGCATCGACGATGTCATCGAGGTCGCGACCGGTTGCGGCGTCGGCTGCCAGAACCTGTAACCCGGCCTGGCGGCATGCCGCCACGGCTCGCTGGGGATCGGGCTCGACACCCAGCGTGACGTGAAACAGGCTGCCGGTGGAGGCCCGCACACATTTACCGTTGTGCGGGTCGACGGTGTTCCCGGCGAAGAGCACGGCACCGGCACCGGCGGCGTCGGCTATCCGGATGACTGTGCCGGCGTTGCCCGGGTCGGCCACCCCTGCCAGTACCGCCACCAGCCGGGTGCCCTGCAGCGCGTCGATCACCGATCGGGCGAGCGTGGCGCAGACGGCCACAATGCCTTGGGGGGTGGTGGTCCCGGACAGGCCCGCGGCGGCCCGCTCGGTGATCAGGGACACCCGGGCACCGGGGACTTCGAGGAGGTCGGGATGCCGGGTTGCGGCACGCTCGGTGACGAACAGTTCTTGCACTGATCCGTGCCGGACCGCCTCACGCACAGCTTGGACACCTTCAACGAGGAACCGACCGGCACGCTCCCGGTCCCGGCGTCGCAGCAACCCGCGTGCCGCGGCGACCCGGGGAGTTCGCTCGGTGCACAGAGCAGTTGTGCTCAGGCGGCGTCGCCGTCCTGGGACACCGGGGCACTGGCGCCGCGGGTCGCCGGCAGGTTGGCCTTGGCGATCTCGACCAACGCGGTGAACGCGGCCGGGTCGGCGACGGCGAGCTCGGCGAGGTTCTTGCGGTCGACCTCGATTCCGGCGATGCCCAACCCTTGGATGAGCCGGTTGTAGGTCATCCCGTTCTGCCGGGCAGCGGCGTTGATCCGGGTGATCCACAGCTTCCGGAAGTCACCCTTGCGAGCCCGCCGATCACGGTAGGCGTACTGCATCGAGTGGAGGATCTGCTCCTTGGCCTTACGGTAGAGCCGGGAGCGCTGGCCGCGATAACCGCTGGCAGCCTCCAGGGTGCTGCGGCGCTTCTTCTGGGCGTTGACCGCTCGCTTCACGCGTGCCACTGGATTCGTCCTGTCGGTCTCGGGGGCGGGGTGGCCGCCCAAAGGTCTTCAGTCAGGTCGGAGAACGGCTCAGTGCCCGAGCAGCCGGCGGATCCGCTTGGCATCCGGCGCAGCCACCTCGACCACTCCGTCCAACCGGCGGGTGACTCTGGAGGACTTCTTCTCCAACAGGTGGCGCTTACCGGCGCGCTGGCGCAGCAACTTGCCGGTGGCGGAGAGCTTCACGCGCTTCGCAGTGCCCTGGTGGGTCTTGTTCTTCGGCATGTCCGTCCTTGTCCTGCCACCCGGTGGGGCGGCGATCATCTGCTCGTCGTTACGAGACGCCCGACAACCAGCCCGTACACCGACGGGCTTGCTGCGGCGGGCCGTTCCGGTGCCACTGCACCGGTGATCACTCGGCCGGCTGTTGCTCCGCGTGCTCTTCCGGCACGGTCGCCTCCCGCTCGATCTTGACTCCACGTGGCTTGTTGCGATGCGGAGCCAGCACCATCGTCATGTTCCGGCCGTCCTGCTTGGCAGAGGTCTCCACGAAGCCGAGCTCGGCGACGTCGTCGGACAGCCGCTGCAGCAGGCGGAAACCCAGTTCCGGCCTGGACTGCTCGCGACCCCGGAACATGATGGTGACCTTCACCTTGTGCCCCGCGTCCAAAAACCGCACGACATGGCGCTTCTTCGTCTCGTAGTCGTGAGCGTCGATCTTGGGGCGGAGCTTCTGCTCTTTGATGACCGTCATCTGCTGGTTGCGCCGAGACTCCCGGGCCTTCTGGGCGGTCTCGTACTTGAACTTGCCGAAGTCCATGAGCTTGCAGACCGGCGGGCGGGCCTGTGCTGCGACCTCGACCAGATCGAGGTCCGCTTCCTGGGCAAGTCTGAGTGCGTCCTCGATGCGGACGATGCCGACCTGCTCGCCATTCGGTCCGACCAGTCGAACCTCGGGAACGCGGATGCGGTCGTTGATGCGTGTCTCGACGGTGATGGGGCCTCCTCAAGTCGTTTTCATTGCGGCGCGACCGAGCCTGCCGGCACTGTGCTACCTGATCATGCCGCGCCAGCACCCCACGGACCCGACACCCCCTGGACGCAGCGCAGCCCCGCCGCCTCGTGGCGTACGGGGCCCGCAGATCCGACCGATCGACGTCGTTCGTGTTTCGTCAACACGAACGACGTAAGCACCGGAATCCCCTAGGGGATTCCGGGACCGGACCCGACCGCCTCGCGGCAGTTCGGGTGGGAGCGGGGCTCCACTTTGCCGCCTCCGCCGGGGCGGAAGCGGGTCGCACCACACATCGTAACAGTCCAAAGACCCGGCGAGGGTCGCTCGGTCGGTGTGGCTCAGGTGATCAGCGCGTGGGCGACAGCGGCTCCGAGGGCCGCGGCACCTAACCCGGCGACGACGCTGGCGGCGACGTTGACGACAGCGACCAGCCGGGCGCGGTCTTGCAACAGTCGCACCGTCTGGTAACCGAAGGTGGAGTAGGTGGTCAGCGCTCCGCACAACCCAGTACCGACGAGGGCCAGCACCGGTGCCGGAGTGTGCAGGCCGGTGACGGCAAGCCCCCCGAGAATGGCCGACCCGGCGACGTTGACCGCGAGAGTGCCCCAGGGCAACCGCATGTCGTGGCGGGCCTGCACGGCTCGGTCGATCAGGTAGCGCAGCGGTGCCCCGATCGCGGCGCCGAAAGCGACCAGCAACACGATCATCGGCCGGCCCGGCGCGCGATCTGCACGCCCCACCGGGCGATGGTGATCCCGGCATACACCGCGGCGAGCGCCGCGAGCAGCGTGCCGGCCAGATATGCCAAGGCAGTGCGGGCCGCGCCGGCGGCGAGCAGATGCTGGATGTCGACGATGTAGGTGGAGAACGTGGTGTAGCCGCCGAGCAGCCCGGTACCCAGCAACGGGCGGAGCAGCCGATGCGGCCACACGTCGGTGACCAGCACCATCAGCACACCGATGAGGAGGCAGCCGGAGACGTTGACGCCGAGCGTGGCCCAGGCGACTGCGTCCGGCCGGTGCGGGAACGCTGCGTCAAGGCCGGAGCGGGCAAGGGCACCGCCCACCCCGCCGGTCGAGATCGCAGCCAGCACCGACCACGGCACACCGGCCGGCGGAATCTCGGTCACCAGCGCACTCCTACCATGATCGATAGACGGCCCCGGCATTGCACTGCCGCCGACCGAAAACTAAAACAATACCCCCCTATGGTATATAGTACCGGAGGTGTGGATGAGGAGAAACGGTGACATGAACGCTACGACGAAGCTCTCCGCCTACGGTGCGGCGCTCGTTCTGCTCGTCAAGCGGATGCACCTGATCGTCGTGCGCCGCGACACCACCGGCTTCCAGCACATGCACCCGAAAATGGCGCCCGGCGGCGTTTGGCGGGTTCCACTGAGCCTGCCCGCGGCTGGCTCCTACCGCGCCTTCGCCGATTTCACACCCCCCGGGAGCGAAGGCACCACGCTGGGCGTCGACCTGGTCGCGCCCGGCAGGTTCGAGCCGGTCAGTCACGTCCCGAGCCGCACCGCCCAGCTCGATGGGTACACCGTCGATCTGGCTGTTCCTGGACTTCCAGCACGACGGGGTGGTGCGCACCATGACCATGAGTAGGGCTCGGAGCATGAGCACCACGGCAGCGCCGGCCGGCGTGCCCGGCACCGACATCGAGCTGTCCATCGGTGGCATGACCTGCGCCTCCTGCGCCAACCGGATCGAGCGCACGCTCAACAAGCTCGACGGCGTGACCGCGACAGTCAACTACGCCACCGAGAAGGCCCGGGTCAGCTACCCGGCCGGCGTCGACCTGGCGGTCCTCGTCGTCGCGGTCGAGGCCGCCGGCTACACCGCGGAGCTGCCCAAGACCCTGTCCCAGCCGGCCACCGCGGCAGACCCGCTGCTCGATCGGCTGGTGACCAGCGTCGTGCTGTCGGTGCCGGTGATCGTCATGGCGATGATCCCAGCGCTACAGTTCACCTACTGGCAGTGGATCTCCCTGGTCCTCGCCGGGCCGGTGATCGGATGGGCAGCCTGGCCGTTGCACCGCGCGGCGTGGGCCAACCTGCGCCACGGTGCCGCCACGATGGACACGCTGATCTCGATGGGCGTGCTGGCCGCGTTCGCCTGGTCACTGTACGCGCTGCTGTTCGGCACCGCGGGCGTGCCCGGGATGGTCCATCCCTTCGAGCTGACGATCACTCCGAGCGACGGCGCGGGCAACATCTACCTGGAGGTCGCCGCCGGCGTCACGACGTTCATCCTTGCCGGGCGCTACTTCGAGGCCCGCGCCAAGCGCCGGGCGGGCACGGCACTGCGGGCGCTGCTCGAGCTCGGCGCGAAAGACGTCGCCGTGCTCCGTGCCGGCACCGAGGTGCGCATCCCGACCAGCCGGCTCGCCGTAGGCGACCGGTTCGCCGTCCGGCCCGGCGAGAAGATCGCCACCGACGGCCTGGTCGAGGACGGCTCGTCGGCTGTGGACGCCTCGATGCTCACCGGCGAGTCGGCGCCGGTCGAGGTTGGGCCGGGCGACGCGGTCATCGGCGGCACCGTCAACGCCGGCGGACGGCTGGTCGTGCGCGCCACCCGGATCGGCGCCGGCACGCAGCTGGCCCAGATGGCGAAGCTGGTGGCGGACGCCCAGAACGGCAAGGCCACCGTGCAGCGTCTGGCCGACCAGATCTCCGGGGTGTTCGTGCCGATCGTCATCGCCCTGGCCGCGACCACTCTCGGGTTCTGGCTGGTCACCGGCGCCGGCGCGGCGACGGCGTTCACCGCGGCGGTCGCGGTACTGATCATCGCCTGCCCGTGCGCTCTGGGCCTTGCGACGCCGACCGCGCTGCTGGTCGGCACCGGACGGGGCGCCCAGCTGGGCATCCTGATCAAGGGTCCGGAGGTGCTGGAGTCCACCCGGCGGATCGACACGGTGGTGCTGGACAAGACCGGCACGGTGACCACCGGACAGATGTCGCTCGGCGACATCCACGTCGCAGAGGGAATCGACGAGGCCGAGGTGCTGCGGCTGGCCGGGGCGCTGGAGAGCGCCTCCGAGCATCCGATCGCCGCCGCGATCGCCCGTGAGGCGCGCGACCGGCTCGGCACGCTGCCCGGCGTCGAGGACTTCGCCAACCTCGCCGGCCTCGGGGTGCACGGGGTGGTGGACGGGCACGCGGTGCTTGTCGGGCGCGCGGCGCTGCTGGCGCAGCGGAGCCTTCCGCTCACACCCGACCTCGACGCGGCCAAGGCGGACGCCGAGGCGGATGGCCGCACCGTGATCGCCGTCGGGTGGGATGGCGCGGCTCGCGCCGTGCTGACCGTCGCCGACACGATCAAGCCCACCTCGGCGCGGGCCGTCGCGCAGCTGCGCGGTCTCGGCCTGACCCCGATCCTGCTCACCGGTGACAACACCGCCGCCGCGCGAGCCGTCGCCGCCCAGGTCGGTATCGGCGAGGTGATCGCCGAGGTGCTCCCGGCCGGCAAGGTCGACGTGGTGCAGCGGCTGCAGGCCGAGGGCAGGGTGGTGGCGATGGTCGGCGACGGGGTCAACGACGCCGCCGCCCTTGCCCAGGCCGACCTCGGACTCGCCATGGGCACCGGCACCGACGTCGCCATCGAGGCCGGCGACATCACGCTGGTCCGCGGCGACCTCCGCGCGACCGCCGACGCGATCCGGCTGTCCCGCCGGACCCTGGGCACGATCAAAGGCAACCTGTTCTGGGCGTTCGCCTACAACATCGCAGCCCTGCCGCTCGCGGCGGCCGGGCTGCTCAACCCGATGCTCGCCGGGGCCGCCATGGCGTTCAGCTCGGTCTTCGTGGTGGCCAACAGCCTGCGGCTGCGACACTTCGCCCCGCAGGCCGGCCGCTAGCGCCCCTTGGACGCCAGAATCTTGACACTTGAGCCGAGTTCTGCAGACATCTCCCGCAATGCCCGCCCATCTCACACCTGACCGTGAGTCGCCATTCGGAGCCGAATAGCGGTTCACAACCGCCGCCAACCGCTATTCGGAGCCGAATGGCGACTCACGGCCGCCATTCGGAGCCGAATCGCGGTTCACGTCGCGTTACTGATCAAGGTGCCTCTGAAGGGTGGCCCAGAAGTGACACTCACCTCAGCGGCTCATCAAGCATCCGGCTGGTGAACTCGAGGAATCAGAAGTCGATCCCGGTGTCACGATCATTGTTTCGCGACTATTACCGCGGTTAGTGTTCGCCGTCCCCATCACGGTCCGGTCACGGTCAGTGGAGTTGCATGACTCCCGCCGGGATCCCCCGCTCGGTGCGCCCGGCCGGACCCGCCGAGCGAGAGGACGGATGGTGGCCCGACACCGCTGCCCCGGCGGCCACAGTTCCAGCACGGCGGTCGTCCGGGCATCTCCGCACGCTCGATCCCACCAGCGCGGAGCGCATCGGCTGCCACAACCGACACCCGCGGTCAGGAGCGGTCTCGTGCTGGCCGCCGTGGCTATCGGTGCCGGATCGGCACACTATGCCGATCCGCAGGGCATCGACGGCAGACCCGAACACGACGCCGTTGCGCTGGACTACACCGGGATGGGTGGCAATGCACCTGCCCTGGATGTGCTCCCGCTGCCCGAGATCACCCGCGACGCCTTCGCTGAGGACATCGCGAGCCTCGGCAAGGCCCAGCGCATCATCGATCAGCGCGCTGAGAAGGCGGCAGCAAAGGTGGCGGCGGAACGCAAGGCCGCAGAACGCCAGGTGGCACAGGCAGACCGCCGGGCACAACTAGTGCCCGGCGGCGTCATCGCGCCGACCACCGGCGTGATCACCTCGAGCTTCGGTCCGCGCTGGGGTACCACCCACTACGGCCTCGACATCGCCAACGACATCGGCACGCCCGTCTTCTCAGTGATGGATGGGACGGTCGTCGAGTCGGGCCCGGCCAGCGGGTTCGGGCTCTGGGTGCGGATCCGGCACGACGACGGCACCATCACCGTGTACGGCCACATCAACACGACCCTCGTGGCACAGGGTCAGCGAGTCACCGCAGGCGAACAGATCGCGACGGTCGGCAACCGCGGTCAGTCCACCGGCCCACACCTGCACTTCGAGGTGCACCTCGGCGGTGAGCGCAAGACCGACCCACGCGCCTGGCTAGTGCTTAACGGCGTGCAGATCGGCCGCACGATCCGCTGACCGCGCTCGCGGCGAGCCTCAGGGGCGCGAGGTGTTGCCGGACTCCTGGAATCCCGGCTCGGACTGCCGGTCGATCTCGAACGGACGCATCCGGCCCGTCGTGGTGTTGTCGATCACAGCGACACCGTTCGACGCCCCGGTGAGCTGCACTGCACGGTCACCGGGTCCGGAGAAGCTGTTGCCGCGCACGATGACGTCGGAGAAGTTCCGTAGCAGGACGGCCTGGGCACCGTTGACCGCGCAGGTGTTGCCTTCGAAGATGATCGTGGTCGGGCCCCCCGGGGCACCCCGGTCACCGCGCTCGTCGATGGTGGCGATCAGGCACTGGACGTCGACGTTCGTGCAGATGTTGTCGGCGATGACGACGTCATAGGTAGGCGGGTCGTCACCGTTGTTGTAGGTCTGGAAACAGTCGGTGTGCGGGCCTTCGTCGCGGTAGCCACTCGCTTTGATGTCCTTGATCGTGTTCCTGATCAACCGGTGACCGTTTCCGAAGAATCGGATACCGTCGGCGTCGTCCTGAGTACGTAGTACCGACTCACTCACGGTGTTGTTCTGGACGGTGATCCGCTGGCCGGCCAGGTAGATCCCGGTCCCGTCGGCCCGCTGCACGGTGTTCGACTCAATGATCGCGTCACTGCAACCCCGGCAGACGAGACCGTCCTTGGCCGCGTTGTAGATCACATTATCGCGAGCGACGAGTCCGCGGCCGGTCATCGTCAGGCCATCCCCATCCCGCAGCGTCAGGCCCTGGATGACCACGTAGTCGGCCTTGACGTTCATGCTGCGCATGGTCGCGCCATCGCCGATGACCGTGATCGGCTGCTGGCGCGTTCCCGAGGTCGTCACCGCCAACTCGGCGTCGGTGAGACCGTCGCCGCTCAAGCACACCGTGCCGCCGGGGCGGACCCGCGCCAAGGCCGCGCCGGCCTGATCGGATTCGGTGATCCGGTCGACGCAGTCCACCGGGAGCGGGCCGACATCGTTGGACGGGGGCGGCGCCGCGGGAGGTGGCGGGCTGACGGACTGGGTAGCCGTGCAACCGCTGACGATCAGCACCAGACCGACTACCATGGCGGACAAGCAGCGGCCTACGAGGTTAGCCACCTGCTTGCCCCGCCTCGTGTCAAGAGCTTCGTCAGGCCGGGCCGGCGGCGTGGCCGGATCATCGCCTGAGTCGTTTCGCACGATGACGACTGTAGTCACTCATGGTGGTCAGCGCCCGCCACGGCGCCGCTTCCTGCGCGCCGCCGATCAGCAATCAGACCGTGCCGGTCAGCCAGCCGGCTTGCGCGCGCGGAGCCGTTCGACTACTCCCGCCGCGAACCGGTCATGGCGTTCGATCCGCAACCCTGCAGCGCGGACGTGCTCGAGGGGGCGGCGCCGGAAGTGCTCACCGCCCAGCGGGATCGTCACCAGCTCAAGGACACGCTGGCCGACCCGCAGCACCCGCCCCGAACCAGCGACGTGGTCGGCGAGCAACAGCACTCCCCCGGGGCGCAGCACCCGGACCATCTCGGCGAGGGCCTTGCGGTGGTCGGGGATGGCACACAACGAGAAGGTGCAGACCACCGTGTCGAAAGAAGCGCTGGGCATCTCCAGGGCTTCCGCATCACCCATCCGGAGCTCGACATCCCGGCCGAGATCATCCGCGCGCCGTCGTGCGATCGTGAGCATGTCCTGGCTGAGGTCGATACCGGTCAACCGGACGTCGATCGGGTAATGCTCCACGTTCAGACCGGTACCGACGGCGACTTCCAGTACCTCACCGCTGGCCTGCTGACAGATCCAACTTCTGGTGTCACCGAACAGCACGCGGTCCAAGAAACGCATCTCGCGGTCGTAAGTCTCGGAATGCCGGTCCCAGCGCCGCCGCCACCGCGCACGCCGTGCGCTCTCAGCCGTCATACCATCACCACGGTGGGGATGTTCAGCTCGCGGCGGCGGTGGCCCGGCGACGCCGCGGCGTCGGGTGCTGCACGTCGACGACGGAGCGCAGGAACTGGCCGGTGTAACTGGTGTCGATGGCGGCGACCTGCTCCGGGGAACCCTCGGCGATCACGGTGCCGCCGGCCGCGCCACCCTCCGGACCCATGTCGATCACCCAGTCCGACGACTTGATCACATCGAGGTTGTGTTCGATGACGATCACGGTGTTGCCCTTGTCGGCCAGCTCGTTGATCACCCCGAGCAGTTTGCGGATGTCCTCGAAGTGCAGCCCGGTGGTGGGCTCGTCGAGCACGTAGACGGTGCGGCCGGTGGAGCGTTTCTGCAACTCGCTGGCCAGCTTGACGCGCTGGGCTTCCCCGCCGGACAGCGTCGGCGCGGACTGTCCGAGCCGGACATAGCCCAGCCCGACATCCACCAACGTCCTGAGGTGCCGGTGGATCGCCGAGATCGGCTCGAAGAACGTCGCCGCCTGCTCGATCGGCATGTCGAGCACCTCGGCGATGGTCTTGCCCTTGTAGTGCACCTCGAGGGTCTCCCGGTTGTACCGGGCGCCGGCGCAGACCTCGCACGGCACGTACACGTCCGGCAGGAAATTCATCTCGATCTTGATGGTGCCGTCGCCGGCGCAGGCCTCGCAGCGGCCGCCCTTGACGTTGAAGGAGAACCGCCCGGGCTGGTAACCGCGGACCTTCGCCTCGGTGGTGGTGGCGAAGAGCTTGCGGATCCGATCGAACACGCCGGTGTAGGTGGCCGGGTTGGACCGCGGGGTCCGCCCGATCGGTGACTGGTCGACCTTGACCAGCTTGTCGACCTGGTCCAGACCGGTGACCCGGGTGTGCCTGCCGGGCACCTGGCGGGCGCCGTTGAGCCGGTTCGCCAGCACGGTTCCGAGGATGTCGTTGACCAACGTGGACTTACCCGAGCCGGACACCCCGGTGACCGAGATCAGGCAACCCAGCGGGAAGGACACGTCGATGCCGCGCAGGTTGTGCTCCCGTGCCCCGACCACGGTCAGCCGCCGCGAGCGGTCCACCGGCCGGCGGGTGGTCGGCACCGGAATGCTGCACCGACCGGACAGGTAGGCGCCGGTGATCGAGGTGTCGTGCTGCTCCAACCCATGGAACGGGCCGCTGTACACCACCTGACCGCCGTGCTCCCCCGCTCCGGGGCCGATGTCCACCACCCAGTCCGAGGCGCGGATGGTCTCCTCGTCGTGCTCGACCACGATCAGCGTGTTGCCCAGGTCACGCAGCCTGGTGAGGGTGGCCAGCAGCCGGTGGTTGTCCCGCTGGTGCAGGCCGATCGACGGCTCGTCCAGCACGTAGAGCACCCCGACCAGCCCGGAGCCGATCTGGGTGGCCAGCCGGATCCGCTGCGCCTCACCGCCGGACAACGTGGCCGAGGCCCGGTCCAGGGACAGGTAGTCCAGCCCGACGTCGAGCAGGAACCGCAGCCGGGCCTGGATCTCCTTGAGCACCGCCCCGGCGATCATCGCTTGCCTGGAGTCCAGCTTCAGGCCGTCGAGGAACTCCGCGGCGGCGCGGACCGACAGCGCCGAGACATCGGCGATGGACTTCTTGCCGTCCGTGGTGTGCGAGAGGGTGACGGCGAGGATCTCGGGCTTGAGCCGGGTGCCCCGGCAGGCCGGGCAGGGCACCTCCCGCATGTAGCCGTCGTACTTGTCGCGCAGGTGCTCGGACTCGGACTGGTTCATCCGGCGTTCGAGGAACGGGATGACGCCCTCGAAGGCGGCGTAGTAGGCGCGCTCACGGCCGTAGCGGTTGTGATACCGGACATGCACCTGATCGTCGCTACCGTGCAGCACGGCTTTCTGGGCGCCGGCCGGCAACCGCCGCCACGGGGTGTCCATCCGGAAACCGACCGTCTCGGCCAGCGCCTCGAGCAGCCGCTGGAAGTACTCGTGGGTCTGCCCGGTGGACCACGGCGCGATCGCCCCCTCAGCCAGTGAAAGGGCCACATCGGGCACCACCAGCTCGGGGTCGACTTCCTTGCGCACGCCGATCCCGGTGCACACCGGGCAGGCGCCGTAGGGCGAATTGAACGAGAACGACCGCGGCTCCAGGTCGTCGACCCCGATGGGGTGGCCGTTGGGGCAGGCCATCCGCTCGGAGAACCGGCGCTGCCGGTGCTGGTCGTGCTCGTCGCGGTCCACGAAATCGAGCACGACCAAGCCGTCAGCCAGCCGCAGCGCGGTCTCCACCGAGTCGGTGAGCCGCTGCTTGGCGCTGTCCTTGACCGACAGCCGGTCGACCACCACGGAGATGTCGTGCTTGTCCTGCTTCTTGAGCTTAGGGGGGTCGGTGAGCTGGTGCACGGTGCTGTCGACGAGCACCCGGGCGTAGCCCTGGGACTGCAACTCGGCGAACAGGTCGACGAACTCGCCCTTACGGGTGCGCACCACGGGCGCCAGCACCTGGAACCGGGTGCCGGGTTGCAGGGCGAGCACCTGGTCGACGATCTGCTGCGGAGTCTGCCGGGAGATCAGCTCACCGCACACCGGGCAGTGCGGCTCCCCCGCCCGGGCGTAGAGCAACCGCAGGTAGTCGTGCACCTCGGTGATGGTGCCGACGGTGGAGCGGGGGTTGCGACTGGTGGACTTCTGGTCGATCGACACCGCGGGCGACAGGCCCTCGATGAAGTCCACGTCGGGCTTGTCCATCTGCCCGAGGAACTGGCGGGCATAGGCCGACAGCGACTCGACGTACCGGCGCTGGCCCTCCGCGAAGATCGTGTCGAAGGCGAGGCTGGACTTGCCGGAACCGGACAGCCCGGTGAACACGATGAGGCTGTCGCGGGGCAGGTCGAGATCGACGCCGCGCAGATTGTGCTCGCGCGCGCCGCGGACAACGAGTCGGTCAGCCACTGTTCTCCATCAGATCAAGTTCTCCATCAGATCGGGTGCTCCCTTCGAACCCGGCGACCCCTAGAGATCCGGCGTGTCGGGGACCAGCCGGGCCTCGCCCATGCTATGCGCCCGGTCTGACAGAACCGGTCTCGCGGTGGCGTCGGGCGACAGGTTACGGTCGGCGGCTGTGGACATTCTCGAGGAATACGACGGCGCCGTCGAGCCGGGCGGGCCGGCGCAACAACGGACGCTGGACGCGCTCACCATCACCAAGATCTCAGTCGGGCCGATGGACAACAACGCATACCTGCTGGTGTGCCGGTCCACCAGCGAGGCATTGCTGATCGATGCGGCCAACGACGCCGAGCGGCTGATGGACCTGCTGGGCCACGGCCCGGACCGGCCCGATCTGCGGACGATCGTCACCACGCACCGGCACGGAGACCACTGGCAGGCGCTGGGCGCGGTCGCCGGCGCCACCGGCGCGCAGACCGTCGCGCATCCGGTTGACGCCCCAGCACTGCCGGTGCCGCCGGACCACCTGGTAGAGCACGGGGACACCGTGGCTGTCGGCGAGGTGACCCTGGACGTGATCCACCTGCGCGGACACACTTCCGGCTCGATCGCCCTGTTGCACCGCAACACCGATGGCACACCACACCTGTTCACCGGTGACTCGCTGTTCCCCGGCGGTCCTGGCAAGACCTGGTCGGCACCCGACTTCACGTCGCTGATGGACGACCTGGAGTCCCGGGTGTTCGGCCGGCTCCCTGACCAGACGTGGTTTTATCCCGGCCACGGCAAGGACTCCACACTCGGCGCCGAGCGCCCCCACCTCGCCGAGTGGCGCGCCCGCGGATGGTGACCTGACCGACCGCACCGACCGGGCCAGCCGCACCTGCTACGACGCGAGCCCAAGCAACGTCGGGAACGGCGCCACGGTCAACATCTCCGGCAGGGTGGCGATGGTGAACACGCGCCCATCGGTGTCTCGCACGACCGGTCCGAGCGTGTCATTCACCCGCGCCCAGCCCATCCCACCGAGCACGGCCAGCAACGGGATGCCACCCAGCCGGACCGACTCCGCACGCAGGCGCGCGAACCGCAACGCCTTGTCCCGCGCCGTCCCGCCGTCGTTCACGAGCTTGCACTCCAGAATCGCCCGCAGCACACCCGCGCTGTCGTAAACCACGAAGTCCGGCGCCGGGCGTACCTGGATCTCGAACCGGTCGGCGATGTCGCCCTGGTTGTGCGCG
The DNA here is from genome assembly GCA_050700055.1 of Pseudonocardiaceae bacterium. GTDB lineage: Bacteria > Actinomycetota > Actinomycetes > Mycobacteriales > Pseudonocardiaceae. The sequence continues at coordinate 78,117 of JBOHGE010000018.1, forward strand.
CCGGTGCGAATGCAGGGCACACCGGCGTCGGCGAGCAGCTGCTCGACTGCGTCCTCGATCAGATCGCCGCGCCGGGTGGACGTCCCATCAGTCACCTGCCGGTAGGCCCCGCCGTAGTGGCGCTGGTGCAGCAGATCCACGTACGACAGGCCGTTGCGGTGCAGCGACTCGACCGAGCCCCATCCCGCGCGGGTGTCGAGCTTGTGTTGCTTGGCCCGCAGTTCCCCGCCGGGCGCGCCGAACAGCGAGCCGTCCATCACGCGCACGATCGTCGCCGCCACCAGGCGGGCCTGATCGTCGCTCAGCGGCGTTCCGTCCTTCTCGACAGTGCCGACCTTCGTGCCGGTCACCTTCGTCACTGCCAACATCTCCGCGACGATGGCGGTCGAGTGGGCGAACTCGTCCTTGGTCAACCCGAGAATGGTGCGCAGCACGAGCAGAGTGCGCGGGTCCTCCTGGACCACCCTCGCCAGGTGAGCCTCGTCGATTCGAGTGAACCCGTCGGTGGCCTCGTCGACCACGGCGTACACCTCAGCGAAGTAGGGGCGCTCGTAGAACGGCGCCTCATGGATATAGGCGAAGTCCGGCGCCAGATGCGGCACATACGCTCGGCGGGCGATCTCCGCGTAGATCCGCGGATGCTCACCGGTGCCGTGCTTCTGCGGGATGAGTCGGATCTGCGCGATCCGCTGATCCCAGCTCGGCGCCTCAACGACCTGCCGGACGGTGGTGTCGACCCCTCCCACGCTCAGCCCACGCTCACCAGCGTGCCGGGCACATCTTCGGCGATGTCCAACCCGATCCGGCGGTGCGCTTCCTGGACGAACGCCTCGTGGATCTCGAAGCCCCCGGCCCGGCGTCCGAGCCGACGTGCCACGACGGTCGTGGTGCCGCCACCGGCGAACGGGTCGATCACGATGCCGCCAGGTGGGCTCATGGCGCGGATGAAGAACTCGGCCAGCCCCTCCGGCATGGCGGCGGTGTGGGCCACTCCGCGGTGCTGGTTGTAGGTCTGCGGGACGCTCACGACATTGCCGGGGTCGGCGCCGCCGAGTAGGTAGGTCTTCGTGCGGTCGCGTCCGAACCCGGCGTCGGTGCTGCGCCTCCCCAAAGTATCGAGCTTGCGGCGCGCGATCTCGGCGTCGTCGGCCTTGTAGGGCACCCGGATTACGTCGAGGTCGAACAATGGCTTGCCCCCGCGGGCGAAGTGATATACGTACTCGAAGCTGTCCTTGGTGCGCGGCCCGAACCGGCCGGGCACGGCGTTGGGCTTGGCCCAGATGTAGGTCTCGATCCAGCGCCAGCCCATCTCCTGCATCGCGAGCACCAGCCGGTAAACGTAAGGGTGGCGCTGGCCTTTCAGAGGGCCGCGGCTCGCGACCCGGTTCTTGATGTTGAGCACGAGGCTGCCGTGGTCGGCGGTCGCGGCGAACATGGCCTCGGCGAAAGGCAGAAACCACTCGACGTAGTGGTCAGGGTGGACGCGGCGGTAGGCGCGGGCGTCGGCGTAGGGCGGGCTGGTGAAGAACAGGTCGACGCTGCACGGGGCGAGCTTGGGGAGCCAATCGAGCGCGTCGCCGTGGGTGACACCATCGGACAGGACCTGCGTGAGCACATCCTGCTGAGGTCCCAGGCCGATGGTCATGTTCGGGACTCTATCGGCGGAGTACGACATTCACCGGGGTCGGGACGGCGTGTCCGGCAACCCGTCGCCTGACAGCTTGAGACAACGCACCCGGTCAGGCCACCGACCAGCCGTCAGCGCGCCACCACCTAATTATCCCGGCCACGGCAAGGACTCCACGCTCGGCGCCGAGCGCCCCCACCTCGCCGAGTGGCGCGCTCGAGGCTGGTGACTCCGGCTGAATGGCCGCCGATCGACCGTCCAGGTGACCACTACCCGAGCGTCCAGATGACCAGACACCATCCGGCTATCTGACCAGTGATCTTGCCTGTGCGGCATGATTCATCCATGATCGAACTTCCGGGCCTGGTGCGACGGCATGTCGAGTCCCTCGTGACCGAGGCACTGGCAGACACCCGTGTCGTCCTCGTCAACGGTGCCCGGCAGGCCGGCAAGAGCACCCTGACCAGGTTGGCTGCTGACCGCCGGCCAGACGCAGTGATCCGCATGCTGGACGACCCAGCGACGCTCCAAGCGGCCACGGACGATCCGACGGGTTTCGTAGACCGAACCGTAGGCACACCCAAGCTGGCTTTCGTGGACACGGGAGTCGCGTGCCATGACGCAGTGATCGAGGCATCCGACGGCAGAGTGATAGGGATCGAGGTGAAATCCGGCGCAACGGTACGCACCGAAGACCTCGCCGGGTTGCGGAGCTTGACAAAAGTTCTCGGTGACCGCTTCGTCGCCGGCTAAGTGCTCTACACCGGTCAACAGACCCTGCCGTTCGGCGAGAAGATCGGGGCGGTACCCATGGACGCACTCTGGCACCTCGCGCCCTGACGCCCGGCCAGGAGCACAGCCACCCCGTTCACCGAGTACACCGTCGGGTCGCCAGGATTCAAACGGCCACGACCAGCGGTTGCAGCGTCAGCCACTTCGGGCAGCCAACTACGCACACCGCTGGCCGAAGACACGGCGATCCACATGTTCTAGAATCGCACAGGTGGGGATCGACGCGAGGACGATGGGACAGCGGATCGCTGAGGCACGCAGCCGGGTAGGGCTGACGTAGGCCGAGCTGGCTGCCGCCGTCCAACTTGATCGCTCGGCGTTGGCCAAGGCTGAGTCTGGTCAGCGCCGTGTGTCGGCGCTGGAGTTGGCACGGTTCGCCGACGCTTTGGACCTGCGGATCGAGTGGTTCGTTCAGGACGCGCCGCCGGCAATCGTCGCACGGCGCAACGCACAGGAGCCCGGTGCGCCAAACCCGCGAATCGATATGTTGGCCGAACGCATCACACGGGAGGTCGAATTTGTCATCGAGCATGACGACAAGTTGGTCCTACCCGCCGTGCCGGTTCAGAAGATTCCTGAGACTGCTGCGCAAGCGGAAGCGCTTGCCGCTACCGCACGAGATATGATAGCAGTGAGCTACGGCGATCCCTGCACGCATCTCGCCGCCAAGGCGGCTGATCTCGGACTGCTGGTGTTCTCCCTCGATCTCGGCGTCGAGTCGGCCGACGCGGCGACGATTCTTCTCCGCAACGGCGGAATCGCGCTCATCAATGGCGGATTACACGTCGGTCGCCGACGCCTCGCACTAGCTCATGAACTCGGTCACTATCTAGTACAAGACGACTATCCGGTGGATTGGCGAGTCGCCGAGTATCAGACCACGGAACACCGTGAGAGCCTCCTCGATCGGTTCGCACGCGCCCTACTCCTACCGGAGAGAGGCATGCGAGCAGCTTGGACCGAGTATAGATCCGGCGATGACGGCGACACGCGCACCGCAGTTGTTCGTATTGCGAGTTCGTACAGAGTCGATATGGCGACGCTTGCCCGCCGTCTTCTCGAACTCGACATGGTCAGCCCGACGGAAGCTAGCCTCATTAGATCGGTTCGGACCACCCGCGCCGACATCGTCGAGCTGGGCCTTGTAGTTGGGGAAGACCTGACCCCACCCACCCTGCCACGCGGCTACGAACGCGCTGTTCTCCGCCTGTTCCGTAGCGAATCGATCTCTGCGCGCGCGCACTCGACCTATTGCTCGACACCTGGACAGAGGACATGTTACCCGAGCTGCCGACTCGTGCCGCAGAGCAGATCTGACAGTACATCTGACCGTGGCCAACCCACCTGATGTGCTTGTGTTCGACACTGGACCACTCAGCCATTTCGCCCAACAGGTTGGCTGGGCATCCTGCGGCTGATCGCCGGGGATCGAACGGCGGTGATACCCGACACCGTGGTCGAGGAGCTTCGAGCAGGAGTTCAGGGCCGTGCGCACCTACAACTCGTCCTGGATACACCCTGGATCAGACATTGTGTTCTGATGAGCGAGGACGAGCTCAGCGAGTTCACGAGGTTCGCTTCCCTGCTTGTTGCGAACGGGCGAAACCTGGGAGAATCGGGAGTGCTGGCTTACGCAAAGGCGAACGGAGCGATCGCAGTAATCGACGACGGACCTGCCCGAAAAATCGCCCACGAGAATAACGTTCATTATACAGGAACTCTCGGTTTGCTGTGCGAGGCACTTCGCGAGAACCTCCTGTCAATCGACCTGATTTCCACGGTTGCTGACCATCTACTCGAAAGCGACTACCGGCTGCCGTTCAGGAAAGGAGACTTCAGGAAGTGGGCACATGACCAGGGCCTGATACCGCCTGTCGATTAGCGGGCACTGTCTCGGCCCTGCCTGGCTCCTACGCAGGCATGAACACCGAGATGACACGCGTTTGACGGGCCGCCAAATATCGTGCGTGTGCACGACCGCGGCGAGCCGGTGTTCCGCGGCGATCCCCGGTTCACGTCGCTGATCGGGCGCTTCGCGACAGGTCCAGTGTGCAGGTGATCATCATGGTCGAGACCGAGATGATCACCTGAAAAAAATTCGAGCGGATGTGCTACTGGGTGACTCGACTGCGGGGAACAGTCGAGCGGCACCGTTTCTACGACGTACACGGCCAAGCGTCGCAAACAGTGATCTGTACGCCTGACAACTCGACGGTTCGTACCTGGTGGCGCAGGGCGGACAAGCCAAGCCAAGAAATTTGTCCTGGCGGTCACTGCGAACCTGGAAAAACCCAGGCGGCCGACCGTATCGAGCAGGAACAGTCGAAACTCATGCAGCGGGATATCACGTTCACAGTGTGGGATGAGACCGAGGGCAGTTCCCTCTTAAGGATCATCCGCGTCTAGTCAACAACTTCCTCGGTTGCAATACCTCAGAACCTCTCTCGGCGACGCCGCAGCCAATACTCTTGGAGACCACTCGACGCCGTCGACATGATCGCGTACCGCAGAAGCCTCAGACCTCCGGAAGTTAGGGCAAGATCACAGTTGAGGTCGCTCGGGTCGTGATGACGAGCCGGCTCGGGCCGGCCCGCACGATCAGTGACGCGAGCCGAGAAAGCCCAGCCGGGCACTGCAGGGGTGGGCTGGGTCTGCGCCGGGCAGGCGCCGGTGAGCAGATCCCCCGGACACCGCCATCGTGGCGTGCCGTGACACACCCGACATCCCAGGACACGCCACTGACTCGATGTCACTGTCAGTGAGGTGTCACTGTCAGTAAGGTCCGCGGAAGAACTAACGCTGTGTGCGGATGTGCCACTGGTGGCAACTTTTGGCCCGAAGTTGCCACCAGTGGCACACCCGCAACAGACCATCCCGGGCCCCCCGAACACCAGCAGCACCAGCCGGACCCCTGAACGCAGCCGATCACCCCTGTACCGCAGGAGCGGCCATCACACACGACCGTCACCTCACCCAGTGAAACGGCAGGCAGCGGGCACCAGCTCGTCGAGCACGCGCAAGTCTCGTTCTCCGCCGGCGGTGAGTCATGCGGTGGTGGCACGGCTTCGCGAGTCTGGGCAGCTGTCGCCCGGCACGTAACGACAGCGACACTGGACCGAGACGTCGCTGCCGATGGCGATCGAATCCACCGACGCGGAGCTGGGTGCGGCGTTCGCCATGCTGGTGGAGCGGGCGGTGGTCCGCGGCTGGCTGGTCAGGCTGTTGCTGAGGTGACCTGCCGAGCCATCCGGGCGAGGTCTTGCCCGTCCCGACCCGGCCATGCCTCCAAAGCGGCGACCAGCGGTTCGAGCCGTCGACGTGCCCGGACTGAACTGATCTTGGTCACAGCGGTGATCGCGCCATGAGCTAACCGGAGACCGCTGGGCTCCCCGGCCCGGATGTGGACAGTCGCCAGCACGACGCGCGACGCTGCGTGGCCGATCCGGTCGACGCCCTCCCAACGGCGCACCGAGGCCGCGGCGAACTGCTCGGCGACATCTAGCCGTCCCCGACGCAACGCCAGCAGCGCAGCGGGACGGTCCAGGTCGCCGAAGCGGTCAGCGCGGGTGGGTGACCACAGCTCCCGCGCTTTGGCCTGCTCGCGCTCGGCGGCGTCGAGTTCGCCGAGATCGGCCAGGGCGGTCGCGGAGTCCGCCCGCACGCACGCCTCCACAGCTGCCTTCCCGGTGGAGCCGACCACCACCGCACGCTGCTCATCCCGGGAGATGTCCCACGCCTTGACTAGGCCGAGCTGGAGCATCTTCAACCCGTCGTTGGGATGGCCGAACGCCATGATGGCCAACCCGGCTTGGGCCAGAGCTTCGGCCTGCAAGTAGGTGTCCCCGGCCGCAGTGGCCAGCTCAAGCGCGATCATGAAGTGGTGCATGGCCCGGTCGTAGTGCCAAGCATCGAACCCAGCCCACGCGGCTTCCATGTGCAGCTCGGCCACCGCCACCAGCAGCGCTCGCGTGACCGGCTCAGCGCCCGGCACGCCCAGCAGCCGCTCGGCCGAGCACCTGACCCAGCTCCGGGCCTGGCACGCCGAACAGAGACCACGACCGGTGCACCTGCTGGACACCGACAACAACAAGGACGGCTTCGTCACCGACGTTGACCTGGATTGTTTCGATGAAAGCAGGGGTCAGCGACCTCGCTGCTCTCCGGCCCCCGCCGTGACATGCCGCCGGGCTGGCCGTACTCAGGAGCGAATAGGGTCACGTCCTGCTCGTTGATTTCATATGTCATCGGCAGCAGATGGTCGCTGATTTTCTGCCATGCAGCGAGGGCGGCACCGCTGTCGGCGCACACTGTGAGGTCGAGCATTATCGTTGCGTATTCTGGCCATGTTGAGAACACGAGATGTGATTGCGCGAGGAGCAGGGCGATCGATAGGCCGTGTGGCGTGAAAGCGTGGACGGTCCCGTTGACGATTGACAGGCCACTCATTTTCACCGCGTCTGTTATGAGAGCTGCCAGGGACTCGTTATCGGTGATATTTCCACGGCAGCCGCGAGCTACTATTGAGAGGCGATGAACAGTGACCTGCTCGGGGTCTGTCGTCATGTGGTCTGCCGCCTGCTAGAGTGAGGGGTGGTTGTTGAGGTGCCCTGGTGCGCCGATGAGGATGAGCCGGGCAGGGATGAGACGGTGCAACCCCGATGATTGACCTGTCTGCATTACTGGATTAAAGAGGGGCATGCCGGCGACCGCGTAGTAGGCCGACGCAGCCTGCGCGTCGTACGCCGGCTGCCTGACCGAGTTCGTCGCGGGTCAGGTCGCTGGCCAGGAGCGGCCCTTCGTGACCGTTGCGTTCCACAACAACTTCGATTGTTCTCACATAGGCTCTTTCAAGCCCTTTCGCTAATACAATTAGTTCGATTTTTCGCCGTTGTATTGCTCGTTCAACAGCCGCCGCCCCGATCGCTAGACGGTGAGCGTGATGGTTCTCGGCGAGTAGGTCGATGAGCCGTTCCCTGGTGAGGTGCTCACGGCGGAAGTGCCGCCGGAGTTCGACGATCTCGAGATCCGGATAGGGTTGGAGTAGGCGGTGAAGCTGTTCGACGAGTGTACTGTCCAGCTCAACTAGGATCGCCGGGTGGGTGCGCAGCTCCCCGACAATGCTGATCGGAGCCTGGAGTGTTGTGGCCAGTGCCCGCAGCTGGGCGGCAGAGGTATGCGATCCCAGGGAGGCCACTTCCAGCAGGCAAACAACTGGTATCTCGCTCACCTCAGTACCGCCGATATCCACTCGGCGAGTTGCTGGGCCGCCTGTGTGCGTTCGTCGTTGATGATGGTAGTGATCGGGATGCTGATTAGTTCTCCGATCAGTGCGGCCTCCTGGCGATTGATCTGCTGTTGTTCGGCGACTTCCACGAGAGACCCGACGTAGCGGTTACGTTGCCGGTCAGCTCGCCGGCGTTCGAGTACTTCCCTAGGCGATGCCTCCACGACCACTAGACCGACCGGGTTGTAACGGCGGGCGTCCTCGTGCGGGAAAGTGTGTATACCGTCCCCGTCGAGGATGCTAAGATGGTTTTCAAGGAGCACGCATGCGTTGGCCCCGTCTCCGGGCCAGAACAATTCCGCTAGCAACTTTTCGACTTTTCGGTAGATCTGAACGCGATCGCTCCAAACGAGATACTGCAGGTCATCTTTGTGGCGGACTTCTGGGGCTACCCGCATCATCAGGTCTGCGTAGTCCCAGTCCGGTAGCCCGAGAGCTTGGGCCGCGAGGCTGTTAACGGTGCTTTTCCCGACTCCTTGCACACCTGTCACTAACACCGTGCGCACGTCGATGACCTTCCCCTCCGTGGATAAGGGATTGAGACCAGACGAGCTGGTCTGGTGCGGGAGGTTAACGTAAGAGCATGCCGTCACCATAGGTGAAGAACAAGTAATCCCCGTGCTCGACCGCCTGCTGGTACGCGCTGAAGAGGAGTTCTGTGGAGTCAGTGAACGCGGCGGTGAGTGCCATGATCGGTGTCTGCGGGTACGCGAAGTTGGTGATCATGTGATCGACCACATGGAAGTTAAACGGAGGCGCGATGAACAGGGTGGTCTCGCGCTGCAGTGCTTGCGCCTCACCACTACCGAGAATCTCCTCGGCGAAGGTCTCCAGGGTGCGGACGCTGGAGGTCCCCACCGCGACCACGGGCCGTCCCGCCGCTTTGGCCGCCCGTACTCTCGTCAGCGTCTGTGCGGGCAGTTCGCACCACTCGGCATCCATATCGTGCTCGTCGACGTATTCGGTCGCGAGGCTCTTCCAGGTGCCATAACCGATGTGCAGGGTGACCTGGGCAACGTCGTGCCCAGCGCCCCGTAGCGCGGTGAGCAGGTCGTCGTTGAGGTGCAGACCAGCGGTCGCGCAGGCAACCGAACCCGGCCGGGACGCGTAGACGTTCTGGTAGTCGCTGACATCGGCCTCGTCCGGTTCGCGCTGGGCGTTGACATAGATCGGGATGGGTACCTCGCCATAGCGTTCCATGAACATTTGTAGCGTCGGGACCGAGGAACTGTTCGGAACGAGGCGTCCTCGCCTGAGATCGCGCCCGCGTTCCGGACTGCTCTCCACGACGAATCGGCCGCCATTCACGAGAATCGAGCTACCCACGGTGGGTTTCCAGGGACACAGGCAGGTGACGTCATCCAGGCTCGACTGGAAAGGCGACATGATGTGCAGGTACGTGCCGTCATCCGGCGTGCGCCGCAACGCGGCCTTGACGACCTGGGAGTTGTTGACGACGAGCAAGCTTCGCGGTGGCAGCAACTGCGGTAGCTCGGTAAAGCGACGATGTTGCACCCTATGGCTGGCCCGGTCAACCACCAGCAACAGATCGCTGCCTTTCGGGCGGGGACGGGACGCGATGCGATCAGCCGGGAACTCAAAGGTGAGGTGCGCGCTGCGCAGCCGGTCGCCATCGGCCGGCCCCGCATCGGCCGACCGACGCTTGCGGGCCTGCCACTCGCCGAACTGGGTGAACACCGACTGCTTAGCCCACCGGTCGAAGACATGGGCGCGTTCAGCGTCTCGCAGCACCGAGAGTGGCTCGGTGCAGCCTGCTGGAACGAACACATCCCACAGCGCCGACCACGACCCCGGCTGCGGCATCGCCGTGGGCCGCTCGGCAACCGTGCCGCCATCGCCCTCGTCAGTGAAGATCCGGGGCACCCCGTGCGCGTCAATGTAGACGAGCACACCCTGAAAATGGCACCGACGACTGGCGGTCTGGTCGGCCATCCTCGCGATGCCCTCGGCTCCGAGCGAATTGATGACGAACTTCACCGACGGCCCCGGGAAGCCATTCAACTCATCGATGTAGAAACCGCTGTCCTCGACGATGACCGGCCGCCTCAGCACCCGGAACGCCTGTTGCGCTTTATGGAGCGCGACCTCCTGCACCGAGCTTGACTGAATCTCGTCCAGATCCAGCGTCACCCGCTCCAGCTCCATCCCCAGCGACGCCAGATGATCGCGAGCCGTCGCGAACTTCCCAGCGTTGCCGGTGACGAAAGCAATACGGGTGGTTGCGCTCATGGTTAACGCTCCGTTTCTGAGAAGGAAGAAAACAACGGCACCTGCTTGGGAACCACGCGAGTGGTGTAAAAGCGGCTGGTACCCTCCGGTCTTGGCGCGCACCGCGTCGGCCCACCGGGAAGGCGACGCGCGATGACGAGCGAGGACACCACGTCACTGGTTTCGTAGGTGAAGGCGCCGGGCACAATGCGGTCGATGAGGAAACCTGACGTCAAGAGCTTGGACTGGACGGAGTGCAGCAGCTCGTCCGTCCATGCTTCTGCCAGGAGAGCGGGGACGGCGATGTGCACCTCGGCGGTATACGCCGCTAAGACCATGGCCACCTCGACGAAGCGCGCCATGCCATCTTCCGCGTACGGTGGATCGGTGACCACGACATCGAATGCCTCACTGTAACGTGCGGTGATGTGCTCGAAGTCGTCTCGTGCGGATAGGTCAGATCGCTCAATGCTCACCCGATCGTTGAGCCCACGCTGGTCTGCCTCGCGCCGAACCAACTCGATGATTCGTTCGTCGATATCGAGAACTAGCAGCTTCTCCGGTGGTGCCAGGCGCAGCAGCGCAACGGATGCCAAGTCATCGTCACCAACAAAAGCCACCCGTGTTCGCGCCATCGGTCGCGAGGCACACAGCGCCAGCACCCGCCGGGCGAGCGAAACCGGATTGACATGACATTGATCGATAGCCGTATCAGCCGCGGGCCGAAGTGCGCACACCTCCTCGACAAGAGAAAGGACTCCTCCCGTAGGCTGTGGCGCACCACAACCCGAACACGGTGGTTCGCCCCGTAAGCAATGATGTGGAGTGACCAGCTCGGGGAACAGGGCAATCGTTCCGGAGCGGACCTGACACAAACGCCTAGCGGTTTCGCTGGGTAGCGCGGCGCACTGCTCCAGACGATGCCGCACCACATCGGACAACGGTGTCACCAGCATGATGTCACCTCACGCTCTTTCCTGAGCGACACCACGGGTTGCATGCTACCCGCATGAAGTGACCCTGGTAACGCGACTGTGCTTTTCACCGAGACAGTGACATTCTCATCAAGGCGAACCATGCCATTCCTGGATAGCTTCACGGCACGGTCTCGGACGCCGCCGTCATCCTCGTAGTAAACATGCACGCCACGCCCACCGCTTGCCACAATATCAACAGGAGTTCCGCCGAGTGCTTCCACGAGAGAACGACACTCCGCGCGAGCATAGCGCGTGCAGAATGGACACACCGCCGCGCTACTCGATATCTGGCAGGCGTGGTGCGCCTGATGTAGGCGGTCACCGTCGATGTCGATCGGCACAAAACCGCCCAGTGGGGTAACCCTGCTTCCCCGAGCGATGAGATCCCTCGGTGTCGAAAAGCGCTGTGGCGTCCAAAGAATCCGCGCAGGCGGCGCGGGAAGAAAGCCTACAAGTCGTAGCAATGTGTCCGCTGAATAAATCCTCGTGCGTTGCTGACCGATAACAAACCGGCCCCGCTCGGTAGGACGGGTGAGCACGAACCGCACGTGGTGACGGCCACTCGCCAAGGCGGCGCAAGTCCACGCGGGCACCGTCTGAGGCCACCACGTGCGGTACCAATCGCGAATAGCGTCGAGGTCCGGGCAGAAGAGCACCAGCTCTACCGAGGGAATCCTCATTTCGGCGAGCCGCCTGCCTGCTTCGCCCGAAGCTCCGGGAACAACCAGCACGATGTGCCGAAATCCGATTCCACGGTACTTCGTGATGATCTCGTCAGTGTCCGCATCGCTGAGTGAATGAGCCTTGATCTCAACAGGGACCGCTTGCCGCGTCCGGAAAACAAGGGCATCCAACTCGTACCTCGTGGCGAGACTCCCACGAAGTCCCCATCGAACGTTGACGAACACCGGACCAAGGAAGAGGCGCGCCACGTGGTGTTGAGCCGCGCGCTCGTAGAAGCGCGGCTCATAGACTGGCCCACCGTAGCTCACCGGTCGATGACCTCGAAGCTGATCCACGCCACCGGATAACCCTTCTCAAGCTCCTTGGCGAACCAACGCGTGTACTCCACCACAAACTCTTCGCAACTCCGGTCAGACCAGCCATAACCAATCCGAGCCAGATCCTCGACGGTCACGCTCTCAAACGGACGCACGGCGACATCAATGATGCGCGCGGTGGCGAAAACAGTCGGCGCGCCGAAGCGGGGCCCATAGGTCAACGAGGCTCGCCGGACTTTCTCAAGCCGCTCGATCCACGAAGCACTCCGAGGGCGAGGCTCCAGCGTTTTCCGTCCGGTAAGGATATCCTCAACCGCGTCCTTGAAGAACTTGATAGCTGGCACAACCGCCCCACTCGAAGCTCGTGGCACCCTGTTCACCGCTTCCCAGCTAGCGCATCTCAGGTCAGTACTGTCCATCCCATAGGTATTGCCAGCAAGCGCGCCGTATACACCGTGGACGGCCGAGCGGATTAGCCCACACCAGGTCCCGGCCCGGTGGTGATCGGCAGCGGCCCCGGGCGCCGCACCCGGCAACGTGGCAGGCCGCCACAGCGTGGATGACGGACCCATCGCAGGCGAGCCCCGATGGTCGGGGCTTCGTAGCATTGATCCACAACCGCCAGGAAGCTGATCGTCGATCGGTTTCTCGCGCACAGCACGACACCGTAGAGGCGAGGCCGACGAGGTCGGCATCCACAGCCTGTGCATAGATAGAGTACAGGCTGTCACGACAGGATGCCGACAGTGCTCGATAGAGTGGCCGATGACGAGAGTGGCGAAAGAAGTACCAACGTGAGGCCCTCGGAACGAGACTTTGGGCTCTCTTCGTAACTGTGCCGATCGCTGGGACCACTGAAGTGACGCAGCATCTTTCCGAATGGGTTTTTTCGACAAGTCGAGCCCGTAACCGAGGGGCGTTCGCCCGTCGCCTCAACGACTCCGCCTACCACGGTCGTCGTGGCGGTCGCTGGCCACGCTGGTCCTCAGCAAGGAACTCGGCCGCCCGATCACCGTCACCGATCTGTGCTGGCCGACCGACGACCTGGAATACGCCTTCGCCTCCGCCGGGCTTCAGACGTCCTGGACCGCCGCGCGGACGTTGCGCGCGATGCAGGCGGTCACCGACGCCGGCCCCATTGACCGGCAACACTTCCTGATCGGCGCCTCGATCACCTCACCCGCCCACGAATGGCTCATCACCCACCCCGTCGGGGGACACCACCCGGGCGAGCCCTGCTACCCGGCTACAAGCCCCCGGTGACCGGCGATGAGGAGGTCTTCGCCAGCACGGGAGCACCTGATCATGTCCACCGACGCCTGCCAGGTAGGGACCGACCAGAACTCCGCCCGCCTGTCGTAGGGCAAGGCGTGCACCAGCCCACCCCACGACGTGACAACCCGCCGGCTGAATGCCAGATCAGCGGGGTTGAATGCCCAGGTGTCCGGTCCCGGCTGCGGGCAAGCCACATGGACATCGAACGGGCCAACGCAGCAAAGCAGCTTCGCACGATGACGCGCAAGGGCGGACAGCAATGTCTTTGTCTGCCGGCCGAGACCATTGGTGTTGTTGCACACTCCGTTGACGGTGCAGTACAGGATGGCGCGACTCGCGGTCATGCTCCTCCTCCACTTGTCTGTGATCGGCTAGTCTGCCCGCCGTCCACCTCGTGGGCACCCGGCAGCCGCGGTCACGGGCAGCAGTGCGCTGAAGGGAGGCCGTCGTGTGCGCCACCGAGCCGCCGCCGAGGCTGTACGTGGATGGCCACAACCTGCTACACCGGGCCGCGTTCGGCTTCCCGGCCCGCATC
>JBOHGE010000019.1:0-91824 GCA_050700055.1 Pseudonocardiaceae bacterium
CCCCCGCGTGGTCAAACGAGCCCGCCATAACTCCTACCGAGTCAAACGAGCTATGGATACCGGAACCAAGCACGACGGGCCACCGACCGTGGAACTACGCCGGGTCGCCTAACTTAGTGGCATTGCCCCAATCCCGGCTGTCACGCCTACCCGGCCCAGCAATCTTGTCATCGACCTGACCGACTTTTCCTCAGCCGAGGATCCGGTCGCTGGCTTTCGCGTGACAACCGGCCCTCAGCCCCACTCAGCACCCTGCGCTTCTCACCCTTTTCTGGACAGGGATCAGGGCTGCTCCTCGACATCGGTGCGGTCATGGTAGTAAACAGTGATCGACGGCCACTGCGCACCGTCAGAGGTGATTTCCGAATGCAGGATCAGGTTGCCGATCTCGACATCTCCGAGCTCATCGATCGTCTGGGCGACGCGCCGTAGTAGCGCCGGGACGTCACCTTGCCCGGCGCCTCGCGGATTGGATTGCGAAAAATGAAAAGCAGTGTAACGTGGAACCGTCATCTTCGCTATCCCCTTAATGGTGGTCATTTCCGTCGCTTCTGCTTGTTACGCTCTTTATTGTACTTCTCGGTCTCGATCTGCTTCTTCTTGGCCCTATTGTAGGCTGCTTCGTCGTAAGGCCGTCCGGCCTCCTTGTTCTCGATCGCTCGCTTCTCCTCCTCGGACAGCTGGGGTGGTTGCGGAGCCATGGTAACCGAGTCGCCGCGGTGCAGTACTCCTCCCGCTGTCATGGAGTACGATTCCCCGATACCGGCCGCTGAAGCGTTCGGCGCTCCCGCAGTGAGAACCGCGAATGCGACCAACGGTGCAACAACGCCACCGATGACAGATTTCATGATTTCTCCTAGTAGAGGTACGGCGAGCGCATGAGACGCCCGAGACGAGTAACGAAGAACAGCGCAAGCCGAATAGCACGGCAGCAGCGCACTCGGCGCAGCTGCTTGTGAACGCCATGGGGTAACAAGACCAGAGTCGGCTCGGGAGGGGTCCCGAGGTGGCGCTGCCGAGAGCCGTCCAGACGTCATCGACGCGCTGGCAGGCGCCGCATTCCTGGGGTTACGCTCAGCACACCGGTACGCGCTCGTCGACGTCTGTTCGGTATGGCCCTTCGGCGGGGTCTCCGTTGAGGTAGGAGTTCGCCGGGGTGTAGTACTGGCGGTTCCATGGTGGGCTGTCCACCAGATACCACCAGCCGGGTTGCACGGTGATCGGCGCGTTGGGGTCGAAGAACCGGCACACCACCTGCACCTGTTGGCCGGGTAGCACTCGCGGCCCCTGCCCGCCGAACCCGCGGGGCTCCTGGAAGGTGTTCGTGCCGGCCGGGTTGCTGGTGTGCACCTGCTGGGTGAAGGTCGTGCCTCCCGGGCCGCAGGAGGCGCAGCTCGGCTGCGGCATCTCAGCGTTCGGCCGCACCACCACGGGCGGCGGCGGGATCGGGCCGGCCGTGGACGACTGCGCCGATCCCCCGGCCGCAGGGAGGTCGTCACGGCTGTTGACCAGCGCGAGTGCTGTTCCCCCGGCGAGGGCGGCGAGCGTGATCAAGGCGAGTATCACGGTCAGCACCGGCTGGCGGGCCGGCCATCGCCGCGGTTGCGGGATGATCGGCGGGTGGGCTGCGGGCACCTGGCTGGCGAAGTCGTCGAGCTTGTCACGGGCGGCAGCGGCGTCCAAGCGGGTGGCGGGGTCGAGCTCGAGCAGCCGCAGGAGCAGCGGGGTGAGGGCTCCGGCGGCGGTGGGGGGACGGATGATGCCGACACCGACGATGTTGAGCAGTTGCAGGGGGTTGTCCGCGGTGCCGAACGGAGGTAGCCCCTCGATGGCGGCGTACAACGTCGAGCCGAGGGAGAACACATCGGAAGCGGGGCTGGACTTCCCGTTCTTGGCTACCTCGGGGGCCAGGTAAGCGAACGTGCCACAGACCACCCCGGTCTGGGTTACCTGGGTGTCGCCGGCGAGGTGGGAGATGCCGAAGTCGGTGAGCTTTGCGGTGCCGTCGTCGGTGATGAGGACATTTCCGGGCGTGACGTCGCGGTGCTCGATCCCCAACGCGTGGGCCGCAGCCAGCGCGTCAGCGACCTGCGCACCGATCCGGGCGGCCTGGCCGGGGTCCAGCGGCCCGCGCTCGCGCAGGATCTGGGCCAGGCTTCGGGCGGGCAGGTATTCCATGACGAGCCACACGTCGCCGTCATCCATGCGCACGTCGTAGGTGGCCACCACGTGCCGGTGATGCCGCAGCCGCGCCGCGAGGCGAGCCTCGCGCAGGGCACATTCCTGGGTGACGGCGGTCTGGTGATCGTCGGCCCCAGCCAGGAAGACCCGCTTGAGCGCGACCGCTTGGTCCAGCAGCAGATCGGTGGCCCGCCAGACCACACCCATCCCGCCTTTGCCGATCCGTTCCTCGAGCCGGTAGCGATCGAAGACGACCGAACCCGAGTCCATCGATCCCCCTTCAGGCTTGGTCCAGTAGCCGGAGATCCGGCGGCACCAGCGTGGTGGACAGCAGAAGCTCGAAAATCAGATTGTGGTTGAGCACGTTACCGACCGGCTCGCCGACCTCGTCCCGGGTCAACCCGCCGACCCCACGCCCCGCCAGCCGAGCCCGCACCGCGCCGACGACGTGCTCGGCGCGTTTGGCGGTCCACCCCGCCGCCGGCTGCAGCTGCGCCAGCTCGACGGCCACGTTGCTCCACGACAGCGGCTGCGGATATGCCTCGTGACGCAGGTAGCGCTGGCCGAGCGCCACCATTACCAGACGCTCCCGGTTTGACAGCTCCCAGATCGTCGTGCCGTGGTGGGTGGTGTCGTCGACTCGCACGCGTGCCGCGCCGGCCGGCGCCGACCCGGTGACCCGGACCTCCAGCAGGTGTTCCCGGTCCCGCCGCGAGCGGATGAACAGCGGCGTGTACGCCGCCGGCAGCGGTTCCTGATGACCGCTGAGCAGCAGCTGGGACCCGGGAAGGCGGATCGGCAGTTGCCCGGTGTTGTGCACCGTCCATCGCCGACCGTCGTGACGCAGCAGCCCATGCCGGCGGCTGACCCCCCGGTCGCCCACTCCCACGCAGACATGCACCTCCGGCTCGTTGCGACCGAAGATCACCGTCAGTTGGGCGGTCGGCGCCACGCAGATGCCGCCACGGTCGCCCAGCGCGAACAACGTCCCCGGCGGTGCCGGCGGCAGACCCCGGGCCAGGCTGCCGGTGCCGGCCGGCAAGAGCTGGACCCCGCCGGCAGGCGGGCGCTGGGGCGGGCTCATCTGCTGTGCCCTCCCCGGGTATCCGTCCATGATGTACTTATCCGGCGAGAACCCGCCGCTACCCCAAAAGAGGACGAGCGACACCGGGAAAATACGTCATACCTGACCTCGATTGGGTGAATCTACGACTCCGACGGCGGACATGGGCGCCTCGCGCCACACTCCCAGCACCGGGGCACTCGGCATGGCGCGCCGCAGCGCAGGATCCGATGCGTTACCGTCCCACAGCGTCAAGATCCGACCAACGGAGGACCGATGCGCCCGACAGTTCATGCGGTACTATTCGCGATCACTCTTGCCGGGTTCGGAGCACCTTCGCAGGCGATTCTGTTATCGTCAGCCACCGCACCACTACCCGCAGCGGACGGCTCGGATATCCGTTCGTGCTACGACGGTGCATGCGAGATCTCCGTTTCGAAGCCCGTACGGATCCCGGTCGACGGCCGGTCCGGCTTCGACGCAGTGCAAGTCACGGCGATCGAACCGAATGCGGTGAGTTTCCGGGTCGACTATCCCCATGGGTCCGGCTCTGGATCGGCAAGCCCCGGCGGTGCCGTGTCCTTCGGAGCCGGAGCTCACCGCACGCAAATCACCGTGGTGGCGATCGACGCCGGAACCGCCGTGATCCGGATGTCTCCAGAATAGACACTGGCACGAAATGGCGGAATGCTCAGCGCGCACAACGACGCTAAGCCGAGCTGCCAGAAGGCGTGCGGTGGCAGCGGCGAGCCGATCCCCGATCCGAAACTGCGTCTGGACACCAACCAGCCCGGAGCGCCTGCTGCGGACCAGCCGGGTGCACCCAGGTCCGTCTGTCGCTCACCCCGGGCATCGCGGTCACGATCGCCAAAGCCCTGCAGCTTTCCCTGGACGCGCTGTACGGGCAGGCCGAGTGACCTGGCGGGCTTATTGCGCACGCTGCCCGGCCTGCTGACCCGGGCCACCACTCACGCGCACGCTGCGGCCAGTCTGCAGGGATGGGCGCTGCTGGCCGACGTATACAGCGCCGTCTAATACCTGGCCGCAGGGTATCGGTGGATGGACTCGGTCGAGATCGCCCCGACTCGCCAGGCCTGGGCTGCAGTTCAGCAACCTAACCCCCTGGCCACAGCCCTCGCAGCCCGGAGTCGCGCCGGCACATTCCTCAACTACGGGGACTTCGAAGGCGGGCTCACCGTGGTGGACCGGGCCATCGTGGCCGCCGACGCGGCATTGCCCGATCCGGAAAAGCCTTCGCTACCGGCGCCCTGCACCTGCGCGGCATAGCCTTGGCGGGACTGTTGAATGACCGAGCTGAAACCCAGCGGCACATCGACGCGGCCTGGACTGCGGCCGAGGAGTTCCCGACCGACGTGCTGATCCATAGCGAACGCTTTGGCCCTGACAACACCGCCACCCACGTGCTGGCCGCCAAAGGAGATCTCGGCCGACCCCGCGACGTGATCCGCCTTGCAGGGAGCTGACCAGCAGACAGACCGGGCTGCCGCCGACCAAAATGGTCGACGTCCACACCAACACCGCCCGCGCCTATCTCGACCTCGGCAACCGGGACGGCGCGCAAATCTTGCTGATGCAGGCGTGGCACGTCGCTCCCCGGAAGGCGAAGGTCCATCCGATGAACCGCGAAGTACTCCGGGTTCTGATCTCGCTGCACCGACGCAGCAACCCCAAGCTTGTCAAACTCGCCAAACAGGCCGGACTCAGCATGTAGAAGTCCAGTCCGGGGATAATACAGCCCATGCGTCGAGTGGCCTGGCGCGAAGTCCAGGGTCGGCAACATCTTTCAAGATCATTAACAGGGTGGGCGGCAAAGAGGATCAGCCCGCCATCAGATGCAGTGTGGTCCGCTGTTCAGTGGTACTGCTGACCTTCCCGACCCGTACGGGGTGCTCCGGAGTCGACAGGTAAAGTTCGACTCCCTCCTGTAGCGCCGCGGAGAGTTCAGCAAGATTTGCTCCGGTAGCGAAGACACCAGGCAGCTCGGCAACCTCGGCCCAAAGGCCGTCGCTGTCGTCGTGAACAGTCGCGGTGTAGGTGACTGTGCGCTCGGTCATCATCATCTCCCGTTCTTGAGCCCGGCCTGCCGAAGGATCGCCTGACTCAACCCAACAGGGTAGTCCTGTCGCTTGTTGATCGGCAGCGTGATCGGACGGTGACCAAGCTTGGTCATCTTGATTTGATGCTTGCCACCTCGCTCGCGGGTCCAACCGTGCTGCTCGAGCAGGCGCCGGGCACTGGCGTAATTCAGGGTGCGAGGCAACTCTTCCACTGATGACCACCGTTCGGCTCGGCATGTCACCCAACGATGCCGGACGGGTCTGACAATCCTGGATCGCAACTCCGCGCGCGATGATCAACCAAGTCTGTCCAGCGCTGTCTCGATGAACTCACGCTTCGCTTCGGTGTAGCGCTCCCGGGCGTCTGGGTGCTGCCGGGCGAGCACGGTCTTGCGGTCCGCATACCGGCAGGCCAGCCGTCACACCCTCGCGCGCAGCCAGGCGAGCACCTGCGCGGCGTGCTGGTCCGGTGGGAACACCGGGTACCAGACGCGCAGCGACCTCGGCCTGGTAGGCGCGGTGTGCTGGGTGGACACACCAGCTTCAGCGCGGGAACTGCCGTACCGAGCACATGGTCCGCCGCCCCATCGTCGCTGGGGACGGGCAGGTCCGCCGGCAGTCTCGACGGGTCGTGCGCCATGCCACCAGAGTTCCATGCGGCATGCCGACGCGGTGGCCGCCTTCATCGACGAGCCGGGCCTGGCCGGATCAACCTGGTGGGCAGCTCGATGGGAGCCCGGATGGTGCTCGAGCTCGCCCGTCGCGGGGTCGGTGGCACCGCTGTTGCGCCGCCCCCGGCGGGTTCTGGAGCCCTGGTCAGCAGCGACCTCGTCACCCTGCCCAGCCAGGCCGAGCCGACTGCTGGTGACCGACCTGCGACACAGTTTGTGCCTTCGCACTGGACGTCACACCGGATCATGTTCGATGCTCTGCGGGTGACCTCATCGCAAGACCAGCGCAGCACCCGGGTCGGCGTCCCCCGGGAATCACGAGACGGCGAGCGCCGGGTCGCTCTGGTGCCCAAGATGGTCGAGAAGCTCCTCGGCCGGGGCCTGCAGGTCGTCGTCGAGCCCGGTGCCGGGGTGGGCGCGTTGATGCCCGATGAGCTGTTCACCGAGGCCGGCGCGATCATCGACGACCCGTGGGGCGCCGACGTGGTGGTCAAGGTGGCGCCGCCGACCGACCAGGAGATCAGGCGGTTGCACCGCGGGTCGGTGCTGATCGGGTTCTTGGCCCCGCGGTCCGATCCGGAGATTGCCGGCAAGCTCCGGGACGCGGGGGTGACCGCCTTCGCCATGGAGGCGATTCCCCGGATCTCCCGCGCGCAGTCGATGGACGCACTGTCCTCGCAGGCCAACGTGGCCGGGTACAAGGCGGTGCTGCTGGCCGCCGACCTGTCCACCCGGTTCTTCCCGATGCTCACCACGGCCGCGGGCACGGTCAAGCCGGCCACCGCGCTGATCCTCGGCGTCGGAGTGGCCGGGCTGCAGGCACTGGCCACCGCCAAGCGCCTCGGTGCCCGGACCACCGGTTACGACGTCCGGCCCGAGGTCGCCGACCAGGTCCGCTCACTCGGCGCCAAGTGGCTCGACCTGGGCATCGAGGCGGCCGGGGAGGGCGGCTACGCCCGCGAGCTGACCGACGACGAGCGGGCCGAGCAGAAGCAGCGGCTGACCGAGGCGACCAGCGGTTTCGACGTCGTGATCACCACCGCGCTGGTGCCCGGGCGCCGGGCACCCATCCTGGTCACCGCCGAGGCGGTCAAAGGCATGCGCCCGGGCAGCGTGATCGTCGATCTGGCCGGCGAGACCGGCGGCAACTGCGAGCTGACCGAACCGGGTCAGGTCGTGGTGCGCCACGATGTGACAATCGCCTCACCGCTGAACCTGCCGGCCACGATGCCCGAGCATGCCAGCGAGCTGTACGCCCGCAATGTGCAGTCACTGCTGGAGCTGATGGTGGACAAGGAGGGCCGGTTGACGCCGGACTCCGATGACGAGGTGCTGGTGCGCTCGTGCATCACCCGGGAAGGGGACGACCGCTGATGCTGCTCGCCAACCTGGCGATCCTCGTGCTGGCCGGCTTCGTCGGCTTCGCGGTGATCTCCAAGGTGCCCAACACCCTGCACACCCCGCTGATGTCGGGCACCAACGCCATCCACGGCATCGTGCTGCTCGGCGGCATCCTGGTGCTCGGCCTGGGCCACGACCTGTCGGTGTTCAACAAACTGCTGCTGGTGCTGGCGATCGCGTTCGGCACCATCAACGTGGTCGGTGGTTTCCTGGTCACCGACCGGATGCTGGCCATGTTCAAGGGCAAGCAGCGATGACGACCTTGGTTGCGGTCCTCTACGTCATCGCCTTCGGGCTGTTCATCTACGGCTTGATGGGTCTGACCGGCCCGCGCACCGCCGTACGCGGCAACCTCATCGCGGCCGCCGGGATGGGCATCGCCGTGGTGGCGACGCTGCTCCAGCCGGGGGTGAGCAACTGGGTGCTCATCGTGCTGGGGGTGCTGATCGGCACGCTGCTCGGGGTACCTGCGGCCAAACAGGTGAAGATGACCGCGATGCCGCAGATGGTGGCGCTGTTCAACGGCGTCGGCGGCGGCGCGGTGGCGCTGATCGCCTGGGTGGAGTTCAACAGCACCGACGGGTTCGCCGGGGAGCCGGCGTATGTGATGGTCGCCTCGCTGTTCGGCGCGATCGTCGGCTCGGTGTCGTTCTGGGGCTCGTTGGTGGCCTACGGAAAACTGCAGGAGCTCATCCCCGGCCGGCCGATCAGCCTGGGCAAGCCGCAGCAGCTGGTCAACGCGCTGGTGCTGCTGGCGGCGCTGGCCTGCGCGGTCGCGATCGGCTCGGGCAGTGGCGCGCAGCTGTTGATCCTCGGGACGCTGGTGTTCGCCGCGGCGCTGGGGCTGCTGGTGGTGCTGCCGATCGGTGGTGCCGACATGCCGGTGGTGATCTCGCTGCTCAACGCGCTGACCGGGCTGTCGGCCGCGGCGGCCGGGCTGGCCCTGGACAACACCGCGATGATCGTCGCCGGCATGATCGTCGGCGCCTCGGGGTCGATCCTCACCAACCTGATGGCCAAGGCGATGAACCGGTCCATCCCGGCGATCGTGGCCGGCGGGTTCGGCGGGGGCGGTCTCGCACCGGGCCGCGAGCTCGGCGACAGGACCCACCGGGAGACCAGCGCGGCGGACGCGGCGGTGCAGATGGCCTACGCCAACCAGGTTGTGGTGGTGCCCGGCTACGGCATGGCGGTGGCGCAGGCCCAGCATGCCGTCAAGGACATGGCCAGGCTGCTGGAGAACAAGGGCGTACAGGTCAAGTACGCCATCCACCCGGTGGCCGGCCGGATGCCCGGGCACATGAACGTGCTGCTCGCCGAGGCCGATGTGCCCTACGAGCAGCTCAAGGAGATGGACGAGATCAACGGCGAGTTCAACCGCACCGACGTCGCCCTGGTGATCGGCGCCAACGACGTCACCAACCCGGCCGCCCGCAACGACCCGAGCTCACCGATCCACGGCATGCCGATCCTCAACGTCGACGAGAGCAAATCGGTCATCGTGCTCAAGCGCTCGATGAATCCCGGCTTCGCCGGTATCGACAACGAGCTCTACTACTCCCCCGGCACCGCCATGCTCTTCGGCGACGCCAAAGCCTCCGTCGAGTCAGTGATCGAAGAACTCAAAGCCCTGTAACCCAGCGTGTCACGGCCCCCTGCCCGCCGTGTCGCGCTCCTGCGCCCGCTGTGTCGGCCCATCACGTCCGGGTCGGCCACAGCGCAGGCGTCCGACCCCGGTGTGTGAGAGCGGAACCACCCGCAGCCAATATGATGCGTTCCGCACGCCGCCAATGACGTGATGTCGTGCGGCTCGCTCGACACCCTCCCCACCCGGCACCTTGACCCATGGCCGGCGCCCGCCGGTTACCGCTGACCAACCCGTTCGGGTGAATCCGGATGATGATCGCCAGAACAGCCCGGTTCCGTCAGGGTTCGAACATATGGTCGATCCATGACGGTCACGGCGGGGTCGGTGGTCTCCGATCAGGAGGCTGCTGCTGAGCTGCGTGCGGCGTGGGCTGAGGTGTCTCGAGGTTATGCCCGGTGCTGGGCGGCGATGGCCGAGGTGGCTCAGCGCACCACCACCGGGTGGGAAACCGCCGAGATCGCCGCCGCGTTGACGTTCACCTCTCGCCGCGCGGACTACGAACTGAGCTGCGCCGAAATGTTGGTCGATCGGCTGCCTCGGGTGTTCGCCGCACTGGCGGCCGGTGCGCTGGATCATCACAAGGCCCGGGTATTCACCGACTACCTCAGCGACGTCACTCCCGCACAGGCCGAGCGGATCTGCGCCCGGCTGGTGCCGATGGCGCCGGGTTGGACGACGGGCCAACTGGCTGCCCGGCTGCTGCGGGAGGTGCAGGCAATCGACCCCGACTACACCCGCAGCGCCTATGAGCAAGCGGTGCGGGAGCGCGGGGTGCACGGCTACCTCGATCACACCGGCACCGCCGTGCTGTCTGGGTCCGGGCTACCCGCCGGCGAGGCCGCGGCCGCCGCGGCGCGCTTGGAGGCCCTCGCTGATGAGCTGCGCGCGGCTGGGTATGCGGCCACGGTCAATCAGACCCGTGCTGATCTGTTTCTGCGCCTGCTCGATGGCACCCTGGATGGGCTCGCCGGCGCCCAGATCGTGGCCACCATGCTGGGTCTGGGTCCCCTCGCCCCCGCCGACCCCGACCCAACGTCCACCCCGGACCAGCCAGACCACCGGCCCGCACAGCACCATGCACCCGACCCGCCGACACCGGCCGAGCAGCCCGGACAGGCCCCGCAGCCCACACCGGCCGAGCAATCAACACCGGCCGAGCACGCCCGGCCTGGCCAGCCCGAGCGCACCCCGCCACCCAGGACGAGCGGTCCCGATCGAACCGGATCCGGTCGCCTGGTGAGATCTGGTGTCGAGGTGCAGGTGAGACTGTCCACCCTGCTGGGCCTGGACGAGCATCCCGCGGAACTACCCGGGTGGGGCCCCCTGCCCGCATCAGCCGCTAGGGACCTCGTCGCCACCCAACACGACGCGCAATGGCGCATCGCGATCGTCGACACCGACGGGTATCTGCTCCATGGTGATCTCACCCGCCGCCGCCCCCACCAACCCGGCACACACAGCGACCACGCTAACCGCAGCGATCGGGCCGGCGGGATCGTGGAAATCGCCCTCCCGGTGTCGCTGCTGGACCGCCTCCCCGCGCTGGCGGCTGAGCACCCTGAGTGGGCCCGAGTACTGCACGGAATCACCGGCAGCTGGACCCACCGCGAACAGGCCCGCGCCGCGCTCGACCAACACCCCACCCGGCGCTTCGCGCACTCCGCACTGCGCCGACACATCCAGATGCGCGACCGGCACTGCATCGGCCCCGGCTGCCGCCGCCGCGCCACCACCAGCGAGGTGGACCACACCCGCGATCACGCCCACGGCGGACCCACCACCCGCACCAACAGCGGCCCGTGCTGCGCTCGCGACCACGCCAAGAAGCACAAGGGCGGCTGGACACTGACCCAACCCACGGCTGGGCACTTCGTCTGGACCAGCCCACTCGGCCAGACCTACCCCACCCGCGGCGAACCGATCATCCCCGACCTGCCCCAGCCCCTCCCGCGGGACCCCGACCCCCATCCACCATGCCTCCCCATGACCTGGGACGGACCAATCCTCCACCGACCCGAACCACCCCCACCACCCACCCGGCCACCACCCACCGAACTACCCGACGAACCACCCTTCTGACCACCCCCCCAGCAGCCACCCGTGAAGGTGGAGCTTGGCTGAGATGAGCCCCACCTTTACCCGCTGTGGGGCGAAGTCCCCCCGGTACAGCTGCACCGCCTCGAGGTAGGCGACCAGCGCACCGTTGAGATCACCGGACTGCTCGGCGGCACGGGCCGTGGACAGCGGCAGCCACCGGGGTGGGCGGGTTCATGATCCGCTCTGATGGAGGACGCCGGGACAGAAGAGTGCCCGTCATCGGGGGCTGATACCGATGGCCGGATAACGTCGCCGCATGGTGCGGCAACTACTGGGCACCCGGCAGGCATCGACCCGGCGGCACCGCATAACCTGACCACCTGGATACCGAGCGCAACGGTTCGGGCACGATCTGTTGCCGCCGGAGTGGACCCTTGGGTTGCGTGGGCTCTGGAGGGAGTGGGGCAGTGAACAACAACGTGGGTGCCAGTGTGCGTCGCTTGAACGTCTTTGACGGTCTCGCGTTGCTGCTAGCCCTCGGGTTGGTCGGTGCCGGGTTCCTGATCGGAACCATCGGTGGTGGTGAGACCGGCACCACCACCTCGGCCGAGCTCACCGTCACCCCGAGCGAAGTCCGCCCGCTGTCTCCCGGCGCGACCGCGACGTTCCCCCTCTATGTCAACAACACGACCGACTCCGGCGTCCGAGTCGCCTCGATCAGCGCGGGCAGTTCGATGGCGACCGCGGACGGCTGCCCCACCGGCATCGTCACCAGCGCGCCGGTCGAGGGCCCGACCGGCTTCATCAGGCCAGCCGGCTACCGAGCTTACGACATCAGTGTGACCATGGCGGCCAACGTGGACGACAAATGCCAGAACCAGCCGTTCACCCTGCCGCTGACCGTCGAACTCGCATCTCCGGCTGCGGACCGGTGAGCCGCTGCGCACGGCGCACGCGGATCATGTCATAGCGCTGGGGCCGGATTGGCCGCCAAGCCCCAGATCTAGCAGTGGAACAACTCAGCCGTGGGCCAACCTGGCCAAAGAAGCCCATACTCCCACGCGGCGGCGCATCGAGAAGGCGCGAGCGAGTTCACGGCCGACGAACTCCTCGGCTTCACGAGCACACAGCGCCCGCTGACGCTCGAAGTAGGCATCCGGGTCCTTGACGACGTCTTCGGCGTCCCGCCGGATCGCCGGATCCACGCTGGGGATCCTGTGGCTGGAGAGACTGCCTGTCGCCACCGGGACCTCCGACTGCCGTCAAGACCACAGACCTACCTGTACCAGTGAAGCAGCCAACAGGCCCACGAGCAAGTTCTCCGGGTCACGTCACACCCGGGCATACCGGCTGCTCTAACGGAACGTTACCCACAACCCTAGCTTCCTCCCGTGCCGCCGCAACTCGCTTCACTCGATCGGCTACCGTCTGCTGTATGGGTAAGGGTGGCTGGCCGCACTGGCTTCGATGGTGGGGTGGCACCATCTTCGCCGCCGTCTGCGCCGGTGCGGCGTTCGTCGCTCAGGTTCAGGCCGGCGAACAGCTTTCGCCGTGGGCCAGCTCAACGATCAAGGTCGGCGGCGCGGTCGCGACGGTGGTAGCGCTTCTTCTGCCGGCTCGTCAGACGTGGCTTGAGATGGGAGCACGGGAGGACGCCGAGAAACTGGCCACGGCCGCGGTCATCAATTACCGGCTCGCCCTCAGATCTGTGCTGATACCATTGACCGACATATTCGACCGTATCATCACCGCACCCGACCAGATCAGCAGAATAGAGGCGACCGGGGCGGCTAAGCAGGCCGTGGTGAACTCCGTCGTTCAAGTCACGGGCGTCCCTCGGGCGCGTTCGTGCTACTTCGATTACGAGCACGACAGCCAGGGAAGGCGGCTGGCCTGCAGGATATACGCCGGCCGGGACACGCGACCGCGAACAGAATTCACCAGCACCGATCCGAGCTGCGCCGAAATTTTCAGACTGCTAGAGGACCGCCGATCGGAGCTGAAGGAGAATATCGCCCTGGACGGGTCCGCGGGATTCCCACCGGACCAGGGTCTCAATTACCAGACCTATATATCCGTTCCCGTTGCCACCAGTGCGGAGATCTTCGGCCTGCTGACCCTGGACGCACTTCATGCGGGTGAGCTGCTACCACAGCACGAGGAGGAGATGCTGCTGCTCGCCCAGCTGCTCGGGATAGCTCTCGCCGGCGGTGACAGCGGCCGGCGCAGCACGAACAGCACTGCAACGATCGGCAGACAGCCGACCAGGCTGGATCACTCAGCGACATCGTGACAGCTCGGCTGGTTTTCATTCCTGGCGTCAGGTCAGGGTGCGGTAGGCAGCCAGTTGCCGTGGAATCCGTACGGGACGCGGCAGGGCAGGTGGATCTCGGCGATCGTCTCCAGGCCCGCCGCATCGAGAATGACCAGGTCGCTGCGGTTGGTGCCGGAATCGTAGACAAACCCCATGAGCACCCCGTCATCCTCAGCGGCCTGCGGCGTATTCGGGACGAAGACGAACTCGCCGATGCGCTTGTGGGTGCCCAGCCGCCGCGCGGTGGTCCGGTCGCGGTGCAGGTCGTGCTTGAGCACCGAGTCACCGGCGTCGGCCCCGATACCGGCCGTCTGCATGGCGTACCCGTAGCGGTGCGGCCGGCCGAGGAGCCGGTCGTCGATGCGCGGGAACTCCTGCGGGTGATCGTCGAGGCGGGTCTCGCGAACCTTGCCGTCGGCAAGGTTGACGGTCCAGCGGTCCAGAGTGGTGGGGCACTCGTTGGGCCCATGGCGGTCCGTGACGAACATCCGCGGGTACCGCACGACATCCAGCACGATCGTCTGGCCCTCGTCGTAGGCGTTCAGCGGATGGAAGACGTAGCAGGGCTCGACGTCGAACCAGCGAACGTCATCGGCGCCACCGGTGCGCGGCATGACACCGACCCGGGCCGGATAGCCGGAGTCCCACTTGTAGGGCAGGCTCGCGTTTCCCTGCATCCCCTGCCCGACTAGCGCCAGGATCGGGTCGGGTAGCCGGACCCGACCGATGAGCGCGGACAGCACCAACCTGGCCGGCGCCCGCAGGGCCGGCGGCACGGCGACAGCGGCGCCCTGCCGGGGATCGAAGGTGACCGGGAGGTCGTAGAACACGACGTGGTTGGCGGTCAGCGAGAAGTCGTGCATCATCGGGCTGCCGGTGACCTCGACGTCCACGGTGCGGCGGGCTCGCCCGTCGACGCCGATGACCGAGTACTGCACCCGGTTGCCCCGGCCGAATGAGTACGAGACGGCGTGCAGCTCGCCGGTGTCCGGGTCGCGCTTGGGGTGCGCGGTGTAGCCGCCGTGCACGGTGTCGTCGAAGTCGTAGGGGCCGACGGTGTCCAAGTCATCGGTGAGCTCGTAATTGACGATTCCGCCTTCTATCAGCGCGAGGGTACGACCGGCGTGGCGAACCACGTTGGTGTTGGCCCCGATCAGCTCCAGCCCAGCGCGGACGGGGGCCCGGGAGCGGGCGGGCTCGCCGAGCGCGCGTGTCACGGCGGGCGTGCGGATCCAGCGGTTGCGGTACCACTGCGCCTTACCGTCTCGCAGGCGCACGCCGTGGACCATGCCATCGCCGGTGAACCAGTGGTAGGTCTGCGGGTCGACCTCGGCGATCGGGTTCGGGCCGTTGCGGAGGTACCGGCCGTCGAGATGAGCCGGGATGGTCCCGGTGACGGCCAGCTCGGTAACCGTGTGCTCCCGTGACACCGGCGCGTAGTTGCCATCGAGGTAGCTGTTGCCCATAGCGGACCTCCCCACTCTCGCCGAAACTGTAACACTGTTACAATTCCGACTTCCGGGGCACGTCCGGATCCGGGATGCGGGCAGCCTCCGCGACGACACCCGGCATCCGAGCCTTGACCGCACGTGAGAGTCGACCGTACCCTGGCTTATGGTCGGGGACCATGCCATCGAGAGGGGTCACCGATTGCACGGAAACTTTGCTGATCGCAATGTACGACGCGCGCTACTGACCCACAGGGATCGCGCGTAAGCGGCTGATCACTCCCGATCTAGAGCGATATCATGGCGTGCGCGGCCATCGCAAGCCTGAGACCTCGACTCTCCACCAAACCGCTTGCAATCCTGGCGTGATTATCGCTCGGTTTGGCGATCACCTGGTGTGGTGATCGCCCGGTTTGATGATCGCCCGGTTTGATGATCGCCCGGTTTGATGATTAAGAGTTCAGCTGGAGGGGAGCCACTAGATGAGTTTTCGCGCGCTGCGCCAGTATCAGACATTACTGGCCTTACTGGCAGCCGCTATCGTGACCGTCGTCGTGCTCGCCGTCCTGGTAGTGCGCCAACAGCACAGCGAGGATGCCGATCAAGGGCAGGCTTACCTCGAGAAGGTCGGCAACGATAGCATCGTTCCCGCCGCTCCGCTGCTCCCCGCGCCTTTGATCGCCACTGAGCCTGTCAAGGCTGCTGAGCCCGTCAAGCTGGTCGAGTCTGCCCCAGCAGCGACCGAGAACGACCGCGCACGCGTCGCCGCTCCGCAACTCATTCCCGCCAAGCCCGCTCAACCCGCCAAGCCCGCTCAACCCGGCAACCGCGCATCGGTTCCCAACTCGACTCAGCCCCGCAAGCCGGCCCTACCCGCTAAGCCAGCGCACCCCCGGCAGCCAGCTCGTCCCGCTGAACCGGCACAACCGGCACAACCGGCACCAGTCAAACCCGTGCATCCCGTCAAGCCGGTTCGTCCGGTCACACCCGCACCTCCCGTGCGGCCCGCCCGCCCGCCCGAACCGGCCCCTCCGGCCGCCCCGATTTATCCCGCCAAACCCAACCAACCTAATAAGTCAACCCCGTCAACCTACCAGCCCACCGAACCCAACCAATCCAATAAGTCAACCCCGTCAACCGAAAAACCCATCCAGCCCAGCAAGCCGCATCAACCCACCGAGTCCGAGAAGCCGATCCCCGCTGCTCCGCCGATCCAGCCAGGTAAGGCCGAGGAACCGGCGAGCACCGATCCTGCCGATCAACCTGATCTGCCCTCCCAATCCGATGAGCCCAACGATCCAGTCCAGCCCGGCGCGTCAAGCAGTAGCAAGAAACCAGGAACAGCTTCAACGGTAGGCACATCGTCCTCGTCGAGCAGCATCCCCGAGGATACCGGCATGGACCGCGAGCTAGAAGCGATAATAGAGGAATGGGCTGAAGGTTCCGGTGGCGACGAGTAACGTGACGTAGCACAGGCCGGCAGTCATCACGCCGACCCGCAGCACTGCCGCCGGGGTGGTCCGCACCGATTCGAGATACACACCGGTGACCGGCCTGGCCGGCAACAAGAACACCACAGCGGCCGCCAGTAAGACCACCAGACGCTGGTTGGTCAGCGAGGCGTCGACGACATCAGTCAGCCCGCCGAAATCAAGAGTCAGCATATGGTGCACGAACACCAGCGCGGTACTGATGTCCGGTGATCGGAAGAGTACCCAGCCGAACATCACGATGATCAAGGTCACTGTCCGGTTCCCCAGACGATTACTGGACTCGGCTGCCCATCCACGACGTCGCTCGATCACCAGTACTGTGCCGTGGTAGAGGCCCCACAGCAGGAAAGTCCAGTTCGCGCCGTGCCAGAGCCCGCAGAGCGCGAACACCAGCCACAGATTCCGGTAGGTGATCCGATCTCCGCGCCGGTTCCCGCCGAGCGGGATGTACAGGTAATCGCGAAACCATCGGGACAGCGACATGTGCCAACGTCGCCAGAACTCGGTGATACTCGCCGACGAGTACGGGCGCGCGAAGTTCTCCGGCAGCCGGAACCCGAGCATTCTGCCCAGCCCGATAGCCATGTCTGAATATCCGGAGAAGTCGAAGTACAGCTGCAGGGTGTAACCGATCGCCCCCAGCCAGGCGGTCGCGGTGGTCATCTGGTCGGCCGGCGTGGTGAAGCAGGCGTCTACCACGGGTGCCAGCGAGTCAGCGATCACTACCTTCTTGATCAGACCGAGTGCGAAGCGAGGGAATCCGGCGGCGATGTCGTCCAACCGGTTGCCGCGAAGCGGCTGCTGCAGCTGATCGGCGATCTCGCGGTACCGCACGATCGGTCCTGCGACGAGTTGGGGAAACATCGCGATATAGGCGACGAAGGAGACCGGATCGCGCAACGCCGGCCGTTCACCGCGGTAGACGTCCACCACGTAGGAGATGTGGTGAAATGTGTAGAAGGAGATCCCGATCGGCAGCACGAGCTCGACGACCGGCAGATCGAGCCCGGTGAACGCCGCCAGCCCGGCAGCTTGCATGCTGGCGAAGCCGGCGTACTTCCACACCACCAAGACCGCGAGGTCGAACACCACGACGCCGCGCAGCCAGCGGCGCCGCCGCTGTGGTTCGAGGTCCCAGTCGTCAGGCGCCAACGCCGGGCCCATCAGGTAGTTGGCGGCCATGCACGCCACTAGCAGCAGCGTCGTCGTGCCCGCCCCGACCGCGTAAAAGACCAGGCTGGCGGTGGCCACGATGCCGTTGCGCCAGCTTCGGGGCGCGATCAACACAGCCGCGAGCACGGCCGGCATGAAGTACCACAGAAACAGTGGGCTGGCGAAGGACATGGCGGCCGTGCAGCGTAGCCGAGCACCGACCTCAGCTCGACGTACCGGTCCGCTTTCTCGGTACGTTGCATAAGACGCGTCGCATGCGACGAATCATGGAGGCGGCATGGCGAACCCGGCGATCCACCGGGTGACCACATCCACCGGAGATCCGGCGTGGCTGGTCACGAACTACGGCGACGTGAAGGCTCTGCTGTCGGACCCCCGCTTGGGCCGCTCGCACGCCGACCCGGAGCGGGCGGCCCGCATCTCGCACTCAGCGATCTTCGGTGGCCCGATGGGTCACCCGTCGACCGAGGCCGCGGAGCACGCCCGGACCCGGCGGCTGCTCGCGCCGGCGTTCTCCGCGCGGCGGATGGCGAGTATGCGGCCCCGAGTGACGGCGATCATCACGGACCTGCTCGAGGCCATGGCACACCAAGGCCAGCCGGCTGACCTGCATGAGGCGGTGTCCTTCCCGCTTCCGGCGCTGGTCATCTGCGAGCTGCTCGGTGTGCCCTACGCCGACCGGGCGGACTTCCGCCGGTGGAGCGACGACGCCGCGCACCAGACCGATGCCGCGCGCTCCCAGGCCGGCCTCATGCAACTGTGGCAGTACATGCGCGCGCTGGTGGATCGCAAGCAGGCCGAACCGGGCGACGACGTGATCTCCGATCTGGCCGCCGCAGCCGGCGCCGACCCCGAGTTGACCACCGACGGCATCGCGATGCTCAGCGCCGGGCTGCTGTTCGCCGGCCACGAGACCACCGTGACCGCGATCGACCGCGGGGTGACCCTGCTGCTCATCCACCCCGAGCAGGCGGATGCGCTGCGCCGCGATCCGGCGCTCATCGGGCCGGCCGTCGAGGAGATCCTGCGCTCGTGGCAGCCGATGCGCACCTCCGGTATCGAGCAGGCTGCCGGACTACCCCGTTATGCCAATACCGATTTCACCTATGGCGGCGTCCCCATCCAGACCGGTGAGCTGGTCATGCTCGGGCTGCGCCCAGCCAATCTCGATGAGCAGCACTTTCCCGACCCAGCCCGGTTCGACGTGCACCGCACCCGCAACCCGCACCTGACCTTCGGCCACGGCCCACGCTTTTGCGTCGGCGCTCCGCTGGCCCGGCTCGAGCTGCAGTCGCTGCTTCCTGCGCTGCTGGACCGGTTCCCGACGCTGCGTCTGGCGGTCCCGGTGGAGTCCCTGCGGGGGCGCGATGAGCTGCTCACCGGGGGCCTGGTGGAGCTGCCGGTGGCATGGTGATCTCATCCAGATGCCTCAGCCGGCAGCGCAGGACCAGCAAGGCCCGTGCTGCGACCCGCAACCGGACGCCGGGTTTGGCGTGGTTCTGCCTGCGTCGAGCCTTGGCGAGCAGCGGATCGGCGGTGTCCACCACGATCTCCCAGGTCCGGCCGTAGGTCTGATCGGGCACGGTGAACATGATCGACCCATGGTGGGCGTTGATCAGCAGCAGGAACGAGTCATCGATGATCCGCTCCCCCAGCGCGTTGCGCTCGGGGATGCCCCGGCCGTTGAGAAAGATCGCGACCGCCTTGGCGTGGCCGACGTTCCAGTCCTCGTCGCACATCTGCTGGCCGTCCGGACGTAGCCACGCGATGTCCTCGATGCTGGAGCCGCGGATCGGACGACCCTGGAAGAACCGGCGGCGGCGGAACACCGGGTGCGCGGCGCGCAGCCTGGCCAGCCCAGCGGTGAAATCGGTCAACACGTCGTGCAGGCGGGCGTCCTCCCAGTCGATCCAGCTGATCTCGTTGTCCTGGCAGTAGACGTTGTTGTTGCCGCGCTGGCTGCGCGCCAGCTCGTCACCGTGCGAGATCATCGGCACGCCCTGGGAGAGCATGAGAGTGGCCACCAGGTTGCGCTTCTGGCGTTCCCGCAGCGCGACGATCTTGCCGTCGTCGGTCGGTCCCTCCACCCCGTGATTCCACGACCTGTTGTGGCTCTCGCCGTCCCGGTTGCCCTCCCCGTTGGCCTCGTTGTGCTTGTCGTTGTAGGACACCAGGTCGGTGAGGGTGAACCCGTCGTGTGCAGTCACAAAGTTGATCGACGCGAGGGGCCGTCGGCCGTCGGACTCGTAGAGGTCCGACGAGCCGGTGAACCGGGACGCGAACTCGGCGAGGCTGGCCGGCTCGCCGCGCCAGAAGTCGCGCACGGTATCCCGGTACTTGCCGTTCCACTCCGTCCACAGCGGCGGAAAGCCGCCCACCTGGTAGCCGCCCTCGCCGACGTCCCACGGCTCGGCGATCAGCTTCACCTGACTGACCACCGGGTCCTGGTTGACCAGGTCGAAGAACGCCGAGAGCCGGTCGACCTCGTGCAGCTCCCGGGCCAGCGTCGCCGCGAGGTCGAACCGGAACCCGTCGACGTGCATATCGGTGATCCAGTACCGCAGCGAGTCCATGATCAGTCGTAGCGAGTCGTGGTGGCGCACGTTGAGGCTGTTGCCGGTGCCGGTGGTGTCGTAGTAGTGCTCGGGGTCGCCGTCGACCAGCCGGTAGTAGGCGGCGTTGTCGATACCCCGAAACGACAGCGTGGGCCCGAGGTGATTGCCCTCGGCGGTGTGGTTGTAGACCACGTCCAGGATGACCTCGATGCCGGCCCGGTGCAGCGCCCGGACCATGGTCTTGAACTCCTGCACCTGCTCCCCCCGAGTACCGAAGCAGGCGTAGTCGTTGTGCGGGGCGAAGAAACCGATCGTGTTGTAGCCCCAGTAGTTGCGCAGGTCGTGTTGCGCGAGGGTGGAGTCGTGCACGAACTGGTGCACCGGCATGAGCTCGACCGCGGTGACCCCGAGCCGCTGGAAATGGGCGATCATCGCCGGATGGGCCAAGCCGGCGTAGCTGCCTCGAACGTCGTCGGGAATCTGGGGATGGCGCATCGTCATGCCCTTGACGTGCGCTTCGTAGATCACCGTCTGGTGGTAGGGGATGTGCAACGGCCGGTCGTTGGCCCAGTCGAAGAACGGGTTGATGACTACCGACTTCATCGCGTACGGGGCCGAGTCGGCGTTGTTGATCGACCTGGGCTGGCCGAACTGGTAGGCGAACAGCGACTCGTTCCACTCGATACGCCCATCGATCGCCTTGGCGTAGGGATCCAGCAGCAGCTTGTGCGGGTTGCACCGCAGCCCGGCCGCCGGTTCGTAGGGCCCGTGCACGCGGTAGCCATAGCGTTGCCCTGGGCCGATGCGAGGCAGGTAACCGTGCCAGACCAGGCCGTCGCGTTCCGGTAGCCGCACCCGGGTCTCGGCGCCGTCGTCGTCGAACAGGCACAACTCGATCGAGTGCGCCACCTCGGAGAAGATCGCGAAGTTCGTGCCGCCGCCGTCATAGGTGGCACCCAGCGGGTAGGGCGAGCCAGGCCAGATGTGCACGCGAACCTCCAGCAGATTCCTCGCCTCGAAACCGGCCGGCTCGCTGCCACCCGGCGCGAGACTGTCTACCGTGATCGGCCGGTATGTGCCACTTCACGCCCACCGACGCGGTGACCTGGCGTGACGATGCGCTGGAGAACGCCGGCAGGTGAAGCCCGGTGAGCAAGGAGAGGTCAGGGCCTGCAGCCCTGCCCACCAGGCTGCTCGCGAGTCGCCGACGAGCATGAACTGTTCGTTGGCGGGGACGGATCGGTTCGCTGACTCACTCCGGCTCGCGCCGCAGCACGACGGTGAGGCTCTCCTCCCCGACGAGGAAGTCGGCTCTGGTGCCGGCCAGCATCCGCTCCACGGTCACCCCGTTCGGCAACCGGCCAGGGCTCACTATCTCGAGCCGATCCGGGTAGAGACCAAGCTCGACGTCGGTGTGTGCCAGCAGGTAGTCGCGATGGATCACCGCGTTGACCAGTGCCTCGCGGACAGGTTCCGGAGGAAGCCCTGGGATCTCCACCCGGCGGACGCCGTCGACCAGCTCCGCTCGGACACCCACATTGCGTCGCACGAAGGCGACAGCCGAATCGACAAGTCCCGGTTCGACGAGCTCTCCCGGTGAGACCGTCGACCAGGAACTCGGTCGCCGACAGCAGCTGCATCCAACCTTGCCGATCATCACGCTCGGGCACGGCTTGGCCGCGTACCCGCTGGAAGTAGTCGGTCAGCCGCCGCTGGTCGAGGTCCGCATAGGAGGTTCCGGAGATCGGGCGCAGCTCCGCGCGGAACCCACCACGCTGTTGCTGAAAGCGGGAGAGCTCTTCGGGGCTGGCTTCACGGCTCTGCCGCCCAGCGCGGATGTAGTAAGAGAAGTGCTTGGGGAGCCAACGCGGCGTTGGAGCAGTCTGAGTCCTCGGAAGTCGTCCACGCGCACGGTCTCTGCTGCCTTGACCTCGATTCCCACAATCTGGCCGGCGTTGTCCTCGAGCACGCCGCCGACCTCGTACTGGTCACGGTCTCGATAGTGATAGAGCCTGGTTGATGTGCGTGACCAGGTGAGTTGGCGCGACAGCTCACCGAGCACGAAGTTCTCCAGCAGGCCGTCTGTGGAGTCGTCTGGTGCGCCTGGAGTCAGGTGGGCCGCCATGCCACTGTCCACGAATATCACCTTTGGAGTGACGATCGCGCGCGTCGTGGCGTTCGCTGACCAGGCTGGAACGAGTCGAACCAGGTAGATCGTTTCCAAGATATCCAGGTAGTTACCCGTCATGGCGGACGAACCAAAGCGGGTCCCCGCCAGCGCGGCTTGCGGCTAGCCCTCGGCGTTGAATCCGGCGGCCACCGCGAGCGCCCCCGACGTCACTGACAGTGACGTCGGACGAAGGACTATCGCTCTGCACGGACGTGCCACAGATGGCAACTTCTGGTCCGAAGTTGCCATCTGTGGCACGTCCACAAAAGATCCACCCCACCTCCCTGGGAGCGCCAATAGTGTGCCGAAGTACCGTTCCTCTCCGCTGACCGGACAACCTTCATCCCGTGTTCGTGACTGGACCCTGCCGGGCCAGGCCCAGTACGAGGTCGTGGAGGTTGGCCCGGGAGAGCTTGAGACCGGGCGGCGGAGTGATGGTGGCTGCCAGCCGGTAGCGGGCCCCGGAATTCGCACCCTCCTGCACCAGCAGGCCGGCGTCACGCAGGCGATGTAACGCGCCCGGGCGTGCGTGCTGTCGACTCCGAGCTGCGCCCGGGCGGTCGCGTTGGTGAGCACCCGGCCCCGCGCGGCGTGCACTAACAGGATGCGGTCGCGGGACCGAAGCTCCCCCCGATTCTCGATCTCACCGACCCACGCGCGCTCCGCGACGGTGACGGTGCTGGTCAACGGAAGATCGACGGTGACCGAGACGGCATCCGTATCGAAGATCGGTGGGTCGAGCAGGTGTTCTGCCATCACGTCCTGCATGACGTCGATGCCGCGACCGGCGTCCTCGGCAAGCCGGAACCGCCGCAGCGTTGCGATCACCTCGGTGCCGACTACGGCCACGTCAGTGCCGGGCTGACGAGCTGCGGTTGGTGTCCGTGCCGGCTGGTCGTGCGCGCGACGCCGGCGATTCCTAATCCAAGCCCCCACTACGGTCCCCAGGCGAGCTCGGTGCTGACGCCAGCTACCAGGGCGAAGATGTAGGCGGCTGCAAGCCCTCCTTCACGCCAAACCATAAGCCGCTAAACGCTCGTCGAGCGTGCGGACGGCGGCAGTATGCTGCCAGGGCCGCAGACCAGCACGGGCCTGTTCCAATCGCCCGATCAGCCGAAGGGAACTGTTACCCGCCGCGATGTCTCCGGCATCACCGAGCAGCCGTGCTGCTTCGTCGATCTCTTTGCACTGCACATACGCCTCACTGAGGTCGACGATCGTCATGGCAACGCTTCGTCGGGCGTGTGACCGGTCCAGAAGCTTGAGGGACTGCTGTGCATAGGAAGCAGCTGGGTCAGCTTCACCTAGCTTCAAATGGCACTCGCCGCGAATCGAGATGTGTATCGCTTCGTCATAGTTGCTATAGCTTGGGGTGTGGTCATCTGTCGTCAGGAGCACGGTATGAGCCGTGTCGAGGGCGGTCAAGCAGGCGTCTCGCTGTCCGTCGGCGGCGTAGGCCCGTGCGGCCACGTCGGAGGTGTAGGCACGCACTCGTAGGTCACCGGCGCGATTGGCCCACTGCCCGGCCGCGACGGCGTGGTCGATGCCAATGCGCGGTGTGCCACGCCAGGTCGCTAGCTGACTCATCCCGCACAGCACGAACGCACCCAGCCCGGCGTTCTCCGCCTCGTGCGCCAGCGCGCGAGCATCCTCGTAGTAATACCCAGCGTGGTCGAACTGCTCCAGGTCAAACGACAGCCACCCAGCCAGGCGCGAGGCCTCGCTGAGTGCCGAGAGCATCCGAGGCCGCAAGTCGGCCGGGCAGTCGGGTACCAGCGCGCGAGTCAGGTCACGCTGGGCCAAGACAGTGCTCAGGACGGCCTGCGGACCCAGCGCGCGATTCTGCCGCCGGCAGTGCCACAGCACCGACTCGATGTGCTCAATGATCTGCGCATCGACCCGGCTCGACGCGCTGAGCATCGACGCCACCCGCTCATACTCGTCACCAGCGGTGGCCGGAAGCACCGCTGCGGCGGTTCCTGCCCAGGCCAGGAGGCGCAGCACGTCGCGACGGTCCATGGTGTGTGCCCAACGTCGGAGAAACTGGACAAGGTGATGGTACGCGCGTTCGCGCTCACGGGGCGTGCTGAGCACGTCACTACCCGACGGTGCCAGTGCCCCGAGACACTGCATGAGCAGGGCGACAACATTGCCTGGGAGCTGTAGACCGGTTGTTATCGCCCGCACTGCGACATCGTTCGGCACGATGAGTTCGGCATCAGATTTCGGTATCGTCAGTCTGCTCGCCGTATCACGGTGCCGAAAATCAGGTAGATCAACCAGCAAGTCACTGACCGCGCACTCATAGAGTTCTGCTAGTTTGCCGAGGTTGTCGAAAGTCGGGGCGTGCCCGGTATTGCTGGGCCACATCTCCCAGTACGAGAACATCTTGAATGTCTTCAGCTCATCAGGCCAGCGCTTATTCCACTCATCGGCGGCCTGACGCTGGCTCCACTCATGGGCATAGCGCAGGGCCACCCGGGCATTGAAACGGTAGCGCTGCCGGAGAGCCTCGGCTACCTCCACCCATGACTTGCCCTCGGCTCGCAGCGACCGCACCACTTGTTCACGCTGCTGCTTCCGACTGCGCAACTCCCCCATAGCACTTCCCTTGGCGTCCGTGCGATTTCACCCTGTCAGCGGCTTTCACTACCGGCAGCTGGACGTTACCGGGTCAGCCTAATTCGACCAAGCCGGTGCAGAAGTTCCCAAAGCCGTCGGGATCATCGCTTGAGCGATCAGGGGAGGACCGCATTCGCCCGGACGCCGTACGGTGCCCCCTCCAATGCCAGGCATTGCGACAGAGTCTGTGTCTCAAGCCGAATCACTACTCATCGCGCTTGCCGTGAATCGCATGGGCAGCGTGATCGGGCCGGTGATGCCGAGGTGGGGCCGGGTGGGGACGGGTCCATCCAGGGCGATGTCACCGAGTCGGGACGCCAGAATCGGCAGCGCTTCGCACATCTCGATGCGGGCGAGCCAGTTGCCGAGGCAGTAATGGATGCCGCCGCCGAAGGTGAGTTGCGTGGCGCGCTGGGCGGTGATGTCGAAGGGTGCGTCACCGAAGGTGTCGGGCTCGGTGTTGGCGGTGGCGATGAACAGCGTGAGGTGGGTGCCGGCCGGAATGTCCACGTCCTGGAAGGTGAAGTCCTCGGTGGCCAGTCTGGTGATGATCGGCGTGGCGGGGTTGACTCGCATGAGTTCCTCGACGGCGGTGCCGGCCAGCTCGGGTTGCTGCGCGAGTAGTCGCCATTGTTCGGGGTGTTGGGTGAACGTCATCATTGCCAGGCCGAGCTGGTTGCGGGTGGTGTCCTGGCCGGCGAAGACCAGAGTGTTGATCATGATCCGGAGCTCGTCGGTGCTCAGACGTCGACCGTCGGTCTCTGCGGCGATGAGCGCCGAGATGAGGTCTTGGCCCGGGTTCGCGCGGCGTTGCGCGGTGAGGTCGTCGCAGCAGGCGTAGAGGCCGGTGACGGCCGCGTCGATGCGGGCCTGTTCGGCTGCGGCGGCCGGGCCGAACCCCAGGCCCATGTCGGTAGCCCAACCGAGGAAGGCGGCGAAGCGTTCGGCAGGGATACCGAGCAGTTCGGCGATCACCCAGGCCGGGTAGGGATCGGCGAAGGCGGTCATGAACTCACAGCGGCCGTTGCCGGCGAAACCCTCGATCAGCTCGTGCGCTTTGGCCCGCATGAAGGGTCGCAGCCGGTCGACACTGCGCTGGGTGAACGCTTGGCTCACCAGCCGACGCTGGCGCTGGTGAGGCTCTCCCTCGAGGATGAGCAGCATCGTGTTCAGCCAGTCGGAGAACGCGCCGGAGGTGACACCATAGGCGGTCAGGAGGTCCCGCATGCCATGGCGCAGCCGGCGGTCCCGCAGCAGCGCCAGGCACTCCTGGTAGCGCAGCACCGCGATTCCGATCGGGGTGCGCGCCCACCAGCCCGCGTCGGCGGCGGCGCGGATCTCGGGCGAGTCAACCCGGAACGCCGGGTCGAGGATGTCGAACAAGGCGACATCACTGCCGTGTGCGGCGGTCATCGCGTCTCTTTTCGGTGGTCGGTGCTGTGCTGAACCCCACGGTATAGCCCGATTCTGCCGCACTACCCGGCACGGTGCCTGGGTCGACGATCACCGCGCCCTCGCGCCCGCTCCAGTGACCGCTGTCCGCAGCGCTGCATCGACCTCAGCAAGCGGTGACGAGAAAAGCCATTGGCGCTCATTGTGCAGTGCTTTACCGACGCGGTGCGGGTTGTCCAACAATGTCCCAGTGATGAATTCGACAACCGCCGCAACGGCTTCGGACAGCTTGTTCTGAATGGTCCGGCCCGCGCTGGCCGTTACCCGGAGCCGGTATGGCTCGGTCATGGGCGAGACAGCAGTGCGCGCACCGCGTCGACGCCTTCGATCACCTCGCCACGCGCGACCTCGTTACGCGCTTCCTGGATATCCGCCATCGCGTTGGAGTCGCTGAGAATCTCCAGAGTCTCCTCGAGCGCGACGAGATCCTCGTACCCGATCAACACGGCGGCTGGCCGTTGCGAGTGATGACGACACGCTCGTGATCGCGCTCGGCCCGGTCGACGATTGCGGATCAGCACTCAACGCGTCTACGAACTTGACGATCCGGCGAGCCACCTGCCGGTCCAGCTTTGCCCAGTTCCTTCAATGCTCTCGGGTCGTAGCGAACGGTGTACGGTCCGGAATCGCTCACAGCCTGAGCGTCCGAGCCACGGCCGGCAGTGCCGCTGTCCGGCCGGCCGCACGATCCGCGAGGCGCTCCTGCGCGATGCGACCGTCCTCGCGGTCGATCACTGCTTGGTAGTGCTCGACCTGTTCCGCAGGCACGATCGTCGCAGCGCGCCGGTGTCCCGTCCGCGCGTGACGTTAAGTGATCTCACCGCCGACTGCTGCCCGGTTCACCGCCTCGGAGAAGCGGTCCCGGGCCTGGCTCACCGACAATTCGATCGACTCCATGCTCATGTCATCAACGATGCACCATTAAGCCATGTTCGCGTGCGGTACTAGTGAGGCTGCGCCTCCGACCGCCGAGACGCGGGTCACCTTGATCAGTAAAGCGACGTGAACCGCTATTCGGCTCCGAATAGCGGTCGGCGGCGGCTGTGAACCGCTATTCGGCTCCGAATGGCGACTCACGGTCACACTCAGCGGCTGGGAGGTGTGAGATGGGCGGGCATCGCGGGAGACATCTGCAAAACTCGGCTCAAGTGGCACGCTGCTAGCGTCCAAGGGGCGCTAGGGGTGGGTGACAGCGCAGTACGGGGCTGGGGTGCTCACAATTCGATGGAACTACACCTGCGGTACAGCGTGATAATGGAGGTGTCGTGATGGTGACGTCCCGCGCTACGTCGTATCGCATGGATCCGGGGGTCAAAGCTCGGCTGGAAGCTCAAGCGACCGCCGAGGGGATCGCCGAGCGAGCGCTGCTGGAACGCCTCGTGGTGAAGGGCCTGAACACTCTCCAGCACCCGGGTATTGGCTACCGCGACGGGGCGGCGAGCGGCGCTGGCGGTGGGGCCTGATGTCTGGTTTCTAATCGACGAGGTGTTTCCACCGCGAACCTGCGGGCAGCTCGTCGCGATGTCATCGTCGGTGATCTCGAACCGGCGGACGTCAGCAGCGGTCACGCTGCAAAAAGCAGGGTCAGGCCGCCTACCGTGTAGCCGACCATCAGGACCACCAGTGGCAGCTGGCCGACGACGGCTTCGGCCTGCGGGAACAGCGCGACGGAGCGATCATGCGCGCTGATCACGGCCAGCACGTGCCCGACGACGACCGCGGTCACCTGGATGAACGCGATACCGGTCGCGGTGACCAGGCCGTAATTGACCGCGTCGCTGGTGTTCAGCGGATCGGCGAGCATGGTGATGGCCTGCTGGCCCTGGAACAGCAGCAGCGAGAAATAGTGCGCGATGACGTAACCGACGACGATGGGGATCACGGTGTGGGCGAGCAGACCAGGCACCGGTCTGCGGCCGCGGGAGCCGACCCGGCCGGCCAGCAGGGTCGCCGCGACGAAGGTGCCGGCCACAATGGCGATCATCAGCAGCAGCCCGACCGTCGAGACCAGCGCCGCGGGGACCGGTAATGCCTGGACGGTGCGGGTCCAGTCGGCCGAGCCGGAGATGCTGTCGAAGAAGGTGGCGCCCAATAGCACCGCGATCAGGGCCACGATCCCCGGTGCGGGCCCGAACGTGGCCACCCCGTCGAGCGGGTTGCGCACCACCAGCCGGCCGTCGTCACGCCGCCCGAACGGCGCCATCGTGGCGACCAGCGTGGAGTATGCCTCGAAGCCGTCGCCGATCCGGAACCAGCGATGGCCGAAAACCATGGCGGCGCCGAGCTGGCTGACGGCGTAGCCGAGGAGACACCACAGCAAGACCGGAACCGCGGCCCGGTGGGGGGCAGCCAGCTCCAACCACACGAAGCTGAGCAGGGACAGCGCAGCCGGCCAGTAGCCCAGCCGGCGCGGCAGGACCAGCAGGCCACGGTCGGCCGGAATCCGGGTGACGGCGCACAGCAGCAGGTGAACCGTGCGCAGCGGGTTGACCAGCCGCCACACCGGGCCGAACAGCAGCGACAGCGGGACTATCCCCACCCAGAACAGCACGTACACCGCATAGGGCAGCGGGTTGCGCCCGTCGTCGGGTACCAGCAGCGCAATGCTGACCACATACGCCGTCAGCGCCAGGCCGAGCACCCGCAGCAGCCACCGGCACCCAGCGCTGTCCACCAGCCGCTGGATCGGCAGCGGCACCGCCCGCCCCGCCGCGCCGGCCCGCAACCGGGGTGATCGCCACAACACGCCCAAGCCGAAGAACGAGGCCAGCAACGCCAGCACGGCGCCCTGCACCAGCAGGTCCAGCGGCAACGGCAGATCCTGCCGCCCCCCGACCCCGTGGGCGAGGACGTCGTGAGGGATCAACCGGGTGCACTTCCAGCCCTGGACCTGGCCGTGCGGACCAGCCGCGCTCCGGCCACCAGCAACCCCAGCGCGGTGGCGTAGGTGAGCACCGTCAGCCCGCGGTCCAGCCCGGCCGGGCCGGCGAAGGGCAGCTGCGAGTTCCACAGCACGCTGATATCGGTGGCGGCCAGCAGCAGCACCATGATCCCCACCGTGACCAGCCGGTCAGGCGCCGACTCACGTCCACGTAACGTGCTGACCACGGCCACCGCGCCGATCAGCACGCTGAACGCGGCCACCGCGCCGACGCCGACCCAGCCGAGTAACGGGCCGTTGCGCTGCGGAACGAATCCGGTGCCGACCAGATGCGCGACGAAGGCCAGGATCCCCGCTGCCACCACAGCGGCCATCGGCCGTTGCCAGTCGCGCAGCCATCCAGCGGCTGCTACTGCGGCGGCGAGCAGGCCGAGCGCCGCCAGCCACGGCCAGGGTGACGGCGGTGGGATCAGGTCCCGGGTGCCGGCCACGGTGACCCGCTGCCCGTCCACGACCAGCGGCAGCTCCCAGGAGCCGGCCACCTGCTCCGAGGGCGGATCGATCCGGGCGTCGGCCCAGGTGGCGATGTTGCCGTCCCGCAGCGCTACCCAACCGGGTTCGCCGGCTGGTGACGCCGGATCGCGGGTCGCCGGCGCCTGACCGGTCTGCTCAGCGGTGCTGCTGTGCGCATTGACCTGCACCTGGTTGCCGGACAGCCGCAGGAACGGCTCACCCTGGTAGCCGAGCACCACGATCTGCGCCGAGCCCTGGTTGGTGACGCGCACCCACTGCCCGCCGAGCCCGACGGTGACCGCCACGGTCGGGACCGCCGGTCGGATGGCGGTCACCGTGGTCCGGTAGTTGGTGGGCGACCCGCCGGTTCCGACGATGTGCGCCGCGGCCGGAACCGCGGTGACCAGGGTGAACAGCACCGTCAGCAGGCCGGTCAGCCCGGCCAGCCGGATACTCATTCCCGGACCACGAGCTGGAACAGCAGCAGCTCGCTGTCATGGGTCTCGACCTCGAACACCCCAGGCTGGTCGGCCACCAGTTGCGCGACGGCCGGGCGACCCGCGGCCAACGGCACCGTCTGCTCGTAACCATGGATGTGCAGCTCGTCGCTGCGGTCGCTGGTCACCTCGATGCGCACCCGGGTGCCCCGAGCCACCTCGACTCGGGCCGGTACCCCCTCGACCTGGCCCCCGATGATCCGGACCGAGATGGTCTGCTCCGAGCCGGCCTGCGCCGGGTCCGGCGGCACTACTGAAGGCGACTCGCTCACTGAAGCCGGCAGCTGAGCCGCCGGCTCAGACCCACCACCGGCGCACCCGACCGTGAGGACCAGCGCCGACGTCGCCACCACCATCCGACCGATCACGCCC
Organism: Pseudonocardiaceae bacterium; assembly: GCA_050700055.1. Taxonomy (GTDB): domain Bacteria; phylum Actinomycetota; class Actinomycetes; order Mycobacteriales; family Pseudonocardiaceae. Next base: position 30,570 of record JBOHGE010000019.1, read on the forward strand.
TGGCTCACCTCGACCATATCCCCCGATCGCCCACTGTGGGGCCGTTTCGGTATTCGCTGGAGTTACCCGCCCGGTTCGCCGCGAGCACCGACACGTTAGACCTGCCGGCCCGCGGGCAGGCAGCCCAGGACCGTCTCGGCGATCTGGTAGGTGTTCAGCGCGGCACCTTTGCGCAGGTTGTCCCCGCAGACGAAGAAGTCCAGCGTATTCGGGAAGTCCAAAGCCTGGCGAATCCGGCCGACGTAGGTCGGGTCCGTGCCGACCACCGCGGCGGGGGTTGGCCACACGGCATTGGCTGGATCATCGACCAGCACGATGGTCGGCTGCGCGTCGAGGATCTTACGAGCCTGCTCGACGGTCACCGCCTGGGCGAACACCGCGTGCACCGCGAGCGCGTGGGTGGTGATCACCGGCACTCGCACGCAGGTCGCGGAGACCTTGAGATCCGGGATGCCCAGGATCTTGCGGGACTCGTTGCGGACCTTGAGCTCCTCGGAGGACCAGCCGCCGCCAGCCGGTGACCCGGCCCAGGGCACCACGTTCAGCGCCAGCGGCGCCGGGAACGGCGACCGGGCGGGCAACCCCGCGGCGGCCAGCGCCCGCGCGACGTCCCCGCTGCGCACCCCGACGTCCTGGCCGGCCACGGCGGCGAGCTCGGCGTGCAGCCGATCCACCCCCGCCTGCCCAGCGCCGGAGGCCGCCTGGTATGTGGCCACCACCAGCTCGGTGAGCCGCAGCTCGCGGTGCAGCGCGCCCAGCGCGGCCATCATGGACAGCGTCGTGCAGTTGGGGTTGGCGACGATGCCCTTGGGCCGGTGCTCAGCATCGGCGGCGTTGCATTCCGGGACGACCAGCGGCACGTCGGGATCCATCCGGAACGCGCCGGAATTGTCCACCGCCACCGCGCCCCGCGCCACCGCGACCGGGACCCACTGCTTCGAGATCTCATCCGGGACGTCGAACATCGCGATGTCCACGCCGTCGAAGGCATCCGCAGTGAGCTCGACGACGACCCGTGGCCGGCCCCGCACGGTGATCTTTTTGCCGGCCGAGCGGGCCGAGGCGATCAACCGTAGATCAGCCCAGGGCACCGACGGCCGGGAGTTGATGATCTCGATCAGGACGGTACCGACCGCCCCGGTGGCGCCGACGATGGCCAGCCTCGGCCCCGTCATCGGCCGGATCCGGCGTGCACGACGGCAGGCTCGTCGCCGCCCAGCTCGAACGCCGTATGGATCGCGCGCACCGCGTCGTCCAACTGCTCAGCGCGGACCAGCACCGAGATCCGGATCTCCGAGGTGTTGATGGTCTCGATGTTCACCCCGGCCCGAGCCAGCGCCTCGCAGAACCGCGCGGTCACCCCCGGGTGTGACCGCATGCCCGCGCCGATCAGCGAGACCTTGCCGACATGATCATCGCAGATGATGTCCTGGAAACCGATCTGGGCCTGCATCGCCCGCAGCGCCTGCACCGCGATCGGTCCGTCGAGCCGGGGCATGGTGAAGGTGATGTCGGTGCGGCCGTCGCTGTGCGAGATGTTCTGCAGCACCATGTCGATGTTGAGCTCGGCATCGGCGATCACGCGGAAGATGTGGGCGGCCTTGCCGAGCTCGTCGGGCACGCCGGTGACGGTGATCTTCGACTCGGACCGGTCGTGAGCGACGCCGGTGAGCATGACCTGTTCCACGGTGAGATCCTCCATCGATCCGGACACCATCGTGCCGAGGTTGCGGCTGTAGGACGACCGGACGTGCACCGCCACCTGGTTGCGCCGGGCGTACTCGACGCAGCGCGGCATGAGGATCCTCGCCCCGGACGCCGCCATCTCCATCATCTCCTCGTAGCTGATGGTGTCGAGCTTGCGGGCATCGGGCACGATCCGGGGGTCGGCCGAGTACACCCCGTCGACGTCGGTGTAGATCTCGCACACGTCCGCGCGCAGCGCCGTAGCCAGCGCGACCGCGGTGATGTCGGAGCCGCCGCGACCCAGGGTGGTGACGTCCTTGGTGTCCTGCGCAACCCCCTGGAAACCGGCGACCAGCGCCACTGCACCCTGGTCCAGGGCGGCGCGGACCCGGCCGGGCGTCACATCGATGATGCGGGCCCGGCCGTGGGTGCCGGTGGTGATCACCCCGGCCTGCGATCCGGTGAACGAGCGGGCGTCCACCCCCTGGGCGTGCACCGCCATGGCGACCAGCGCGTTGGAGATCCGCTCACCGGCGGTGAGCAGCATGTCCAGCTCACGATGATGTGGTTGCGGGGAGACCTGTCCGGCGAGCTCGAGTAACTCGTCGGAGGTGTCACCCATCGCCGACACCACCACTACGACCTCGTTGCCGGCGTTGCTGGTCTCGACGATCCGCTCGGCGACCTTGGTGATCCGCTCGGCGCTGTCCACCGACGATCCCCCGTACTTCTGGACGACGAGCGCCACGCCGACCTCCAACGCCGGGTCTTCTCACGGGCGACCGCGGCCTGAGACGTCGCCCCTCGTTACCGGCACCATACCGAGGATCGGCTCCGGCGGGTCGTCAACCGGATAGCGCTGAGTGCCCGCCAGCATGATGCTGGCGGGCACTCAGCCGGTGATCCTGCTGGTATGAACCTGCTCGGTGGGTGGGTTCGGCGGTTACCGGCTCGTCGTGGGGCCGTAAGCCATACCAAGCCGAGAACTAGGCGTTGACGCCGGTTCGGCTGCCGGATCGCATGGCGCTCAGAATGCCGGAACCGAACACCAGCGTCACCACCGCGGAGAACAGGTGCAGGTAGTTGTCGGAGTCATTGCCGCCTGGCACGGACACCAGACTGAGGTATCCCAGGAAGCCCAGGATAGCGGCCAGCAGGTAGAAGCCACCGATGGCGAAGTTGACACCCTCGGTTCCGACCGGGGTCAGCACCAGCGCCGCCGCGATCCAGACCGCGCCGACGGCCACGTGCACGATGTTGTGGAACGGGTTGATGTAGAAGATCCCGAACAGTGCCTCGTTCGTCCGCTCTGTGAAATTGGCGAACAGGCCCGTCCAGAAGAACCCGACCACGCCGACTGTGACGTAGACAGCGCCGGCGATCAGCGCGTAGTTCTGCTCGAGCGTCCTGCCTCGTCCCCTGCTCTGGATCTTGATCCCGAACTTGTTCTCTGGATCAACCGTCATGGTCCCGTCCCTTTCCCTCGACGCCGACGACTCACCGATGAGGTGGGCAGAGCCCGCTTCCTCGTAGCGGAGCCGTACCCACCCAACATCCCTGGCAGACCTTCGTTTCCTGGCGGTCCGCGGTTCGCGCGCCGGCCGCGCGATCACTCTATCGGACTTGGTAGGCGCAACGCGACTGACGGTGAGCATTTGGTCCCTCTGTGTCACAGCTCCGGCAACAATCATCGGGACCGTGACCGAGTCGAGGTCGGTGCGGGGTGCGCGCATCCCGGTCACCGGCCGCCAGTAGCATGCAGCTCTCCGTGACCTAGCGCCGTCGAAATCACCCCAGACTGTTCACGCACAGTGAGCATAGAGCCGACGATCCGAGGGAAGTGGGCACCATGACAAAGCTGTGGGACGCCATCCGCAGGCGACGGACGTTGGCCGTGGTCATCGGCGTACTGGTGGTGGCCGGGCTCATCTCCGGCGTGGTCGTCGGCCGGGCGATCATCGCTCCGGAGGAGCCACCGACAGCGGCGAACACCTCGACTAATTCGTCCACCGCTGCCGTGCCGGGTGATTTCACTGCGTTCCGCAGCGAGCTGGCCGGTTTCGAGCTGGCCTATCCGACCTCCTGGTCCAAGCTCAACACCCCGGATCCGCAGATCCTGCTGCTGGTGGCCCAGGGCACCCAGGAATCCTTCCTGGTCCGCTCCCTGGAACTGCAAGCGCCGGTCGGGCCGCAGCAACTACAGCAGGCCAAGCAGCTCACCGACCAGATCGTCAACGCCAACAAAACGGCTCAGATGGTCACCGAGCCCAAGCAGATCGAGCTGGGCGGGTTGCCGGGGTTCTTCTACTTCTACTCCTTCAAGGACGACGCCAGCGGCCAGGAAGGCGCTCACTCGCACTACTTCCTGTTCAAGGACAAGAGGATGATCAGCCTCGTCTTCCAGGTACTGCCCAAGGACGACTTCGCCAAGTCCGCAGCGACCTTCGACAAGATCACCACTACCTTCCACACCCTGCCGAGCTGACCTCACAGGATTGCCGCGGGCCGGTATCGAGCGGCGTCGGGATACCGGGCGACGAGCTGCTCGACGTCGGTGACGACCGCGGCGATCTGCCCGGCGGTCACTCCGGTGAACGACAGCCGGTCGGTCAGCAGTGCGTCCAGAGCGGCTCGATCCAAGGGCAGCCTGCTGTCACCGGCCAGCCGGTCGAGCAAGTCATTGCCGGTGCCCTGCTCCCGCATCGCCAATGCCACGGCCACTGCGTGCTCCCTGATCACCTCGTGCGCGGTCTCCCGGCCCATGCCGGTCCGCACCGCAGCCACCAGCACCTTCGTGGTGGCCAGGAACGGCAGGTAGCGTTGCAGCTCCCGCTCGATCACCGCGGGGTAGGCGCCGAACTCGTCGAGCACGGTGAGGAACGTCTCGGTCAGCCCGTCGAAGGCGAAGAAGGCATCCGGCAGCGCGACCCGGCGCACCACGGAGTCCGACACGTCGCCCTCGTTCCACTGCGCACCGGACAGCTCGGCCAGCATCGAGGCGTAGCCGCGCAGTACCACGGCCAAGCCGTTGACGCGCTCGCAGGAGCGGGTGTTCATCTTGTGCGGCATGGCGCTGGATCCGACCTGGCCCGGTTGGAACCCCTCGGTGACCAGCTCGTGGCCGGCCATCAGCCGGATCGTGGTCGCCAGTGACGACGGTGCCGCGGCCAGCTGCACCAGGGTGCCGGCCACCTCGTGGTCCAGCGACCGGGGGTAGACCTGCCCGACGCTGGTCAGCACCCGGGTGAAGCCCAGCTGCCGGGCCACCCGCTGCTCCAACGTCGACAGGTCACCACCGAGAAGGTCCAGCATGTCCTGGGCGGTACCCATCGGGCCCTTGATCCCGCGCAGCGGGTAGCGCACCAGCAGCTCCTCGAGCCGGGCGAAGGCCACCAGCAGCTCCTGTGCGGCGGTGGCGAAGCGCTTGCCCAGCGTGGTGGCCTGCGCGGCGACGTTGTGGCTGCGCCCGGTCATCACCAGCTCGGCGTGCTCGGTGGCGCGGGCCGCGAGGCGAGCCAGCAGCGCCACGCAGCGGTCCCGCACGTGCTCCAGGGAATGGCGCACCTGCAGCTGCTCGACGTTCTCGGTGACGTCTCGCGAGGTCAGTCCCTTGTGGATCTCCTGGTGCCCGGCCAGCGCGTTGAACTCCTCGATGCGCGCCTTGACGTCATGGCGGCTGACCCGCTCCCGGTCCGCGATCGACTCGAGATCCACCATGTGCAGCACCCGCTGGTAGTCGTCGATCACCTGCGGTGTGATCGGCTCGCCGAGATCAGCCTGGGCCTGCAGGACCGCCAGCCACAGCTGCCGCTCGAGCACCACCTTGTGCTCCGGCGACCACAGGTCCACCAGTGCCCGGGAGGCGTACCGCTGTGCCAGCACGGACTCCACGTTAGTGTGACTGTGACTGTGAGTGGCGTTGCGAGCTATGACCCTGATTCGCACTCACAGGGCGGCAGCCAGTTCGCGCGCCAGATCGGGCAGATCGTCGGCGAGCGGCGCCGGCTGGCCCGGTGCCCCGGGCACCGAGATCACCGTCAGGGTGCGTCCGTCGGGCAGCGGCACCGAGTGGGTGCGCGTCCCGTCCGGTCTGGTCGGCTGCGCGGGCTGGGGGATCAGCAGCACGTACAGCGTCCCGCCGGCTACCGGCACGGCCGCGGCCCGGGATCCGGCCGGGCACGGCTCGGGCACCTCGCCGGGCGGACCGGACACCGCCCGGCCCTGGTTGGTGAGCAGGGCCGTCAGGTCGTTTCCGAGTCGCAGGTCGACCGGTCCGCACCGGGCGGTGTCGAGGGTGCTCAACGTGCCGGTGTCGCCTTGGCGCCCGCCGGGTGCCAGGGCGGCGGTCTCCGCGGCCGGCGGCCCCGGATCACCGGTCAGCAGGTCGGTGGCCACCAGCCCACCGGCCAGCACCGCGACACCCAGCAGGGTGCCACCCGCGAGTGCGCTGCGTCGCCGGGCCGTGGCGCGCCGGGATGCGGCCACCACCTCGTCGTGGTTGAACGACGCCGGCGGCAGCGCCTGCACCGCGTCCCGGAACACCTGGCCCAGGCGTTGCTCATCCACCGCACTGCCACCTCCTCAGCACCGTCAACCAGCGGTTCGCAGGTCGTCCAGTGCGTCGCCCAGCACAGCGCGCAGGGTGTCCAGCCCACGTGCCGTCTGGCTCTTCACGGTCCCCTCGGTGCACTTCAATGCGGTGGCCACGGCGGTCACCGACTGTCCTTCCAGGAATCGCAGCACCAGCACGGCCCGCTGCCGGGGTGGCACCCGTTGCAGGCCCTCGACCAGCGTCGAGCGGGTGGTCACCGAGTCGCCCACCGCGTCGAGACCCTCCCCAGCGGACTCGGGTAGCGCCTCGGTGAGCTGCTCGCGCCGCCACGGGCGGCGGGACTCATCGATCGCCGCCCGCACCAGCGTGCGCCGGACATAGGCGTCCAGCGCGCTCTTGTCCCGGATCTTGCGCCATCGCCGGTGCAGCGCCACGAACGCGGTCTGCGCGAGGTCGTCCGCACGGTGCCAGTCGCCGCAGATCAGGTAGGCGGTGCGGCGCACGGCATCGCGCCGGGCCACGAAGTAGTCCGCGAACTCCTGCTCGTCACGCTGGTCCATCCGACCTCTCGCCGGTTGTGCTGGTACCCGCATCGACGGAACTCATGCCGGACCTGGTTGCACGCTATCAACACGCGCGAGCCCACCTGGACCACTACAAGGTTCCACTTGGTGGTCCAGGAGCCTTCCGCACCACCATGAGGTTCCACTAGATGGCCGGTTGGCCCCTATTCGCTGGTGCTGGCCGGGGTGCTCTGCCCGGCTTGGGCCAGCGCGTCGAGCACCATCTCCAACCAGCGCAGGCTACGCCGGTAGCTGTCGGTCTCCTGGACCGACGGCGCCGGTGGCAGCATGCGTTCCGGGGCACCCTGGGTACTGACCCGACCGGAGACGTCCAGCACGACGTGCAGCGTCTCCAGCATCCAACCCCACTCGGCGGCGACCTGGTATCCCTGGCCGGGCAGCTGGACCACCCCGCCGTGGCGGGGCAGCGTGCCGAGCACCCGGGTCAGGCTGTGCTCCAGGTCGTGCAGCACCCAGCCTTCCCAGACCTTGCGGACCGGGCCGTTCTCCTCGGTGCCGCACCAGTAGTCCACGACGTAGGCCAGCCGACCGTCGATCGCGCCGGTGGGCACCGGCAGCCCGGTGAGCTGTGACAGCGGATCCTCGGTGCAACAGCTGAGCTGCCAGCGCACCAACTCACGCAGCCAAGACCACTGCTCACGCAGGAAGCGGACGCCTTCCGGGGTCAGCGACAGCAACAGTTCATCGCCTTGGCGGTCGCATATGACCATGGTCTTGCTCGGCCCTCCACCCACTCCGCAGTGATCGTCTGCGAGGCTATCGCGTCACCCCCTTGCGGGCCGCCCAAGACTCTCGGCGCGTCGCGGACAGACCGATATCGCCGCGATAATGCGCACCGGCTAGCCGCACCTGCTCGACGCGCCGGTATGCCTGCTCACGCGCGGCGGTGAGGTCGGCGCCGGTCCCGATCACCGTGAGCACCCGACCACCGGCCGACACCACGGCACCGTCGTCGCGGCGGCGGGTGCCTGCGTGCAACACCCCCGGGCCGGTCGCCCCGGTGAGCACGTCCCCGGTTCGTGGGCTGCCGGGATATCCCCCAGCGGCCACCACGACGGCCACCGCCACCCCCGGATCCCACCGCAGCGGCGGCTGCCGGGACAGGGTGCCCGTCGCGGTGGCCTGCAGCAGCCCGGCCAGCGGGGTGCGCAGCAGGGCCAGCACGGCCTGGGTCTCCGGGTCACCGAAGCGGCAGTTGAACTCGATCACCTGCGGGCCGTCGGTGGTGAGCGCCAGCCCGGCGTAGAGCAACCCGGCGAACGGGACACCGCGCCGGGCCAGCTCGTCGACCACCGGCGCCACGATCCGTGCTGCGACGTCGGTAGCCAGCGATTCCGGAGCCCAGGGCAGCGGGGCGTAGGCGCCCATCCCCCCGGTGTTGGGGCCGGTGTCACCCGCACCGACCCGCTTGAAGTCCTGCGCGGGCAGCAGCGGTACCACCGCACCGGAGTCGACCAGGCACAACAGGGAGACCTCCGGCCCGTCCAGGTAGGACTCCAGCAGCGCCGGGTGGCCGTTGCCGAGCAGGGTCATCGCGTGTTTCCTGGCCTGCTCGAGGTCAGCGGTGACCACCACGCCCTTACCCGCGGCAGGTCGATCGTCCTTCACCACCCAGGGTGGTCCGAAGCGGTGCAGCGCGGCATCGAGCCGGGCCGGGTCGTCCACCAGCTCGTGGCGCGCGGTGGGTACTGCCGCGACGGCCATCACGTCCTTGGCGAACGCCTTGGAGCCCTCGATCCGGGCCGCGCCGGCGGACGGGCCGAAGCAGGTGATCCCGGCCGCCCGCACCGCGTCGGCGGCGCCGGCCACCAGCGGCCCCTCAGGTCCGATCACCACCAGATCGGCCGACCAGGACGCCGCCAGCTGCGCGATCGCCGCCGGATCGATGACGTCCACGCTGGGTTGCTGGGCCAGCGTCGCGGTGCCGGCGTTACCCGGTGCGCAGGCCAGGGCGGTGACCGACGGATCGCTGGACAGGGCGGCCACCAGCGCGTGCTCGCGGGCGCCGGCACCGATGACGAGGACTCGCACGGGTACGCACAGTACGGTGCCACCACCACGCCCGCTACGCCCGGAATCTCCCAGTGCGGCTGAACTGCCAGGTCAGCGCGGTGCTGGTCGGTATACTGGGAGCCAGCGTTGCTGGGGATGCTGGCGGGGGGAGCATTGCGAGATGACTGGTTCGGGGCAACCTTTCGCGCGCGCGGAGCTGGTTCGCGCCTGGGCTGATGCGCTGGGGCCCAACGCCGAGGTGGCGCTGCCGCGCGGTTGGGTCGAGAGATACCTCGGTGATCAGCTCGACCTGCTGATCGAGGCATTCGGTCAGCCGCAGTTCTGCCCTGAGCCCGTGGCGGAAGTAGGCGCCGACCTGGTAGCGCAGGGTTTCACCGGTGAGCCCGGTTTGGGCCTGACGGTGGAGTTGCTCGGGCCGGCGCTGGCCGGGCTTCTCGGGTCGGCGGTGCCGACCGGCCGGGTCGGTGCCCTCATCGGCGCGCTGGTCGCTGGATACGGCACGGCGCTGCGCCGGCGGATCGTCGAGCAGGGTGACGCCTGGTTGCGGGAGGTGTTCGACTCCGCGCCGGTGGGGATGGTGATCAGCCGGTTGAACGGCACCATCACCCAGGCCAACGTCGCGCTGACCACGATGCTGCACTACGCCCCCGGCCGGCTTGCGGCCCGCGAGATCGGCGAGCTTTTCCATCCCGACGACCAGGCGCTGCTGCACGCCGCTTACCAGGCGCTGCGAGACGGCACGCGGGAACGCTTCCACAACCGGGTCAAGCTGCTCGCCGCTAACGGGGACACCACATGGGTCGCGCTGACCGTGTCGGTGCAGCGTGACGTGGCCGCCAACCCGACGCACCACCTCACGATGGTGGAGGACCTGACCGACCGGCAGCTGCTCGAGCAGCGGTTTCGCCACCAGTCACTGCATGACCTGCTGACCGGGCTGCCCAACCGGTTGCACTTCGGGTTGCACCTTGCAGCGCTGCTCGAACGTGACCGCAGCGCTGCCGTGATGTTATGCAAGACCGACTTGGACGGCTTCGCGGTGGTCAACGACGGTCTCGGCCAAGACATCGGTGACCTGCTGCTGAGATCGGTTGCGCAACGGCTCCAGGCGCTGGTGGCCCAGCAGCACGCGATGGTAGCCCGCTTCGATGCCGGCGAGTTCGCGATCCTCATCGAGGAATCACCGACCACCCCCAGCGCGGCCGCCCTCGCTGCGAGCATCAATGCCGAGCTGTCCGAACCGGTCTACCTCAACGGTCGCGGGGTCTCCGTGTCGGCTTGCGTCGGCGTCGTGCGGCGCACGGCCGGAGAGACCGATGCCAAAGAGCTGATCCGCGCGGCGGAGGCGACGCTGCATCGGGCCCAACGCACCGGGCGCGGGCAGTGGGGGCTTTACGATCCGCCCGCTGACGCCGCGGAACGGGCCCGGTATGCGTTGGCGGTCGCCATGCCCGAGGCATGGGAGAGCGGGCAGGTCACGCTGTCCTACCAACCGCTGGTGCGGCTGGATCCCGCGGCGTCCGACGCCTGCCGGATGGTGGCGCTTGCGGCCCTGCTGTGCTGGGAGCATCCCGACTACGGTGTCGTGGCGCACGAGGACTGCATCGATCTCGCCGAGCAGACCGGCCTGGTGCTGTCGATCGGGCCGTGGATGCTGCAGCAAGCGTGCGAGCACCTCCGTAGCTACCGCGACCAGCTCGACTTCGCGGTGCCGCCCGTGCGGGTCGACCTGACCACCTATCTGACCCAGGACCCCGACCTGGTGGCTGTGGTGCACGACGCCCTGCAGGCGACCCGGCTGCAACCGGAGGACATCCAGCTCGGGATGCCGGTGGAGGTGATCGTCGCCGGGTACGGCGACGCGGTGGACAACATCGGCACCCTGGCCGACATCGGGGTGCGCACGGTGCTCACCAGGTACGGCCAAGCGGTCGGGAACCTCGTCTTGTTGGAGACCCTGCCAGTGCACGGGGTGGAACTGGCCGGCCGGTTGGTGGACATGGCCGCGCAGCCCGGCTCGGTGGTGCGCTCGGCGTTGTCCAGCCTGGTGCCTTTGATCCGCCGCACCGGCACCGCCCTGGTCGTGGCGGGGCTCGACAGTGTCGCGCAGCTGGACTGGTGGCGCGACGTCGGAGCGGACTCCGCGCGGGGTGACGTATTCGCGCCGCCAGTGCCGCCGCACGCCGTCCCGGCGCAGCTACGCCGACGTCGTCCCAGGTCGCGCAACGGTCAGTGCGCCCAAGGCTGACCCGTCACGCCGCGCTGCCCCGTCATGCCACGTCGCGCAGGGTGCACAGCTCCCGGGCCAGATCACGGCACGCCGGGTCGCGCCGGGCCGCAGCGGCGTCGTGCAGCGGCCCGAGCCCGTCGCGCACCGACACCGAGCGGAGCTCCTTGGCCAGTCCGATCGCCTGCGCGGCGGTGTGCAGGCCCGATCGCAGCTCGCCGCACCGCAGCTGCGCTGTCGCGAGATAGCCGAGATGATGCATCTTGCAGTTCACCATGTGGCTTGCCCCTGCCGCCGCAGCGGTTAGCACGGCGGCGGCGCTGTCGAACCGACCGAGGGCAAGGTGCGTGCGACCTTCGATATGTGGCAGCGCGGTAGCGAAATACTTCCACGGGCGGGTGTCATCGACGGCCGCGTGGTAGGTGTCGCGAGCCCGGCGCAGTGTAGCCAGCGCCTCGTCCATCAGACCGAGCAGCCCGAGCGCTAAAGCGCTGTGGTACTCGATCAGCGCCCGCGGCAACCGGCTCGGTGCCGTGGCCACGCCGAGTTGGAACAGCTTCAGGGCCTCATTCGGCTCCCCATCCAGCTCCATCCACCCCAGATTGTCCAGGCTGACCACAGCCCTCAATTGGTCGCCGGCAGCCCCGGCGCAGTCCATGCTCCGCGTGTAATGCTGCCTAGCGAGGTGGCGCAAGCCCGCATCCGCGGCTGCGCCCCCGGTAACGCGATGCGTATCAGCCAGCGCGATCAGTAGCTGTTGCCGGACTGGCTCCCGCATGGCGGCACCGAGCAGCGCCTCGCTGGCACAGGTGTGCGCGGTGAGTGCGTCGACCATCGGAACTCCACCGAGGTCGCCGGTGAGTTGGTCGAGCAGCTCAGTGGTGATTGCCACCTGTTCGACGTCGACGAGCCCGATCCGACGCGGCACCGGGGTCGCAGCGATCTCGGCACGGATCGGATCCGCGGGACCGAACACCGGCGAGCCCCAGAACACGGTGACGGCGTGGCGCAGCAGGTTGGCGCAGCGCTCATCCTCGGTCCGGGTGTCGGCGGGCCGCGCCGGCTCTTGCGTGCGGCCAGGAGAGTACGCCAGGCCCATCCAGCCCCGAGGCACGCTCAGTCCGTCCGCGATCTGCTCCAACAGCGTGACGGACTGCACCCGGCGGCCAGAGATGATCTCGGAGACATCCGATTGCCGCTGCCCGGTGCTGCGGGCGAGGTCTACCTGGCTCACCTCGGCTTCGCGCAGGATGCGGAATACCTCTGCGATGTCGCGCCGGGCCAGCGCGCGCCTGGCGGTCGCGCCGGTCAGCAGATCGGCATGCTCCGTCATCGGGCCTCCTCCGTGTCCTCTACCAGGGGTTACCTGTGGTTGCCACCCGATAAGGGGGTCTCGCGAATTGTAGCTAGGCAAGTACATTCAGTTGGTCAGGCAAAGACATCGGAGGTTCACCATGCCCACGAACGACCTGCTGCAACCACGTGCCACCTTCTGCGGTGAGTGTGGTTGTGGTTGCCCACAGCTGTTCGTCGACGAATCGGCCCCGCCCGAGCAGCGCGTCGTGCTCACCGATGACTTCGGCTCCCGGGTCCGGATGAGTGCCGAGCAGTTCGCGGATCTGCTCACCCAGGCGAAGAGCGGGGCGCTGGACACCGTCATCTGATCGCTCCCCACTCGGCGCTGGTGCTCGTTGCCCGGGCGCCAGCGCCACTTACACCAGCCGGCTGTCCCGGTAGCACCATCGCCAGTTTTCTCCTGGCTCGGCGGACCGCATCACCGGGTGCGCACTGCGGTGGTAGTGCGCGGTGGCGTGCCGGTGCGGGCTGGAGTCGCAGCAGGCCACATGCCCGCAGGTCAGGCACATTCGCAGATGTGCCCACACCGACTCGCCCAGGGCTGCGCAGTCATCGCAGCCGACCAGCTCCGTTGGCTCGGGTGCCGGCCTGGGTAGCTGTTCCACATGTTCACAGCTCATCTCTGATACGTCACCGTGCATCCTGGCTCCATGGACGGTATGCCGCTGATCCTGCTGATCCTCGGCGCTCTCGCGGTGACCGCGGTAAGTCGCCGGATCAGCGTGCCCGCCCCGCTGGCGTTGGTCGTCACCGGACTGGCTGTCTCCGCGATTCCCGGGATCCCGGACTATCAGCTCGACCCGGGTCTGGTGCTCTACGCCATCCTGCCACCGTTGCTGTACTCCGCCGCGCTGGCCAGCTCGGCCCTCCAGATCAGGGCGAATATCCGGTCGATCACGTTGCTCGCCGTCGGGCTGGTGCTGTTCACGACCGCGTGCGTCGGGCTGGTCGCCTGGTGGTTGGTGCCCGGTCTGCCGCTGCCGGCTGCCCTGGCCCTGGCGGCCGTGGTGGCACCGCCGGATGCGGTGGCCGCGGCGGCTATCGGGCGGCGCCTGGGGCTACCCCGTCGGGTGATGACGGTGCTGGCCGGGGAGAGCCTGTTCAACGATGCCACCGCGCTCACCGCGTTGCGGATCGCGGTGGTGGCAGGCGTGGGCGGTGGCTTCTCGCTGGCCGCTGGGCTGGGTGGGTTCGTGCTCACCGCCGTGGGTGGGGTGGTGCTGGGAGCCGTGCTCGGCCGGGTGGTGCACCAGGCGCGGTTGCGGCTGGGTGACCCCCGGCTGGAAAGCGCGCTGGGTCTGGTGGTGCCGTTCGCGGCCTACGCCTTGGCTGAGCAGGTACACGTCTCCGGTGTGCTCGCGGTCGTGATGACCGGGCTTTACCTGGGCCATCACGCCCCGGAGGCGGGTTATGCCACCCGCCTGCAGGACCAGGAGGTGTGGCGGGCCGCGGACACCGTGCTCGAGGCGTTGGTTTTCGCGCTGATCGGGTTGCAGCTGCCCACGGTGGTGCGTGGGGTGCCGGGCGAGCTCGGCCCGCTGCTGGTGGCCGCGGTCGCGGTGCTCGGCGCGGTGGTGGCGGCCCGGGTGGTCTGGGTGTTCCCGGCTGTTTACCTGCCGCGAGTGCTGTCGCGCCGGGTCCGGGCCCGGGACCCGGCGCCGTCGTGGCGGGTTCCGGTGGTGGTCTCCTGGGCCGGGATGCGCGGCGTGGTCACCCTCGCCGCGGCGTTCTCGATCCCGCTGGTCACCGACTCCGGGGTGCCGTTCCCCGGCCGTTCCGAGATCATCTTTCTGGCTTTCTTCGTCACGGTGGCGACCCTGCTGCTGCATGGCCTCACGTTGCCCTGGGTGATCCGCCGCCTCGGGGTCGCCGGCGATGAGTCCCACGAGGATGCGCTGGCCGAGGCCGGCGCGGTCCACGCCGCGACGCAGGCTGCGCTGCAGCGGCTGGAGGCCGTCGCGGACCGGGCACCGGAGTCGGTGACCACCCGGTTGCGCCGGGCCGCCGAGCACCGCAGCCACAGCGGGTGGGAGCGGCTCGGGCGTCCGGAGACCGAACTCGGCGAGGCTCCCAGCGTCATCTACCGCCGGTTGCGCCTGGAGATGCTCGCCGCCGAGCGCGAGACCCTGATCACATTACGCGACACCGGCCGCATCACCGACGACATCCTGACCCGCACCCTCCACCAATTAGACCTCGAAGAAGCCATCCTCACCCGCTGAACCCATCCGCATTGAGCGGGCTCAGCGGGGTTATTCCGCTGTGGTTTACCCCACTGAGCCCGCTGAATGCGGTGAGGGCGGGGTTAGGGGATGCGCAGTGCGATGGTCTGGTCGCGGCCGGGGCCTACGCCGATGGCGGAGATCCGGGTTTCGCAGAGTTGCTCCAGTCGCTGAACGTAGGCGCGGGCGTTGGGCGGCAGCTGCTCGAGGGTGCGGCACCGGGACAGGGGCTCCCACCAGCCCGGTAGATCCTCGTACACCGGCACCGCGTGATGCAGGTCGGTCTGGGTCATCGGCATCTCGGCAACACGCCTGCCGTCGACCTCGTAGGCCACACAGATCGGCACGCTCTCCAGACCGGACAGCACGTCGAGCTTGGTCAGAAAGAAATCGGTGATCCCGTTCACCCGGGCCGCATAGCGCCCGATCACCGTGTCGAACCAGCCGACCCGCCGGGGTCGCCCGGTGGTGACCCCGATCTCTCCGCCGGTCTTGCGAAGTCGCTCGCCCATGGCGTCGTGCAGTTCGGTGGGGAACGGACCGGAGCCGACCCGGGTGGTGTATGCCTTGAGGATGCCCACCACGGCGGTGATCTTCGTAGGACCGATGCCCGACCCGGCGCAGGCGCCCCCCGCGGTCGGATTGGAGGAGGTGACAAAGGGATAGGTGCCGTGGTCGACGTCGAGCAGGGTACCTTGGCTGCCCTCCAGCAGCACCGTCTCGCCGCGTTGCAGCGCTTGGTCGAGCAGTAGCCGGGTGTCGGCGATCCGATGCGCGAAGCACGCGCCCTGGTTGAGCACGGTGTCCACTACCTGCTCGGGGTCCAGCGCGCGCCGGTTGTAGACCTTGACCAGAACCTGGTTCTTGAACTCCAGGGCGGCCTCGACTTTCTGGCGCAGGATCTTCTCGTCCAGCACGTCCTGAACCCGCACCCCGACCCGGGCCACCTTGTCCTGATAGGCGGGTCCGATGCCGCGCCCGGTGGTGCCGATCTTGGCCTTGCCCAGGTAACGCTCGGTGACGCGATCGATCGCGACGTGGTACGGCATGATCAGATGCGCGTCAGCGGAGATCAGCAGCCGTTCGGTGGCTACCCCTCTGGCTTCCAGACCGGCGAGCTCGTCGAGCAGCACCCGGGGATCCACCACGACGCCGTTGCCGATGACATTGGTCACGTCCGGTGTGAGAATGCCCGACGGGATGAGATGGAGTGCGAAGTTCTGCCCGGTAGGCAGTACCACAGTATGACCCGCGTTGTTACCCCCCTGATATCGGACCACCCACTGAACCCGCTCGCCGAGCAGGTCAGTGGCCTTACCTTTGCCTTCGTCGCCCCACTGGGCGCCGATCAGCACAATCGCCGGCATGTGCTACTCCAAGCAGGTGAGTCTTTCCCCCCTAGTGTGCTAACTGAGCGTAGACCCCAGAGGTGAGGATGGTTGCGGCGGTCGTGCTGGCGTGTGGATCTGCCCGGTGGCCCGGTGCCGGGGTGGTGACGTCGGTGCCGGCTCGCCCCGGGCGCGAGGAGCTCGACTCGCTGCTGGCCGGGGTGGCTGGTCGCCGGCTGGTGGTCTGCGGCACCGACGCCGACCTGGCTGCGGTGCTGTTGCGGCTGCTGCGCACGTCGTCGCTGGGGGTGGTGCCGGTGGGCTACGTGCCGGTCTCGGCGACGTCGGCGGTGGCCCGGCTGTGGGGCCTGCCGGTGCTGCCCGCGGCGGCGGCCTCGCTCGCGCTACGGGGGCAGCCGGATCGGGTGCCGCTGGTTCGTGACGACGCGGGTGGTGTGCTGCTGGGGCTCGGCGTGGTGCGACCGCTGGACGGGGTGGTCTACTGCGACGACGAGGTGGTGCTGCGCGGGCCGGCGTCCCGGTTGGAGGTCGTGCCGGACCGGGCGCACGGGTTGGTGGTCCGCGTGGTGCGCCGCGGGCTGCTCGGGCGCCGCGCGGTGCGCCATGCCGCCGGGCGTGCCGTGCAGCTGGGTTGCTTGCCGACCGGCGTGTTTTGTGACGGTGTCGCGGCCCGCATCACCGACCGCTGGACCTGGTACCGCCACACCGAGGACTGGCAGCTGATCCGGCCCTGACGTCGAGTTCACGGCATCAGGTGCCGCGGTAGAGCCGTTCGAGATCGACCAGCTCGACGTCGGGCCTGCTCGCTGCCGCGCGCCGGGTGTCGTCGGTGAACCCGGCGCGGGAGAACACCAGCAGCCGTGGTGGAGCTGGTGCCTGGGAGCCCGGCAGGAGATCCCGGAGGTGGTCCAGACGGGTGATCTCCGCCACGTCAACCGGCCGTCCCGTCGCATTGACCTCGCCGATCGCCAGTACCCGACGTGGCGCGCCGGCCGACGTCTCCACTACGACAACGTCGATCTCGTGGCCTTGACGGTGTTCCCGGCAGGCGACGGTCGCGGGAAGCACGTCGTGCGCCGACCCACCCAGAGTTGCGGAAC
The DNA here is from genome assembly GCA_050700055.1 of Pseudonocardiaceae bacterium. GTDB lineage: Bacteria > Actinomycetota > Actinomycetes > Mycobacteriales > Pseudonocardiaceae. Next base: position 47,659 of record JBOHGE010000019.1, read on the forward strand.
CAGCGTGACTCAAGCACCATTCCCGAACGATATCCTCCAGATGCGGGCCGTATATCTTCGAGGCGACAGTGCCGGCATTAGCAGTCCAGACCTGTGCTGCGCGGCTACGCACGAGCAAGCGTTCGTTCGGCCCGATCACAAGTTCGTGTAGTCGGATCAGTGGATCGGTGAGCCGGTAGATCCCTCTGCGCTCCCGGAATGCATCCTCCAGGCGGGCGACCAGGCCGACCTGCTGCAACCCGGCCAGCAGATGGGCGATGGCTGTGGCGGGCCGGCCGATCCTTCCGGCGATCTCTGAACGACGTGCCGCGCCGGCCGCGATAGCGGTGAGGACGCCGTGATAAGGCGCGGTATCGGTGACACCGGATTCCTCCCGGAATAGCAGGCTCCCTTCCCGAAAGAGCGCGCTCGCCGGGTTGAGCAGGCGCTGGGCCACCCATTGGTCGAAGGACTCCCGGCTCGACGGCGGCCCGAATGCCATCGCCCGGTAGGCGGGTGTGCCGCCGAGCAGGGCGTGCACCCGAAATGCCAGTTCCGGGTCGTCGGTCAGGTCCCAGAACGAGGCGGCCTCGCGATACCAGAACGGCTGCAGCACCAACTCGAGGGTGGCTCGACCGCGCAGTGGCGCATCACCGCCGAGCAGATCGCGCATCACGGTCAGTGCGCTGCCGCACAGGATCAGCCTGGTGCGGGTGTGTCGTGCGGCATGGCTACGCGGGCTGAGTGCGATCTGGATCACCGACGGGAGTGCCGGCGTCTGCGCGACGAGGTTCGGGAACTCATCGATGATCACCGGTACCGGTTCGGGTACCTCGCTCCCCAGACCGAGCAGAGCCTCGATCACGTCGAGCCAGCTGTCGAACGCCAGCGACGCAGGCAGCCCGGCATGACGCGCGTAGGCCGCGCTCAGTTCCCGCAGGTTCTGGCGATCCGACTGTTCGCGTGCGGTGAACATGAACCCGCCGGTCGCCTCCGCCAACAGCTCAAGCATGAGAGTCTTGCCCTGCCGCCGGCGTCCGTAGAGCAAGCCGAGCCTCGCGCCGGCCGACGGGTCGCCCACGAAGTCGACGAGGGCATCCCACTCTCGATCACGGGCGTGTAGCTCATCCGGCTTCCGCACCCCACCTCCATGATGGTCGAGACTATTATAAACTCGGCCATCGTAATTGATGCCGCGTCGGCATGGTTGGCCGGCGGGTTGTGATGACAGATCGAAATCGCCAGGGAGCGTGGTCCGGTCTACGGTCGGCGTTGTCACCGTGCAGGCAACACGGACGGGCGGGTGGTGGTCCCGGTGGGAGGATCTGGGGATGAGTCAGGCGCTTGCGGGCGAGCGGATCTGCCCGGCCTGCCGGGTGACCGTGTTGTCCCGGTACAACACCGACCCGCTGTGCGCGGCGTGCGCACGGGCGTCGAGAGACTCAGCGGGGATCGTGCCGACGTGGTTGTGGGACTCTCGCCCGATGCGCGAAGCGCTGGCCCGGGTCGATGTTCCGGCGGTGGTGGCGATCTTCCGTGCCGCCTCGGGGCTGTCCCAGCTGGAACTGGGCAACCTGATCGACGGGTGGTCGCAGTCGCTGGTGTCGCTGACCGAGCGGGGGCTGCGCGACACCTTGTACGACATCCGCAGGCTGCTGGCCTTCGCCGACACGGTCGGCATGCCCCGGGCGGCGCTCGCCCCGCTGATCCTCGGTGACCCGGATGCCATTGTGGAACACGATGACGACATCCTGCATTGGAGAGCCGATACTGGGGAGGTGGATCGCCGAAAGTTCAGCATGATGGCCGCCGGGCTCGCTGCGGCGGCGGTGCTGCCGACGCCGCAGCGAGTGGACCGGGGGCACCTGCGGTACCTGCAGGCGGTGCTGGCCCGGCTGCGCACCCAGGACGACACCGTTGGCGGTGGCGCCGTGCTCCCGCAGGCTCTGCGGCATTTCGCGCACGCCCGCCGGATGCTCGACGAGAGCGACTACTCCGCGGCGGTTGGCCGGGAGCTGCTGGTCGTCACGGCGGATCTAGGCATCGAAAGCGGGTGGTACGCCCACGATGCCGACGAGCAGACGCTGGCCGGCCAGCTCTACGGGGAGGCGGCGCTGCTGGCCGGCAGCGCTGGTGACAGCACGCAGTGCGTGCAGCTGTACACCAAGATGGCGCAGCAGTACACCTACCTCGCTCGCCATACCGGCCGCCAGGGCCTGGCCCGCCAGGCCCTGCGGTTCGCTGACCGCGCCGTGGACGCCGCCCGGCACGAGCCCTCCCCGGCGCTGCACGCCTTCGTCTCGCTTCGGCAGTCCGTCGCGCACGCGCAACTGGGCGACGAGGTGGCGTTCCGCTCGGCCATCAGCACCGCCCGCCGTGAGCTGGACCGCGGACCGCACGAGACCGACCCGCCCTGGACGAGGACCGTCAGCCACTCGGAGATCACCGTGTTCGAGGCGCTCGGCAAAGAGGATCTCGGCACACCCACCCAGGCCGTCCGGCTCCGGCAAGCCGTGCTCGACGACACTGCCTACTTTCACCGTGACCAGGCCATTAACCGATCAGGGCTGGCCGGGGCGCTGGTGCGGGTCGGAGACCTCAACCAGGCGATCGACCACGGCCTGCTGATCCTGCCCGAGCTGGGCACCACCCTGACCTCGGCCCGGGTGCTCCAGCGCCTGCGGCCGGTCCGCGACGCTGCCGGTGCAGCCCGTGCGGCCGAGTTCTGCGAAAGGTTCGACGCGGCGGCCCTTGCGCTCCGCGCGGTCTGACGAAGGGACGCGCCGCACAGACAGCGGGTAGCGCACACTTCCAGCCCGCACATGAGCTGCACGGACAAGCGGAGGACCAGCTCATCGCCACAGGCCGGGCCGTAGGCGGCGTCCTCGGCCGCGTAGGTTTGCTGCGCCGCAAGGAGCATCTGCTCCACCACCACCCGATCTCGCTCACTCGCCTCCCACTCGGTGCTGGGCGGCTCGCGGTGGTCTGGCGGTTCTTCTTCTCGGCTTCGCTGGCCAGCCACGGCACGCTGTGGCTGGCCAGCCTCGACGCGTTGGCCGTAATAACGTGGATCTCCGGGTTCACATTCTCATCAGTCCACACCCAGTGCTCCGGCTGCGGCCGGATCGCACTCATCGAGGAAGTCTCGGCACCGCCGAGCCTCGACGCCCTCACCGATCTCGGCAGCTGCCCGGGCCAGCGCGGCCAGTGCTCGCAGGAAACCCTGGTTGGGGTGATGTGACCACGGCACCGGCCCGTGGCCCTTCCAACCGGCGCGGCGGAGCTGGTCCAGGCTGCGGTGGTAGCCGGTACGGGCGAAGGCGTACCCGGCGACGGCGTCGCCCTCGTCGAGCGCGCGTTCGGCCAGCGCCGCCCATGCGGCCGGGAACTCGGGATGCGCGGCGGCCGCCGTCGCCGGATCGTTCGCGGCTGCGAGTGCCGCCTCGGCGTCGGGCTGCTCGGGTAGCAGTGTCGGGTTGGGGCCCAGGAGGTTGCCGTGCACGCTCATTGCTCCATCCTGCCGTTACCGGCCGACGGCTGCCGGGTGCACCCGTCGGCCGGGGTTGGTGGTCGTTGAAGGCAGCGGTGAGGGGGGTTGGTGGCTCTTGAAGAGCCCCTAACCTGCCAGGGTGCGGCCGGCGGAGCGGAGGTCTTCGCAGGCTTGGGTGACCCGGGCGGCCATGGACTGCTCGGCTGCCTTCAAGTATGAGCGTGGGTCGTAGACCTTCTTGTTGCCTACCTCACCGTCGATTTTGAGCACTCCGTCGTAATGGGTGAACATGTGGGCCGCGATCGGGCGGGTGAAGGCGTACTGGGTGTCGGTGTCGACGTTCATCTTGATCACCCCGTAGGACAGCGACTGGTGGATCTCCGCCGGCTGTGAGCCGGATCCGCCGTGGAACACCAGGTCCAGCGGGTGGGAGCCGGCGGGCAGGCCCAGTTTGCGGGCGGCGACCTCCTGTCCCATCTGCAGGATCTCCGGGCGCAGCTGCACGTTGCCCGGTTTGTACACCCCGTGCACGTTGCCGAACGTCGCGGCCAGCAGGTAGCGGCCCTGCTCGCCACCACCGAGCGCCTCGACGGTGTGCTCGAAGTCCTCCGCCGTGGTGTAGAGCTTGTCGTTGATGTCGTGCGAGACGCCGTCCTCCTCGCCGCCCACGACACCGATCTCTACCTCTAGGATGATCTTCGCTTTGCCGCAGGCGGCGAGCAGCTCCGCAGCGATCGCCAGGTTGCGGTGCAGCTCGGTGGCCGAGCCATCCCACATGTGGGACTGGAACAGCGGGTTGCCACCCCGGGCCACCCGCTCCTGGGAGATCGCAATCAGCGGCCGGACGAAGGTGTCGAGCTTGTTCTCCGGGCAGTGGTCGGTGTGCAGCACGATGTTCACCGGGTACCTTGAGGCGACCACCTGCGCGAACTCGGCCATCGCCACCGAACCGATGACCATGTCCTTGATCTTGCTACCCGAGGCGAACTCCGACCCGCCGGTGGACAGCTGCACGATCCCGTCGCTGCCGGCCTCGGCGAACCCGCGCAGGGCGGCGTGCAGCGTCTCCGATGAGGTCACGTTGATGGCCGGGTAGGCGAACTGGTCGGCCTTCGCGCGGTCCAGCATCTCGCTGTAGACCTCGGGCGTCGCGATGGGCATGGTGGCTGACCTCCAAGTACTCGCTGATGGGGTTATCGGCAGTATGGCCCACTTGTCCGGGAGAGTGGCGATCGGACGGGCGCAGTACGTTTCACGATGTGGCTCCCGACCAACCGCGCGACCGCGCGACCGCGCAGCAGTCGGTCGAGGCGACCCTGGGTCACCTGCGGGTATTGGACGCCGCTGCGGCCCCTGCGGCCGTCCAGACACCGCTGACCCTGGAAGACCTCTACCGCCAGCACCGGATGCGGCTGGTGCGGCTGGCGATCCTGCTGGTGGACGAGCCGGCCACCGCCGAGGACGTCGTGCAGGAGGCATTCACCGGGCTGCACCGGCACTGGTCGGGGCTGCGCGACGAGGCTGCCGCACTGGGTTACCTGCGTACCGCAGTGGTCAACGGCTCCCGTTCGGTACTGCGCCGCCGGAAGACCGCCCGCGGCTACGTCCCGCCGCACCAGGCCGATGCGCGCTCAGCGGAGTCGCTGGCCATGCTCACCACTGAGCACCATGCGGTGGTGGCGGCGCTGGGTCAGCTGCCGCCGCGGCAACGTGAGGTGCTGGTGCTGCGCTACTACGGCGGGATGAGCGAAGCCGAGATCGCCACCGCCACCGGCGTCAGCCGCGGCACCGTGAAATCCAGCGCCAGCCGCGCCCTGGACGCCCTCCAACGCATCCTCGAGCAACCATGACCTCCCCGCCCCCACCCCCATTCAGCGGGCTCAGCGGGGTAAACAGCGGCCGAATAACCCCGCTGAGCCCGCTGAATGCGGCAACGACGGATCGGCGGTTGGCGGCGGCGTTGCGGGCTCATGCCACGGGGGTGGGGGGTGGGGTGGCGGTCCGCCACCACGCGGTGCGGCGCGGGGGTGGGTTGCCGGGGTGGGTGGTGCTCGCTCTTGCGGTGTTGCTGGGTGCCCTGGCGGGTGGGGTGGCGGGAGTGATCAGCATCTGGTGACCGGATGCACAGCCGATCATGGTCGGCTTGCCCGGCACCGTGCGCCCGTGACACCGTGACGCCGTGACCCCTGTGACGCCCTCCCTCGCCGCCATGTCGCTGGCTTTCGGCCCGTCCTGGCTCGACCCCGAGCAGCTGCTGCGGATGCTGGGTCCCTACGTGCTGGTGGGCCTATGCTTGATCATCTTTGCTGAGTGTGGCCTGCTGATCGGGTTCTTCCTGCCGGGCGACTCGCTGCTGTTCACCGCCGGGCTGTTCGTCGCCAACGGCATCATCGGGACGCCGATCTGGCTGGTCTGCCTGCTGCTCACGGGGTGCGCGGTGGTGGGCAACGCGGTCGGCTACCTGATCGGCCGCGCAGCCGGGCCGGCGTTGTTCAACCGTCCGGACTCCCGGCTGTTCAGGCGTGAGCACGTCGACAAGACGCACGCCTTCTTCGAGAAGCACGGGCCGCGAGCTATCGTGCTGGGCCGTTTCGTGCCCATCGTGCGGACCTTCATCACCGCGATCGCCGGGGTCGGCCGGATGGATCCCCGCCGCTACCTCACCTACTCGGTGATCGGTGGCATCGCCTGGGCCACCGGCGTCACTCTGCTCGGTTTCTGGCTGGGCAGCCGTGCGCTCGTCAAGGACAACGTGGAGCTGATCCTGATCAGCATCGTGGCGCTGTCATTGCTGCCGATCGTTATTGAGGTCGTCAAGGCCCGCAGGCAGAGCAGGCGGACCGCGCGCACCGGGCAGTAAGACCCCCGAACGAACGCTGGCCAGCACCCGGCGGGCGTGGCTAGGGTGTCCGCAGCTGGCCGAGACCGGTATCCCGGTCACCTGGGTTGCAGCGCCACCACAGCTACCACGATCAAGTAGGCGAAATGGTGTGGATGCTACGTCGCAATGCCTCGATGACCCCTGCCCAGATGAACGCGGCCCAGCGCCGTCCCAGCCGAGGCATCCGGCTGGTCGCTGCCGGAGCGGTGCTGGGCGCGCTGGCGGTGCTGGTGATCGCAGCCATGCCGGCGTCGCCGAGTGCCCTGCTCACCGTCGTGGCGCCGGAGCCGGTCACCAGCACCCCGCAGCCGTTACGCGCCGCGGTGCACACCTGCCTGACCTGGCAGCAACCTGATGCCGTGGATGCGAGCCAGGTCAGCTGCCAGCAACCGCACCTTTTCGAGGTCACCGGAACGCTGGAGCTGCTCGACTTCGGCCCGGGAGCCGCTTACCCCGACGCGGAGCACTGGGAACAGTTGGTCGCGCAGCGGTGCACCCAGCGCACTGCCGCGGCACTGGCCGACCGGTTCGACCCGTTCGGCCGGTTCACCGTAGGGGCGATCAAACCCAGCGATGCGGGCTGGCTGGGCGGGGAGCGGACGATGCGCTGCGGGGTGCAGACCGCCGGCCGCACCGGGACGCTGTTCGCCTCCACCGGAAGCGTGCTGCAGCAGGACCAGTCCGACGTGCACGAGCCCGGGGTCTGCCTGGGCAACGACGGCAAGGCCGTGGGCGACCCGGTCGACTGCGCGGGTCCGCATGCTGTGGAGCTGGTCGGTGTGGTCGATCTCAAGAGTTCCTTCCCGGACGGCTACCCCGACGAGGCTGCCCAGGACCGGGTGTTGAACAACGAGTGCACCCGGCTGGCCAAGAACTTCGCCGGTGAGACTGCCGTGACCACGGGACTCACCTTGTTCTGGGAGACCCTGCGCGCGGAGAGCTGGCGGGCCGGCAGCACCCGGGTGGACTGCCGGCTCGGCGCGTTCCTGCCGGACCGTTCCGGGTTCGCCCCGGTCACCGGCAGCGCGCGGGGACCGGTCCAGGTGGGCAAGCAACCCGCCCCGGCCGCTGCGCGGACCCCCAGGCCGGCACCTGCGGTGAACCCGATCGACGCCGCGGCCCCCCCGCCGCCCTGATGGCGATGTGGTGCAGTGCCGACCGGTTCGACGAACTCGTCGCTGAGGCCCTGGACCTCATCCCGGCCCAGCTCGCCACGGCGATGGACAACGTGGTGGTGCTGGTCGAAGCCCGCAACTCAGACGATCCCGGGCTGCTCGGGCTCTACGAGGGCGTCGCGCTCACCCAGCGGGACTCCTACTACGTCGGGGTGCTGCCCGACCGGATCACCATCTACCGCGACGCCCTGCTCGACGTCTGCGGCGACGAGCAGGAACTGATCGACGAGGTCGCGGTGACCGTGGTGCACGAGGTGGCGCATCACTTCGGGATCCCCGAGCATCGCCTGCACGAGCTCGGCTGGGGTTGAACTCACCGGCACTCCACCAAAAGGTTCCACTTAGCGGTCCACAAGCCCTGTGCGGCACCAAAAGGTTCCACTTAGCGGCTTGTGCGTGGGGATCGAGCGCGGCGAGAAGGGGTGGGTGATCGTGTGATGGTAGCGGCGCAGGGTGGGATGGACGAGCGCAGCATCCGGTGGGCCGAGCCGGTGGTTGCCGCGCAGTGACACCAGATTTGGGTGGTGGGTCACGTACTGCGCCCAAGGCATGGCGTGTCGCAGGGCAGCGTCACGGGCGAAACAAGTCGCGATCACGTTGGTCCGGATGTCTTCTCCAACGGCCGTGTCGAAATACCGGTGACCACGACCCGCTCTGTTGCGCACGCAGGGCTGCCGCCGCGAAGTATGGGTGATCATGGCCCGCACGTCACCGGCGCCTGTGTCATTGAGATGAACGGCGAGGCGGCAGCGACGGTCCGGGACACCATCACGCAGTGGTTGGGATGACGCCAGATCGGTGAGGTAGCGGTCGGGTAACCGGTACCGTCTGGGGCGTGCCCGACGGTCCCGGCCTGGCGCGGAGCAATGCGGCGGTGCACACCGGACGCAGCGATGACGAGACGGTGGTCGCCCGGGACGAGGAGCGACCGGCCCGCCGGCTCACCGGCCCGGTCGCCGCCGGGGTGACCGCAGCCAGCGCGCTGGTGGCGGGGGCCGTGCTGTACCAGGTGTTCTGGCCGCTGGCCCAGGGCAACCAGTTCTCGCTGATCCTGTTCCTCGCCGCGACGCTGCCGCTGGTCTTGCTGTGCTATCGCTCGGGCCTGCGGAGCCGGAACCCGCGCAGCGATAACCCCACGGCCGCCGACTATGTGCTCGCGGTGCTGGCCTTGGCAGTCTGCCTCTACCCGGTGTTGCCGGTCCAGCTCGGCACCGGCGGGGGCGGTTTCGACGCGTTTCTGGACCGTCAGGGCATCTTGGCCGCACCGGACGTGCTGGCCGGGGCGGTGCTGCTGGTCCTGGTGCTGGAGGCATGCCGGCGGACCACCGGGTGGGTGCTGCCCGCGGTCTGCCTGCTGTTCCTGGCTTACTCCTACTACGGCGGCCTGCTGCCGCAGCGCTGGTCGATCGCCCACCAGGGCCTCAACGTCGACGAGATCGTCAACGCCCTGTACAACGACGCGTCCGGCTTCTACGGCGTGCCGCTGGACGTGGCGGCGAGCTACCTCGTGCTGTTCGCGATCTACGCCGCGCTGCTGGACCTGTCCGGTGCGAGCCGGTTCTTCCTCGAGCTGTCGATGGCGGCGTTCGGGCGCTCACCTACCGCACCGGGCCGCACCGTCGCCCTGTCCGGGTTCCTGCTGGGCACGGTGTCCGGCTCGGGCGCGGCGACCACGGTCAGCCTCGGCTCGGTGACCTGGCCGATCCTGCGCCGCGCGGGCTACCCGGCCGAACAGGCCGGCGGGATGCTGGCCGCCGCGGGCATCGGCGCGATCCTGTCACCGCCCACCCTCGGTGCTGCAGCGTTCCTCATCGCCGAGTACCTGCAGGTGTCCTACCTGCAGGTACTGCTGTGGGCGAGCATCCCGACGCTGTTGTACTACCTGGGCATCCTGCTCGCCGTCGAGATCGACGCCCGGCGGCTGGGAGCCACCGCGGTGGACGTGGCGACCACGTCGCCCTGGCGGCTGCTCGGTCGCTTCGGCTACCACTTCCTGTCGCTGGCCGTGATCGTGGTGTTCCTCGCGCTGGGCATCCCGCCGTTCACCGCGGTGGTCTACGCGTGCGGGGTGCAGCTGGTGCTGTCGTTGCTGGACCGCCGGCACGCGTTGACGCCGCGGCGGCTCTACACCGCGCTGGCCACCGGGGTGCGCAGCGTGCTGCCGGTGGTCGCGGTGTGCGCGGCTGCCGGGATCATCACCTCGACCATCGCCAAGACCGGGCTGGGCCTGCAGCTGTCCTCGATCCTGGTCGGTGCCGGTCGGGCCGTCACCGACAACCCGACCGGCACGCTGATCGCCACTGCGGTGCTCGCCGCGGTGGCCGTCGCCCTGCTGGGGTTGGCGGTGCCGGTGACCGCGTCGTTCATCATCGCCTGGGTGATCATCGGCCCGGCGCTGATGAACCTGGGGGTGGCGCCTCCCGAGGCAGCGATGTTCCTGTTCTACTTCGCGGTGCTGTCGGAGGTCACCCCGCCCACCGCGCTGGCCGCGGTCGCCGCGTCGGCGATCACCGGGGGCCGGGTGCTGGCCACCATGATGCAGGCCGCCAAGTACGCGTTGCCGGCGTTCCTGGTGCCGTTCGCCTTTGTGCTCACCGATAACGGCGCCGCGTTGCTGACCCTCGGCTCACCGGTGACCATTGTCTGGACGGCGGCGGTCTCGGCGCTGGCGGTGGCCGCTTCAGCGGTGGCCACCGGCGGTTGGCTGATCCACCGGGCCGGGCGGGCGGAACGTGCCCTGTGCCTGCTGGCTGCACTGTTGCTGCTCTACTTGGAGCCGGCCGCGATCGCCGCCGGGGTGGCGTTGCTAGCCGCTGCGGTGGTGATCCACCTGCTGACCTCTCGGAGGTGAGGGATGACGCGGCAGCGAGCAATGTGCCCCCGATCCTCTCCCTGCCGACCCCGGCAGAGAGCCGTGCGAGGGCGCGGGACCGGCGATGGCCGAAACGAGCCAGGCTCCCTACCACGCTGCCGACGCGACTGCGCCGGTACTCGTTTGGGCGTTATCCGGGTACCCGGTCGTAGGCGGTTGCCGCTGTGAGGGTGTCGATTCGGTCGAGGAGGTGTGCGGCGCGGGCGCGGGTGTCGTCGAACATGTCGAGTGCGTCGAGTTGGTCGGCGGTGTACCACGCGAACGGCAGTTCGGCGCCGGGCGCGGGCGGTACCGCTGGGGTGAGAGCGAGGTAGAGGTGGTCGACGTGGACGTGCGGCTCGGGTTCGCGTCGTTCGGCGGGCACGTGTTGTTCAACGATCCACAACGGTGCGATCACCGAGGTTTCGTCGGCTCCGTCGGGCTTGTCGAGCTTTGGACCGGTGAGGAGCCGGGCGGCGAGGCCGGTCTCTTCGGCGACCTCTCGCAGGGCGGCTTCGGCGGGGTTCTCGTCGGGTTCGACGTGGCCGCCGGGCAGCATCCACTTTCCGAGCCGGGGGTGGCGGATGAGCCCGAGGCGCCAGACGTCCTCGGTGTGGGCGAAGAGGAAGACGCTGGCGGTGGCGTGTTTGATGGTCACCCGCGCCATGCTGCTCCGATCCGGGTGAACTCATCGGTAGCGACACGCTCATGGCACGGAACTGTCAGCAGTGTCGTGGCGAGGCGTTCGGTGTTGCGGCACGGCCGAGTCGGCGCGTAGCGGGCGAGCACCGGCGTGCGGTATAGGGGCCGGTAGTTGTAGCGCAGCACATCGGACTCGATCCCGGCTGCGCGGGATCTGTGCGCGATGCGGCCGGCGAGGTCGGGTTCGGCGGTGAACAGGGCGGCGTAGCCGTTGGGTTGGGCGCCGTGCGGGATCGGGAACGGCTCCAACCCGGCGATGTCGCCGGCCATGGCGGTCAGCTTGCCGAGGATGAGACGCCGCCGGGTGAGACGGCTGGTGAGACGGGCGAGTTGGACGCGGCCGAGCGCGGCGGCCACCGCGGACAGTTTGTAGTTGAGGCCGAATCCGGTGCCGAACTCGCCGCCCGGTGGTTGTCCGAGGTTGTGCAGTCGGCGAAGCCGGTCGGCCAGCGTCTGGTCGCCGGTGAGGCAGAATCCACCTTCCCCGGTGCAGATCAGCTTGCGAGCGTGGGTGCTGAATGTGCCGATCGTGCCGTGGGTGCCGGCGTATCGGCCGGACAGGCTGGTGCCGTGGGCTTGGGCTGCGTCTTCGATGAGTGGCACACCCCAGTCGCGGCAGGCTCGGGCCAGCTCAGACTCGTCGGCTGGGTAGCCCCACATCGGAACCGTGATCACCGCGGTGGTGCGCGCAGTGAGCTTGTTCGCCACGTCGGTCAGATCGAGGGCGAAGGTGGCTGGGTGGGCGACGTCGGCGAAGACGGGGACCGCGCCGACCGCGAGCACCGGCAGTGCGGTCATCGCGGGCGCGGTAGCGGGAACGATCACCTCGGTGCCAGGGCCGACGCCGAGCGCGAGTAGCGAGAGGTGGATGGCTGCCGTGCCCGAGGAGCAGGCGACGGCGAATCGCACGTCGAACCAACTAGCGAGTTCCTGTTCATACAAGCCGACGACCTCGGCGTTGCCGGACAGGTCGGCGGCTACGAGCGTGTCCCGGACTGCGTGCAGCTCATCGTCGCTGAGCTGTACGTACTTGATGTCGATGACCGGTATGACCACGGCATTCACCGTTCTTCGATTCGGTCGAGGATCCGGTAGGTGGGCAGCAGGTCCGCCAAACTCGGCGAGAAATCAGCTCCCGTGGCGGCGGCCCGGAAGAAAGCCGCTAGCTCGGCGCCGAATCCGGTGCGGTCGAACCCGACGTCGAGTGGGCTGGGTCGCCACAGTTGCGACCAGCCCCGTGGATCTCCGATCTCCGGGGGCACGGGTCCACCACTCACGGTCAGCTCGCCCAGCCTGGTCACGCACATCGTCGCCCCGAAGCTGGTAGTGATCTCTATGCGGGATTCGAACCTGGCGGCGTGAGAGCCGCAGACTAGGCTGCCTGCGATCCCGTCGGCAAAGCCGAGTTGAAGTCCTACCATCGTGCCGGCCGAACCGATCTGCCTCGTCACGTGGGCGTCGATGACCGGTCCGCCAGCCAGTCGCAACAACAAGTCCACCGGGTGGATCGCCTGGGCGAGGAGGAGACTACGCAACAGCGACAGCCCCCACATCGGCGCCCGCGGTTTACTGGCCACATGCCTTATCGCGATCACTGTCGGATGACCGTAGGCACCGTAGTCCAGCAGAGCGTGGATGCGCCGTACCGGGGCTGCCCAACGGAAATTCATCCCCACCCCGGTGACGACACCAGATTCGGCCGCCGCATCCGCGAGTTCGACCAGTGTCGCGGTCGACACCGCAGGAGGCTTCTCCACGAACACCGGAACCCGAGCCGCGATCGCGGCTACGGAGATCTGCTCGTGCGCCTGCGGGGGACACGCAGCAACGATTGCGTCCACCTCACCTTCGGCCAACAACTGCGTAACCGAGTCGAACCCCGACGACACGCCGATTCTGTTCGCGAGGGCGTCTCGCCGCTCGCGGAGCGGGTCTACCAGCGCGGTGATCCGGACCTCTGGCATGGTCAACAACGCCGGAAGAAGGTGCTTGGTGGTCTGTTCGCCGATGCCGACGACACCCACCCGAAGGGTGTCCGTCGACGCATCTCCCACAGTCCTGGATTCGACAGGTATAGGTTCGACATCATGAGTTCGCCGAATATCTCGGGCAGGCCGAGCGGCGGCTATGCGGTTCGTCACGACGAAGCTCCTTCTTCTCGCTCGACTTCTTCTCGCTCGACTTCTTCTCGCTCGACGCTGTGCGACAAGTCATGACGAACAGCCTCAAGTAGCGGGGCTCGCGCAACCAGTGACGACCAGCCGCGTTCTCCGGCCCGCCTACTTGCGGGAGTCGGCCCGGTGTCATAGCCGGCTACTCGCGGCCGGAGCGACTGCGGCGTCAAGTACCGGCGTAGGGATCGCGTGGTCGCCCAGCGGTACGTGTCGTCACGGTGACGGGGCGGTGGGACGCAAGTAGTGTGATAACGCATTCTTGGCCCGGTCGAAACTACCGAAGGGGAGCCTCGGATGGCCAAGCCGTCGCCCATCGGCGAGCAGGTCGCCCGGTTGCGCGTGCTCCGCGCATGGTCCCAGGAGGAGCTGGCCCATCGGGCGGGCATCGCCGTCGACACCGTTCGCAAGCTGGAGTCCGGCACGCGCGGCATGGTCCGGCTGCACACCCTCAGCAGGATCAGTGCTGCGCTGGACGTCGAGCTCTCCGTCGCGCTGGTCGCTCCGCCGTTACTGCCGCCCGTGGCCGCCGGCGGATTACTGGCCATCCGCAAAGCGCTGACCTCAGCCGACTTGGTGGGGTTGGCCGAGTACGCTGAGGCGGGAGCGGTGCCCGAACTGGGCGAACTCACCGCCAGCGTCGACACAGCGTGGCAGGTGTGGCAGGCCGGACAGTACGACGTGCTCGCCGCGACTCTGCCAGATCTGATCGCCGAGGCACGGCACGCGGTGCGCGAGATGACCGGTGACGACCAGGTCACTGCCCATGGGCTGCTTGCCACCTGCTGCCAGGTCGCCGCCGGGGTCACCGTGATGGTCGGGGCCGAAGACCTGGCGTGGACGGCTGTCGAACGCTCCCTCGCCGCAGCCGAACAATCCGGCGACCAGCTCTCCCGCGCCTCGGCCGCCCAATTCGCCAGCTGGATTTACCGCCGGCAAGGCCGCTACACCGAATGCCAGCAGGTAGCCACCCGAGCCGCCGAACGCTACGAACCGCGCATGTCCACCGCAGAACCGGCCCGACTCTCCATCTGGGGCGGGCTGCTCGTCGAGGCCAGTGGCGCCGCCGCCCGGGCCAACCGCCCTGCCGACGCCGAGGACCTGCTCGGCGTCGCGGCTGCGGCTGCCGCCCGGCTCGGCGAAGACCGATGGGACCGTTGGTCGGTGTTCGGCCCCCGGTTGGTGGCCCAGACCCGCGTGATCAACGCCTGTGAGATGGGCGACTACGAGACCGCGTGCCACGTCGCCGATCAGGTCCCCACCGGAAGCCTGTTGCCCTCCTGGGAAGGCCGCTATCTCCTCGGTCTGGCGCAGGCCCAGACCGAGTGCCACCGCGACGCCGAGGCCCTGGCCACGTTGACCACCGCCCGCAGCGTCGCCGGCGAGTGGATTCGCTACCACCGCCTCGCCCGCGACGTCACGCTCGACCTGTGCGAACGCGCCGGATCCCGACGCTCCGCCCTACTCGATCGGATGGTCGATCACCTCACACTGGTACCCACCTCCGCACTGGCAACCTAGCGTGGCTGCGGCCGAGCCCGACCCCGCGCCGCGCGGGCTACCCGACCCAGCACACCGGCGGGATGCCCGCCGCGCTGGCGGGGTGGCGTTGCTGGCCGCTGCGGTGGTGATCCACCTGCTGACCTCTCGGAGGTGAGGGATGACGCGACACCGGGCCGGCTGGGTGTTGCTGCTCGTCGCGCTGACCGGTCTGGTGGCCTGCGGGGGCCGCCAGCAGACTGCCGCTCCGGGTGCCGGCATCGGATGCGAGATCACCACCGACCGACGGATCAGCATCGCCACCGGGAACACCGGCGGCATCTACTACGTCCTCGGGGGGGCGTTGGCCGAAGCGGTGAGCTCAGCCACCGGCGGCAGGCTCAAGGCCACCGCCGCCGAGACCGGCGCCTCGGTGCAGAACATCCAGCAGGTCGTCGCCGGCAAGTACCAGCTGGCGTTCGCGCTGGCCGACACCGCCGCCGACGCGGTCAACGGCACCGGGTCCTTCGCCGGCACCAAACAACCGGTCACCGCGCTGGCCCGGCTCTACCCCAACTTCACCCAGGTCGTGGTCCACGCTGACGCCGGCGTGAAAACCCTGACCGACCTGCGCGGCAAACGGGTTTCCACCGGGTCACCGAAATCCGGCACTGAAGTGATCGCCCACCGGATGCTGACCGCCGCCGGACTGAACCCCGACACGGACCTGACCGCCCAACGGCTGGACATCGGCACCAGCGTGGACGGGATGAAGGACGGCACCATCGACGCGATGTTCTTCTCCGGCGGGCTGCCCACCCCCAACCTCACTGACCTGTTCACCAGCCTCGGCGACAAGGTCCGGTTGCTGGACACCTCCGCCGTGCTGGGCGCGTTGCGCGGAATCAACCCCGTCTACGACGTCGCCACCATCCCCGCCTCGACCTACCCGGGTGCGACCGACACCCCGACCATCGTGGTGCCCAACCTGCTGGTCGTGCCGGCGAGTCTGGATGACGCCACCGCGTGCGTGCTGACCAAGACCCTCTTCGAGCGCAAGAACGACCTCGTCACGGTCAACCCGGCCGCCGAGAACATCACCCTGCAGCAAGCCCGCCAGACCGACCCGGTCCCCCTGCACCCCGGCGCCAAACAGGCCCTGAACACCCTCGGCGTTTCCTAGATTGACGGCGGTGCTACTCGATGCCGTCCCAGCGTAGGCAGCCCGCAGCACTGCGGTACGGCGCGTGCCGGTGGCTGTGTTGCGCTGGTATCACACTGTTGTCACGTCGTTTCAGTCGCTGGACGGCTAGGCTGAGGCGCCCATTCGGCGGGATGCAGAAACGTGGGGGAGATGGCTCGGGAACCGGATGACCTTGCCGAGCTGCGCCGCGCGCTCGGTGCGCAGCTTGCTGTCTTTCGAGTGGCGGCTGAGCTGACCCAGGGCCAAGTCGCCCAGGCCACCTTCTGTGACCGCACCAATGTGGCGCACATTGAGAAGGGGCGCTCCCGCGGGGATGAGCGTTTCTGGACGATTGCCGATGAGTTCTGCGAGGCCGATGGTGTTCTCTTGGCCGCATTTCGCACGGTGGCAGCGGCGAAGCAGGCCCATGAGGTACGGATCCGCGAAGCGCAACTTGTCGAATCTCGTGCCAAGGCGCAGCAGCTGCGGCTGGCGTTGAGCCGCGACTCAGACCGGCTGGGCATCGCCACCCACGCTGGTACGGTCGAGGGGGATTGCCGCCCCGGGACCGTGGAGGACCAGGAGATGAAGCGGCGCGAGGCGATCGCGCTCGCCGCAAAGATCGCCGTCGGGGCCGGTCTGACGTCAGCGGACCGGGCCATCGTGGATGCACCGGTCACGGCCACCCCAGTCCCGGTCCGGATCGGCAGGCCTGATGTCGTTCGTGTTGAGGTGATGACTCGCGGTCTCATGGCGCAGGACAAGGCCCTCGGTGGCGGTTGCTGCCGAGACGCTGTGCTCGGTTACCTGAACTGGGCGCAGCAGCTGCGGGAAGCGACCGCATCCGGCGACGTGCGGCGGGCACTGGAGGCGGCGCTGGCCCGGCTGGAGAGCCTCGCCGGCTGGACCTCCGACGATCTGTGCCTGTCGCGCTCGGCGCAGCGTTGCTACCTGCGCTCACTGGAATCGGCCTGGCGAGCCGACGAACCGGTGCTCGCCGCTCACGCGCTGGGCAATCTTGGGGGGCTGTACCTACAGGCCGGGCACTTCGCGGAGGCGTTGTCGCTGTTCCGGATGGGTGCGCTGCCCGTCCAGGATGCCGCTGCGCCCGGCATGCTTGCTGGCTTGGCCCTCAGCGAAGCCGCCGCCCACGCCGGACTGAACAGCGTCGACGAGGTTGCGCGAGCCCTGCGCCGGGCTGAGGAGCGCTACGAACGCGCCCAACAGGCACCCGATGAGTGGGTCGACACTGCGGTGTTGCCCGACCACTCCGACCTACCAGCCGGCCGGGCGAATGCGTATTCCCGGCTCGCCGGCCACGACCCGCGCTTCGCCGAGATCGCCGTGATGAACATGACCGAGGCACTCGCCGTGCGCGACCCGGGCCGTGCCCGCGCCCTGCTCTGGGGCCGTATCACGCTGGCCACCAACCAGTACCGCTGCGGCGAGACCGACCTCGCCAATGCCAGCACCGAGCAGGTACTCGCCTCCGTCGGCCAGGTGAGCTCCCGTCGAACCACCCGCGACCTGATCACCCTCGGCGCCGAGATCCGCCAGCACACCACCGACTCCACCGCACACGACCTCGCCCACCGCATCAACACCGAAATCGCCGCCTGACCCCCTCCGCCTTCCACATAGTGGGGGCCGCCGGGCCGCGTAGTCTGTCGCTACCTCCTTGCCGAGGTTTCGCCCCGGGGCATCGGCAGGGGATTCCCGGCAAGGAGAAGTTTCGTGGACGTTGCGGACGCGCTGTCGATCGGTGAGCGCGCTCGCAAGATCCGCCGCCGTCGTGGACTGAGTCTGGAAGTGGTGGCCGGGCTGGCCGGCATCACCGCGCAATACCTGTCGATGCTGGAGCGTGGCCTGCGCGGGTTCAACCGGCGTGGTCTCCTCGAAGACCTCGCCGCAGCGCTGGGTTGCGCGGTAGCGGATCTGATCGGCCGCCCGTACCCGCAGAATGATCGGGACACGGCCGCGGCGTTGGCGACGGTTCCCGACATTTCGCTGGCCATTAACGACTGCACCCTTGATGATGTCCCGGACCTACCCGCGCGGTTCGTCGAGGAGCTGGTGGCTGCTGCCGCGGACGCCAACGCCCATCTTGATGCAGCGCGGTTCTCCCTGGCTGGCCGAGACCTGGGAGCACTGCTCACTGAGTTGCACGTCCAAGCGGTGACCGGAAACGGCGATACGCGCCGCGCTGCGCTAGCCGCGTTAGCCGAGGCGTGTCTGGTCGGTGCGTCTGTCGCCCGTCATTTCGGTTATGCGGATCTCGCAGTCGCCACGGCGCGACGTGGCTGCGAAGCCGCCGGGCGGCTGGGCGACTCCACTCGGACCGGGCTGTTGACCATGCACAGCTCTCTGGGGCTGGCTTGGATCGGCGCGCGACACCGAGTCACGGCCGTCCTTGATGAGGCGCTGGCCGAGACCGCGCCCGACCCTTCGGCGGCAGACACTGGCCCGGCAGAAGCCGCCGGGATGATGCACCTGACCGCGGCAATGCACCACGCTCGGCAAGGGCGGGCTGGTAATGCCGATGACCACCTAGTCCAGGCCCAGGAGTTAGCTCGACATACCGGAGAACGCAACGCGCTGTTGCAGCATTTCGGCCCGGTCAACGTCGCAACCTGGGGAGTCAACGTCGCTGTGGAGCTGGGACGCGGCCCGGCCGTCGCCGAGCGAGTCGAACCGAACGTGCCCCGTCTGCTCGCCACGTTCGGTTCGGCAGTGCGTGGGGGTGCGCTCCACTTCGATCTTGCGCGCGCCTACACCCAGGCCGAAGGCGCCCGCGACGCCGAGGCGATCCGGCACCTGGACGCGGCCGACCGGCTGGCACCGCAGTACGTCCGACCTGATCCGATGGTGCGTGACCTGGCCCGCACGCTGGACCGGCGGGCCCCGCGCCGGGTATGGGAGCTGGACTCGCTGCTTAACCGCTTGGGCATCAGAAGCACCCGACCTTGAACACCGTGAAGCCGATACCGATCCGGACCGCAGTCTTTGTCGGATGATCGACGTACCCGAGCCTGGATCCACCGTCTAACTTTGAGTGATCATTTTCGGGTCGTGTTCGGTCTTGACTGTGCTGGCCGGAAGTCGCAGATGGTTGGCGAAGGTAGCAGGAACGGCGAGGGTGGCCATCGAGGCTGCGACGAGGTTGAGCAATCTGCGCATGTCTGCCGGTCGCTCGATCTCCGAGACCTGCCGGACGTCCCGGCTGATCAGATCTGACACGTAGGACTCGAAGAAGCGCGCGCGTCGACCGAGATCCGCGCGGCACACGGCCTCGGGATAGCCGCCCCGCAATGCCCGTTCGAGGTAGTCCTCGCGGCGCAGCGGCGACTTCGAGACGGTCAGCTCGGCGCCGTGCTCGAATACTGCATCGACGAAGTTATCATCGGTGCGGTCGATCTCACCCTGGGACAGCGGCCACAGCTCGATGGTCTCCGAGTGGCCAGCTAACAGATCGGGGATGTCTCGCAAGGCTGATAGCCGCGCTGAGCCGGTGAGCAGGAAGCGGCCCGGACATCCACAATTGGAGCGACGACCGTGCAGTGGAGATTCTCAGTAGGTGCCGGGTCGCGATGGCCGACACGTGCTGCATGTTGCTGGCTGCGGTCGTGCTGCCGGCGGGCCCCCGGCCCGCGGTGATCGGAAAGCACGTGGATCTGGCGATGCTGGTCATGAACAACGGTGGTCGCGAGAGTGCCGAGACGGGGTACCGCACGTTGCTGGCCCGTGCCGGGCTTCGACTGACGCGCATCGTGCCGTGTGCCGGTCGGACCAGTCTCGTCGAGGCGGTTCCGGGTTCGCGGAGTTGGTCAACGGGCGAGTCCGCACCCATAGGGGACAGTACTGGAAGTACCAGGTCGGCTCATTGAATGATGGTCCAGGCCGGTACGGTCGAGGTGATATCCACGCAAGGAACTGCTGATAAAATCCAACCAGTTACTGGCAGTCCGGCACCGTTCGATCGAACGGCCCTCGTCCTGTACGGCAACGTGGTCTCACCGATAGGTAAATAGGTTCAGTCGCCCAGTGGGAGGTAGATCGTGGACAGGCTTCAGCTTGACCTGGAATGTCTGGAAGTCGAACGTCTCGACTTTGCCGTGACCGGCCTGAACGGCGGTCTGGAGTCGTTCGGAATGGGCCACGAAGCGACCGAGATGGGTCATTCCTGCAGCGAATTTTTCGCAAGTTGCGACGCGCCTCCTTGCGTCGAGCCTCCTTGCGCCGACGACGACGATTAATCCTGCGATGGCGTAGTGTAAGATCGCGCCGAATAATAGGATTCGCGTCGGCGGCTGAGCGGTTGCCGGCGCGGATCCGGGCACACCCAGTCCGGGCCTGCATCGCGGCAGGCGGTGAACACGCCCGGGTAGGCCGCCTCGGTCGAACCCGACCATGATCTTGGTGGTGCCGGTGACCTGGGTCAGCCCGGCCAGTGCCTTGGGCAGCATCACCGGCAGGCCGGCGGAGCGGAACGTCACCGCCCGCCTCCGGTAGTCGCAGACCAGCGTGTCACCGAGGCCACCCCCGGGACCCGGGGACGTTTGTTGTTCCACCCCTTGCCCACCGGCTTGGCTCCGCCGTAGGTCCCGACATGGCCGTCGACGGTATGCACGCTCCATCCCCAGCGCGTCGGCGTCGCCCATCGCCGTGGTCAACCCGGCGCGAAGTCGTGCAATCCCGACATGACAGCAAACTTGCACCTCACAGGCACTACGTGGTCGATCTGCCGAAACCACCACGGTGGTCGCGCCGCACACCCCGCAGTCGCTGTGCCGCCAGCCGCGCGGCCGGGTACGCGGTGCCCGTGAAGTCGACGCCAAGGACGTTGTGACGGGTCGGAGTGTCGCTGACGTCAAGTTCACGACGCACTCGACCCCCGGCGGGCTTTCCGTGTCAGATATCGGCTTCCCGCCAGTGAGTGAGACCGATGCTCGCCGCCGTGGTCGGGGCGAAGCAGGCCGGCTGCCGGGGCGAGGACGTTCTCGGCGGTGTCGAGTTGCGCGCCGCTGCGGTAGACGTGGGCGTAGCATCGGACCGCGACAGCGATGACGGTCGGGGCGTCGGTAGCGGCGGTCATGGCACGATCGGCGACCGACCACACGAGTCGTTCGGCCGGCTGGAAGGCGAAGAACAGCTGCGCCAGGTGACAATGTCAAGCGTCTTGCTCTATACGCTCGAAAATGTCCGCGTCAGTTTCTTGCTGCCACCGCGGCAGATCGTCCCAGTCCGCCACGTAGGCCGGCTTCGGATCTGGGAAATGCTTATATATCTGCCCGATCCAGCAGAGCGCGACAAAGCTTCCCTTCTGTGAGCGGGTGAGCTTCACGGTACTTCCGCCGGTGACCTCGATGAATGCGCGCACCTGATTGCAAACGGCGGCAGCACTCTCCCGTTCCCACTCGGGGGTTTCATCCCAAGGTGCGATGTAGCTAGCCTTCGGCTTCCCAGGGTGATTTCGCACAACCCCCGCAATCCACGCTTCGCGGAACAGTCGTCCCTGTACGGTCAATGTTTTCTCCCTGAATGGTCACTCGATCGTTAATTTTCCGGAACTCCCTGTGATACGGCTGTGATTCGCTGATCGATCTGCCGAACTCGACTGTTTCCGAGTAGTGGTGTGAGATGCCCTTGAAGTCCTTGGAGTTTGCGGCCGATGAACCCCGATCCAGTCCGTGCGGCAATTTCTAAGACCATATCAGCATGGGTGACAAGCTGATTCACGTCGCCACGTTGTATCCCGATCATTGCGAGGTCGGTGAGGACGCTGCCCCGGCGACGTGCGGATAGGTTCTGGCGCAAGGCGGCATCGAGAGTGGCTTCGGCAAGGTCGGGACGTCGGAGCTGGACGTAACAGGCGCTGCGTTCCTCGGCGAGCCGGGAGCTGTCGAATCGAAGCCATCCACCGTTGCTCGTATCGCCCGGCAATGCGCGCACCTGCTCGGCGGCGTCAAGTGCTCGATAGCACGCGGCTGATTGCCCTAGGCCGGCGAACGCCTGCGCTTGAACAGCGGCAACCCAATATCGCGTTGACAACGATCGGTTTCCTCTCTGTGTCAGGCGTGCAGCTAACTCCAGCATCGACAGCGCTTTGTCAAAGTGCTGTTCGTGGATCTCGATAAACGCGTGTCGTGTCATCGCACACGCCCATAGATCATACGCGCCGGCTTCATTGCCAGCGGCGGCCGCCAAGGTGTAACAGTGGGCTGCGTCGCTGTACTTATTGGCGTCGAAGAAAATTTCACCCGCCAGTTGCAGCAGCTCGCTTGCCAGTTCGCCGAGGCGCTGACGTGTCGAGTATTCCGTCGATTGACCAAGACTGGCAACAAGCACGTCGAGCTGGTTGCGAACCAGTGGAAGCGTGGACCCCTTGAATTCGGATAGCACGAACACGCGCCACAGATGCTCGTTGAGTGTCGCGTACCCGCCTACGGGTATGCCGGCGACTCGGCTCGAATCGATAAAAGAGCGTTCCGGTTGATCCGGCAGATTATCCGTGCCGGGCATCGTGACGAGCACCCTGGTCATGCTCAGCAGTCGAAGCAGCTCACGACTCGCCACGTTTCCAGGGCCGCCCGCCACTGAATCGCGCTGCGTGTTCTCTCGTGCATGCAACGCGGGCAACGTCAGTTCGGGCTTGAGTGGTGAAGTCGCTGCCAACTGTTGGGCGGTGGTGTGCGCTCGTGCTCGTCGCTTGGCTTGCCGCTCGGCGAGGTGGGCGGCTTTGGCGTGAATCAACTCGTCGTAACGGGCGAGCAGTGCACCATTCGCACCGACGAGTTGATCGGCTATTTCCCAGAAGTCACTTGCTGGTAGCTGGGAACCTGCTTCGGCGTGCGTCACTGTCGTGCGGTGAC
Organism: Pseudonocardiaceae bacterium; assembly: GCA_050700055.1. Lineage (GTDB taxonomy): Bacteria > Actinomycetota > Actinomycetes > Mycobacteriales > Pseudonocardiaceae. Next base: position 70,439 of record JBOHGE010000019.1, read on the forward strand.
AGGGCACGGCCCGGGCGATATCCGCCTGGTAAAGACCGGCCGCTTCCCGAAGGGCCGCCAAGTATCGGCCTAGCGCCCGTTGCTGTTCGGCGAGGTGTTCGGGTCGACGAGTCACGCGCTTCCTATCCCCTGTCGTTCGGGCTACCAGATCGTGAGTCCGGTCATCAGCCTAGCGCTGACCAGGTGCGCACCATCTCACCAGCTACCCCACCTGCCAACTCATGGCCTTCACTCGTTACTCAAGCCCCGAGTCGCAGGCCCGCATGGGCCCGCAGCCCGAGGTGCTGACGTAAGTCCACAAAAGACCAAGGAAAAGGGAAGAACCGTGCCAGCACTGTATGAACGACGCTCGACTGACACCGGATCCGCGCGACCACGGCACTTCCTCGCGGGTTGTGGATCTGACGGGCGCGAACAGCGCGGTCAGTGCTCGTTGAGTGCGGTACCGAGTTGATCAGGTTTCCGGTCACAGCATGCAGCAATCGCATGCCATGGCCGGTGGCCACCAGCGCCCGGCCCACCGGACACCGGTGCCCGACGTGCCAGGTTCTGGCAACCTCCGTGCTGCAGTTCGGTGGCTCCCCGGACTCCGGCCGGCCGCCGGCTGAAACAGCTCCCGGCGGCCGGCCGGACACCACAGCGCCGGTGGAGTCGGTCGACCTCGCCGCCGGTTGCGGTTGATGGGCACCCTCAGCGACCCGACGCCGAGACCCGTCGGGGGCGCGATGCCGCACCTGCCGACCCGGACTCGGGACTGGCTGGCTGAGCACCCCCGCGCGCGCAATGTGGTGCACTCGGTGTGGGACAGGCTCACCGAGCTGCAACGGGCCGGTCACGACCCCGGTGCCCTCGACGCGCTACGCAGTGTCCTGAGTCACCACCAGCCCACCCCTGCCGGCCGCTGCCGCACCTGCCCCCGGGTAACAGGACGCCGCCGGCCCTTCCCCTGCATCGTGTGGCACCAGATCCGCATCCAATTGCTGGGATTGTTCGCCGGCGGTGGCCAGCACCGCCAAGCGGCCGGCCGAGGCAGCTCTTCCCGGTCCGGCGTGCGCCGTTGATCACGATGACCCTGGTGTCCGCCAGCGCTGCTCGGACGTTCTCGTGGGCTCGTCGCGGTAGGAGGTCATGCGATCCCGGCATGGCAGGAAGCCAGCATTTCACAGGCACTACGTGGTCGATCTGCCGAACCCGCCACGGTCATCTCGCCGCACACCCTGTAGTCGCAGTGCCGCCAGTCGCGTGGCCGGCCGGGTGCGCGGTGTCTGTGAGTACTCGACCCGCGACGGACTTCCCGCTTCCCGTCAGTTGGTGCGGCCGATGACGGTGGCGAATTGACGGGCGTCGGTGCCGAGGGTGCCGCTGTGTTTGCTCAGTTCCAATGTGGTGGTGCGGGCGAAGGTGTTGTATCGGACGGTTTCGCTGGCTTCGCGTAGGGCGTTGCCGAGGAGGTGGATGACGGCGAGGTTGTTCTTACGGAGGTTGTGGGCGCGGGCGGCGTCGATGAGGTAGACCGCGCGGCGGGTGCGGGAGGGCAGCTGGGTGGGGTCGTATCGCTCGACGGGGCGGGTGGCTTCACCGGGCCGGAACAGGTCGGTGTCGATGGTCACGGCGTAGGCGTCGACGGCCGGGCGGCCGAACATCAGCCACGGGTGGGTGCCGCCGTGCCGGTCGGCGGCGTCACCGGCGAGGTTGAAATGCTGCCAGGCTTGGCCGGCTTTGGCGTGGGTCAACGCCAGGCCGAGCTGTAGTTGGCCCCACCGGGCCAGCTGCTCGCCGCCGGTGTCGGGGCGAAGCAGACCGGCCGCCGCTCACAAGCTGACGCGCTAAGGGGAGTTCGTACATGTCTGTGCAGAACGTCATCGCAACCGTCCGCACCCCCGACGGTCTCCACCTGTCCGGCACGCTTGTTCTGCCGGACAACGGTCGTCAGGTGGTTGTCCTGGTGCATGGTGGGGGCGTGACGCGGGAGGAGGGCGGCTTCTTCACGCGCCTAGCGGCGGGGTTGGCTGACGCAGGCATCGCGTCGCTGCGCTGTGACCTGCGCGGCCACGGCGACAGTGCGGGGCGTCAGGAAGACCTCACGATTGCCGGCATCCTCAGTGACATACGTGCAGCTATGGAATTCGCGCGCGCCCGGATCGGCGCCGACCGTGCTGCCCTACTCGGCACCAGCTTCAGCGGCGGCATCTGCGGTTACTACGCCACCCAGTACCCGGCTGAGCTGGCCGGCCTGGTCATGCTCAACCCGCTGCTCAACTACCGAAAGCGCCTTGTCGACGACAAACCGTACTGGCACGATGGGCATATCAGCGAGGAGGCCGGGCGCGAACTGCTGGATCAGGGTTTTCTCGTTCACTCGCCGACGTTCAAGCTCGGTCGACCACTGTTGAACGAGGTTTTCTACCTTCAGCCGCACACCGTGCTGGGTGATATCCGAACTCCGACGCTCTTCGTGCACGGAACCAGGGACACGTTTATCCCGGTGGAGTCATCTCGGTGGGCAGCGCAGCAGCTGACAGTCGAGCATCGGCTCGTCGAGGTTGATGGTGCTCAGCACGGCTTTGCCGTCCACGACGATCCGAGCTACGCCGATCCGCAGAGCCGACGGTGGCAGGCCGACGTGATTCGCAGTGTGGTGGACTGGATCAGTTGCCACTGAACGGCGACACCGGGTTTGGACCGGTGTTCACGTGTGCATGGTCAGCTATCGGCCTGACCTTGACCTAAGTACGTGATCTCCCCGACGTGTCGTAGCGGGAGTCACCCCGGCGCATCAGCTCGTACACCTCCCGGAGATCAGACGCTTCAGGAAGAGTTCGGGCTTCGACGGTCCGGACCACCTCAAGCGCTCGCCAGTGGTTCGAGGCCACCAGGCGACCGGAGAGCATGGAATCCTGGGCGACTGCACAGGCTTCATCGAGGCGGTCAGTCAGAAGCAGAGCCAGGGCCAGATCGATGTTGGCTGAGGCGAGTCGACGTGGCCAGCGGCCGGCCTCGGCTTCCTGGGTGAGTGTGGCGATGACGTGGCGGGCGTGGTGCTCAGATGTCACATCCCCGAGCCACGCGAGGGTGGTGGCGACATAGGCTTCTGCCTTGTCTGGATCATAATGGTAGTGATGCTCGGGTGTCTCCGGTTTCGTCATAAGCGAAACGAATCGCTCTACCCGATTAAGCGCGTCATGTGTCTCCTTGACCTTGCCGAGCCGCGCCCACGCCCGACCTTCCTGAGCTGTCGCCTGAATGGCTGCCGAGCTACCGCGTGGCGCGAGCTGCTGTGCAGCATGGGATAGTTCTACCGCATGGTGATAGTCACCGCTGTTGAGCGCTTGCCAAGCCTCGGTCTCGTAACGCCAGGCATAGATCTCGGACTGATCCGCCTGCTGTGCCAAGCTCGCAGCGGTCGCGAGCCAGCCGTTGGCCGCCGTTCGCCGTTCGAGATCAATATTCAGTGTGCCCGCAATAAGGGAGAGCCAAGCGCCCACGATAAGCAGGCGACGGTGTTCGTCGAGTGTCTTACGCGCATCGAGTAGCCGCATGACATAGGACACATGCCGACGAACCGGGCCGACTAACTCCTCTGGTGGGGTTACGGGATACTTAACCGCCAGCTCGTCGACCATACCTTCCAGCCGACCCAGCGTCTCAGCGCTCACGTCTGACGCAGCTACCCGCCGGGAGAGCTCCAACGCCTCGTGCTCGTCTCCGCCACCTGATGAGACACTCTGCCAGACAGTCAATTGCAGACCGGGTGAATTCACCGCAGACAAGTCGGTATGTTCATCGCCGGCCTGGTTGTCGAATTGCTCGGCCTGGGTGAATCGGGTCTGCACGTCATCAGGAGCCCGGCTCAGGGCGGTGTCCATGAGTGCTTGAGTGTCAGGGAGCAGGGTGATGGTGGCGCCTCGGGCTTCCCACTTGTTCACGGTCCGGGCGTCGACGCCGAGGTGCGCGGCGAAGGCACGAATGCTCAGACGCATGGCCTGGCGCAGTGCTTTGGTGTGGGCTCCGGTCCAACATCGGACAGTGGCCATGGGGCGCACCTGTGATTCTCTCGGTAGTGGACAGTCTCACTGAGCGTAGTACCTCACCGGTCGGCCACCGGGGCCTCGCCAGCACGTTCCCCGCGGACAGCGCCGTGACCACACTTCAGCCAGGTACGCGCACGCACCCTTGCCCACTTGGAGCGCACCCTCATGCAGTGCATGTCTCAACGCTGGAGCGATAGCAACCGTGAACGTAGCGTGACTGACAGCGGCTCCGCCTGCTCTGGACGGTTGCGCCAGCCGGACAGCGCAGCGCCGGTGGAGTCGGCCGACCTCGCTACCGAAGACGACGTCGCGCCCCCACCGCCGGTCGACGGGCGATCAGCCCAACCCCCAAAAGACGGAAACCGTGCCCACAGCATCCCGATCCCGCCGCGCTGCCGGATCGAACACGTTGAGGTGAGCAACAGACATGGGGCGCTGCCGTCCCGGCTGCACCAGCACGGCCAGGTTCGCGGCGCCACCCGCCTGACCGTGCGATCCGACGACGAGCACACCATGGTCAGCATCCTGCCCCACCTGGTAGGCGTACTCAGCACACCGGACGGCGGCTGATGGACACCCGCACCCAACACAGCAGCGACCCGACGGCCGCCACGACGCCGAGACCCATCGGGGGCGCGATGCCGCACCTGCCGACCCGAACTCGGGACTGGCTGGCTGACGCACCCCGCGCGCGCAACGTGGTGCACTCGGTGTGGGACAGGCTCACCGAGCTGCAACGGACCGGTCACGACCCCGGTGCCCTCGACGCGCTACGCAGTGTCCTGAGTCACCACCAGCCCACCCCTGCAGGCCGCTGCCGCACCTGCCCCCGGGTAACAGGACGCCGCCGGCCCTTCCCCTGCATCGTGTGGCACCGGATCCGCATCCAGCTACTGGGCGTGCTCGCCGGTGGTGGCCAGCACCGCCAAGCGGCCGGCCGAGGCAGCTCCGCGGTAGCGGGCCGGGATAGTGGCCCACTACCGGAAGGGAGGTGCTAGCCGATGGAGGTGGACAGCCCGGATGTGGTGATCGCCAAACGACTACTCGACCACGCCCGGTTGCGGGGCTTCACGTTCCAGCGGGCCGCTCCAGGCCAGGACGGTCCGCTGGTGGGACACCGAGTGAGCGGTGGCTGGGTGGACGTCATCCGCATTGCGGGATTCAGCCGCGACTGTCTGGCCGTACGCCGGCGGACATCCGCACTGATCGTTGTCGAGAATGGACCGGTGCAACGTCGAGTGGAAGGCAGCGCGCTCGATGTGCTCAACGAGGTGCTGACTTGGGAGTCGCCACCCCATCCCGGTGCGCCGTGAACTCCGACAGTCAGCGACGTTCCCATGACGGAAAACGTCGCTGGTGTCGAGTTCACGGCGGTTACGGGCGGGAGAAGGTGATGTCGTGCCAGCGGTGGCAGTGCCAGCCGGTGGTGTCGGCTTCTAGCAGGACGGTTGCGGTGTTGGGGAGCAGGCGCGGGGCGGCGAAGGCGCCGTCGACGTTGGCGGCCAGCGCGACGACGGCCAGCCGGGTCGCGGCGCCGTGGCTGACCAGCACCGCGGTTCCGGCAGAGTGTGCCGCGCGGATCGTCGCGACGTCGGCGAGGTAACGGTCCAGCACCTGGCTGCCCGACTCACCACCAGGTAACGCCATCTGGAGATCACCGGAGTGCCAGGCGCGGTACATCGCGTGCAGCGCGTGGTGGTCTGCCGGCTCCTGGCGTCCCTCGAGATCACCGATGGCCACCTCGTGCACCCCGTCGAGGATCTGCACCGCCAGACCGTGCCGCGCTGCGACGGGTGCCGCGGTCTGCTGGGCCCGCAGTGCCCGGCTGGCGTACACCGCGACCACGGATTCGCCGGCCAGCCGCGCGGCCAGCTCGGCGGCTTGCCGGTGGCCCTGCTCGGTCAGGGGATGCCCCGGCAGGCGGGTGTCCAGGATGCCCTCGGCGTTGGCCGTGGTCTGCCCGTGCCGGGCCAGCACCAGACGCAGCGTCATGCACCCTGCCCAGCGCGCACGGCGGTGAGCCACTCCCGGGCAGCGGTGAACCCAGCCGGATCCGGGCCGGGACCCAACGACGCCGCACCGGCCCGGGGGTAGGAGCCGAGGAAGCGCACCCAGGTGCACCGCCGGTGCAGCTCGGCCAGCGCGTCCCCGATCGCGTCCTCGGCTATGTGGCCCGCACAGTCCAGGAAGAACTGGTACTTGCCCAGCGTGTGCTTCATCGGGCGGGACTCGATCCGGGTGAGGTTGATCCCGCGCAGGGCGAACTCGGCGAGCACCTCCAGCAGCGCCCCAGGGCGGTCGACCGCCACCACCACCAGCGAGGTGCGGTCGGCACCGGTGGGTGGGGGCACCGCGGCGGGCCGGCGCAGCAACAAGAAACGGGTCTTCGCGTCGTCCTGGTCGTGCACGTCGCGGGCCAGCTCGGCCAGCGGGTAGTGCCGGACGGCGACCGGGGCGCACACCGCGGCGTCGGCTTGGCCGTCGAGCACCGCGATCGCGGCCGCCGACGTCGACGGGGTCAGCGTCGTGGCCGCGTTCGGCAGGTGGGTGGCCAGCCAGGTCCGCACCTGGGCGGCGGCGTGCGGGTGAGTGGCCACGGTGCGCACGTCGGCCGCCCCGGTACCCGGACGCACCAGCACGCTGAACCGGACCGGCAGCACGGTCTCCGCCACCGCCAGCACCGGCGGGCCCTGCGCCATGGCATCGAGCGTGGCCGGCACGGAGCCCTCCACCGAGTTCTCCACCGGCACGCACGCCGCGTCCACCTCGCCGGCCCGCAGCGCGCTGATCGCCGCGTGCACCGACACCGCGGAACGCAACTCGTCGTCCGGAGCCAGCACCTGGGCCGCTTGCTCGGCGAAGGTGCCCTCGGGTCCGAGGTAAGCGGTGACGGCCATGGCGGGAGCCTACGAGGTGCCCCGGCGGAAGGCCGCACCGTGCACTGGTCAGCCCTGGGACACTTCTTGCCGGGGTGCGGGGTCCGGGAGCAGTCCCAGCCGGATCAGGTCGGCTACCGGCTCGGTCAGCGACGCTGACCCGTAGCAGGCGAACACGTCGCGTACCACCCGGGAGCAGGCCGGGGACAGCGCGTTGGCCTCGGTGGCCAACGCGACCGCGTCGGTGCTGCACAACCCCTCGTGCACGCTGCCGCCCGACACCGCCCGGGCGGTGCCGACGAGCATGTTGAGCAGCCCGTGGTGGGTCAACCCGGTCCGCTCGTCGTGCTGGCGGACCGCATGGTGCAGCCCGGCGGTGGCTTTGAACGGCTGGCCGGTGCCGGCGGCGATGGCCAGGAAGTCGGCGACCTCGTCGATGCTGGGAAACGATTCCGTGGACCTGCCGCCGCAGCGCAGCTTGGGCCAGCAGCCGGCCTCGGCGACCCGGCGCACGCCGGCCAGCCAGTCCGGCCGGCCCCGGCGTGGCTCGACCACCCGAACCACGTCGTCGGGCACGAACTCGGTGAGCTGCACCAGCCAGTTGGAGTCCACATCCGACGGTGCCGGCACCTCGATCATCCGCAGGTCCAGCAGCTTGGGGTTGTCCAACGCGGTGGAGATGGCCTTGGGCAGGCCGCCCAGGCCCGTGTTGGCCACCAGCGACAACGCCACCGGGCGGGTGGGTGGTGTCTTGCGCAGCGCGGTGACCAGGGCGTTGAGCCGTGACGTCGGGCAGAGCAGGAAGCCGATCACCCCAGCGTACGGTTCGTGGCGGGTGGCCAGATGCGTCGCGACGACGTCGACCAGGCTCGTCACCGAGGGCGGGAACAGCGCCGCGTCATCGACCAGCCTGGCGAGCAGGGGCGGGACGCCGCAGGGAACGGAAGCATGCAGATTCAGCACCGTTGACACCCGATGCACCTTAGTGGTACTCCGTTCGGTCACTATCAGGGCTCACCTCGGCGACGTCACCAGCCCGGCCCGCACCTCGCGGGTGACGGTGCGCTCGGCGACGAAGGACATCAGCGGGATCGTGCCGGCCAACGCCACCAGTACCATCCGTCCGGGCTGCCACCGCATCGTGGTACCCAGAAAGACCGTGCAGACCAGATACCCCAGGTAGAGAAAGCCGTGCACCGGCCCGCTCCAGACGAGCCGCTCGTCGGCGAAGCCGTAACGCAGCACCATGGACACCGTGAGCACGACCAGCATCACCCCGGTGGCGTAGGCGGCGATCCGGTAACCGAGCAGCCATGCCTCAGCTCTGCCGGTCCTGTTCGGCGAGCCGGGCGAGGTAGGCGTTGTAGGTGGCGAGCTCATCGTCGGGGTCGTCCTTCGGTCTCGGGCGGTGCTCGACCTGCTGTGGCGTTGCGGCAGGCAGGTCCGGGCGATGCTGTTCCAGCCACAGGAAACGGACCCAGGCGGCGACCAGCACGGCCGCGAACAACGGCCATTGCAGCGCATAACCGAGGTTGCTCCAGCCACCGGTGGCGGACTCGGCACGGTCCCACTGCCAGCGCCCCAGCCGGATGAACAGTCCACAACACAGGACGACCAGCAGGTGCCCGGCCCACCACCGCCGGGACAGCGCGAATCGCCACACGCGGCCACCATACGCGGGGCCGCGGCGAGCCGGATAGCGTCACGGCGTGCGAGAACGGTGGCGTGCTCCGGTACGGCCGGAGCAGCCCGCGCTGGTCACCGATCCCGCCCAGCGGTGTGCGCTGATCGTCGAGATAGCTCTGGTGCTCGCCGTGACCCTGGGACTGTCCGGGCTGCGCAGCCTGCTGTCCCTGCTGGATGCGTTGCTGGCGCCGGGGTCCCTGCGGGACCGATCGGTGGCGATCAACGCGCCGGTCCGTAAGGCCGAGCTGCTGGACCTCGCCTACCAGCTCACCGGGGTGATCCAGCTGCTGGCCTGGGCCGGGCTGGCGGCCTACCTGTTGTGGCGCAGCGGTGTCGCGCTGCGCAGCGTTGGCCTGGACCGCCGGTGCACCGGCCGGGATGCCGGCCTCGGTCTCGGGCTGGCTGCGGTGATCGGCATGCCAGGGCTGGGCCTGTACCTGCTGGCCCGAGCGGCCGGCCTGAACCTGACCGTGCTGCCGTCGGCGCTGGACGACACCTGGTGGCGGGTGCCGGTGCTGGTCGCCGCGGCAGCGGCCAACGCGCTGGCCGAGGAGCTGCTGGTGGTCGGGTACCTGATCACCCGGTTGCGTCAGCTGGGCTCGGGGGCGGGCGCTGCGCTGCTGGCCAGCGCGCTGCTACGCGGCTCCTACCACCTTTATCAGGGCTTCGGTGGGTTCGCCGGGAACCTGGTGATGGGTGCCGTGTTCGCAGCCGTATGGCAGCGCACCAACCGCCTGTGTCCCTTGATCATCGCCCACACTGTGATCGATGTAGCCGCCTTCGTCGGCTACGCCCTGCTCCGCCCCCACCTCTCCTGGCTCCCTTAACCCTGTTTTCCGCATTCAGCGGGCTCAGCGGGGTTATTCGAGCTGTGAAACCCCGCTGAGCCCGCTGAATGCGGAAAACAGGGTCAGCGCAGGGTGATTTGGCGGGCTTGTAGGGCGTTGAGGGCTCGGCGTTCGTGATCGGTGAGGGGGGTGTCTGCCAGGGAGTCCAGGGACTGGGTGAGGCGGGAGGCGAAGGTCTCGGCGGGGGTGACCCACTCGCGGGCGTGCTGCTCGCGGTCGAGATCCCACACCGGCACCAGCACCCCGTGCGCCCGGAACGAGCCTGCGTAGCGCGAGCCGTCGCCGAGGTCCAGCTCATGCCGGGCAGCCAGCCGGGCCAGCGCGCTGAGCAGCTGCTCCTCCGGCTCCGGGCGGACCCACCGCAGGTGCGCTTTCTCGCCGGCGTCGACCCAGTAGGCGGCGTCGACCCCGTCCCCGATGACGGCTTCGGTCGGCATGATCGCGGCATTGGCCCGCTGGATCGCCTGTGCCGCCTCACCGGACGGGGTCTCCTCGCCGGGGATCCACCAAGCGAAATCGTGGTGCAGGGTGACGTCCAGCAGTGCGTCGCGGGCCAACAGGTCCTGCAGCCGGATCTGCTCACCTTCGACGGTGGTGCTCGCGGTGGGCAGCACCGAGCCGGGCTCCGCGGTCGAGGCCCAAGCCACCGCCCGGCCCAGGTCGCGAGACAGGTCACTGGACTTGGTCAGCACCTGCAACGCGACCAGCGCCGTGCCGTCGGGCCGCACTATCGCCGCGGCCGCGGTCGGCAGCACGGTGGCCAGCGTGACGTCCCGACCGGGTTGCGGCGCCGGCACCAGCGGCGCGGTTGCCGACGGCACGAACTCGCGCAGGGCGATGAGCTGGCACTCCGCCGCGAGTCCGGCGAAAGGACGGCTGACGACAACGTCCGGAGGGCCGCTCGGGTCGCCGTGGCAGGCCTTGTATCTCCTGCCGGATCCGCACGGGCACGGCCGGCGGGGATTGTCGGTGGTGCGGCGGGTTCTGGTCACGGGGGGCACGCTATCGCGTGCCCCCCGTGACCTCGTGAGTGCGTAACAGTGTTCCAGCACTCAATGCCACTCACGAGCGCGGGCCATGAGGCACGCGCACCATCCGGCGGGCGTTGATCAGGGTCGGTGGGCTGAGCAACCAGGTCAGCCGCCGCACCACGACGATCGTGATGATCGCGACCACCCCGGCCACCAGGTCGGTGGCGATGTGCAGCAGCACTCCGTCGGCTCGGGCCTGCACCCCGTCCCGAAGGCTCCACAGCATGGTGGTGCCCGCCAGCAACAGCCCGGTCACCCAGACCGCCCACCAGCCCACGACCAGCCGCGACGGGCGGGGGCGGCGGTCCGGGTCACGACCGAGTGCGGCGTGCTCCAGCTCGGCCAGCACCGCCCCCGGGACCAGCAGGTTCACTCCCGGGACCAGCACGCCTGCGACCAGCTGCCAGGTCTGTCGAGCCGGCGCCACCCCGGCAGCCCGGGCTGCTACCGGGCAGGCGCGGACCAGCCACCCCACCGTCACCGCGCCGGCCAGCAGACCGGCGAGCAGGGCGAGCACCCCCCCGGTGATCACCAGTGCATCACTGGTGTGCAGCGGTCCGGCGGGCACCGCGTCGGTGCGGCTGTCCAGCAACAGGGCGTACCGCCACGCCTCGGCGCCGGCGCCGGCCAGCATGACCACGGCGGTCAACCCGAGCAGCGGGACCGCCACCGCGCCCAGCGCGCGCATCTGCTCGACCGGACCCATAGTGGAGCCTGCCCTCGCCGGCGCGCCCCGCGGGACCAGCCGGGCGAAGCCCCAGCGTGGTGGGATGGGATAGGACGGGGGACCGGTGTACGGCGCCCCGCTGGATGCTGGCTGGGCCGGCATCACCAGCACCTACAAGACCTTGGGTGCCGCGTTCGACTCGGCCACCATCGGGCGCCCGGCGGCAGCCCAGGCGCGCATCCCGCCGTCGACGTTGACCGCATCCCACCCGGCCTGCACCAGGTAGGTGGTGACCCGTGCCGACCGCCCCCCGGAGCGGCACACCACGTGCACCGGGCGGTCGGCCAGCGTGCCGGCGAGCTCGTCGAGCCGCTGCGGCACCTGCCCCATCGGGACGTGCACAGCTCCCGGAGCATGCCCGGCGACCCACTCGTCGTCCTCACGGACGTCGAGCAGGGCCGCGGTGTCAGGGACGTTGGGCACGGCCACGGCCGGTACGGCAGACGTCATGACCGCATCGTGCCACACGGTCACCACCGACCGCAGCCAGAGCCGGGCAGCCAGAGCCGGGCAGCCAGAGCCGGCGGTCAGCTGCCGGGGGCCAGCGCCTTCTCGGAACCGGCGCCGGTCAGCGCCCGCACCTCCATCTCGGCGAACTTCGCACCGTCGGCCTCGTCCTTGCTCAGCACGGTGGCCAGGTAACCGAGCAGGAACGCCAGCGGCACCGAGACCAGCGCGGGATTCTTCAGCGGGAAGATCGCGAAGTCCACGCTGGGGATCATCGACGTCGCCCGGCCGGACACCGCCGGTGACAGGATGATCAGCAGCACACTGCTGATCAGGCCGCCGTACATGCTCCACAGCACACCGCTGGTGTTGAAGCGCTTCCAGAACAGTGTGTAGACGATGGTCGGCAGGTTCGCCGAGGCGGCCACCGCGAAAGCCAACGCCACCAGGAAGGCGACGTTCTGCCCGAGGGCGAGGATGCCGCCGAGGATCGCCAGCGCGCCGATCACGCAGGCGGTGATCCGGGCCACGAGGATCTCACTGTCCGGATCCAGATCACCCTGCTTGATCACGTTGGCGTACACGTCGTGGGCGAAGGACGCCGACGCGGTCAGCGTCAGCCCGGCCACCACGGCGAGGATGGTGGCGAAGGCCACCGCCGAGATGAAGCCCAGCAGCAGCTCCCCGCCCAGCTCGTAGGCCAGCAGCGGCGCCGCCGAGTTCTCCTGCCCGGGCATGCTGGCGATCCGCTGCGGACCACCCTCCACCAGCGCCGCCGCGCCGTAGCCGATCACCAGGGAGAACAGGTAGAAGACGCCGATCAGCCAGATCGCCCACACCACGGTGCGGCGGGCCTGTTTGGCATCGGGAACGGTGTAGAAACGCATCAGAATGTGTGGTAGACCCGCGGTGCCCAGTACCAGCGCGATCGCCAACGACACGAAATCGATCTTCGTGGTGGTGCTGGCCCCCCATTGCAGACCTGGTTCGAGTACCGCCGTTCCGTGCGACGACTGCGCCGCGGCCTCGCCCAGCAGGGCGGACAGGTTGAGCCCGAAAGCGCCCAGCACCCAGGCGGTCATCAGACCGGCACCGATGATCAGCAGGGTGGCCTTGACGATCTGTACCCAGGTGGTGCCGCGCATCCCGCCGACCAGCACATAGATGATCATCAGGACGCCCACGACCGCGACCACCAGCGCTTGGGCGCCGCGGCCTTGGACGTTGAGCAGCAACGCGACCAGACCACCGGCGCCGGCCATCTGGGCCAGCAGGTAGAACAACGACACCGCCAGGGTCGATACCGCCGCGGCAGCCCGCACGGGTCGCCGGCGCATCCGGAAGCTCAGCACGTCACCCATGGTGAACTTGCCGGTGTTGCGCAGCAGCTCGGCGACCAGCAGCAGCGCGACCAGCCAGGCCACCAGGAAACCGATCGAGTAGAGAAAGCCGTCGTAACCGTAGATCGCGATAGCCCCGGCGATGCCCAGGAACGACGCCGCGGACAGGTAGTCACCGGAGATCGCGACACCATTCTGCGGGCCGGTGAAGCTGCGCCCGGCGGCGTAGTAGTCGGCCGCGGTCTTGGTGCTCCGGGAAGCCCGGATCACGATCACCAGGGTGACCACGACGAAGAACAGGAAGATCCCGCCGTTGATCAGTGGCTCGCCCACGGTCTGCTGGGCCAGCAAAGCCGGGGTCGATCCGATCACCGGGCAGCTCCTTCGATCCGCTCACGGATCCGGTCGCCCACCGGATCCAGGTATTTGTTCGCGAACCGGACGTAGATTGAGGTGATCGCGAAGGTGCTGACGAACTGCAGCAGGCCGATGACCAACCCGAGGTTGATGTTTCCAGTGATCTTGATGGCCATCACCTGCGGGGCGAACGCGGCCAACAACACGTAGAGGAAGTACCAGGCCAGGAAGAACGCGGTCATCGGGAAGGCGAAGCTGTGCAGCCTCCCACGCAGGGTGGTGAACTCCGCGCTGTGTTGGGCGCTGGTCCAGGGATCCACGGTCGACGGAGCCTTGGCCCCGCCAACCTGTTCGGTGGTGCTCATGCACACACCTCCAGGACAGGTAGTATGATCAAACTTCCGGTACTGTGTCATCGATGGCAAGCCGGGAGTCACCCTAGTCGCCGACCGTGTGCACCACGTTAACCGGTCTCAGCGGTTAACGGCGGTGCCGGCCGCTCCGCGGTCGCAGCAGGCCGGCTGCCATCCCCAACCGGGAGATGTCGCGATCCTCGGTCAGGCCCAGCCGGTCGGGCGCATGCAGCCGCAGCAGGATGCGCGTCACCTCGATCGGCACCCGATCCTTGGTCTGCCGGCTCACCACCACCATGGTCAAGAAGGCCAGCGGAACGGTGAACACAGCAGGCTGGGCGAGCAACGCCTGCCACCCCGGCGGCAGCACCCCGACCGCAGCGCACAGCACCGCGAGCAACGCCGATCCGCCCCCGGCCACCAGACCTGCCGCCGCCCCGATGTCGGTCAGCCCGCGCCACCAGATGCCCAGCACCAGCAGCGGGCAGAACGATGAGGCGGCCACCGCGAAGGCCAGCCCCACGCCTTGGGCCAGGTCCAGCGATGACACGGCAAGCGCGAAGATCAACGGCAGTGGCCAGGCCGCTAAGGTGGCCACCCGGAAGGACCGCAGCCGGCCGGGCAGGATGTCGCTGGACAGTACCCCGCTGATGCTGGTGACCAGCCCGGACGCGGCGGAGACGAAAGCGGCGAACGCCCCGGCGGCGAGCAGCGCGCACAGCAGCTGTGCCGGCCAGCCGTGCAACACGGCCAGCGGCAGCAGCAGCACTGCGGCGTCGGTATTCCCGGTGACCAGCAGGCTCGGTAGGTAGCGCCGGGCCAGCCAGCCGGAGATCATCGGGAACAGGTAGAAGATGCCGAGCAGGGCCAGCACCACCAGGGTGGTCTTGCGGGCCGCCAAGCCGTCGGGATTGGTGTAGTAGCGGCCCAGCACATGCGGCAAGCCCATGGCGCCCAGCATGAGCGCCAGCACGAGTGAGTAGGTGGCCAGCAGGGGGCTGCCCACCGGACTGCTGAACGGGCCCAGCCAGCTGTCGTGGTCCACTGCGGCACCGCTGATCACCGGTGTCCGGCTGCCTGCGTCGAAATGCAGGGTGGTGCCTTCCCGGACGGGGTACTCACCGGGCGGCCAGGTCACCGTTTCCGGGACACCGCCGGCCTCGCTGATCTTCAGCGAGATCGGCTCGCTGACGTGCAGTACGACCGCCTGGTCCAAGCGGATCTGGGTCGCCTCAGCGAACGACGGCGGCAGCGGGGCACCCGGCGACCCCCAGCTCTCGCCGGCGTGGTGGATCAGCAGCACGAAGACCGGCACCGCGAGCGCGGTCAGCTTTATCCAGTACTGGAAGGCCTGCACGACGGTGGTCGAGCGCATCCACCCGGTGTAGCTGTTGAACGTCACGATCACGACGACCGCGGCCGCGCCGACCCACTCCCACTGCGGGCGGTTCAACACCGCGGCGACGGTCAACCCGGCGCCCTGCAGCTGGGGCACCAGGTAGAGCCAACCGATGACGAGCACGAAGCCGGTACAGATCTGGCGCAACCGGGCCGAGCCCAACCGCTCCTCGGCGAAGTCGGGCAGCGTGTAGACACCGGATCGGCGTAGCGGCGCCGCCACGAACAGCAGCAGTGCGAGGTATCCCGCGGTGAATCCCACCGGATACCACAGTGCGTCCACCCCCTCCTTGAGCACCAGCCCGGCGATACCGAGGAAGGACGCAGCGGACAGGTACTCCCCGGAGATCGCCGCGCCGTTCCACCGCGGCCCCATGGCGCGGGAGGCCACCAGGAAGTCCGACGTCGAACGGGTTCTGGCCCCGCACAGGCCGCTGATCACGGTCACCAGGGCGACTGCGATCATCGCGCCGATGATGAAGAGCACGTTCGCCGGCTCGCGCACGCTCGCGCTCAGTTCTCGACCATCTCGGCGAAGTCCTGCTCGTTGCGGTCGGCGCTGCGGATGTAGGACCAGGCCACCGCCACGAAGAACGGATACACCCCGAGCCCGAGCACCAGCCACGGCAGCCGCAGCCCGCCGACGCTGACCGCGCCCAGCGACGGCAGTAACCACAACGTCAGCGGGATGGCACCCAACACCGCCATGCTGAGCAGCATCAGCCGCAACGCCAACGCCAGCTGCACTCCCACCAGCTGACGGACCAGTACCTCACCGACGCCGGTCTGATCCTCCAGCTCGGCCAGCGTGCGCACCACCCGGCGGCTGCTGCGCCGCTTGGCGAGCACGACCCGCTCCCGCTTGCCGAGCTTGGCCTTCCCATTGAGCCCATTGAGCAGGCCCGGATCGGTCGACGTCGCCGCAGTGGTGTCCTCCGGCGCGGCCCACGGGTCACCGGGAGGCTCGTTGCGCACCGGGTCGGTACTCATCGCGACGTCCAGCCCTGCTTGGCCGCCCGCACCAAGCGGTCCTTGAGGTCACGGGTATGCCGCCGGCTGACGGGCAGCTCAGCGGCGTCCTCCCCGGTGCCCACCCGGACCACGTAACCCGACGCCGACATCCGCAGCTCGGTGACCAGTGGCAGGGCGACCAGGAAGGACCGGTGGATACGCACGAAGCCGGCATCAGACCAGCGGTCCTCCAGCTGCGACAGCGGGATGCGGACCAGGTGGCTTTGGTTATGGCCGGTGTGCAGCCGTGCGTAGTCGCCCTGGGCCTCCACCCAGCGCACCGACGAGCGCGGCACCAGCTTGGTGGTGCCGGCCAGCTCGACCGGGATGACCTCGTCCTCGCTACCTGACTCCTCGACCGGTGCTGCCGCGTTACGCCGGGACTGCACGATCCGCCGCATCGTGTTGGCCAGCCGTTCCCGGCTTACCGGTTTCGTCAGGTAGTCGGCCGCGCCGATGTCGAACGCCTCGATCGCCTTGTTCTCGTAGGCGGTGACGAAGACGATCGCCGGCGGGTCGGCCATTGCGTGCAGTACCTGAGCGAACTCCAAGCCGTTCAACCCGGGCATCCGGATGTCCAGGAACACCACGTCGACCCGGGGCAGCGGCGTGCCGTTGCGTTTGTCCGAGCGCAACACCTCCAACGCCTCGGTGCCGCTGGTGGCCTGCAGGACGGTGCCGATCCGCGGCTCGGCATTGAGCACCTCGAGCAGCATCGACATGGGTTTCTTCTCGTCGTCCACGGCGAGCACCACTAGCCCGGGACTGCTGTCGTTGTCGCTCATCGACTGCCTTTCCGCACCCCGGTTGCCCCGAAACCAACCATCCTGCACATGGCTGGTACTGCTGTCCACGGTTGGCGGTAACACCCCAGGTTAGCCTGCCAGGTCACAGTCCGAAGCGGGACCACGCCGCGCGGTGCTCGAGTGCCTCGAGAAGGGCCAGCACGGACTCTGCGCCGCGGGGTGCGGTCAGCGAGCTCGCCGCGGGTGCCAGCCCCAGCCGAGCCAGCAGCGGCCGGCGCACCTCGACCGTGATGACCTCCGCGTCCGGGTAGCGCTGGGCGAGCTCCCCGCGCATCGTGCCCAGCTTGTCGACCAGGCCCAGCTCCAGGGCCTGCCGGCCGGTCCAGACCTCACCGGTGAACAGGTCCTGCTCGCTCGCGGACAGCAGATCACCGCGGCGTGCGCACACCCAGTCCCGGAACATGCCGTGCAACTCCGTCTGCATGCCCTGCAACCACGCCACGTCGTCGGGCCGCTCGGGCAGGAACGGGTCGAGCCGGGCCTTGTTCACGCCGGCGGTGTACAGCCGCCGTTCCACACCGAAGCGCTCCAGCAGGCCGTGTAGCCCGAAACCCTGGCTGACCACTCCGATGGAGCCGACCAGCGAGGTGGCATGGGCGATGATCTCATCGGCGGCGCAGGCCAGCCAGTACCCGCCGGATGCGGCGACATCCTCGCAGAACGCCAGCACCGGCACACCCTTACGATCGGCCAGGCCACGGATCCGATCGGCCACCAGCGCCGACTGGGTGGGTGAGCCACCCGGTGAGTTGATCGACAGCGCCACCGCCCGCAACCGGTCATAACCGAAGGCGCGAGCCAGCACGGTGTCCAGCGCGGCCAGGTTGATCACTCCACGAGCCAGCGGCGCCGGCACCGGGGTGATCACGCCGTGCAGTCTCACCGCGGCAACCACCGGTCCGCGCTCCCGCTGGTTGCCGGGTAACGGCAGCCGTGAGGTCAGTTCCTTGACGTCCATCAGGCCAGCCTACGGCGACCGGCCGACATTGATCGGACGCGCTGTGCCGAGCTCACGGCGCAGGCCACCGGCGGGGTTAGGCGCTCAAGGGGGGTTGGGCGCTCAACGGGGGTTGGGCGCGGGCTGGGGTGGGGGTCGGTGGGGCGACGGCGCGTACGCCACGGCTGAACTTGGGCACTCGCATGCTGACTTTGGTACCCACCCCCGGTCCGGTCTCCACGATCAGCCCGCACTCGTCACCGAAGGCAGCCCGCAGCCGGTCGTGCACATTGCCCAACCCGACATGTGCGCCGGAGATGTGGGAGTCGGTCATCTCGTCGCGCAGCCGGGCCGGGTCCATCCCGACGCCGTCGTCCTCCACGCTGATCACGCAGTCCGCACCGGCGTCCTCGGCGATCACCGACACGGTGCCACCGCCGGGCTTGTTCGCCAGCCCGTGCCGCACGGCGTTCTCCACCAGCGGCTGCAACGCCAGAAACGGCAGTACCACCGGCAGCACCTCGGGCGCGATCTGCAGCCTGACCTGCAACCGTTCCTCGTACCGGGCCTTCTCCAGGATCAGGTACCGGTCGATGTTGTTGAGCTCCTCGGCCAGCGTGGTGAACTCGCCGGCGGCCCGGAAGGAGTACCGGGTGAACTCGGCGAACTCCATCAGCAGATCGCGGGCTTCCTCCGGGTCGGTCTTGATGGTGTGGGAGATCGTGGTGAGCGCGTTGTAGATGAAGTGCGGGGAGATCTGCGACCGCAGCGCCCGCACCTCGGCGTGGGCCAGCCGGGAACGGGACTCGTCGAGGTCGGCCAGCTCGAGCTGGCTGGAGACGTACCGGGCGACCTCGGTGGTGGCCCGCATCACGGCCTGGGGGTTGCGCTGGCTGACCACCCCGAAGGTCCCCACGACATTGCCGTCCACCTCCAGCGGGGTGACGATCACCGCACGGATCGGGCAGTCGGCCCGCCCGCAGTCCATCTCGCGCTGGTTGCGGACCTGCTGACGGCCGGTGCTCGCCACCAGGTACGCCGCCTCGGCGACCCACTCGGCGTGATGCTGAGCCTCGCCGTCCCAGGCCAGCATCACGCTCTCGTCATTGGTCAGGGCGACGGCTTCGCAGTTGAGCAAGGCCCGCAGATGCGGCGCTGCCGCGGTCGCCGAGCTGGCCGAAAGACCATCCCGCAGCGGTGGCGAGGCCTGCGCCATGGTGAGCAGCGCGGTGTAGGTGGCGCGGTCAGCATCGGTGCCGAACGTCCCCCGGGTCCGCACCCAGTACAGCGAGCCAGCCGCGAACATCGTGCAGAACAGCACGCTGAGTACCGCCAGCAGGGTCACCGACCCATCGTCGCGGTCCGGGCAGCCGCTGGCAATGTTGACGCGCCACTAAAGTGGCGGGTCAGGGCGACGCACCACGCCTGCGATCTTGCGCCAGGTGGCACCGGCGGTGATCCGGCTGGCCGACGGAGCAACACCACGAGGCGGCGAGCACGCAATGGTCAACGGAATTCGGTTGAGCCGAGCGGGCGGTAGACCGCAGCGCCGGCCGAATCGGGGTCACAGCAAGAAGCAAACTCCGGCCGGGCATGGCACGGCACCGCTGGCGGTGTGAATCGATTCTGAATCAGGTGACCTGCCGCAGCGGTCCGGTGCCGTTGTCCGGGCTGGACCGCCTCTTCAGGCTTTGGATGACCTGACGTGCGTCCTGCCGGGCGGCCATCGCGCCGAGCACGGTGCCGACCCAGTGCTCGCCGGCGGTCTCCACCGGTTCAGGGGTCTTCGCCGTGATGGTCCACGGCCGCCGCAGCGCCCATTGCATCGGCAGCAACATCAGTACCAGCAGCAACAACAACGCCAACCAGGACAGCCCTGCCACCCCGGCCGGGGTCCAGATCAACACGAACAGCACCAGCGTGACGATGATCACCAAGATCACGATGCCGGCCACGTAACCAGCGGCCACGTCGTGCTCGAACTGCTCCTCCGTCGCCGGCGCAGACCAGTTGATCCGGCTGTGCACCGTCCAGCTGCGCCCGTCGGCGTCCCGCACCACCCGCATCATGCCCAACCTCCTCGCTGGACCGGCCCATGCCCTGCCAAGCTGTGACCGGGTCACGGTTTTGATCGACCCAGCGTAACGTCGAGTTCCCCCCGGCCAAGGTAGGCGCAACCACCGGTCGGCAGCTACCGGTGGGTGATGGGACGCTGGCCCGGTGACGCAACCCCGCTCGTTCACCCGCCGCCGGGAGGACTTCACCTGCCTGCGCTGCGGCCTTCCGGTGCGCGGCAGCGGGTACACCAACCACTGCCCACGGTGCCTGTGGTCGCGACATGTCGACGTCAACCCGGGCGATCGAGCCGCCGGCTGCGGCGGGGCGATGGAGCCGGTCGGGGTTTTGGCGCACGCTGACCGGGTAGTGCTGGTGCACCAGTGTGTGGTGTGCGGGCACGCCCGGCGCAACCGTAGCGCAGCCGACGACGACTCCGACGCCCTGCTGGGGTTGTTCGGCCGGCCGGTCCCCGACTGCCGATGATCAGCAGGTCTTGCCGGTGTTGATGCAGTCCGCCATCTGCGCCAGCAGCGCCTCGGGCATGATCGCCATGAAGTCGGCGTGGTCGGTCTCCGCGCTGTGTCGCTGGTCGGGGAAGGAGTCCAGGGCGAACTGCCGGTCGGCCGGCTGGTCGTAGGTCAGCGTCATCCGCAGTTGGGGGATGGCCACCCGGCCCCGACCGCATGTCCCGTCCCGTCGGGGGAAGGCGATGTGCGATCGGTGGTCGGCCGAGTCCAGGTTCTCGCCGTCCCAGCAGCTGGGAAAGTCCAGGATGCGCACCAACCGGCTGCCCGACGGGCACAGCGGGTACTTGGTGGTGGTGCGATCCGCGAAACCGGTGCAGGTCCACGCCGCGTTGCCGTCGTCACCGCGGTTGGTCGCGGCCTTGGCGTCGCCGGTGATGATCGTCAGGTCGTCCGGCATCGGGGTCACCCGGCTGGTGGGGTTGCCGCGGAACTGCAGTTGCGCAGTGACAGGTCGCAGGATCTCACCGACATTGCCGTCCAGGCCGCCGCCGTCGACCTTGCCGTCGTCGCCCCGGGCCGCGGTGTTGCGCAGCACCGGCCAGAAGTAGGTCGACTGGTCACCGTTGGTGCAGGTGGTGCCGGCGGCGTGCAGGCTCTCGTCGGTGGAGAACGCAGTGGTCGACCGGTTGCCGACGTAGTCGTGGACGTGCTGGGCGCCGTTGCGCTTGCCCGGTGCGACCATGAAGTTGTCCGAGTTGCGGTGGCCCTCGGGGTTGGTGCCGCAGAGGCTGGTGAACGTGCCGGTCGACGCCGCTGACCTCGGCTCGACCCGCTTGAGGTCGGGTTTCACCTGCTGGATGCTGACGAAGTCCCGGCGGGCCGGTCCCCCGGCCTTGTTCCGGCCGGGGAACTCCACAGCGGCGTCTTTTCTGTCCTGCCTGCGCTGTTGTCTGCGGTTGTTGCGCTCACCCGGGCCCCGGTCGGCCGCCGGCTGCGCCGCGGCGCAGCCGGCG
>JBOHGE010000020.1:0-88481 GCA_050700055.1 Pseudonocardiaceae bacterium
GCTCTGGTGTCGCCGAGTGCGACATGAGGGCTGTCCGCAGCCGCCCCGGCAGCTCTGATGTCGCACTCGGCGACACCAGAGCGGGTCGCTGCCAGGTACGGGTGATCACGACCTGCAGCAACACGCATTTCATCCCTCAGGGCGGCGCGCAGCGCCCACGGCGTTGGCTCAACAACGGCTTGCCCGCCACCGAGGTTGCCCAGCGGCTCGATCACGACCTGGCGGTGCTGCTCAAGATCTACGCCAACTGCATCGACGGACAGGAAGGCGCGATCAATGACCGCATCACCGCCTCTCTCGCGGTCGATCAAGACCATGAGACACTGCCTGCGGCGACAGCCGTGGACCCCACGGCCCAGCCAAACCCGCGGACCAGAGCCAGGGCGGTAGGCTCCGGTCGCGGCAAAGCCGCAGGTCAGCCCTCGTAGCTCAGGGGATAGAGCATCGGTTTCCTAAACCGTGTGTCGCAGGTTCGAATCCTGCCGGGGGCACCACGTCTGAACAGGGAAAACACCAAGCTAGCCTCCTTGGCTAGGGTGCTCGTGACACCGTTCATGACACAAAGTTGGCTATGCTGGTGCCATGACACGTGCAGCTAGTCAGCAGAAGCGGCAGCGCGGAAGCATCGACGAGCTGCCCAGTGGCGCTCTGCGCGTCCGCGTCTATGCGGGTGTCGACCCCGTCACGAAGCGTCGGCACGACCTCATCGAGATCATTCCGGCTGGACCGGACGCCGAACGACGGGCCGAAGGCGCACGAATCCGGCTGCTGGCGGAACTCCAGGAGCGTCGCAACCCGCGGACCAGCGCGAGTGTCAACCAACTGCTTGATCAATACCTCGCCCTGCATGCTGGGGGCAAGACGACCCTGACCACCTATCGGAAGTACGCCGAGAAGCACATTCGCCCCTTCATCGGCAACGTCAAGGTCGGTGGGCTTGAGGCCGATGTCGTTGACTCCCTCTACGCCGAGCTTCGGCGCTGCCGCGAGCACTGCAACGGCCGTCCGTTCGTTGAACATCGCAGCACCGGCGAGCACGACTGCAACCAGCGGTGCCGACCACACCAATGCAAGCCACTGGCGGCCGCGAGCATACGACAGATTCACTTCCTGCTCAGTGGCGCATACAACCGTGCAATCAAATGGCGCTGGGTATCGCGCAATCCCATCAGCCAGGCCGAGCCACCAGCATCCCCGACCCCGGATCCGGATCCACCGAAAACCGCTGAGGCGGCGCAGCTGCTGCGAGAAGCATGGAAGGACCCCGACTGGGGCTCCCTGGTCTGGCTCGCCATGACGACCGGTGCTCGTCGCGGTGAACTGTGCGCCCTGCGGTGGAAACACGTCGACTTGGTCAACAGCGTTCTCACCCTTCGCCGCAGCATCGCCCAAAACGGCGCCGAAACCGAAGAGAAGGACACCAAAACTCATCAGCGCCGTCATGTGACGCTGGATCCAGAAACCATCAGTGTGCTCACCGACCACTGGAACCGAAGCGACGCTCGCGCGGTCGAACTCAGCGTAGCGCTCAGTCAAGAGGCGTTCGTCTTCTCGAACGTCCCGGACAGCAGCACCCACCTCTTGCCCTCGTCAGTCACCCAGCGATACCGCCGGATGGCAGAACGCGCCGGGATCGACACACATCTCCACAACCTGCGGCACTACTCGGCGACCGAACTCATCGCCGCCGGAGTAGACGTCCGTACCGTCGCCGGCCGGCTTGGCCACAGTGGTGGCGGCACAACGACGCTGCGGGTGTACGCGGCATGGATCGCTGAGGCTGATCAGCGTGCCGCAGCTGGCTTGGCCTCCCGCGTCCCGAACCGGCCAGCAGCGCAACCCGCCGGGATGGAGCGCGTGTTAGCCGATCCGCGCGCGCCGTACGAGCGGATCGCGGTCGAGTTGCGCAGTGCAATCCTCGACGGCAGGTATACCGCCAATAAACCACTACCTACCATCAAACAACTCGCGGAGACCTACCAAGTGGCAACCGGAACCGCGCATCGCGCGTTATCTCTACTCGCAGACTGGGAATTGGTCGACGTAAGCCGGGGCCAGCGCGCTACTGTGCGGGTCAGTGCATCTTGGGTAGCCGAATCAGTTCAATCGCAACCAGGCGGCAAGACTTCCGATAAAACCAGTAACACGAAATACGACCCCGAATGTGCCGCTGACCAATGTCACGCTGATAGCGAGAATCCAACGAAGACGGCTTCACAGCTGTGGGAAATCACTCTGCGCGGACCCGACGGCCGCCGCTACCCGCGTCGACATGCCTGTGCGGACATCAACCAGCCCGACTCGTTCCGCGGGCACCTGGTCGCGATAGCCAGACTCGAGGCACCGACCGAAACCGGTGACGGTGAGGACTGGATCAATGATTATGAGTTAGAGATCGCCGAGCCCGGCGGGTGCGAACCGAAGCTCGTCTTGCGCTGGTAGTTACGCCAGGTCTGATGGCAGCCGACGAGCGCGATGCACCAGGTCACGCGAAGTGGAATCCCCCCAGCAAGAACTATTTATTACGCGACGCTAGTCCTTGCAGCAGGCGTTGGCCAGGAGAGTTGTGATGCGCTGCCGCTGGCGTGCTGAGCCGACTTGCGTTGCGAGCCGGGCGGCATGGTCGGCGTGGGCACGCGCTTCGTCCCGGTCGCCGTTGGCTGCGTGGGCGGTCGCGAGGTCGACGCGGAGTGCTGTTTCGGCGCGGACGAAGGTGGGGTCGAGTCGGTTGAGGGCGTCGGTGAGGATCGTGATGGCGTGGGGGTCGCCGAAGCGGGCGAGTGCGTGGCCGCGCCAGCGGGCGAGGTGCACGGTGTCGAGTGCGACGTAGGGGCGTTCGTCGGTTGGGTCGTTGGGTAGTAGTTCGGCTGCTCGGTCGAATGCGTGCAGGCTGGCGGTCTGGTCGCCGTGGGCGGCGAGGGCTTCGCCGTGGGCGGCAGCGAGCCAGGACCGCAGGATGTGGGGTGCGGCGGTGTCGGCACGGCGCCGGGCTCCATCGAGTAGGTCGACGGCGTCGCCGGTCGCTGCGGCGTCGATGAGGACGAATGCTTGTTCTGCGGCGGCGTGCGCTTCGTGGGGAATGGAGTTGGATTGTGCGGCGGCGGATCGGGAGTGTTCGTAGTGTTGCCAGGCTTGGGCCAGGTCGCTGAAGTCGAGTTCTTGCCATCCGGCGAGGGTGTGCATCTCGGAGAGCAGGGCAGCGAGTGGCTGCCGGGTGCCCGGAGCGAGGCTGTGGGTAGTGAGCCGGTGGACTTGGCGGATCTTGGCGTTGAGTTCGTCGCGGACGACGATCGCGCCTAACTGCCGGTCGAGTCGGCGGATCGCGTCGAGTTGTTGGTGCAGAAGCTCGATGGTCGAGTGGTCGACGCGCCGGACGGTGTCGAGGAGCTGTCGTAGTTCGCTGGCGGGGTTGTCACCGTCGCCGCTGGTAATGGTTGTGGGTGGTGCGAGCAAGGCAGCTATGGGCTCGTTGAAGATCTTTTCGAGGAGTCGGGCGGTGGCTGGGCGGAGCGCGCCGTGGGGCTGGCCGCTGGCGAGTCGTTGCAGGTGGCGCAGGCTCAGGGTGCCCGGTTCGTGATGGTCGTGGGCGAAGGCGATGGCGTGGTCGACGAATTCCTCGAAGGTCATGCAGCGCTGTCGGATGCGCTGTTCGAGCAGTGTTCGTGCTGGCCGGTCGGTCAAGCCGGCTCACCTCCCCGGTGTGGCGTGTCCGTGGCGTTCTGATGGCGGGCAGCGGTCATTCCGCTGATACCAAGCTGGATGCAAGATTATTTCAGCTCGTCTCGAACGCGGGACGGGCAGGGGTCCCGGTGCCGCGCTGCCCTAAGCACCGCCGGGGCTCTACGTCACGGCCGGGAACCGGAGACGCCGAGAAATTCCGGCTCCCGGCCGTGACTTCCAGTGATCACGGAAGCGAGGTGCCGACCGTCATGACTGCTCGACCACCACGACCCGGCTACGACCCGTGGCGCGACACCCACGGCGCCCCCATCCCGCAGCACTGCCGGATCGAACAGATCGCCGTGGGCAAGAGCTACGGGGCGCTTCCGTCGCGACTGCACAAGCAGGGCCAGGTCCTCGGCCGCGGCACCACCCGCCTGACCGTGCAGTTTGACAACGAGGACACCGTGGTCGGCATCCGCCCTCATCTGGTGTGCGTGCTCACGGCACCGAGCAGCCCGGATCGCTCGGAGTCAGCGGACAGTGACTGCCGTGGCTGAGCGGCTGTACACGATCCCGATCACCTGCCGTCGCGACGGTCAGGCCCACGATGTGACCGACGAGAACGCGGCTGCCGGACGGCGAAACGGGGAGTACGCGGCACTGTGCGGATATGTCGTCTCAGCCGCGCCACTGATCGCACCGGTCGGTCCGCCGTGCCCACGGTGCAGGGCGATGTTACGGCCGGCCACGGCTGCGGTCGGTCGACCGCGCCATCGGCAGCCCGGGTGGCTGTGGCGGATGTTCCGTGCGCACAGCCACGCCGCGGTCGGGGCCGTGACCCGGCGACTGCTGTCATGACCGCCTTGTCGGGAGCCGACTTGCACGACTGGATAGCACTGCGCCGGGTGACCGACGGTGGCATAGCCCGGACAGGTGGCTGCTGGCTCGATGGCGGGCACCGGGTACCGGGCTACGTCACGGGCGCCCTCACCGAGTCACTCGCGGGCGGGTTGGTAGCGCTGGCCGACCAGGATCCCTACGGCATGCGGCGGGCAACGCTCACCGATTCCGGCGCAGCCCGATACGAGTGGCTGTGTCAGCAACGGCAAGCGACCCTACAAGTACCCACTCCCCGGCTCGGCGCCACCTGAGGCAGTCAGGGGGCACCCACCCAGACCGTGGAAACCGTCCGATACGGAGTGGTAAATGCCGGTCTGCCTCTCTGGGTTGTCTGCCTTGCCGCAGCTCAGAGGCGAGGCAATGCCCTGGTGTGGAGATGAGGCATGTGCCCTAGCCGGGGGTTGGTGCCTCACGGTCTGCCTCACCCCGGGTCGGCTAGGGAACGGTCAGGTTTCGGGGTGTTGGGTGTCGAGTGCGGCAGTGACGTCGGCGGCTAGCACGACGCGTTGGCCGGGTTGTCCGTCGAGGCTGCGCTTTTTGACCTCGACTCCGCGGTGGTCTAGTGCGGTGGCGAACTGCTGCGCCGACCACCCGCCGTAGGTTGCCTCCCAGTGTGCTCGCAGCTGGTGGAGCACGTCGACCGACCGCAGCTTGTCGCTGCCGTCCAGCACCACAGCGACATCGACCAGGAGGTCCCGGGCGAGTTCCGGGACAACGGGCTGGTCGGTGCTGATGGTCCGGCCGCTGCGGCTGATGATGTCCATCGCACGGGTGATCACGGTGTAGGCGTTGTTGGTGGACACGTAGTGGGTGCGCACGATTGCGAATGCCTGGCCTTTTGGGATGTCCTCGATTTCACCGGTCGCCACGACGGTGCCGGCGTCGGCGCCGGGCCGGAGGTCTTGGGGGCGGGCGCCGCGGTCGGCGGCATCGGCGAGGATCATTTTCGCGGTCTCGTAGTTGGGCACGTTGAGCGCGCAGCGGACGTGGGCGCCTTCGCGGACTCGGGCGGGCAGGGTGCGGTCGTCGGGGCGTTGGGTGGCTTGCAGCAGGTGCACGTTGACCGCGCGGGCCTGGTCGTGCAGCTTCTTGGCCGCCCGCCAGGCCCGGGCATCGTCCTTACTGCCCCCGATGGGGTGTGGTGCACCGTAGAGCACCTGGCACTCGTCGATGAATAGGTAGATCGGGTGGAACCCCGAGCCGCTGCGGCGGGATAGCTCGCGGGGAATCGCCCCGACGATCCCAGCGGCTCGTTTGGCGTCGTAGCGGCGTGCGACCTCCCCGACAGCCCACTCGAGCATCTCGGCGGTGGCCTCGGCGTGCTCGTCTGAGCTGCCCTCGATCAGGGTCACCGCCCGGGGCTTGAACATCGTCCAGTCGCCGTCGCCTTTGAGATCGGCGATGTGCAGTTCCACCGTGGGATCCAGCACCAACCCCAGCGCGAGCAGCCGCAGCACGGTGGATTTGCCTTGCTTGGAGGTGGCGCCGATCAGCCAGTGCTTTTGCAGCATGCCGACCGTGATCTGCTCGGCGCGCATGGTCACACCCCACGGCAGCCGGTCGCGGAACACGTCGACCTCACCGTCGGCCAGCAGCGGCCAGGATGGGGCGGGTTTGTCCATCGTGCCCTTGTCAGCGACCCACAAATCGAGCACGCGGGCGTCGGTGTCTTTCTCCCGCTGAGGCCACACCTCGTGGCGGTGGCGCCCGAGGTTGCCGGCCAGCAACTCGACCTTGGCGCTGGAGAGCAGCTCAGCGGCAGCGACCCCCATCGGCAGCCGGACCTGGGTATAGGTACCACCACCCTGCTCCCGCGGGGTGACCACGTATTCCAGCACCCCACCACCGGTGAGGTAGCGGCTCAACGCCGGGATCTTGACGTGCCGCAGCGCAGCGGTGATCAGGTCCGCGGTGATCTCGGCGTCCTGCTGCGCGCGCTCATCCGCCGAGAACAGCCACCGTGGCGCGGTCGCCGCCCGGCGTCCCTCCCGCCACGCCGCAACCAGCAGCACGGGCACCGCAGCCCACACCACCACATGCACGGCAACGGACAGCGCGGTGAGCACCCCGTGGAGGATGTGCCTGATCAGCGACCACCAGCCGGACCAGCCCATGCTGTCGGGGGTGAACGCCAACCACACACCGACGACGACCAACAGTCCGGCCAGCACACACGCCACCACGAGAAGTGCTCTGAGCCCCGCAATCAATGTAGCCGGAAGCGCTCGGAGCCGCTCGGCACGACCGTCTTTGAGCGTCACCAACCGTTCGGTCCACTCAGCCAGCGCCTCCCGGTCCCCCGCCAGCCGGGCCAGCCGAACCTGCTCCCGCGCCGATCCGTAGGTGAGCGCGTCGACCGCGCGACGCACCCAGCTCCCGTGACCCGCACCCACCGTGTAAACGGCGCGAGCCGCCACCCGCGCGAACTGCTTCACCCGCGACACCACAGCCGCGGTGACCTTCTTGGGGCGATCCAACTCCCTGATCACGGCCACCACCGCGAGTACGGGCAGGCGGTGGCGGTCCTTACGGCGGCTGTACTCGACGTCGGTGATCAGCTCCCCGTCGAGCACCTCCGGTGCCGGTCGCAGCTGCGACCCCGACACCCGGGGGACGACCGGGGCTGGAATCACCACCGATCCGGGCTCGGCCGTCTCGCCGACAGCTCCGGTGGCCCGGGCAGGTGACCGCCCAGCGGCTGCCACCTCCGCTGCCTCGTCTGGCGTGTTCATCGCCGGTCACCTCGCTGGGGGGTGACCTCCAGCGAGGTCACCGTCACGACCTTGGTGAGCACGTGCCCGGCGATCAGCGCCGGCAGGGCCAGCACCACCCAGAACAGGGTGCTCCCCCGGGCGTAGGCGATCGCCACCCACTGCACCCCGACGATCACACCGGTGGTGACCAGCACTTGCCCGGTCAGCGACACCACCCGGGAGGCCGCATGGGCGGCGTCGACCGCCCGCCGGGCTCGCCGGGTACCCGAGCGCCACATCATGACCACGACCAGCATCACGCCGATCACGGCGACCACCTGCGTCGGGGTCACGTCGATGGTCATGGCGTCGGCCCTCCTTGCTGATCTGTCAAGTTCTGCTGCTGGCGGTGCCGCTGCCAGATCGGATACAGGGCGCGCCGGTCGTCTTCGGCCAGCGCGCCCCACACGCCAGTGGTGTCCACCCCGGCAGTACGCAGGTCCAGCTCCCGGCACTGGTCGATGACCGGGCACCCGGCGCACAACCGCGCGGCTAAGTGCCGGTCGCTGGGCGCGCAGTCGTCCCAGTCCGGTTCCTCGACCGGCCAAAGTCTCCAGAGACACAGCCCGCCGCGCACCACGACGCCCGTCAGCACGTCAGTCGGGACTGGTTGCCACCGGTCGAGCCGGGCTGCTATGGCCTCGTAGCCCGGGTGGTTGGCGTGGTTCACCACGGCGCACCACCGCGGGCGCGGGCCGCCTCACGAGCGGTGCGCCGCTGCGCGGCCATCTGCGCCACGTCTACGCACCCGCCGGTCTCGGCGGCCTCGGCGGCGAGCCGGTCGACGGCCGCCGCCGGGATGATGTAGCGGGTGCGGATCCGCACTGCTGGGAAGGCGTCTTCCCGAATGGCGCGATAGATCGTCGCCGGAGTCACGCGCAGTAGCCGGGCCGCCTCCGGGACGGTGTAGAACGCCGGACTCCCGGCGCCTTCGTTGTTGCTGTCCATAACTCAACCCCCCATCGAAAGCGTGATGTCATCGGAACAGAGCACTGATTTCAGTGCAGGATGAACGCGCGGAATTGTGAAACGACGGTCGGCACTACTCTTCGGCACTCAAGGGCGGAGCGCGGAGGAATAGGTGACAGAGGACTGGGCGGCGGTCGCCAGGGCGATCGATACGAGGTTGATCGAACTCAACTGGCGGCAACGCGAGTTGGCCGAACGGGCTCAGGTATCGGTGGCTATCGTGCGCGAACTTCATCGCAACACGACCCAGCGCCGCCGTAATACCCGGACGTTGGAAGCGGTGTCGCTGGCGCTGGGCTGGCACCCCGAGCATCTCGACGCCGTGTTGCGCGGTCACACTCCGCCCGATCAAGGCCAGCCCGTGTCCGTGCCGGTGGACCCCGTTACGGCCCGGCTGACCTCGATCGACCGTCGCCTGGCCGCCATCGAACGACAACTGGACGAGTTGGCCGCCCGCGATGGCTAGACCAGACTGGCCGCTCGTAATTCCTGCGGTTTCCTGCATGGCCCTAGGAAACGCCGAACAGGTGCCGCTTCGTAATTGTCACCGGTTAATGACCCGGCCATTAACCACCATTAACTGCGCAGGTAAACGCAGGTTTATTCAGGACAGGAGCCGGTCATGCTGACGGCGCTGCAAACCGTGCGCCGGCACCTGGGCTACACCGCAGCCCAGGTGATCGAGCTCCTCACCCGCCGCGGCGAGACACTCAACCTGCCGATCGCGACCAGGGCGAGCCTCAAGACCAAGCTCTCGCGATGGGAGAACGGAAAAGAACAACCCAGCGAGATCTACCGGCGGCTGTTCCGCGAGATCTACGGCCGCACCAACGCCGAACTCGGCTTCCCTGACGAACCCGAAGAAGACCCCGAAGCCGCCGAACTACGCGCCCGGCTCGCAGTAGCCCGCACCGTCGATAGGGAGACCGTCGACATCTTCCGCCGCCAAATTGACCATGCCCGACACCTCGACCGGCGCTTCGGTGGGCTCACCATGCTCGACCAGCTCCGCACCCAGATCGACCAGGTACAGCAACTACTGACTTATCGGGCCGGACCGCAGATGTCTGCGCTGGCTAGAGTACTCGTGGAGGCATCTACGCTGGCCGGATGGCAAGCATCTGACCGCGCTGCCCTCGCCCAAGCGTGGAGCCATTACGAACGCGCCAAAGCCGCCGCCCGCGAAGCTGACTCGCCCGCGCTGCTCGCCCACGCCACCGCCGAACAAGCCTTCGTGCTCATCGACCTCGACGAAACCGCCGCTGCCGTCGGCCAGCTCGCCCACGCCCGCAGCATCGCCAACGGTGCTGCCGCGCCCCTGCTCCGAGCCTGGCTGGCCGCCGCACACGGCGAGACACTCGCCGCCGCCGGTCTTGCCGATGACGCACGGCAAGCTTTCGACACCGCTTCCAGCCTGCTACCCACTGACCCCATCGACCCCGCGCTACCGTTCCTCTTCCTCGGTGATTCCCACCTCGACCGCTGGCGCGGTCACGCCCTCGCCCGCGTCGGCGCACACGAAGCGATCGACCAACTCACCGCTGCCCTCACCCACCTGCCAGCAGACTTCGTCCGCGCGCGGACCGGTCTCCTGGTTGATCTCGCCTACGCCCACGCCGCCACCGGCGACCGCGACGCCGCCCTCGCCCATGCCCAGCAGGCACGCCGCCTCGCAGCACAGATCAAATCCGACCGCCAACAGCGACGGCTGAGCCGCCTCGTCCTACCCGGCGGTGGTGGCACCGCCGCGCAATGCTAGGTAGTACAACAATCCGACCAACGTCCCCGACCCCAGCAACTCCTGTCGCCGCGCCAACTCCGGCACCCGAGACAACGCCACCCACTCCACCCGACCCACTTCCTCGGTATCGGTCGGCTCCCCGATCCGCTCCGCCGCCCGCCACAAGAACACATCGACCGGCGCGGTGACTTGCCCCGGCAACGGCTCGAAACTCACCAGATGCTCCGGCTCCCCCACCGGACGCCACCCGCTCTCCTCCTCCGCCTCCCGCGCCGCCGTCCCCGCTGCATCCTCTCCCTCATCCACAAGACCGCCGAGCAGCTCATACCCCCACTGCTCGGTGACGAACCGATACCGCCACAACATCAAAACCCGATCCCGATCATCCACGACCAGGGCGACAGCGATCCGATCGAGATGTACAACGTGGTAGTCCCACCGCTCCCCGTTCGGCGCCCCGACATCCACCAAACCCAACCGCACCCACCGGTTGTCGTAGATCATTTTCTCGCCGAACGTCTGCCACCCACCGCGCGCCTCTGCCACAAGCACCAGCGTAGATGCGGGCATGGCGCTACCGAACAGAGCCCCTGAAAGATCGATGAGGGGGCGCAACCAAGTTCTGATCGCGATGCCCAAATAATGGGCCTCCTGCCGTTTTCGTGGGTTGCTTTCATGATCGACCAGGGAGGGGTGGGTAGAGTCCGCCTCGAGTGAGACTGGCCATGGCGATGAGTGCCTCGGGACTGTGGTAGACATAGGCGCGGCGGGTCAGCAGCCGACCAGATCAAGGCGTTGCAGGCGACAATTATGAGTATCGAAAAGATCAAGGCGCAACTCGTTGGTCAACATGGCGTCCCCGGTCTACGCTGGCCGGTTCGACTCATGGCGGATCGACTAGGAGAGCGATGACAGGACAAGTGCAGTTTGACGGCGAGTTCTGGTTGCTAGACAACCCGACGAACAAGATCAGCGGAGTCGTGACCTTCTCGCCGACTGAAGGCGGCGTACTGTCGCTGATTGGCAGCTTTGCGGACATCCGGGACCGAATCAACCAGCGTCCGGGACCGAACTACCGGCGCATCCTGGGCAACACCGACCGCGGTGGCCTGACGCTCGATGACTGTCGGCGCACCTTCGAGAACCCGCTCGGTCGTCGTCAGCACTTCGCAGTGGGAAGGTTGCTGCTCAACGCACATTACGAGCAAGGCGAGCCCGTGGAGCTTGACCAACTGGTCACCCCCATCAGCGACATGGTGCTCTGGCTGCTCGATGGCGCGCCAAAGATGATGCCGGAGCGCCAAGCGCTCGCTAACGGCATCCCTGTCGTCAACCAGCAAAGTGAACTCATCCCCTTGGACACGGACGCGCAGCTCAACCTGATCCACCGGCTGCACCTCATCGATGACGTTGGGCGAATCGAGTTGCGCCAGACCGTCACACCCCAGTTCGAGTTTGATGCGCCGGTGAAGCTGGACTCAGCCTTGGAATATGCCTTCGACCTGTTGGCGGCGGTCACTATCGCTTCCGATCGAGTTGTGGCGTTCGAGGACGTCCACTACAGCCACCCTGCCCTTACGAAGCCAGGCGGTTCAGTCCGCCAGCTCGTCAACCTGCATGAACGGTGGCGGGTGCACACGGAGCCCGATCGCAAGCAACTGACCGATGACCGCATGGCATTCACTTACGGGGAGCTTGGCGGCGCTGACGGTTTGGGCCGCCTACTCGGCGTGATTCGGGACCATCGTGCGCTGGTGCGGCAGGTCTTGCGCCCCCGCTACGACGCCGCGCCAATAGTGCAAGAATCCTTCTTCACGCGTGCAGCGGCACTGGAGGGGCTCGACAAAGAGCAACACTGCGACGACATTCATCTGGCAAAACGTTATTTACGACTCGCTGAGAATGTGGCGCAACATTTCGAGACTTTGGTTGGACAAGAGGATGCCGCCAAGCGATGGTGTAAGCGCATGGTGGAGCTTCGCAACAACATCGGCCACGGCGATCCTGTGCCGCTGCATCAAAGCGCAGCCGAGCTGTTTGAGATGTCCGAGAGTGCCTACTGGCTGTTTGTCCTGAACCTGCTGGTCGAGGCCGAGGCGCCGCACGCGGCATACAACCATATAATCACCATGACACAACGGTTCCTCTTCTTGAGCAAGCAAGTCGGTCAGCATTACTGATGCGAGCCGTTAGAAACTGGCTGTAGATGGCGAGCTACTGGTACCCATTTCCAGCGCATTCGGCATGCACGAGAGGGCGATATCAGGCGTTGGCGAGGCGGGATGGTTGTGTCCGAAACTGCGCCAGTTCGCGGTAGGCCGACCGACTTCCAGGTTGTGGAACAGCCGTTCCGGGCTGCCCGTACCGTTCCATACGTTCGCTGCGCCCGGCCGGGTCTTTGCGCACCGGGCCGGGCCAGCGCTGTCCAAGAAGCGACGTACCCTCTCCGGGAGTTGAGTGAGGCGGAGGACCCATGCCACGGGACGACAAGCCATCGAGAAGATGTTGAGGGACATCCAGCGGGAGTTCGACAGGCACCCGATCCGCGTCCCGCTGCGGACAGATGGGCACACCTTCGAGCGCGCTGGGCATATGTTGTACAGCCGCGGTAGTGGAGAACTGGGGACCACGGTCTACAACGGTTTGGTGATCCAGGGCATTGCTGACGGCGCCCAGCTGGCGTGGGGCGATCAGACCGTGAACCAGACGATGACCCGGACCGAGCAGATCGCATCGGGCTTCGAGCCCATCGCTCAGGCGGTGGTGGGCACGCTCAAGAAGCTGCCCCGAGTGACGGGGCGGTGGATGTAGGAAGCCAGTGAGTAGCTTTGCTGAAAGCACGCAGGGTGCTCCATCTGGGGCCAGTGCAGCAGGTTGTGGCCGTAGGCACAGACAACGCATGCCGGTCGGAGGCGGATCAACATGTGCTGGTGGCGCGCCCGTGACACGGTTTGTGACGCGAACCCGGGTCGCCGGGTGTCGTGTGACGCGACCGCTGCGAACCTCTGGCACACGAAAGTCCCAGGTAGACGGCATAGTAAACGCCGTCGAGCACTTTCCTAAACCGTGTGTCGCAGGTTCGAATCCTGCCGAGGGCACAGGCATTGACCTGCGAGAACGCAGTCCGCAAACCGCCACTTAGCGATCGACGAACATCGAGTGTGGTGCGAGAGTCGACGAGCCGGTAGCTGTCATGAGCCACTTCCGAACACACCGCCGAGTTGAGGCAGACTGACAGGCACGCAGACGAAGGGATCAGCAGCATGAGCGCGCAGCTGAGTGTCACCGTTGTGGTCAGCCGGGAGGGCGATCGCTTCGTCGCGCAGTGCCTCGAGGTCGACATGTCCAGCTTCGGCGACACGCAAGCAGAGGCACTGGCGATGGTGACCGAGGCTCTGGAACTGTGGTTCGAGGACGCCCCTGTACCCGATCACTTCAGCCGGCCGGTGGTCACCACGGTCGATCTGCACCTCTCTGCATGAGCCGGTCGCTTCCTGCCGTCACGGGCCGGGAGGTACTCAAGGCGCTGGTTGGCGTTGGGTTCGTCCACCTCTCGACCAAGGCTCCCACGCCAAAGTCGCGCATCCGGACGGACGCGTGGCGGTGGTGCCGATGCATGGTGGCCGAGACCTCCCACGGGGCACACTGGGCTCGATTCTTCGTCAAACGAGGCTCACCATCGCGGAGTTCCGGGAACTCCTGTGAGATCGGGAACTCGGGACTCGTCTACGCCAGCTCCGGACGGACCGGTCACACCTCCGGCCCAGCGGTAGCGCAAATCTTGGTGCATGAAGAGAAATACCTGTCGGCGGCTGCCACCTCCCGACCGTGCGCCAGCGCCTTCGGCGTCGTGACGTTTTGCAGGTCGCGTCGGGTGAAATCAGGTGTCAACACGAACCACGCCACGATGCTGCCGCCCGGGAACGTCAGCGACATCAGGTCGACATCGCCGGTTCTGCCTACCGCGGCGGCAAGTGGCCACCACCCCGGGTGCTCGGCCCGCACCGATGGTGATCACATCGACAGGTATGCCCAGAAAGACCGTTTCGAAAGGCACTAGGATCTCGTCCCCGAGCACTGTGCAGAAGGCCATCATGCACTCGTCTTTGTCGTGACAGTCCACAACGATCTCGGCGATCAGGTCATCGAGTTCCCTCACCGGATTCCTCGCTCGACCGGTTGGGATCAAGCTCTCCGGGTGGCCAGGTCGGTCTCAATCTCCTGGGCCGCGGCGGTCGCGCTAAGCAGGCCGCCGTGGTCATCGAGGGCGCGGACCTCCCCGAGGGCGCGCTGTTCCGGCCGTTGGACAACGCTCTGATGATTCCCGGCAGCTTCAACGGTGAGCGCATCTACTTCGTGGCCGGCGAGCCCGTCCCGCCGCCACCAGCGACTGCACGCGGTCCGGTCGCTCCAACCGAGGCTCTGCCCCCGACGCTGAGCTCAGAGTTGAACCGGGCGGGCTCGTTCAGCGGCCATCCGCTCGCCGCTGGCGGCACCAGCGCGGTGCTCGTCCTAGCCCTCGACACCGGCATCTACGTGCTTACCCGCGGGGAGATGCCACCACCTGAACATGTGCTCCACGCCGCGGAGTCGGGTGGCGTGGCTGGCGCAGTCGCCGAGCAGGCAGCCGCGGGCGCTGACCCAAGCGCTCGGACAGGGTTCGGGGCGGCTTGTTGTCGTCCTTGGAGCGGGGCCGCTGGAGGTGTCGGTGGCGCCGTTGCCGGTCCCCTCGTCGAGACCATGATGCTCGCCTTGGACGACCGACAACATACCCGCGGAGAATACGCCAGCGCCGCAGGCCGTGGCGCTGTTGCCGGCGCGGCCGGCGGCTTAGTCGGTGCCGCCCTCACCGGCGCGCTCGCCGGGTCCGTCGCGCCGGGCGTCGGCACCGCAATCGGCTTCGTGGCGAGCCCGGCCAGCGGCGGGTCACGCGCTCGCTAGATCAGCCGGCTTCCGCGGCGTTGAGCAAGCAGGAGTGGGAACCCGCCAGTGTGGTCCTTATGCTGGAGACATGACAGCGGCACACTCGTTTGAGCTACCTCCGCACAGTGGTGCCCCTGCGGAGGCGGTTGACACTGCGGTCGGTGGCCAGGTGGCGTACCTCATGCGCGATGGTCAGCCGGTCGCGGCGGTGGTCCCGGTGGATGTCGCCACCGCGGGGGCTGCCGCTGTCGAAGCACTGGAGGCTGCTGAGGACATCCGGGCTGCTCGTGCTGCGCTGGCTGACCGTACACCTCGTGTCCCGCTGTCCGAGGTTCTGGCCGAATACGCCGATGATGTCGCTGCATACCCTGACGTTGATGCGCGGTGAGCGATCGCTACGCAGTCGAATTCGGGCGCTCCGCGAAGAAGAATCTTGATCAGCTCGATGGCCCAATTCGTGCGCGTGTGCTGCGCAAAATGGCTGCGTTGGCGGATGATCCCCGGCCGCCTGGCGCCACTCGGCTGGTTAATGCTGATGATCTGTGGCGCATTCGGTCGGGGACTACCGCGTGGTCTACGCCATAGAAGACGACCGGCTCGTGGTGATCGTCGTTCGGGTTGCAGGACGTGGAAAGGTCTACCGCGACATCTGACTCGGGGCTGCGGCCCGCAGTCCCTCAAGACAACCCCGCCCGTCGATCCACCAGCGAGCAACCGCTGCCACTCCTTTCCGTTCGACGTCGGGAGCGCGCCGGCACCCCATGCCACACCCATGACACGGCTTGTGACACGACCCAGGGTCATCTAACTCGCATGACGCGACAGCTGCGTACTTCGGACACACCATAGTCGCAGGTAGACCACATAGTAGGCGGCGTCGAAGCTCTTCCTAAACCGCCCAATACTGACGTACGATTTTGCGACGTCCAGCAAGATCGCGTCATGGCGGACAGGTAGGGACATCCGCGCCGCACCCGACGTTATAAGGTGGGTACTACCCACTTGCCTACTTTGCCACAAGGGTGCAGACTGCTCAGCGAAGAAAAGAGGTCGCCATGTCCGCCATGCCAGAAGGACCGCCCGTCCCCTTCGAGGTCATTACCGAAACCGAGGTAGACAGCCGCGGCAGAGTCAGCCTGGGTCGCGCCGGCGCCGAGCCAGGAGGGCGCTACCGGGTGGCCCGCAACATCGACGGCGTGCTGCTGCTCACTCCTGTGGTCTCCATCCCCGAGCGCGAGCTGATCGTCTGGGAGAAGCCTGCGCTGGCCGAGCGCATCCGCATCGGGGTTGCCGAGACCCAAACCGGACGCACCATCGATCTAGGTGACTTCACTGGTTACGCTAGCAGCACCGATGACGAGTAGCCGGATGGGCTTTTATCAGCTACGTTTTGCCACCCCGGCCCGGGAAACACTGGACTTACTTGATGACAGTCCCCAGTACGCGGCCAAACTGCGTAAGGTGCGCCGCGCCCTGGGTTGCTGCAAATCAACCCCCGTCACCCAGGGTTACACTCGCATCAGTACGAGAATTTCCCCGGCGCCCCGAAGGCGAAGGTGTGGGACTCCTATGTGGAAAATCGCACGCCCGGGGCGTGGCGGATTTGGTGGATGTACGGGCCGGATGAGATCCGCGATAATCAAACCGTCGCGGTAATCACCGTGCTCGACATCGGCCCTCACCCCTGATCCTTCGCGGAGCGATCTTGAGTAGGTTCGGAAATTTTGACAGCACACATCTTCGCGCTAGCCAAAGAATGATCTCGGTTGCGCAAGCCGCTCCGAGTCAGAACTCCGAGCGGCTGACCAGCCCAATGCTCGAATCGTCTCCATTCCTGACTCATTCGCATCCGTTCGCGAGCATCTGCCACTACCACATGGTTTTTCTGGCGCAGTTCAAGGACAATGGCGACTGAACACGTCTGCAACACCGGATCCTGAAAATCGGAAAAGCAACGGTTCGAACCCACCCTGGTCACCGCCGCCGCAGCGACGATGCGGCCAGCGGTAGTCGGCGTGGTGCGGATCGTGGTGCGAAATGCACGTGAAGCATGCCTCAGAACAGTCTTGGTGCGACATTGGACGAACTGTAGTTACGCTTTTACCTGCAACTGCTCACCGAACACGGCAGCACCTTGGCCATGCCGTACGCCCGCAGCCTCGGGAACGGCCTACGCGAATTACTGTTTCATCTTCGCGATGAGCAACGACACATCACCTTCTGGATAGCATCCGACCGACGGATCATGCTACTCACGACGTTCCGAAAACAGCGCCAAAACGAACGTCACGAAGTCGAGCGCGCCCACGATGTTCTCAAACAAGCGCAACAGGAGTTCCACAGATGAACAGTCGACGAGACATAGAAGAAATCTACACCACACGAGACGACGCAGACGCTGACGAGTTTCACGACGCTTATGAGGAAACCCGCCGTTCCTACGAATTCGGCGTACTTACCCACACGCTCCGCAAGGCCGCTGGTCTCACGCAGAAAGAACTCGCTACGCGCATGGGCACCACCGCCTCAGCCATCGCTCGACTGGAAGCAGGAGGCACCTCCCCAACTTTTGCCACCCTCGAGCGTCTCGCGGACGCGCTTGGCGTGCAGCTGCGTCTGGAGGTAGCCGACGCCACCGACCTCCCCGCCGTGACCTTCGGTGCCGCCTGAAGTAACGACACCCGTCCACGCCAACCACCTCACCGATCGCAGTAGGATGCCCTGGCGGGGCCAGCTCACCTTTGGGCAGCGTGTAGATCCAGGTGTAGATCGCCTCGTGGGACAACCAGCGAGCCTTCTGGTAGGGATGCTCATAGCGGCTCAGGCGTTCTCCTTCAACATCGCTTCGATCAGTGGAGCCGGGCGCGGTCACGCTTGGGCGCGGTGGGAAGGCCGGGCAGAAGCGGCGCAGCTTCTCGCACCACAGCTCATCCGAAGCCCCCAAGGCGGCCTCTCGGCCGCCGCACAGCTGGTTGTCCGCACCAAGCGTCAGGTATGTGAGGTAGTCCGCGACGATCTCCCGGATGACGTGCTGACCAGATCGTGCTTCAATCAGTCCCTCGCCGGCCTTGGTGCGGGAAAAGTTCCACAGCAGGTCAACGCCATCGGTCGCAAGTGCGTCGTCATCCTCATCGGCGGCTGACACGGAGAATGCTGCATGCAGCGCACCAAGGCATTTCCCGATGAAACGCGGCTACGTGGCGGTGGCGAGTTCCCTCGGGGTGGGCGGAGTGGCCGGCATCTGCGCAGACGTACGGTAGATGTGCTGCTCGTAGTCGACAATCGACCACCGACCGACGCCGTGCACCCGAGTGTTCTTGGTCATGGTGGGATCGGCCTTCCTGACCCGCCTCCCATTCTCGACCAAGCGGACGTCGTTGGGATCCGGGTTCTGCATGAGATCCCTGCCCCTGCTCCGGCTGACGCCCTGCTCGCCGCTGCCCTGGTTGCCGCCGATCGTGACCAGGAACCGCCCGTCGAACGCGACCGCTGTGGTGATGTGATCCGGGTCGGTGCCATAGGCGTTGTCGATCAACACAAGGTCGCCCGGCTCGATACCCCGCGACGGGGGTGCCTTACGGATCGCCTCGTACCATCTGGTCGATCCCCGGCTTCCGTGGTACTCCCGCAACCGGACCCAGTGGTCGAAGGCCCAGATCCACGGGTCGGCCGCCACCCCCTGGTACGCCAGTGCGCCGCGAATCCCGCCTTCGCCCTGGCTCAGCGCGGCCCAGCGCGAGTCCATTCCAGATGCCTGGTGCTGTTGGGTGAAAGCAAAGGCACCACACCAGGCGTCGTTCCCGGGCAGCCGTCCGATGTCCCGCGCCTCCCGCTCGGCGTCGGCCCGGTGGCCGATCTTGCTCAGCGCCTCACGGGACGCCCGCAGCCGAAGCGCGGCGAAGACGTTCTGCTGGACGGTCTGGTTGAAATGCTCATACCGGAACTGCGGGTCGCCCTCCATCAGCACGTCCAGCCGGCCTTCAAGATCGGTGCTCAGCTGCGTCTGGGCCTGCTCGACATCCCCGGTGTGGTCGGTGCCGTCCGACGCCTGGCCGCCGGTTGGTCGGCTGCGGACGTACAGGTCGGACACTTGGTCCATCATGGTGTGACGGATATCCGCCAGCGCACCCCGCAGGTCGGCCGACGGCGCAAGCTGATCCTCCGCGAGCCGGCGTCGAAAACGCTGATTGAGCACCTTGAGAGCGTTGAGGTCGCCGCCGGCCAACGCAGCGCGGGCCTCCTCCAGCGGGTTCGTCACGTCGCGCTGGATGACGGCGGTTACCGACGCTGAATTGGGCTGGGCGACCAGCATGCGCCCGACAGCGCGATTGCCCACCGACCGCTGAGCGTTGAGGACTACCGCTGGTGACCAAGCCGTAACGGCCATATGAACAACGCGGCCCGCAACTCTGTTCGTGCTGGTCGCCGTCGAACCAGTGGATGCGACGCGCGGCGCGCCGGTCCGGTACCGCATCGTCAGTCACCTCGCAGTCGGCTAATTCTCCTCCCAAATATAACAGCATCCGACGGCGCCAGTCCTGCCCCTTCGGGCATCCTTCTGTTGGCGCGGATCTTTCCCTGCCGGGGGTCTGTGGCTGATGAAGTAGCTGGCGCGCTATTTCTTCTTGACGCGTGGAACGCCACCCTTGCGCCCGATGTCAAATGCGATGCGGTAGACATCCGGCAGATCCAGCTTCTTGTTGGTGCGGATGGTCATGACCCCAAGGTCGATCAGCTCTGCGATGAGGCCTTCGTAGCTGGTGTTGAGCGGGCCGGTAGCGAACGGCTCCTGGTCTTCGGAATCGCCGTGAGGCAGCTCGCTGGTCTTCGACCGCTGTGTCGACAACTCAGTACTCAAGTCGACTTCTTTCCACCGCCGAATGACCTCGTCCTTCTCGATGGGGACCTGGGTGCCACGCAGTGGGCCGATCGCGTCGGACACCCAAGGCGTGTCCTCCTGGACCTCCTGCACGCGGATCTGGGAGGCACGTTGCACTCCTTGACGAATCGCGTCCCAGTGCAGTGCGTAAGTATGACCAGAGAAGCCTT
This sequence comes from Pseudonocardiaceae bacterium, assembly GCA_050700055.1. Taxonomy (GTDB): domain Bacteria; phylum Actinomycetota; class Actinomycetes; order Mycobacteriales; family Pseudonocardiaceae. Next base: position 19,999 of record JBOHGE010000020.1, read on the forward strand.
CTTCGGTCCGTTGGGTCGCACGCCACAGTGCGCTCAGGAAACTTCGCGGGCTCACCTGTTGCCTGCCGTCGGCTAGGTGGTTAGGCAACCAGGTGTAGGTGAAACCCTTGCGGTGGTCGGTCCCCATGTACTTGCTGGCGATGAGTTCGAGGATGGCTCGCTGCTTGGTCTCGTCGCCACTGAAACTATCTGTCCAACCGGTCTCTGACGTGAACCTGTTGCTGTGTTCCGAGTCGGCGCCGCTCATGTAGTGGAACAGCAGCGCGTACAGGCTCCTCTCCGTCCAGCGCAGGTCGGTCATATTGGCGATCAACTTCGACGCGTCGGCGAAGTCGAGCCCGACGGTGTCGAACATGTCGTACCGGATGAACAGCTTCACTCGCAGGTTTCGGGTGCTCGTGCGCAGGTTAAGGGCCAGCTCGAAGATTCCCCTCGCGAGCTGGTCCGCGATCCGGCGATCGCTGTGCAGGCGGTCCATCGCGTCGAACAAGAGTAGTGTGATCCGGTCGTCTCGGCCCGCCTGCTCGTCCACGGCCAGGATCGCGTCGTCGACCTTGCCGGGGTTGTCGACAACCCATTGCACCCGATCCGGCCAGTCCTCGACCGCCACCAACTCTGCAATGCCGAATCCGAACAGTGCCACGGCGGTCCAGATGTCCGACGGCCGGAACGTGTCCACCAGGGAGTGCAGCCTGCGGGGGTTGGGGTACTGCTTGCTCAGCTTTGCGCCGAAGCCCGCCAGGGTGTCGACGCGGTTCAACCGGTCCAGTTGGTAGGACTTCGCGGCGATCTCACGGAGTGAGTCATCTTGCAGTGCTGTGAACCACACGGTCTTACCGGCACCACGCCCACCGCGGACGATTGTCGTGTCAGGGTCGAGTGCGTTGCGGTGACCCGATGGGGTGAACAATGTCTTTGGATCAGGATCGAAGGTGTCCGCGTCGACGACCGCGGGCAGCGCCGCGCCGAGCAGTTCCCGGTATTCAACGGCCGTCAGCATATCAGGCACCCTCCTCGAGCATGGCCGAGACCGTGTCGACAAATTCCCGGTACGCCGCTTCAACCAGGTCTGTGCTCATCCAGGAGTTGTTGCGGCTCGGGTCGAGGCCGACAAGGTCCAAGCTATGGGAGATGGACAGCGGGTAGTGGGGGGCTGACGGGTCATCTGGGGCGAAGTTGAATATCTCCAGTTCCGCAACACCCTCTTCGTTGTCGTAGAGCGTGGCGGCGAAGCATTCCTGGGAGTTGTCGGCGAAGCTGCGCAGGTATACCTCAGCCTGGTTCGACGGGACCATAGCGGCGATCATCTTGATCCGGTTCCTGATGCGGTCCCGGGTCTCGGCGTCCAGCCTGGTCCGCCACTGGTCGAACAGCGCTCGGTATCCCTGCCAGGTCTGCGGGTTGTCGGTCGCGAACAGCAGAGCCAGGGTGCTCAGCTGGGTGATGGCCACCGCGGCCACATCATGGATACCCGCCCGGCTGTCCAGCAGGACGACGTCCGGTTGCCTGCTCCGCCTGGCGACTTGAGCTTCGCAGGCGGCGATGGCGTCGGCGAGCCTGCGGCCGAAAGTCACCGTTTCACCGCCCGGCGTAGGCGGCAGGTCGAAGTAGACACGGTTGAGCTTGTCAAGGTAGGAGTAGCCATCCCGCGGTCGCCCGCCCGCCGAGGCCAGCCACACCTCGCCGTTACCGTGCAGCTCACCGATGGAATCACTCCTCATGACCAGGTCGAGGTCGGCCTGGTTCCCGACTGCCGACTCGACCAGGTGATCCACGATGCCATGGTCGGCGTACTGGAGGTCGGCATGGAGCAGCGAACTGACGCCCGGGGACTCCAGGTCAAGGTCGACCACCAGGACTGACTTGCCCTGGCGGGCCAGGTGACGCGCCAGGATGAAGGTGGCCGTGGAGCGGCCGACACCGCCCTTGAAGCCATACAGGGCCACCCGCCTGCCCGTCGGTTCCTGGGCAGGTCTGAGCCAGTCGGCCCCGACCGTGCCGCGCTCGATGACGCTCACGCGCCCGGAGTCGGCGATGAAGCTTGGGACCAGGTGCCGATCCGGCGATTCGAGGATCTGATCTGGTGCGAAAAGTGTGCTGACCACCAGGACGGGCTGCTGACCGACGAAAGGGCCACATGAGGCGTGTAGGCGTTCCTGCAGGCCCGGGATCCTCGGGTCGTCGTCGGGGAGGTCGACCACCATCGACGACCGGCCGAGCAGGTCTCGGATGACGGTCACGTCGGTGTCGAGGTCCTGGGCGGCTGTGTTGGCGATCTTCAGCGCGCCACGCCACGCTTCGTCGAAGCGGATGGTCACGTCAGCATCCCGTCGAGGTGCGCCCGTTCGAGGATCCCGACCACGGTCCGCGCGGCGGAGATGTGGTTCTTGATTGCCTTGCCGGTGTCCGGATGCACGACGAGGTCGTCCTGGTTGACGTGACCCCCGAGGAAGCCCGCGATCAGGGCCTTGAGCGCGCACTCGGCGGCCATCCCCGCGAGGTGGTCCGCGTTGGCGGGCCGGGAGTGCGCGTGCAGCAGTTCCGTGTCGGCCATGTGGCGTTTGGCCGAGGAGCCGAAGTCGGTTCGGGGGTGGTTGACACCGCGCCAGGGTACCGGCCGGTACCACTGATAACAGGCGATGAGGCCGTGCCGGGCGCGCCGTGATGAGCGTCTCGAAGCAGCAGGCCGCGGGCGCCCCAGAGGCAAGCGCACGCCCTGCTACCGCCGACGGTCGGCCGGCGTGCCGAACAGCTCCGCGGCCAGCTAGGGATCGAGCACGCTCCTAGCAGGATAATGCTGTTGCAATCTAATTGCAAATTAGCTCTATCGTGCGTACTGTCCACTCCAAAGAGTGAATCTTTTCGATCATGAACCCCGAGGAGCGTATATGAGAGAGAGCCGTTCGAGTGATGAGCGCGTGCGATGGCGCCTGCGTCCGGCGCTGCACGTCATGCTCGCGATCGCCGTCGCGCTCGCGCTGTCCGCCACCACAGCCGGCCCGGCATCGGGGGCGGCAGCGCCCGGGCCGAGCTACCTGATGGTGTCCGACGGCGCCGCCGCGAAAGTCCACTTTTACCCGGTCCCCGACATGACGTTGACCGGCACGCTGACCGGGGTCAAGCTCGGCGCCACTGGATCGCTTCCCTCCGGTGCCGACCCGGCCGCCAACAACCCTATGCACGCAGGAGCCATCGTGCTGCCCGATGGCCGCATCCTCGTCAACGACGAGAGCCAGCAGCGGACGCTGGCTATCAAGCTCGACGGTGCCGGAGTACCCAGCATCGTCAACAGCACCAGCTCGCGGCTGGGCAACGAGGCGCCCTGGGCGGCGGTCGATCCGCTCTTCCGTTACTACGCCGTCGCGTCCAACGGGGGAGGCCCCTCGCCTGACCGCGAGATTCTCAACCTCATCGACCTCCAGACGTTCGCGAACACCCAGCTCGAGATCCCGTTGGCAGGCACGACCGAGGACCCTGACTCCGTTGTTCGGCGGGAACCCCTTGACGCTGTTCGCGGGCGTGGGCGGCAACGAGATGCGCGCCTACAACGTCAACGCGCTGCTGCAGGGCACCGTCACGCCCACCGGCACCTTCCCGATGGGCCCGAACAGCCACGGCGGCTTCGCATCCCCGGCCACCGGGAGGATCGGTATCACGACCGGCCCGCAACCGCCCAACCTGGGCACGGGCGCCGGCCAGACGCCGAACCCTGACAACCTGGGCATGGACGTGCTCGATGTGGCCTGTGTCCCGAGGCGATGCAGCCCGCCGTCCAGTTTCGTGTTCCCGTGCAATGGCGCGCTGTGCCCGTCGCTGAGCAACCGCACCACGGTGCCCTGGAATGCGGAGGGTCTTACCCTCGCCAAGGGCAACCGGGTGCGGGTGATGGCCGACGGCAAGCACGTCATGACGCCGCTCAACGTGGACCTGACCCCGGGCATCGCCACCGACTGGAAGGACGTCCGCCTCGACGCCCATGTCACCGACCTGGTGACCAAGACCCCCCGGCGGGTCAACGTCGGGACCGGAGCGACCTCGCGAGGCTTCCCGGTGTCGCAGACCTACGCCGTCGAGCCGATCATCAGGCCGAAGGTCGCGGGCGGCAAGGACCAGCTGAAGATCATCGACGTGCGTCCGGGCTCACCGACCTACTTGCAGATCGTCCGCACGGTCGACCTGGAGCAGATGACCAAGGGACCGGAGGACGGCATCGCTCCGGCCTACCCGACCTACGAGCGACGGTTCGCGGCGATCACACCGGACGGGCGCTACGCGTTCGTCACTCGGGGTGGTGATGGAAAGATCGACATGGTGGACACCGCCACCGGTGCGGTGACCACGGTCAACGCGCCGACCTCCCTCACCGGCGGTGGTCACATCACCGCCTTCCAGGTAGGCCGCACACCGTGGGATCTGTCTGGCCGGTAGCACCATAATCGAGAAGGCGCTGGCCTTGGCCTCCCGGACCCCGGCGTCCGGGAGGCCGAGCGGCGTTTGTGCAATGCCGGCGGCCCGGGCACCGTCGCGCGCTCGTCGAGCCGTACGCTGCGGGGCCGGACCAGATCTGGGAGCGCGTGCTTGTGGCAAGCGACGACGAACGCATCGCCCTGTTCCTCGACTACGAGAACCTCGCGATCGGAGCGCGCGACGGGCTGGGGGTCGCCCCCTTCGACTTCGGCCCGGTGGCCGACGCGCTCGCCGAGCGGGGGCGGGTGGTGGTGCGCCGGGCCTACGCCGACTGGTCGTATTTCGACGCCGACCGCCGGCTGCTCGCCCGGGCGCAGGTCGAGCTCATCGAGATCCCCCAGCGCATCGGTGGATCACGGAAGAATGCGGCTGACATCAAGATGGCTGTCGATGCCATCGAGCTCGCCTACGAGCGCGGCTTCATCACGACATTCGCCATCGGTACCGGTGACTCCGACTTCACCCCGCTCGTGCACAAGCTGCGCGAGCTCGACAAACGAGTCATCGGCATCGGCGTGCAGTCGTCGACGTCGGCGCTGTTGCCGCCCGCCTGCGACGAGTTCCTGTTCTACGACCGCCTGCCCGGCGTCGAGCCGTCCCAAGAACCGCGGCGCGGCAGGGGGCGCGGTCGCCATTCCAGCGCTGCGTCACCCGCGACGCCGTCGGGCTCGGTCCCGATCCCCTCGGGTGCCGGCAAAGCCGACGGGGTGGTCGCCGACGTGCCGGTCGACGAGGAGGTGACGGCGGGAGAGGAGCACGACGTCGGCCTGCTCGTCGCGCGCACCCTCGCCGGCCTGCAACACCACGCCGACGGACCGGTGCGCGCGTCGATGCTCAAGCGGGCGATCCTGCGCAAGGACCCCACCTTCGACGAGGCCGGTCAGGGATTCCGGGGGTTCGGCGAGCTGCTCCGCCACCTCGAGAGCCGGCGTGTCGTGGAGCTGCGCCGGGGATCGGCGCAGGGCGACCCCGAGGTGACGTTCCCCGAGGGCGACTCGGCCGACGACGACGCCTTTCGGCTGCTCGTCAGCGTCGTCCGTGAGCTGCAGGCGTCGGGTTCACCACCCCAGCTGAGCGGGCTCAAGAACCAGCTGCGCAAGCGTTTACCCGACTTCAGCGAGAAACGCTACGGCTTCAACAGCTTCCTGTCCTTCGCCAAGGCGGCCCGCGCGCGTGACCTGATCGCCATGGAGTGGGACGACGCCGGCGGCGACTACCAACTGCACGTGCCCGGCTGAGCCACCACGGCGGCCTGCCAGAACGCCCGCGTCTCAGGCCCGGCGGAAGACCCAACGGCGCAGCAGCAGGAACCGCATCAACGTGGCGGCGGCATTGGCGGCGACGAGCACCGCGACCTCGACCGACGCCGGCGGCGCGCTGTGCACCGAATGTGCCACGGCCAAGGTGGCACTGGTCAGGCCCAAAGCGAGCCCGAAAACGATCAGGCCTTGAAGTTGGTGGCGGGTCACCCGCTGTGGCCCGACGACACCGAAGGTGAACCGCCGGTTCAGCGCCGTGTTCGCGATCGCGGTGATCAGCAGGGTCAGGGCGTTGGCGCCCTGGGCGCCCAACGGATCGCGCAGCAGCAGGAACAGCAGCAGGTAGGCCACGGTGCTGAACACGCCGACGGCGGCGAACCGCACCAGCTGACGGGTCAGGCCCACCGGCACGCCCGGGGTGGCCGGCTCCAGTGGGGCTCGGCCCAGCTGCGCGCGGAGATCGTTCACCGGCAGCGCGCCGGTCGCGAACGCGCGGGTCAGCCGGGCTATCCCGCGGACGTCGGCCATCGCGGTGCTGACGATGTGCACGCGGCTGTCCGGGTCGTCGATCCAGTCGACCGGCACCTCGTGGATGCGCAGCCCGCTGCGCTCGGCCAGCACGAGCAGCTCGGTGTCGAAGAACCATCCGTTGTCCTCGACGAGCGGCAGCAGGTGCACCGCAACCTCGCGCCGGATGGCCTTGAACCCGCACTGCGCGTCGGAGAAGCGGGCGGCCAGGGTGTGCCGCAGCATCAAGTTGTAGCTGCGGGAGATGAGCTCCCGCTTCGCCCCGCGGACCACCCGGGACCCGCGGTGCAGTCGAGTTCCGATGGCGAGATCGGAGTGCCCCGAGACCAGCGGTGCAATCAGCGGCAGCACCGCCGCGAGATCGGTCGACAAGTCGACGTCCATGTACGCCAGGACGGGCGCCTCCGACGTCGACCAGACCGCGCGTAGCGCGCGCCCGCGGCCCTTCTCCGGCATATGCACGACCCGGACCGACGGGAACTCCACGGCGAGCCGGTTCGCCACCGCGAGTGTGGTGTCCGTGCTCGCGTTGTCGGCGACCGTGATCTGGAACGGGTAGGGCATCCCAGCGGTCAGGTGCGCATGCAGCCGCCGAACGCACGGCTCGAGGTCGATTTCCTCGTTGTGCACCGGGATGACGACGTCGACGACGGGCGGGGGCGCAGGCGGCTGCGCGAGGCTGGGCGCGCCGGCCGGGGCGAGGTCTCCAAAGGTCACACTCGAACAGTAAAGAAAATGTCAACGTGTTATCGGTCGCACTACGTGAATAACCGGTCGCCCACCGCGAAAAACCATGGGAGAAACGGTGCCACCAAGACGGCGATGGTCTCGCATATACCGGAGATTCTCCTAGAGTTAATCTTCTCTTAACCCAGATCGTTAATCTTCCCTTAACACGCGAGCCCATACTTTGAGACTTGCCGTTCAGCTGGCGTTCATGTCCGTCTCGCAGAGTCCCTGCGGGTCGGCCGGTGCGCGCGACGTCGTGGGAGTGCAGTGCAGCAGCTGCGCCGGCTCTCATGCGAACCTACCCACCAACCGTACGGAATGGAGAGTCGCGTGGCAGGTTCGGTCCGCTCTCGACTGCTCGACCGATCAGCCGACCCTGATCCGGGTGGCACCGGGGACCGGCCGGCCACGGCAGCCCGTTGGTGGCGCAGGGTGCTTCCGGAGCTCCTCGTTCTCGGGTTCCTCGCCGCGGTCACCCGCCTGACGACGATCACCCACCCGCGGGCGATCGTCTTCGACGAGGTGTACTTCCGCGAGTACGCGCTGCGCTACCTGGACGGCTCGTACTACTTCGACCTGCACCCCCCGCTCGGGAAACTCCTGCTAGGCGGCTGGGCGAAGCTGTGGGCAGTCTCCGCCACGGCGCAGTCCACCGATCCCGCGGTGGCGCTGCGGCTGCTGCCGGCGCTGGCCGGCACGGTGCTGGTGGCGGTGTTCTACCAGCTGCTGCGCGAGCTGACCGCCAGCCGGAAGGTGGCGACGTTCGGGGCGGCGCTGCTGCTGCTGGACAACGCGATCCTCGTCGAGTCCCGGCTCATCCTCATGGACAGCATGCTCCTGCTGTTCGGCATCGGTGCCATCACCTGCTACCTCGCATCGCGGCGCCACACCGGACCGGCGCACTGGATCCTGCTGACGGCCGGCGCTGTCCTGGCCGGCATGGCCGCCAGCACCAAGCTGACCGGCCTGGCGGCACTCGGCCTGATCGGGCTGGTGTGGCTGGCCCAGACACTGCGGCACCGGGTCAGCTGGCGGCTCGCACTGCCGCAGGCGGCCATCCTCATTCTCGTCCCGGCCTTTCTTTACGTCACCGTCTTCGCCGTCCATTTCCAGCTGCTGCCCCACAGCGGCCCGGGCGACGCATTCATGTCCCAGCGCTTCCAGTCCACCCTGGTCGGCAACACCAACTACGACCCGGCCGCCCGCATGCCGTTCCCGGACCGCTTCATCGAGATCAACAAGGCGATCCCCCGGTATGAGCTCTCACTCAACGACAGCAACCACCCGTACAGCTCCAGCTGGCTGAGCTGGCCGGTGCTGAAGCGCCCCATCTATTACTGGACCGACGCCACCAAGACCGGCGGCAAGCAGGAATACATCTACCTGCAGGGCAACCCGGTGATCTGGTGGGGCCTGCTGGCGGGGGTGGTCGTGATCGCGCTGGGCTGGGCGCGCCGTCCGGAGCGCTTCGATCGACATCGCGGGACAATGGCCCTGCTGGGCGTCGCGTGGGCCGGCAACTTCCTGCCGTTCGCCACCATCGAACGGCCGATGTTCCTCTACCACTACTTCTTCTCGTTGCTGTTCTGCATCGCCGCGGTCAGCATCGGGCTGGGACTGCTGGCCGGGTGGATGACCGACGGCGACAAACCGTGGCGCTTCGGCTCCCGGGGTTCGGCAATCCTGTACTGGGGCCTCCTCGGGGTCGTGCTGGTGAGCTTCGTGTACTTCGCTCCGCTGTCCTACGGGCTGCCGCTCAGCGATGGCGGCCTCGACGCCCGCGTCTGGCTGGATTCATGGCGCTGATCCTGCTCGGCAGCGCTCTGCTGCTGGGTGCAGCCACCGTCTGGTGGCTGCGACTGCCGCTGTACCTCTTCGAGGCCGCGGCACTGGCCGTCGTGATCGGCCTGTTCGGCTGGACCTGGCTGGCGTTTCTCGCCGCGCTGGTGGCGCCCTACGCCCTCGCCGTCCCGCTCACCGTCGGCGCCAGCGTTGTCACCGGTATCGCGTTGTGGTACCCGCACCGGCGCATCCGGCCCGCATGGCGACCGCTGGAGGGTGGGCGATCCGGCTGGATCCTGTGGAGCGTGGCCACCGTGGCCACCACGGCCCTGCTCGGCCGGCTGTTCTGGACGCACAGCCTGGTACCGGACCCCACCGGGGTGTACTCCGCCGGGTCGACCTGGGCCGACTTCGGGCTGCACGCGGCCATCATCAGCCACCTCGCGGAGTTCGACCGGATGCCGCTGGACCTGCCGGTCGCCAGCGGGGCGAGCATGACCTACCCGTTCCTCGTCGACCTGCTGTCGGCCCTGTACCTGCGCGACGGCGCGAGCCTGCACCTCAGTCTCTTCCTACCCGGTGTCCTGCTGGCACTGGCCATCTGCCAACTGGTGCTGTCGTTGAGCCTGCGGTTGTTCGGCCACATCGGCGCCGCCGTCACCGGCCTCACCTTGGTCCTGCTGACCGGGTCGGCCGCCGGGCTGCGAGTCGCCTACGCCGACTGGCAGGGCAGCGACCGCAGCCTGCTGGACTTCCTCGCCGACCTCCCGCGGGACTACACCACGCTCAACGCCGGCAACGGCAACGTCACCAACCTCGTCGCGCATGCCCTGCTGCCGCAGCGCGCGATCTTGTTCGGTCTCGGCATCGGCCTGGCCGTGCTGATCCTGCTGCACACCGGCCGGCGACGATACCTGCTCGCCGGCGGCGTGCTGATCGGTCTGTTGCCGATGGCCCACCCGCACTCGTTCATCGCGTGCGGGGTCGTGCTGGCCGCCCTCACCGTGGCGGCCGCTGCCCGGCTGCGCCGGCCGCCCTGGGCGCACCTCACCGCGGGCGGGCTCGCCCTCGTGCTGGCCGCGCCGCAGCTGGCCTGGCAACAGCTGGCCAACGGCGGCGGCACCGGAGGGCGATGGCGGCTGGGATGGGAGCTGCGCGCCGGCGAGTCGATCTGGGCCTACTGGTGGGCCAACTTCGGCCTGATGGGCATCTTCTTCGTCACCTTGCCGGTGCTACTGCTGCGCCGGGACTGGCGCCGGTATCTGGTGTGGTACCTGCCCTTTCTGGTGATCCTCGCCGGCACCCAGGTGTATGCCTTCCAGCCGTTCGAGTACGACAACCTCAAGCTGATCTACTACGGCTATCTGATGGCCGGCCTGTTCGCCGGCTTCCTCGCTGTGCAGGCGTACCGGGCGAGCCGCTGGAGCCTCGCACTGCTGCTGCCGGTCGCGCTGATCGTGGCGATCCCCGGCCTGCTGTCGCTGACCCGCGAGTTCCAGCTGCGTGAACAGTTCGCCAGCAGCTCCGACGTGGCGCTGGCCGGCTGGGTCCGCGCCAACACCGCCCCCGACGACGTGTTCATCAGCACCGACCGGCCCAACCAGCCGGTCGCGACACTGGGCGGGCGGGCGATCGTGATGGGCTACCGGGGCTGGCTGTACAACTTCAACCTGCCGTACGCGCAGCGGGAGGCCGCGGTCAAGGCAGCTCTGCAGGGACGTATCGACGATCCGATGGTGCGCCGGTTCGAGCCCGATTATCTCGTCGTCGCCGCGAACGAAGGCAGCTCCTGGGCGGTCGACCGCGACTCGCTCGCCAGCCTGCCGATCGCCTACCAGAACGCGGAGTGGATGGTCTACCGGCTGACCGGCGCCGGTGCCTGGTCTCAGCCGGTCGCCATGACCGTGCCGGCCGGGCAGGACCCGTTGACGTCATAGTAGGAGACCCGGGAATCTGCGTAGACGCGGACGAAGTCCCCGGGGAACAGGTCCGGGTTGCGCTGCGGAAAACGCTCGCTCGACGTCTCCGTCGCGCCGACCTGGAGATAGTCGACGCCCATCCCGCGTAGCCGCGCGCAGGCCGTCACCCGGTCCGGTGCGGCATAGACGCTCGCGATCTTGCGCTCTCGCGACACGTTGTCGTACCCCATGATCGCGGTCCAGGTCGAGAAGCCGCTGAGGTAGACCGACCGGCCGGCCAGGGTGGGAACCGGGTAGACCTCCCCGGGCGCGGTGAGGAACACCGAGTCACGGCTGGTGTTGTCCTCGATCCAGCTGATGGCGGGCTGCGCGTCACCGAAGACCGCATATCGGGGGTCGTTCTTGAGCGTCATGAAATCGAGCAGCCCGGACAGCACCAGGACGGTGCAGGCCACCGGGACCACCGCGACGGCGATGCCGCGTCCGATGCGGGTGCCCAGCCGGCGGTTGCGCAGCGGGAGGCCACGCCAGAGTGCGCGCGCGGTGCAGACCAGGGCGTAGGCGGCGAAGAGATTGACCAGGACCTCCCACAGGTTGAAGATCTTGTGGTTGTGCCCGCCGAGCTCCAGGCCCAGCGCCACCACATTGCCGAAGGCGAAGATCGCCATGACGGCCACCAGCAGCTTGCGGTCGGCGCTACGCCCGATGATCGCTGCCAGAATGACGAGCGGGACGACGAGACCGAGGTTGAGCCACCAGTAGCCGGCGAAGTCCAGATAGGACCCGGGGTCGGCGAAATGGAAGTTCTCGACGAGGTAGCCGTTGTGGAAATGCAGCGAGTTCTGCGTTCCGAGACCGCCGTTGAGCCAGATCATCTGGGGCAGTGCGACGGCACCCGCGGTGGCGAAGAACGGTAGCGACTCGCGGATCGGCCCCAGCAGCACGAGACCGCCGATCAGCAGCGCCAACGCCACCTTGCGGATCTCGTCGCTACTCAGGAACGCACCCACGACGAACAGCGTCACCGTGGCGACGACCAGCACGGTACTGGGCACCGCCACCCTGCGCAGGCGCCCGCGGTAAACAAAGAGCAGCACGCAGAAGAAGATCATGGATATCAGGAACAGGATCCCGTTGAGCCAGAAGGCTGCTCCGGAGAGCAGGCCGAGAGCCACGGCGCGCTGTCTCGGCAGGGGCCGGCGCCGGTTCTCGTCGGCATACACCTGCGGCGGATCTCCGGGAAGACCACCGGGCCCGCGCAGATGCCGGAGCAGGGCGTAGCCGCCAAACAGCATGAGGGCCATCGACACGATGAGATGGGTCTGGGTGAGGTAAGGATTCAGCGTCCAGAAAATCGATATCCGCTCGCCGTCCTGGTAGGGGGCGATCGCCAGGTACTTGTCGTGATTCCACCAGTTCTGCGGCTGCAGCGCCGCGGTCACCGAGGGGTAACTGTCGAAGTAGCGAAGGAAGGCGAGCGAGCCGTTGGTGACGAACAGGACCACGGCGATGACACCGATGGAAACCCGCCGCCACAGGTAGTGGGCCAGCTCGAACACCAGCACCATGATCGCGACGAACCCCAGCGTGCCAGGCAGGTTGAACGCCCACTCGATCGGCAGTCCCATCCGCTCCAGCGCGCCGGCATAGAAGTCGAGCCCGAAGTGGTAGCGGATCGTCTCACCGGTGAAGATCGGGAGCACCGGCGGGAAATTATCACCTTGGGAGAACGACCGCGCGATGCCGATGTGCAGTGCGGTGTCACCCCAGGTATTGAGCGAGACCATGAGCGGATCGCCGGCCAGGCGCATATGCATGACCCAGCTCGACAGCGCCACGGCGGCACCCACGCCGAGAATCGCCGGCGGCCGTACCCGGAATGACTGCCGCCGTAACTCGCGCCACCCCACCCCGATGATCATCGCGTTGGCTCCCATGGCGACGAAGGCGCCGTAGAAGGTCGCGTCGCTGTGACCGAGGCTGTGCAGCAACCAACCCGCGGCGAAGTTCATCCAGCCGGTGAGCACGATGCTGACCAGGAACGCCGCGACGAGCCGCACGAGCACGGGAAACTCGCGAAAGACGCGTTGGACGATGACCAGCGCCGCCAGAAACGACAGCAGAAGATACGGGATCGCCAGCATTGGAGGACCACCGTGCTTTCGAGAACAGCCGGCACTGACGTCGTGTCTCTCCCCGAACGAGGGTACCTCCACCGGGGATGCGGAAAGCAGAACCACGGATACCGAGCTTTACCGGCGCCGGTCCCCGCACATGAACTGGAGCTGGGGTGTCTGGTGTGGCGACGGTCTGATCGATCCCAGCTGCCGCCAGCAGTGTCAAAGGTCCGTCGCCCGGTCGCGGGACGGCGTGGGCGTGGGCTCCGGCGGCGACGGCGTGGGCTCCGGTGATGGCGGCGTGGGCTCCGGCGACAACGGCGACGGCGTGGGCGTGGACCCCGATGGCGACGGCGTGGGCTCCGGCGTAGGCCCCGGCGGCGTGGGCGTGGGTGACAGCGTGGGCGTGGGTGACAGCGTGGGCGTGGGTGACAGCGTGGGCGTGGGTGACAGCGTGGGCGTGGGTGACAGCGACGGCGTGGGCGTCGGCCCCGGCGGCGACGGCGTGGGCGTGGGCTCAGGCGGCGTTGGGGTGGGCGTGGGCTCCGTCGGCGAAGGCGTTGGCGTGGGTGATGGAAACGGTGTGGGCGACGGAGACGGTGGTGGTGAAATGAGTGGTTGTGGCGCAGGCGTGACGCCGGATAGATACGCTTGTGCCCAGCTCAAGACGGTGGTGACGTAGGCGGTCGAGTGGTTGTAGCGAAAGACGGCGGCTTGCAGTTGGCCCAGGTTTGACAAGTCACCGCCGCCGGCGCACAGATAGCCGGCTGCGGCGGTGGTGGCATCGTAGATGTTGTGTGGATCAGCTACCCGGTCATCGTTGGCGTCGAGGCCGTAGCTTTTCCAGCTGGTCGGGATGAATTGCATGGGGCCTACCGCGCGATCCCATACCGTGTCGTTGTCGAGTGATCCGCGGTCGGTGTCGGCTATAACGGCCACCCCGGGGGATCCGTTCAATGGGGGACCCAGAATAGGTGAAAGGGTGTTACCGATGGTGTCGAGTCGTCCACCGCGGGCGTGGCCGGATTCGATACGACCAATACCGGCCAGCACCGACCAAGACAAGTGACAACCCGGTCGAGAAGACCGCAGAGTCTGTTCAGCACGGTAGTAGGCGTTGAGCACGGCGCCTGGAATACCCAGCGGTCCCTGCGGCTGGATCAGCCCGATGTCGCCGAGATCCCCTGGTATCCCGCCCTTCGGCCCGATATCGAGCAGCCCGTCAGCCGGCACCCCGATGCTCGGTGCCGGATCGCTGAGCAGTGCTGTGCCGGGTAGTGCTCCGGTGATGCCAAGGCCGGAAGAGTCCGCGAGGGCGGGACTGGTGGGGCGGTCGTCGCCGGTGAGCCCGGGGCTGCCCCACACCACGACCGGTGTTCCGACGCCGAGCAGGGCGCTGATGAGGGCGGCGATGACGCGGGTGCGGCGGGCGTGCACGACCAGCCGCAGTCTATGCCAGTGATCAGCGTGCGAGGCTCGATGAGCCATGCCGTGGTCCTCCGAAGTACTGCGGGTTGGCAAGGTCAGCCGAAGCGGCCGTTGACGTAGTCGGCAGTGCGGGGGTCTTCGGGAGAACCGAAGACCTTGTCGGTGGGTCCGGCTTCGACGATCACTCCGGGAGTGCCGGCCTCGGCCAGGAAGAACGCGCTGTGCTGAGAGACTCGGGCAGCTTGTTGCATATTGTGGGTGACGATCACGATGGTCACTTCGTGGGCGAGCTCGGCGATAGTTTGTTCAATGCGCCTCGTGGAAGTGGGGTCCAAGGCTGAGCAGGGCTCATCCATCAGCAGCACTCGGGGGCGCACTGCCAGGGATCGTGCGATGCACAATCGCTGTTGCTGGCCGCCGGACAGGGCGCCGCCGGGTTGGCGGAGCCGGTCTTTGACCTCGTTCCACAACCCGGATTTGGTCAGGCATTCCTCGATGAGGTCGTCGCGTTCGTCGGCAGTCACCTTGGTGCCGGTGAGTTTGAGCCCGGCGGTGACGTTGTCGACGATGGACATCGCGGGGAACGGGTTGGGTTTTTGAAAGACCATCCCGATCGCCCGGCGAGCGTCGGTGAGCTTCCAGTGAGTGTCATAGATATCCGAGCCCGACAGCAGCACCTCGCCGGCCAGGGTGGCGGTCGGGATCAGCTCGTGCATCCGGTTGAGAATCCGCAGAAATGTCGACTTGCCGCAGCCCGAGGGGCCGATCAACGCGGTGACCGATCCGGCTGGCATGAACAACGACACCCGGTCGAGTACTTTACGATCACCGAACCACGCAGAGATCGACCGCGCCTCTAACGCGGCCAGCTCACCACTGGGCCGCACAGCCGCCAGTGCCGCGGTGGGCATGATCATGGTCATTACCTCAACACTTCCTCGAATCTCTCGGGTCACAACAGATTCGGCAACATGGTCGCCATCTCGTCAGCCACGATCAGGCCCAGCGTGATGAGCACCGGCGTCCCCACCACCCATGCCTGCCCCGGCCCGGTCCGGAAACGAACCCACACCGTCGCGATGGCCGCCGCAACCAGCAGCGCTGACCACCCGACCACGCCGAGCAGTGCGGAACGATCACCAACCAGCAGCGCCTCGGCAGGGCGCAGGGCCTGGGCGGGCAGCTGGGCGGGCCGGGGTTGAACCGCGCTGGTCAGCGCCGCGTCCACGCGCAGCACATCGGTGGGCCGAAACGCCGGCCCATCCGTGGTCACCAACGTCAACCGGCCCTGGCCCGGGGCCAGGGCCGGCGGCAGCGCGTCACCCGCCCGCCGCACCCCGATCACCGCAAAGGAGTGCCGGCCCTGCCCGGTGGTCACAGTGATCTCATCATCAGCGCGTAGCTGGTTGATCAAGTGAAACGGTCCGCCATACGTCGCTCGCCGCCCAGCAATCACACTGGTTCCGGCCTGACCCGGCAGCGGAGTGTCCCGCCGATGACCCGGCCCCGACATCAACGGACCTGACGACGTGCCCTCCACCACCACCTCCCGCACACCCAGTCGCGGGATCTCCAGCAGGGCCACCGGCGTTCCCAACGTCAACGCAACGTTCACCTCATCGACCGGACCCACCGGCGCAAGCTGCTCAGCCAGCTCGATGCGGAGCTGCTCAGCCAGCTGGGCCTGGTCCCGATCATGACGCAGACCGCCTAAAAACGTTAATTCGACCAAAAAAGACAATAGTAGCACTGCGACAATTGCCAGCACCTGTCCCACCAGCCGGTATCCGAGTGTGGTGCTCGCATCAACGGCCGGTGACTGGATTTGCTGCCCGCGTTGCACCGGCCGCTCGCTCTCCCGGTACGTCGTCGCCGGCGGCAGCGGCGCAGCGTCCCGGCTGCCGGTGCGATCGACCGTCACCCGCTGGTAGGAGCCGTCCGGCGACTCGGGGCGCAACCCGCCCACCGGAGCCTTTCCTCGGATAGTCACCAGGCGCACCATTTACGCGCCCTGGTCTGTGCCGTGACGGCGACCAGGGCGAAAGTCATAACGAACGCGGGGATCACAATGAGGCCATTGCCGAAACCCGGGCGCCACCGACACACCCGTGACTCCGACGGCAACGCGGAATGGTCGGTTCATGAAACTCCTTCACCACTCGTAAACGGTTCTCGGATAGTTATCCCGCGGACTTGCCGAATAACTCGAACATGACCGGCCGGACCGGCACACTCAGCTCCCGAACTCACAACACCAGAGCTGCCCGATCACTCCTAAAAATCCCCAACGTTAAGTTCGGCGCTTAAAGCGCCAACCACACTCGCACCCGCCGGTGCCGCACCCCGTGAACTCAACGCCAGCGACGTCTGGCTGAACTGAGATGTCGCTGGCGTCTAGTTCATGGACAGCGCCCGGGCAGCCGGGACCGGGAACACGCCCCGGCTGCCCGGGCAAAGCCGGGTTGGTTAGAAGGTGAACGCCACGGTGTTCGACGTTGACGGCTGGAAAGCTGCCGGGTTGGTGGGGGTGAACACCGCAGTCAACGAGTGCGGTCCCACCGGAAGGGCCACCAGACCACCGAAGGCGAAACCACCGGCGACCGGCACCGGAGCGCCGAGGTTGGTAGCCCCGTCCTTGAACTGGACGGTTCCGACCGCATTAGTCGGTGCCACGTTCGCGAAGGGGATCGCAAAGCCCCCCAACCCGAACGGGAGGGGAATCTGGGTCACCGACAGCGTGGTCGTCGTGGCCACCGCCCCAGGTGCCGGCGTCGGGGTCGGCGTCGGGGTCGGCGTCGGGGTCGGAGTCGAGGTCGGAGTCGGGGTCGGAGTCGAGGTTGGGGTCGGAGTCGGAGTCGAGGTCGGAGTCGGCGTCGGCGTCGGGGTCGGACCGTTGGGGTCGGTAGTGGTGTAGGGCGCATCGGTGCCGGTGCCGGTGAAGTACATCGCAGTCGAGAAGATGCGGGGCACCTGCTCATCGAAGTTGGTGCAGGAGAGGAATATGTCATACTCTCCGGCCACGACCGGTTTGCTTTCATCCCGGCTGAACTGCGCTATGCTCCGGCCGAACTCGGTTGCGAACGCATCGGTGGTGGAGAAGTTGGCGGCCCCGTTACCCGTGAGGAGCCCGTCGAAGTCACCCGGCCCGTCCACGGTCACGAAATAACTGTCCGTACCCTCTGGGCAGGGACCCGGGGTCAGCAGTCTGGCATTGGTCTCAGCCGTTCCAGTTGCCGGCGTCAGTGTCAAGGGGCCGTCCTTCGGCGGCGGAGCCGCGTTGGCCGCCAGATTGCTGAACACCACCGCTGCGCCACTTACGGCCAGAACGGCCACACCTGCCGTGAGTCGGTTGAAGAGTAGACTAGTATGCACGATCAAACTCTCACTTTCACTTTCAAGGAAGGATGCTGATCAGGGAGTTTGGATGGCAGTCGAGCCGCAATCGGAAATCGGCGTCATTCCGTATGCCTCGAGGACCTCAGGATGCGAGCAGATCGCTGAGCCCGCTCCGACGAACGTCGTGTTGTACGGCGCGACACCGATATCGGCGTTGCGCAGGACGTTGTAGAGCTTGCGCGCGCCCGGGAAGTCGCTCAAGTCGAAAGGCGACTCACCGTTTATCGCTCGGAGCACGCTGTTGCCGTGCCGATCGAGCACCGATGGCTGCGTAGTCTGAACGATCCACTGCGCGACCGAGTAGGGCACGAGCTGATTCGGATTTGTCAGCACGCGGCCGTCATTCTCCTCGACCGACCCCGCAGGAACAGTCGCCTTGACACAATCCCCCAGGGTGGCCTCAGTGAGCCCCAGAAGTGTCAACCAGGCCGACCGAGTGCCCGAGCCGGCTTGCGGAATGAGCGGCTGCCGGGTGCCGCAGCCGCCGGCATCCGTCGTTTTCTTGGCGTAGATAGATGTCAACTGCGCGAGTGTCAGGTTCCTGGGGATACTGCTCACACTGGCAGTCGCGTAGGTGAGCCCGTCCAAAGCGAATGGGATGAAGGTCAGGTTCTGTCCGGTACGTGACGCAGCACTGTTCGCCGATGATCGTGCGAACTCCGCACAGTCGGCGGGGAACCCGGGTTTGAGTCCTGCCAGTGCGTTGACGCCGTCGGTCGAGCCGTTGGGTCGAGGGATATTCGTGCACTCTGGTGTGTTCTTGGTGGTGATTGTCGCGGTACCAGTAGCGTCGTAGGACGCCACGATCTTGGTACCGCCAACAATGACACCGGCGTACGGCGGCACGCTGAAGGTCACGCCGTTGGCGTACCCGTTCATGACATCTTCGGTGGTGTTCGAGCCGACACCGGGCAGTTGCCGAGGCCCCGTGGGACTGGTGGGATCGGCAATGGCCGATCCCACGGTGAGTGAGAGAGTCGCCAGGCAGGCGCCGGCAACCAGGAGCAAGCTCCTCTTTCGCATGTGCTGCTATCCTTTGCAACGCAGGAGTGCGCGGACTGTTGTCCGGGCACGCGTCAGTGCCGTGCGAGCAGTGGCAGACACACCACGCGGTCACTGAGATCTTGCTTGCAGAGAGTTGGCCGAGCCGGTGGCCGGGAACGGAGACTCCCGGTCATCGCTCGGTCGGCGTCACCCCCTTTCGCGCGCGACGTCGTACCGCGGCGCCGACCAGGTGCATGACCGGCGAGGACGTCGCCGCCAGGGCACCGCAGATCAGGATCGCCACCAGTAAGCCGCCCACCGCAGGGGCGGGCAGTGATGGGGTACGCCGCAGCGCGGCGACCGGCTGCGGGGTCACGCTCGGCGACTTGGCGGCCGAACCACCAGCGCCCTGGCCGCTGGCGCCCGGAGTCGGCGTGGGAGTTCCCGTGCGCGCGCCCGTTGTGGTCCCGCCAGCGTCCGATGTCCTTTTTGAGCCACCGGGCGGTGCGCCTGAGCTGGTCGGTTTCGGTGCCGGCGTCGGCGTCGGCGTGCCCCCGGCGGTCTTGCCCGCCTGCGCCTCGATGGTCGCGGCCGCAGCTGTGGTCTGTGCCTTGAGCGTGTCGGGAAGCGGCGCCATGCCGAACGGGAGCTGGCCGGGTCCAACACCCGGCTGCTGGCCCGGGCCGGCCACGAAACGCAGCAACGCGGCATATTCCTTACCGGCCGCCGCGTCCAGGGCGGCCGGTGCGGTGACCGCATAGCTCAGCGCAGTCAGCGGGTAAGCCGCCGGGTCAGCAGCGCTGGGATCAGGCGTCAGCACACCCGGCACCGCGCTGGGCTTCATGGCCGCCGCCCCGGCCAGCAGGCTTGCGGTGCTGGGAGCGACGAACTGACCGGCTGAATTGCGCAGCTCCGCGGTCGGCAAGCCGTACCGTTGGGCCGTCGCCGCGTCCACCACCGCGAGCAGCGCCCGCTGGGCGGGCAACTGCCGGTCAACCTTCTTCAGGACCCCCAACCCATCGGGAAGCCGACCTTGGCTGTCACCGCGGCTGGCTGACCGCCCCGCGTCGTGCATGTCGTTGGTGAACGGGTGAATATCGAGTGTGCACGTTCTCCCTGTGACGCCGGTGCCGACGGCGACATCAGCGCAGCTCTGGTCGTTGCGGGGGAAGCCCGATGCCGGCAGCGTGAGCCCCTTGTTGTTGACGTTGACCACCATTCCGTGCGCATCGGGGGTGCCGGCGATGAACTCACTCGCGTCCCGGTCGGCCTTCACCCAGCTCCACAGCAACGACGTGAGGTCCGAGCCGCCGAGCTCCACCAGCGCGTCCGGCGGTGTCGTGAAGAACGCGAAGTCCCGGTACTCCGGGTTTAGGTCCAGGAACTCGGGATCGCCGGTCAGACCCAAGGGGTTGTCCTTCAGGTATTCCGGCGTGACGCTCGGGTAGCCGGCCACGGCTTGCCGGTAGGACTGGGTGAGCAGCTTGGCCACCAACCGTGGGGTCAGCTTCATGGACGTGAACCGCTGCCCGTCGAGCTGCCGTTTGTCTGCAGGCGCAACCGGCGAGGGCTGGTGTTCGATGTTGAAGGCGATGGCCAGCCCGGACAACCCGACCGGCGCGTAGACCAGCGGGCGCTGCGGCGGCGCCTGGTCAGGTGGGATCGGATTGGTCATCAGCGCCAAGCCAGGCGAGCTGCCGTCCAGCACCTGGTTGCGGGTCACGCCGTCGGGCAGTTGGGTGTAGCTGTACAGCGCACCACCACCCGCGCACAGCGCCGGCTGCCAGCGGCTGACTGCCTCGACCGCGAGCTCGTGGCCGACCACCCGGCGCTCCGACGCTCCGAGCGGGCAGGCCTGACCCACCGGCAGGAACTCCAGCGGGAAAAAGATGCGATCGTCCCAGTTGGACTGGCTCAGCGCCGAGGATTCCAGAAAGCCGCCGGCGCCGGGAGTACCGGCTTTGGGCGAGCCATCCACCTCTGTGCTGCCCCGCGGCACGACCACCAACCAGCACGTACGCCCGGTGGCCCGGCCGGTGGTGACCGGGGCACCACAACCGAGACCGGCCGCCTGCAGCACAGTCTGGATCTCGAAATACTCCAGGCCGGTGCCGTCGCCGCGGGTGCGGGCCAGCGGGACCTCGTTGGTGATCTGGGAGTTGAAGAAGTCGTTGCGGCCGGACGTGACCGCGCTGGTCGGCTTGTCCCCACCGACCGGCCAGAACGGCACGAAGGCGTTACTGCCGGCCGGCAGCTGCAGCGTCTCCTGCGGGTCGACGAAAGGGTAGGTGAGCTGCCGGGACCGCGTCCAAGCGCCGGTTTGGAGATTGGGGGCGACCCCGCCACCGAACTGGCACTGGGTGCGGTCCGGGCCATCCGGCCCATCGCCCCAGCACTGCATGATCTGCAGGAAGTTGGTCGAGAACCCGCCGAGCGGCAGCGTGGGGAGGCCACCGGTCCAGGAGACGGTGACCGTCTGGTTGATCAGGTTCTTGGTCTGGCTGACGGTCACCTTCAGGCCGGCGAACTCGCCGCGGCCGGACACCGTGACCGCCGAGTCGGTCAGCGCTGCGTCTTCGGGAGCAGCCGACGCCGGCGGAGCGCCGATCAGCATACCGATCACGGACGCACCCAGCAGCAGCATGAGTAGCGCGCGGAGCCCGCTCATGACCGCGGCCCCGCTCGGCTGCGCATCGTCTGCGCGACCAGGGGCGGACCGAGCACCAACCCCAGCAGCAAGACGATGGCGAGCATCGCCAGCAGCGTCTGCCGCCGGTTGTCGGCGGCGTCGACGGCCACCGATACGGCGGCGACAGTGGAGTCGCCAGAACCACTCGCCGCAGCGCCGCCACCGCTCACCTGCCCGGTGTCCGGGTCGATCTGGGTGGTGGCCTGGCCCCCACCCTGGCCTGTCCCATTACCGGTGGCTCCACCACCGGTAGCTCCACCACCGGTAGCTCCACCGCCGGAGCCCCCACCGCCAGATCCACCACCACCGGCGCCCCCACCACCGCCACCCCCAGATCCCCCACCACCACCACCGGATCCGCCACCCCCACCGGCGCCACACTGAGCCGACGCTCCTTTGCGATCACACGGGTCGGGCTGTGGCGCCGTCTCGGCCAGCAGGTTCTTGCCGTCCGGGGAGAACGTCGGGTTGTTGCACTTGGTCAGGTCATTGCGGTTGAGCTTGTTGGTCGTACCCGGGATCTGACCCACCTGGTCGACGGCGGCCTGCACCAGGTTGACCGGCAATGGCGAGTAACCCAACGCGTCAGCTTGCCGCTGGCCCTCGCAGAGGAAGTAGTACGCGAATTCCGAGAGTGTGCGGCCCTTCTGGTCGGTGAAGTTCTGGTTGTTGTTCTTGGGAATGATCATGTAGCTGTAACTGGACAGCGGGTAGGCCCGCGGATCGTCGTCGACATAAACCCCGCTGAGGTCCTGGGTGAGGTCGGGATTGAGCCGCGCCTTGAGCAATGCCACCGCGACGTTGCCCGCCTTGGGCTCGACGTAGTAGTCCGCCTTGTTGAGCACCTTCACCACCGGAAAACTCGCGTTGCGCGCGTAGGAGTACTCGACGTAGGTGATCGCTCCTTCGCTGGTGTCCTGCGCGACGTAGCCGGCCACGCCTTGCGAGCCCGGCTTGGCCTCCATGCCATTGGTGAGCGGGTAGAAGGAGGTGAACCCGCAGGGCTGCACCTTCCGGCCGGCCCGGTCGCAGTAGGCATCCCACGGCGCGGCGTACTGGCCGGCCATCCAGCGAGTGAACTGGGCGGTGGTGCCCGAGCCGTCGGAGCGGACCACCGGCACGATCTTGCGGGCCGGCAGGCCGAGGCTGGGGTTGTCGGCTTTGATGGCCGGGTCGTCCCAGCTGGTGATCTGCTGGGTGAAGATCTTGCTGATCACCTCGCCGGACAGCCGCAGGTTCGTCACCCGCTTGTTCGCGATCTTGAGGTTGTACATGAACGCGGTGCCACCGGCGACGATCGGCAGGTAGCCGAAGTTGCGGTTGGTCGGCGGTTGGTCGACGACCCCGCCGTCGGTCAGGCCGTACTCGATCTCCGAGACCGCGAAGTCGACGGTGCCCGCCCGGAACTGGTTACGGCCGTCGGAGGAACCGGTCGCGGCGAACTGGACCGAGATGCCATACAGGCCGTCGACGTTGCGCCGCCACTGGTCCAGCGCGTTGAAGCTCCACGTCGAGCCGGCGCCACTGACCGGGACGAAACCCTGCGCAGCGCCGGCACTCGACGCGAACAGCAACTGTGGTCCCGCCATGGTGGCCAACACCGCCAGTAGCGCCAGCAGGCGCCGGCGGCGCGGAGTACTGCCGTCAACTGTCATGGTCATCACCTGTCTGCACGTCGACGTGGCTACGGGAGGTGAAGCGGGCGAGATCGCGCTGGGACTCGCGCGCGCGGTGGCGTTGTGCCCGGGCGGACAACTCGCCGGCCTGGCGCCCCCCGAGCACCCGAGCCAGCGCGAAGAGCACCAGGACGATCATCATCAGGGTGACGGCGGCACCGAAGCCCCGGGCGAGCATGGTGAGCTCTGGCGACTTGGAGAAGTCGAAGGTGACCAGCGGCAACGAGACCATCGGGTTCTTGGTCGGGTCGAGGTTGAAGCCGGCCCCGAAACCCGCGGTGATCAGCACCGGCGACGTCTCGCCGATTCCCCGCGCCGTGCCCAGCAACACGGCCGTGGTCAGGCCGGAGCGGGCGGTCGGCAAGACCACATGCCACACCGTCCGCCACTGCGGTGCGCCCATCGCCAGCGACGCCTCCCGCAGCGAGCCGGGCACCAGCCGGATCACCACGTCAGCGGCCCGGATGATGATCGGCAGCATCATCACGCTGATCGCCAAGCCGGCGGCGAACCCGGACTTCGGCACTCCGAGCGCGAGGATCAGCGACGCGAAGATGAACAGCCCGGCCACAATGGACGGCAGCGCCGTCATCGCCTCGACCACGGTGCGCACGAACCGGGGTAACGCTTCCCTGGCCTCGCTGAGGTACACCGCGCAGGCCAACCCCAGCGGCACGGTGACCAGCAACGCGATCGCGATCTCGAGGAGCGTGCCGACCGCGGCATGCAGGATGCCGCCGACCGTGAGCGGGTCCAGCGGGCCGGCCTTTCGCATGTCGGTGGTGAAGAAGTTCAGGTGAACCAGCGCCTCGCGGCCACGCCAGAACGTGAAGCCCACCACGACCAGCAGCGCGAACAGCGCGAACACAGCCAGGCTGTGCACGGCGACGGAGGCGAGCCGATCCCGAACCGTGCGACCGTCGTGCTCGAGTGACACCAGCACCCCGTACAGCACGAGGAACAACAGGTAGGCGAGCCCCGCGAAGATGCCCACGTTGGCCGTCACGTGCAGTTTCTGGTGGGTTTCCGGGGGTATCACCCGGGCGCTCACCAGGGCTGCCAGGCTCACCGCGGCCACCCCCGCGCCGATGAGCAGGATGACATCGGCGCGACTACGGGTCGACGTCGAGCGGCGGACCTCCACAGCCGGCGAGGTGACCGTGGCGTCTCGGTCCGCGGTGCGCGGGGGGATCGTCGTGGTCATCAGGCGTCACTCAGCTGCCCGGAGCGGGTCCGCACGATAATGGCTGACGCGCCGAAGTTGACCACCAGCGTCAGGGTGAACAGCGCCAGGCCGGCAGCGAACAAAGCCGAGAGCTCGAACGGGCCGGCTGCTCCGTACCGACCCGCGATCAGCGCCGCGATCGAGTTCGTGCCGCTGCGCAGGATCTCCGGCTGGATCTCGAAGACCGGAGTTATGATCATGAATACGGCGATCGTCTCGCCCATCGCCCGGCCCAGCCCGAGCATCGTGGCGCCGATCATCCCGCCGCGGGCGAACGGGAGCACGACGCTACGGATCATCCCCCACCGGGTGGCGCCCAGCGCATAAGCGCCCTCACGTTCACCGACCGGCGCCTGGGAGAAGGATTCCCGCATCACCGAGCAGATGAACGGCATGATCATCAGCGCCACCACGATCCCGGCCAGGAACGCCGAGGACTTGTAGACCGTCAGATCCTCGAACGGGCTACCGGGCGAGTCCGCGTCGCGGATGCCCAGCAACGGGATCCAGCCGAGGGTCGACGAGACAAACCTGGCCAATGGGATGATCTGCTCCTGGAGCAGGATGGCGCCGCACAGCCCGTAGACCACGCTGGGCACCGCAGCCATGAAGTCGACCACGTTGATGGCCACCCGGCGCAGCCGCCCTGGGGCGTACTCGGAGATGTAGAGCGCCACCCCGGTGGCCAGCGGCACAGCGAGCGTGACAGCCACCGCGGCGATCAGCAGCGTGCCGGTGAGCACCGTCGCGATCCCGAAGTTGTGCGCGTCCGGTTCCCATGCCTGGGTGGTGAGGAACTTCGGGCCGGCGTCGGCGAGCGCGGGCCACGCCCGGTAGAGCAGGAACAGCCCGATCGTGCCCATGATGACGAGCACCGCCAGGCCGGCGCCCCGCAGCGAGAGCCGGAATACCCGGTCGGCACCACCGGAGACGGATATCACCCGCCGCACCGACTCCGGTGACACCGCGGACTCAGGCGCTGCCGTGCTGGCGGTCATCGATAAATCACCTGCACCGGGGCCGAGGGCGCCACCTCGGCGACCAGTTCCAGGAAGGAGTCACACGTCAGCCGGGCGCGCACGTGGCGTTGGTAAGTGCGGGTGGCGGTCGCCACGACTTCGCCGGCCACTCGCACTCGCCACACCCACTGGCCGTTGCCATTTCGGGACGTCTCTCCGACGGCGTCTGGCAGGCGCTTTTGCAGGATGCGGATTGTCTCCAAGCAGGACTCGACATCGGGTGCGATCCGCGTCGACCTCGCGAGGCTGCGGTTGTTGGCGGCCATGAATCGCCAGGCGAACCCGGTTGCCAGCCGGGCCGCCACACCGCCATTCGGATCCGGCCCGGACGACGCCGAAAGATGCACATAACGTGCAGCCGGCATCACCTGGAACCGAGCCACAGCCATTACGCCTCCTGCACACGTCGATTTCACGGGGGCGACGCTGCCCCCCGGAGGTGAACGGGAGCGGTCCAGCAGCCGACGAAGGGATTGCAGCCAACCCCACAAGGGATAGACACCCAAAGTTATCAATTCGTTATCAAAAGAACCACTCGATGCAAAATTGATCTCCCGGTTGGGAGTTTTTGATTACTCTGGGTGATCTCACTCCGCCAAGCTGCCTACTAGCGGGTTACTCGATCGAGTTCCAGGAACGAATCACTGAAGCGCGGTCCCCAGTCCGACCGCCGGTTTCGCGTTGTTCTCTTAGTAACCCCGAGTTCGTCTTCGCCGACACGGCACTGTGCGCTGGAAGTGGCTGCGGGTTGCCGGAGGCCCCTGCCAGCACCGTCCAGCAACTGCTCGCAGCGCCAGGGTTCAATGCCGCGAAAATAGAAGTATCTCCTGCTGGCAGAGCTGTGCGAGCACACCAGGTAGCACAGCCGCCAGACTGATCAAGAGCAGCCATCCCCGGCGTTCCCCGCTGCCCCGACCCCCATGATCACCTTGCCGTACCACGGCCGACCCGTAGGCCACGACATGCCTACCATCACTGGACTGAGCATTAGGCCAGGGTTGAACTGCGCCGATTCGGGGTATCCGAGGCTCGCCCAGCGCACCCGTCGAATGGAGCCGTCATGACCGCCGCCAAGGGTCTGGAGACCTACCTCAACGATCATCTGGCTGGTTCCGTCGTGGGTAGCGAACTCGCGAACAAGCTCAGCGCCGAGTACGCGGATACCCCTTACGGTCCCTTCCTGACAGAGCTGGCGCACGAGATCGAACAGGATAAAGCGACGTTGGAAGGGCTGATGGAGCGGCTCGGAATTCACCGCAGCCCGATCAAGCAGGCCGCCGGCTGGATCACCGAGAAGGCCACCAGGCTGAAGTTGAGCGAGATGATGACCGGTGATCAGGATCTGAAGCGCCTGCTGGAGTTCGAGACGCTGTCCCTGGGTATCGAAGGTAAGCTTTCGATGTGGCGCACATTGATCGAGGTGAGTGGTTCGCGCACCGAGCTTGCGGCGATCGATCTGCCCAGGCTCGCCAAGCGCGCCGAAGTCCAACGGGCCACCCTCGAGGATCACCGCCTTCGGGTCGCCCGGGCAGCTTTGATTCTCTGACTTCAGCCAAACCAGCGTCGCCTCTTACTGCCCCTGAGACGACGCCAGGCCGGCGGCAGCTTTTCTTCCACAGTGTTGATCCGGGCACCCTGTTGGCCGTGCAGCAAACCGAAGGTGTAACCGTTCTCGCCATCCAGGTGAGCTTGCATGCCAATCTTACGCAATACTGGGCGGGTCACCACAGCGTCGTGATGCTCACCCAGTAGCCGTTGGAGTGTCTTGACGCGTTTGCGGAAACGGTTGGCCGGTTTGCCGAATACCGGACGTGCCGCTTCAGTGGCGTAACGAAGACGCTTGGCTGCCTTGCGCACCTCGTGTAGAGCGGTGTCTCGACTCGCTCCTGGCCGTTGCTGATCGGCGTGTTGCATACGGCGGGCGACCTTGCCGTCGACACGACGGATCAGGCGCGGCAGCTCGCGCCGGGCTGAGCGACGGCCACGAGATGTCAGGGAGGGGGTGGTAAGGACCGCTTCTATATCGTTGAGCAGGGCGAAGTAGCGTCGGCTAGCCAAGGCAGCCCGTACCTCGTCGGCTGCGGCAGCTTCCGGCCGGGCAAAGTAGCGGGTGAATCGCTGCTGGACCGGTCCTACCACCTCCTCGGTCGGCAGCGCCGCCGTGGCCTGCGCAAACCGTTCCTGTAACACCTCTAAGTCCCGGGCGGGTCCGAGTACCCCGGCAAGCCATTTGAGTTCTGCGGCAAGCCTGCGGGCCTGATCTCGCTCGATGACCTTGCTGAACACCTGCACTGCACTGCGCATCCGCCGGGTTGCCACTCGCATCTGGTGCACGGCGTCGGGAACCTGCTGGCGCACTAACGGGTCGTATCGGATGATCTCATCAGCTTGGCGGCCTAAGTAAGCCAGCACAACGCAGCCGGCCGAAGACCTGGCATCCACCGCGGGGGGCACGGTCCGGACCGGTAACCGGTCTCCCAACAGCCGGGCGAGCTTGGAGGCGGAATTCGACCGGCGTATCCCGGCCGCACCCAGCCGCCGCTCGAGGCGATCAAGCAGCTTGGGCTTACCGTGGCCGATGAGTTCCACCTCGATCTCCCGCCACGACTCAGCGGTGGTCTGCGAGCCCAAGGTATGCGCGGTAACGTGATCGTCAACCACCTCGACCACCGGCTCGCCAGTGCCGTCGGCCAACCGCCAGCTGCACCGTCTGGTCGTTATCAAGGCGACCGGTCGAAGTTTGGCTCCCCGGGACCGAGCCCGAACCAGCTCCTCGAGCTCGGTCGGCACGCCCCGGGCGGTCGCACCGTCATCCAGCGGCACCCGCAGCTCGTCGCGGTTGTCGTCCCCGCGCGGTAGTTTCAGGTGCCAACCGGCATCATCGCCACCGCTGCGCCGGCGCAAGGTGATCCCGCCTCGCGCCAGCCGCAGATCACGGGTGTCGTAGTAGGTCGCCTCAAGAACTTGCTGCTGCGGTCCGATCTGGTCGCCCAGGCCCGGCATCCCTCGCAAGACCGGCAGCAGGTCACCCGCGCCTGCCTCGAACTTGCGCTCGGTCTCACAACCAGATCTCAGCATGCCCGACACATACCCCCACCAGTCATCCTCTAACCGCCCCAGCCCCGCATTCAGCGGGCTCAGCGGGGTAATTCGGCACCCGATAACCCCGCTGAGCCCGCTGAATGCGGGGCTGGGGCGGTTAGTCCACCGGGGACATGCGGGTGCGGAGATGGGTCAGGGTTTGCCGCAGGACGCGCGATACGTGCATCTGCGAGATACCGACCTGCTCTGCGATCTCGGTCTGGGTCATCTGACGGAAGAACCGCAGGGTAAGGATCGTTCGCTCGCGGGGCGCCAACTCGGCCAGTAACGGGCGTAGTGTCTCACGGTCGTCGATGAGCGCCAGGTCGCTGTCCAAGCCACCCACGATGTCACCGAGCGTCGTGCTGCTCTCACCGGAACCGAGCATCTCATCCAGCGATGAGCTCCGGTAGGCATCACCGGCCCGTAACCCTTCGACCACCTCCGCAACCGGCAGATTCAGCCGGGCCGCGATCTCGCTGGGCCGGGGCGCCCTGCCGAGCTGCTGGGACAGCTCGGCAAGCGTGCCCCGGATAGCGATGTGCAGATCTTTCAGCCGGCGCGGCACCCGCGTCGACCAGCCGTGATCACGAAAGTAGCGGCGTACTTCCCCGGTGATCGTGGGCACGGCAAAAGAGAAGAAGTCGCAACCGCGGTCCGGCTCGAAGCGATCCACGGCGTTGATCAATCCCATGGTGGCGACCTGGATGAGGTCATCCAGCGGCTCGCCCCGGCCGGCGAAGCGACGGGCGATGTGCTGCGCTATCGGCCGGTAACCATTGATCAGTTGCTCGCGCAGCTGCCGACGCTCAGGATCATCGGCCGCCAGCTGGGCGTAGCGCAGCTGCAGGGCAACCAGATGCGCGTATTCACCGTCGCGGGTGGCAGCTGCCGGTCCGGATGACGTCACGGCCGTGGGGCGATCCCCGCGCCTTTGGCCAGGGTGATGCACACCCTG
This sequence comes from Pseudonocardiaceae bacterium, assembly GCA_050700055.1. Lineage (GTDB taxonomy): Bacteria > Actinomycetota > Actinomycetes > Mycobacteriales > Pseudonocardiaceae. The sequence continues at coordinate 49,256 of JBOHGE010000020.1, forward strand.
CGATCCTCGCCTTGGGCATCGGGCAGGTATCGGGCGCTGACCTCGTCTGCCAACGCCTCCAGCACATGCCAACGGAAAGAGGTCGTGGACAGCGGACCAGCCGAGTCGGCCACCTCAACCTCCGCGGCCAGCTCGATCCGGTCCGTATCGACGGTGAACCGGCAACTCAGCGTGGCGTTCACCGCGGCAACCTGAACCAGCATGGCGCAGGCGTCATCCGCTGCCATCCGCAAGTCGTCGATGGAGTCGAGGTCGAAATCCGCCCGGGCGGCGAGATCGGCGGCAACCGTGCGGATCGTGGGGATGGCAAGGGCTTGGGCTGCGGTATGCAGCTCGATCGATATCATGGAACTTCCCCGCTACCGAGATCGACGACATTGGGCGGTCAGGAGAGGCCGGGCGACCTTCCACTTCCCATGGCTTCGAGCTCGGGTGGACCTGAAAGGGCGGGTGCGCCGGCCAGAAGTCACGGCGCACCCGCCCTGGGAGGTGGCCTGACCTTGCATTTTCCCTCCACATGAGGCCGGTAAACCACTTGTTAGAGTGAACCCTCGAGGGCGTTCGGCACGGTATCGGCAAAGATGAAGTGCTCTTTGAGCTCGGTAGCCTCCAACGCCCGGTTGGCGATCCGGGAGTTGCACACCAGCCGCAAGGTACAGCCTTGCTGGCCGGCCCGCTCATTCGCCTCGAACAGCACGGACAGCCCGGCAGAGCCCAGAAACTGCACCCCGTCGAGATCCACCACCACCACCCGGGCAGCAGCCAGCTGCGCGGTCAGGAAAACGTCCAATTCCGGTGCGGTCAGCGCATCGACCTCGCCCACAACAGTGACGACACGCGCGTCCGGACCGTGCTGGGCCATCTTCAGGCCCATGATGTCGGCGAAGTCACTGCTCACACCCGCACGATATCGGGCACGTCTCGGCAGGCGCCATGCGGGCCGAGCCGGCGACGCCCTTCACCTGCCCGGTGACACGGGCACCGCCTGGATGGCCAGCACCGCTAGATCGTCGCCATCATTGTGGCCCAGCCAGGCGGTGACAGTGTCGCGGATCCGGTCGGCCACCGCCTGCGCGGTCATTCCGGCGCAGCCACGCAGGCAGTCCCCCAGCCGCGACGACCCGAACTGCTCCTCGTGGTCTCCCGTGCGGCGGATGGCCTCGGTGACGCCGTCGCTGTACAGCAGGCAGGTGTCCCCCGGCTGCAAGGTGATCGAGGTGCGACCGAAGCGGGCATCGGGGAGAATACCCACTACCGTGCCGGGGACCTTGATCTCCTCGACCTGGCCGCCGGCTCGCAACACCATCGGATCCGGATGGCCGCCACCGGCAAGCGTCAGCATCAGCCCCAGCCGGGCGGGCCGCAGGGTGCCGAGCACCAGGGTGGTGAAGACCGTCCGTCCCCCGGCCAGCAGCGCCCGGTTGAGCAGGTCCAGCAATCGGGCCGGTGCCTGCTCGACGACCATCAACGCGGCCAGTGAATGTTGCACCCGGCCGCTCTCGGCCAGCGCCTCAGCACCTTTGCCGCACACATCACCGAGAGCGAACAGAGTGTTCCCGTCCGGGGCTGAGCGGACCAGGTAGAAGTCGCCGCCCACGGCCAGCTCCCCCGCGGCGGGTCGGTGCGCCACGCCCCACTGCACCCCGGGCAGTTCCGGCAGCGCGTCCAGTCGCGGCGGTATCAGTGGAGCCTGCAGCTGGCTCAGCGCAGTGGCCCGGTCTTGCCGCCGCCGCCCGGCCTCCAGCGCCGGTCCGGCCAGCGCAGCCAATGATGCGAGCAGATCGGCCGCGACCGGCCGGACCACCACCAGCAGCCCCTCGGTGCGTTGCGGCCCCCGCAGCGGCGCCGCCACAACCGGTTGCCGCTCGATGACGTCGGATCCCAGCGCCGGAGCCAATGCGGCCAGCTCGCCGGGCGGCACGGTGGCCGTAGTGCCCGTTGCCCCACGCAGGGCGCCGGCCAGCACCGGGGCCGCGCGAGCAGCGGGTGCCCGGGCGATACCGCTGGCCGGTCGCGCCTCACCGTTACTGCATCGCCACCACGACACCCGAGCCCGCGGCACCGGCAGCAGCACCGCGGCCCGCTCACCCAGCACCGGGACGGCCATCCGGGCCAGCGCCGCGGCCGCCTTGTCCTGGCCCACCGCAGCTGCCAGCTCGCGGCCGGCGGCCAGCATGAAGTCGTGCTGGTCCACGGTCCGGTCGGCCGCGACTTCATGCTGGTCACCGATTTCGCCGACCACCCACGCGTGCCAACCGTCGCGGAGCTGTTGCTGCCGTCCACTGATCCGGCGTCCGTCGCGCTCGGCGACGAAGAACTCACCGCTGCCCAGGAACTCGTCCCCGGGCTCCAGGTCGGGGAATACTTGCCGGGCGGCCACGTTGAGCAGCCGGATCCGTCCGGACGCATCCTGCACGATCACCGCTTGGCACAGGCCGTCGAGCAGCCGGGGCAGCCCGGGTACCAGCAGATCGGCAACGGGGTCCACGTCGGATGCCACGGCATCTCCTCACCCGGATCTCCGGTTTCCGAACGCGCTCGCGACGAGGGTATCGCCGGGCTGGTGTGCTCGGAGTCGAATCCGGCGGCCAATCGTGGCACTCTGCGGGTTTTACAGGCTCTGCAAGTCTCAGCGAACCGTGACGTCGTGGGAGGCTCATCGTGAGCGTGCAGCCCGGGCCAGCCCGGGGATCACATCCGGAGCGGGGGAACCCGGCCGACACCGCTGTGCTGGAGCGGCTGCTGCTCGCTCTGGAGGAGCTGCGGGACGGCAACTTTCGGCGCCGGCTGATAATCACCGATACCAGCCTGACCGGGCGGATCGCGACGGTGGTCAACCAGATCGCCGAGCGCAACCAGTCACTGGTCGGTGACCTGGTCCGGGTACGCGAGGCAGTCGGGCTGGAAGGCCGGACCGACGAGCGGCTCGGCGATGAGGGAAGCGGCGGGTGGTCGGTCGCCGCCGCGGCAATCAACGGCCTGATCGAGGACCTGACTCGACCGACCACCGAGCTGGCACGGGTCCTGGCCGCGGTGTCCAAGGGCGACCTGTCCTCACGAGTGTCCGAGCAGCCGCTGCGGGGTGAGTTCGCCCGGCTGGGTCACACCGTCAACAGGTTGCTCGATCAGCTGTCGCTGTTCGCCGCTGAGGTGACCCGGGTGGCCCGCGAGGTCGGCACCGAGGGCCGGCTGGGTGGTCAGGCGCAGGTCCCCGGAGTGGCCGGGACCTGGCGGGACCTCACCGACTCGGTCAACGTGATGGCCGGCAACCTCACCGCCCAGGTGCGCGATATCGCCGACGTGGCCACCGCGGTGGCTCGGGGCGATCTCAGCCGCAAGATCACCGTCGAGGTGTCCGGTGAGCTTCTGGAGCTCAAGAACACCCTCAACACCATGGTCGACCAGCTCTCCGCCTTCGCCGCCGAGGTGACCCGGGTGGCCCGCGAGGTCGGCAGCGAGGGAAAGCTGGGGGGGCAGGCGCAGGTCCCCGGAGTGGCCGGGACCTGGCGAGACCTCACCGACTCGGTCAACGTGATGGCCGGCAACCTCACCGGTCAGGTGCGCAGCATCGCCCAAGTGGCTACCGCGGTGGCTCGGGGCGACCTCAGCAGCAAGATCACCGTGGACGCCCGCGGTGAGATCCTGGAGCTCAAGAACACCCTCAACACCATGGTCGACCAGCTCTCCGCCTTCGCCGACGAGGTCACCCGGGTGGCGCACGAGGTCGGCAGCGAGGGCAAGCTCGGCGGCCAGGCCCAGGTACGCGGGGTGGCCGGAACCTGGAAAGCGCTCACCGACAACGTCAACGGGATGGCCGAGAACCTCACCAGCCAGGTGCGCAGCATCGCCACCGTGGCCACCGCGGTGGCCGGTGGTGATCTGTCCAAGAAGATCACGGTGGAGGCCCGGGGTGAGGTCGCCGCCCTCGCCGAGACGATCAACCGGATGGTCGACACCCTGGGCGCCTTCGCCGACGAGGTCACCCGGGTGGCCCGCGAGGTCGGCACCGAAGGCACGCTGGGTGGTCAGGCCCGGGTGCCCAACGTCGCAGGTACCTGGAAGGACCTCACCGACAACGTCAATTTCATGGCCAACAACCTGACCGGCCAGGTGCGCAACATCGCCCAGGTGACCACCGCGGTAGCGCGCGGCGACCTGTCCAGGAAGATCGACGTGGACGCCCGCGGCGAGATCCTGGAACTCAAGACCACGATCAACACCATGGTGGACCGGCTGTCCGCGTTCGCCTCCGAGGTCACCCGGGTGGCCCGCGAGGTCGGCACCGAGGGCAAGCTCGGCGGGCAGGCCGAGGTGATCGGCGTCTCCGGCACCTGGCAGCGGCTGACCGAGAACGTCAACGTCCTGGCCGGAAACCTCACCGCCCAGGTACGCGCTATCGCGGCAGTGGCCACCGCGGTGACCGCCGGCGACCTGACCCGCCAGATCACCGTCGACGCATCCGGCGAGGTCGCCGAGCTCAAGGACAACATCAACCAGATGGTTGCCAACCTCAAGGAGGCCACCCGGACCAACCAGGAACAGGACTGGCTCAAGACCAATCTGGCCCGGATCTCCGGTCTCATGCAGGGCCACCGTGATCTGGCCACCGTCGCGTCGCTGGTGCTCAGCGAGCTGGCGCCGCTGGTGTCAGCCCAGCAAGCGGCCTTCTTCCGAGTGCACGCCGACGGGGGCCCACCCGTAGTGGAGTTCGCCGCGGGCTACGGCACCCCGAACCCGGCGCCGACCCACCGCTTCGCCCTCGGCGAGTCACTGGTCGGGCAGGCGGCGCTGGACAAGCGGACGATCTTCGTCACCGAGGCGCCCCCGGCCTACGCGACGATCAGCTCCGGCCTCGGCTCGGCCGCACCGACCAACCTGCTCGTGGTGCCCCTGCTGTTCGAGGACCAGCCGTTGGGCGTGATCGAGCTGGCGTCGTTCAACGAGTTCACCACAGTGCACCGGGATCTGGTCGAGCAGCTGCGCGAGACGATCGGTGTCAACGTCAACACCATCCTGGCCAACTCCCGCACCGAGGCGCTGCTGGCCGAATCTCAGCGGCTGGCTCAGGAGCTGACCGCAGGCTCGCAGCGGCTGCAGGCCCAGCAGCACGAGTTGCAGAACTCCAACACCGAGCTGGCCGAGAAAGCCGCGCTGCTGGCAGCCCAGAACCGCGACATCGAGATCAAGAATGCCGAGATCGAGCTCGCCCGCCAGGAACTCGAGGAAAGAGCCGCCGAGCTGGCCGCCGCATCACGCTACAAGTCCGACTTCATGGCGAACATGTCACACGAGCTGCGCACCCCGCTCAACAGTGCGCTGATCCTGGCCAAGCTGCTCACCGACAACCTGGAAGGCAACCTGTCGATCAAGCAGGTGGAGTTCGCCAAGACCATTTACTCCGCTGGCAGCGACCTGCTGCAGCTGATCAACGACATCCTCGATCTGGCCAAGGTCGAAGCCGGCCGGATGGACCTCTCGCTGTCCGATGTGGCGATGACCACAGTGGTGACCTACGTCAAGACGCTGTGCGAGCCGTTGGCCGCCGAGAAGGCGCTGAACTTCACCGTGGAGCTCGATCCGGCACTGCCGCCGCTGCTGCGCACCGACGAGCAGCGCCTGCAGCAGGTGTTGCGCAACCTGATGTCCAATGCCTTGAAATTCACTGACGAAGGTGGCGTAGCGCTACGGATCCGGCCGGCGTCTGCTGGCGAAGTGGGTAGTGACACGCTGCGCGCCATGCCGGCTCTGCTGGCCTTCGAGGTGGAGGACACCGGTATCGGGATCGCCGCCGACAAGCTGTCTGTGATCTTCGAAGCGTTCCAGCAGGCCGACGGCACGACCAGCCGGCGCTACGGCGGCACCGGTCTCGGGTTGTCGATCAGCCGGCAGCTGACCCAGCTGCTCGGTGGCGAGCTGGTGGTCCGCAGCGAGCCGGGCCAGGGCAGCGTGTTCACCCTTTACCTGCCCGAGACCTACCTGCCTGATACCACCGAGGCACCCGCGGTGGTCGACGTCACCGCGCAACCGACGCTGGTCAGCGAGCCGGCACCACCCGATCTGGTATCGGCGGCCCGGTCGCTGCCGCAGCTGCCCACCAGGATCGGCGAGACCCCGCTGCGCTTCCACGGGGAGAAGATCCTGATCGTCGACGACGACCTGCGCAACGTGTTCGCGCTGACCAGCCTCCTGGAGGCGCACGGGCTGCAGGTCGCGTTCGCCGACAACGGAGTGGCTGGAGTCCGCGCCCTGGAGCGCCACGAGGACACCGCCTTGGTTCTGATGGATGTGATGATGCCCGAGCTGGACGGCAACGCGACGATCGCTGCGATCCGCAACCTCAGCCGCTACGCCGACCTGCCCATCATCGCGGTGACGGCGAAAGCCATGAAGGAGGACCGAGCGAAGAGCCTGGCCTCGGGGGCGAACGACTACGTCACCAAACCGGTGGACACCGACCTGCTTCTCGGGTTGATCAGCGCGCACCTGGCCGGCCAAGCGGAGACCCCGGTGGATCACGAGGCACCCGCCGGACCGTAGCCGACCGGTGTCTCGCAGGCTCAGCGCTCGATCTCGTCTGGGCGATTGCGGTGGCAGCCCTGCGAGGGGATCTGGACACACGCCGTACCCTAGGCGTGTGATCACGCACGGCGACCCCGCGGCGGCGCTCAGCGACGTCCGCCACGTCCACGGGCGAATTGTCCGATTGAACCGCCTGCACAGGGAGGAAATCTAATGGTAGACGCGGTTATGAAAGTACTGACCGTCGTTGTGGTTGTGCTTTTGATCCTCGTTCTCATACCCTTGCTCGGACCGTTCGTCACGAACCAGATGCCGGAATTCGCCGAGTCGGTCAGCAGGATCCTCAACGCAACCTGGGATGGCATCCAGCGGCTCCTGCACAGTGCCGGCTTCTCTTACGGAAGTGGCTATTCGGGACACTGATACCGGGGCACCGGGGGATGACGATGACAGCCACCCACGGGATCCAGCGGGTGAGCGACACCCAAGGCCGGCCGGTCTGGCTCGTGTCGGGGCACGAGCGGGTCCGGGAGCTGCTCGCCGACTCACGCTTGTCCCGCTCACACCCCAACCCCGGTCACCTGATCCGCCTCACCCAGCCGGGCCTGTTCGGCGGGGCGATCCCCGATCCGGCTCAGGAGCAGGCTGACCTGCACCGGATGCGCAGGCTGTTGACGCCTTCGCTGGCGCCGAACCGCGTGGAAAGCCTGCGACCCAGCGTCGAGGCGATCGTCGACGGGTTGCTCGACGACCTCGGTCGCAGCGGTCCCCCGGCCGACTTCCACACCATCGTCGCCTTCCCGTTACCGGCACTGGTGGTCTGCGAGTTGCTCGGGGTGCCCGCCGAGGACCGCGAGGACTTCCGCCGGTGGCAGATCGAGGCGAAGCAGGTGAGCAAGCCCGCCGTGGCCCGGGCAGGCTTGCAGTCGCTGTGGCGCTACCTGGGTACCCTGATCGAACGCAAGCGCTGGATTACCGGCGACGACGTCATCTCCGACCTGCTGCACGCAGCCCGCCGAGACTCGATGCTGACGGATGACGGGATCGCTCATCTGGCCGCCGGGCTGGTGTTCGCCGGGCATGCTCCGGTCGTCGCCATCATCGATCGGGGCATGCTGCTGCTGCTGACGCATCCCGAGCAGCGAGCGGCGCTGCAGCGTGACCCGACCCTGGCGGCGCCGGCCCTTGAGGAGATCTTTCGCTTTGCCAGCCCGATCGAGCAGCGACCACGGACCGCCCGCCGTGGCGCCTTGACCCGGTACGCCGCCGTTGCCGTCGAGGTCGACGGCGTCACGATCGGCGCGGGGGACACCGTGATGTTCGCGGTGCAGGACGCCAACGAGGACGAGACCGTCTTCCCCGACCCGGCACGCTTCGACATCACCCGTCAGCGAAACCCGCACCTGTCACTGAGTCACGGGGCACATTTCTGCCTTGGCGCCCACCTGGCCCGGTTGGAGCTGCGGTACCTCTTCGTGCGCCTGCTCGAACGTTTCCCCACCCTCCGGCTCGCCGTCGAGCTGGCCGAGATACCACCCGTCCGCGACGCCGTAGCCGGCGCCGTCAGCCAACTGCCCGTTACCTGGTAGCGCCCCTTGGGCTAGTCCTTGCCGAGGGTGCCGTCCGGACAGACCCGATCACCGGTCGTCGACCACCTCGAAAGGTCCTCCATCATAGTGATCGTGTGGCAGAAAGTATCGACCGAGACCTCTTTGTCACCTAGCCGCTCAAGCCACTGCACGGTTAGCGGATCCCGCAGTGAGATGCCCAACTCCTTGGCCCAGCTCGCCGCTGACCGAGAGTCAGTCATACTGGCCATCATCTGGGCCCGCTCGCTCTCGGTACGAGCCGCCTTCACCGCGGCTTGGGCTGCCCGAACCTGAGCCGGTAAGCGGAATTCATCAACGATGCGGAGTTTATCCGAATCAGTCTCGAGCCACCGAGCGAGCGCGTCCCGAATGCCCTCTCGCGCCTGGGCCAGGCTAGCGCCCCGGCTGTGCACACGAGGCTCCTCGGCGAGCTCCACCACCCAGGCTTCGCCGTCTCGTTCGTATACCGCGGTGTAAGTCTCGCTCACTCCAACCAACCCTCCCGCTATCCGGACCACGCCAGATGACCAGCACCGCGTCCGAGTGTAGGTGTTACCACGGATGCGACGTAGCCCCGTGCCGTACAGACCGGGGCGCACGCTCGTCCGGCTGGTCAACCCGATCGGACCACCGATCGAACCTATCCCGACCCCCCTACGTATGTTCAGCAGGCGTGCTGCTGGGCCACGATTTATGCTGGTCTCGCGTTCGTCGGGATGATCACCGCGTCCGGCTGTCGCGGTCTGCGCGGAGTCCGCCATACCGCTTTTCCGTGTACGATGGGCAACTCCGGGCCAGCCGGTAGTCCCGAGTTCAGGAAGGGGCCTATGACCGCCTACCGCCTTCCCGATCTGCCGTACGGTTACGACGCGCTCGAGCCGCACTTCGACTCGCGGACCATGGAGATCCACCACGGCCAGCAGCACCGCTACTACGTCGATCGCTTGAACGCGGTACTGGCTTCTTCGGACGAGTTGCGCGCCATCGGCGAGCAGTCCATCGATGACTTGCTGTGGAACATCGGCAAGCTCCCGGAAGGGCCTCGCAACGCAGTACGCAACTACGGGGGCGGACACGCGAACCACTCTCTGTTCTGGACGCTCCTGAGCGCGGACGGTGGCGGCGAGCCCTCCGGTCAACTCTGCGACGCTCTCGGGGAAGAGTTCGGCTCGTTCGCGGCGTTCAAGAAACGGTTCGCCGGGGTGGCCACGGCACACGTCGGCAGTGGCTGGGCGTGGATGGTCCGGACCCGCAACCGATTGGTGGTCTACAGCCTCCCCAATGAGGACTCGCCGCTCACCGCCGGAGAGACTCCCATCCTCGGGCTTGATCTATGGGAGCACGCTTACTACCTGAAGTACCTGAACGCAAGAACCGACTACGTGGACGCCTTCTGGAACGTGGTGAACTGGGAAGAAGTAAACCGGCGGTTCGAGGAGGCAGCACGGCCATAGTCCAGCTGGATTGCTGCCGATGCGCCGGCCTTCGCTTGGACAGGCCGGGCGAGGTACGGTTTCCCTACATATTCGCCGACGATGTGCCTCGAGAGGGTGCGTGAACATGAGCCAAGAGCAGGAGCCCGCAAAGCTGACCGAGGAGGGCACGGAGGCGCTTTCTGCGTTGCGCGGCATCTGGCAAGCCCAGGGGCAGAACAGCGCTGATCTCGAAGAGGCATGCGGCAACACGAAGGCGTGCAAGAGCATGGAGTCGGTCGGCTTCCAGGGCCTGACTGACGACGCCGACCACACGGCCAAGCCGAGCCCATCAGTCAGTAACAATCTTCGCTCCGCCTGGAAGACGAAACTCGAGCGCGAGGGCAAGCTGAGCACTGAAGCCGGCAGTGTGCGGGACCTCGTCTTCGGCACGACCGAGCCCAAAGAGTAGTGAGCTGCCGCTCGCCGAGCGGCGGTCGGATGTCATGGGAGGACACGGCGATGTTCGGACGCAAGATACCAAAGGCCACTGACGCGAAAACCGGTGCGCCCGCGACACCCACCGATTCGGGTCGCACCACCTCATACCGGATCGATCAAGACGCCGCACCCCCGGTGACCGGGGTACAGAAAACGACATCTTACGTAAACGCCATGCAGTTCGATGCCCGAGGGTACGAAACACTCAACTGACATCCCGGTGGGGGATCCCGGCATACCGGATCCCCCACCCACCGATCGTCGCCAGAATCTTCGGCGCGGTCTGACCCCCAGCTCGATAGACCTTGCCGCTCAGCGGCCGCCCCCGTTGTCAAGGAGACCGCTCAATGAACTATCCGAGTACCGTCAGAGAACTTACCGAAACGTTGCGACGGGGCGATTACCTGGCGGACCGGGGCTTGGCAACGGCGGTATTCGTGGCGATGTCGCTGCAGCGACCGATTCTGCTCGAGGGGGAGGTCGGCGTCGGCAAGACCCAGATCGCCAAGGTGCTGGCCTCGGTGTTCGGCCGTAAGTTGATCCGTCTGCAATGCTACGAAGGCATCGACACCAACCAAGCTCTCTACGAGTGGGACTACGCCCGCCAGCTGCTCTACATCCGGGCACTGTCCGACCGTGGCATCGCCGAGGAGGAGGCGATCGAGAAGCTGTTCGGCCCACGATTCCTCCTTGAGCGTCCCCTGATGCAGGCCGTGCAGGCCGGTGATCAAGCCGTCCTGCTGATCGATGAGGTCGACCGCGCCGATGACGAGTTCGAGGCATTCCTGCTCGAGGTGTTGTCCGACTTCCAGATCAGTATCCCCGAGATCGGCACCATCAAGGCGGAGCGCCCACCGCTGGTGGTACTGACCTCCAACCGCACCCGCGATCTGCACGACGCGCTGAAGCGGCGGTGCATGTACCACTGGATCGGCTACCCGGAACCGGACCGCGAGGTCGAGATCGTCACCGTGCAGGCGCCCGAGGTCTCCCAGGTCCTTGCTCGCAAGGTGGTAGCAGCGGTCAACCGGCTCCGTGAGATGGACCTTGCAAAACCACCGGGTGTCGCCGAGACCATTGACTGGTCGCGCACCCTTGCGTTCCTCGGGGAGACCGGGCTGAGCCCGGCCGTCGCCGACGTCACTCTCGGCGCAATCGTGAAGGACCGCGACGATCTCGCCCTCGTGCGGGACAACCTCGAGGAAGTGACGTCCAATGTCTGAGACGCCGCACGGATCCGTCTGACCGCAATGTCTCATAACCACAGCGGGTTCACATCGGTTCTCGTCGACTTCGGGCGCGCGCTGCGCTCGAAAGGTTTAGCTGTCGGCTCGGGTGACATTCTCACCTACTGCCGGGCGATGGCACCGTTGGATCCGACCGATCTTCTTGATCTGTACTGGGCCGGGCGGACCACCCTCATCATGCGCCGCGAGGATCTGCCGGTCTACGACGAGGTGTTCAAGTCGTTCTTCCTAGCCTCCGACAGCCCGGTACAGAAGCTCCTGAAGATCAAGGCCCAGTCCGCCGCCGACGCCGAAGCACCTTTCGAGATCCCCGCCACCGAGCCATCGGGCAAGAACCAGGAGGAGGAGGCCCTTCTCGGCCTGATGGCCTCCAACGTCGAGACACTCAAGCACCGATCTTTCGGCGAGTGCACCAAAGAAGAGCTCGACGCGATCCGGCGCATCATGGCACGGGTCAAGCTGACCCCACCCAAACGTCGCACTCGCCGCACCAGGACGGCCTCCGACGGGCGCAAGCCGGACATGCGCCGGACCATCCGTGAGTCACTGCGCACAAATGGCGAGATGGTCGGGCTGTACTGGCGGCGACGCCGCATGCGTCTGCGCCCGCTGATCCTCATCCTTGATGTGTCCGGATCCATGTCGGACTACTCCCGAGCTTTACTGCAGTTCGCCTACTCGGCTAAGCGGGGAGCTTCCCAGCGCACCGCCCAGCGGGTTGAGGTTTTCTGCTTCGGAACGCGGCTGACCTGTGTCACGAAGAGCCTGCAGACCCGTAAACCTGACGAGGCACTGGAACGCGCCGCAAAGCTTGTCGTCGACTGGGAAGGCGGAACGCGTATCGGTGATTCGCTCGACCACTTCGTCCGCAAGTGGGCACGTAGAGGTATGACCCGCGGTGGAGTCGTGGTGATCTGCTCTGATGGGCTCGACCGAGGTGACCCGGAGCTTCTCTCCGACTCCATGGAACGACTCTCCCGATTGTGCCACAATATCGTGTGGATGAACCCGCACAAAGGCAACAACCCCAACTATCAACCTCAGACGGTCGGCATGATCGTCGCGGAACCATACATCGATGTGCTTCTGTCCGGCCACGATCTGAGCAGCCTTGAAGAACTTGCCACGCTGCTTCCCCGACTCGGCTAGGGAGGCCGAATAATCATGTTCATGAGATGGAGCGTCGGAATCGAGGCCGAGGGAGATCGGATCATCAAGCGCGAAGAAGTCGTTGAGCTTGCCGATGCCGTCGCCACGAGCGACGGCATCGCAACCGGTATCGGGACCAACCGTTACGGCGCACAAGTCGTCGTGTTCGCAGACTCCCGCGAAGACGCGATCAAGAAGGGCAAGGAATGCTTCGCTGACGCAGTGCACAAAGCCGGACTGCCCATATACCCAATTGTGCGCATCGAGGCGACCAGCGAAGACGACGACGGTTCGGACATGGACGACTAATCCTGAAACGCTGACGCAGCAGCCGCTCATGACACTAGGACACTTTATGAACATGCAGGTCGGGTCATGATTCGCCTCGGGTCGCTCGCTGGATACTCATTTGAAGGGCCGCGGATTCTGGGCGGCTGGACCGCGCCGTCCAGACCGGCTGTCTTCGCTATCATGTACAAGCCGGATCCCGACACCAAACCCGATCGTTATGCGGTCATTTACGTCGGTCACGCCGACAACATGGCCGAGGCCGGCTTGCCGTTCAAGCATGCGCGGTCCAACTGTTGGATCCACCGGGCCGGCTCACGCTGGAAGCTTCATATCTGCACCTACGAGGTTGCCGGGTGGGCCCGATCTCATCGCGAAGAGATAGTTCAAGAGCTTGCCGCCATCTATAACCCGCACTGCAACGAGGTGAAGTACGACAAGGCATGGGATGACCACTGGATCGGGTCATATGACTCCGAGCTGACTGGACCCCTCGCCAAACGCGGCCCAGACGACTCCCCCAAATAACAACATAACAACACAGTGGGCAGCGACCATGCACTTGGTCGCTGCCCACTTGAATAAGTTGCTACCGACGGAGGACTTGAGGAAACCACGGAGTGTATCAGTGACGAGCGTCTCGGAAACCCACCGTGTCCATCAGACGAGAACGCCGCCGCCCGGAGGCCGGCACATTGGTGTGACCATTAACCGGAGCAGGTACCGGAGGAGCCAACTTGGCTGCGATACGCTCTGCACCTCCGTAGAGCAGCGGCAGTGCTCCTGCCACCACACCACCAGTCCGGTTGATATGCTCAACGGCAGGCACAATCACCTCAGCATGCTTGACGATCGTCTTAACACTTCCACAGCAATCGTCGAGATTGTCTGCGATACGGCTGAGCATCACGCCGATCACCAAGAGGAATATCGCCAACACGGCGATCAACGTGGCGATCAACACTACCGTCAGGACGATTAGCATCTCTAGCCCTTTCCGCCGGTCGGCGTCCCGGAACCAGTCAGAACCCTGGTCAGGAACAGGTGATGCTGCAGGCCCTCAGCCAGTACCGCGTCGACCCTATCAGCCGTGATGGGAATAAGTGACGCATTCGCGGTGTTCTGCGGGATGGCCCGCAGAGTCTCCCGGACGTTCACCACATTCTTGTCGATGACACGTATCATCGACACCAGGGTGCCGAGCAGAAGGATAACCACGAGGACCACGCCGAAGCCGAACAGGACCGCAACCCACCAGAAAGCGATCTCTTCAGGTGCATATCCAGACATCGCTAACCTCCCAGCCGAGCTCGGCCACGTTCCAGACCTCCGATAATGACCTCAGCGTGGTCAATCGTCTGTCGCAGATCCGCCAACGCGAGCGTGTTCCGGTATGACTGCTGAAGAGCCTCGTTGATCTGGGGTGCCTGACGACCGATCCGCCCGGCCAGAACCAGGATTGGAGCAACCAATGCCACCACAACCGTGATGACGACGATAGCAATGGCAAAACCCAGGTACCAACCGAACAGATGCGCCTCCGCGGGCCCGGGCGCCTGTTCCGCAAGCCACATCATCCCGCAGCCCTCCTTTCGGTAGCCGTTGTTACAGGGTCGAAAAAGCCTAGCGGTCGGGTGTCGTCGTCACACAGGTTGTCTCGAGGTAACCCAGGACCGTCTGCGTAGCCGTCTGCAGATTGTGGTACTTCTTGACGTGCTGCGCAACCTGCTCCATCAGAGCGTCCTTGTTAGACGAACTGAACTGCGAGCTGCACTCCTGGTGCCCACAAGTGAATTCATGCATGTGAATAACTCCTTCTATCCCGACCGGCGGAATCCGACATGGAAACCGCCGAAACCAACTAGACTTGCTCCGCCATTGACCTCACGGGTGCGAGGTTGGCATTCACCGAAGGGATAACCTCCGGCACAGTCCTGGTCTGGTAGGCGATCGCTTTCACGCCCACAATGATTGTACCAAGCGTCCACGAAACGTGCTTGAGCTGAGAAATCACCTTCAACAGCGAGATCCCAACCACAGCCACGACCAACGCGGTCGCCAGCAACGTGACCCACGCGGCTGCAGGCATGGCTTTCTCCTTTTCTCGATCGTCTCTCAAGTTCTTCGCATGCTAGACACCCAGCGCACCCAGCAGATGCCCGACACGCTTCACGTAGCGAGTCGCACCGATGGAGACCTCCTTGACCGTGCTATCCGTTTCGGCCAACAGTGCCGGAACGTTGTCAAGCTCCCCGGTCAGGATCACGCCGTTATACAGAATGTCATCGCAGGTCGCCCGGATTCGATCTATCGGCGTGACGATGCGGTTCATCAACACCACAACGATGGGAAACACGACGAAGATTAAAACCAGGTTACCAATCCACCACAAGATCATATCCGGCCTCCCTTTCGCGCAAGGACTCTCATCGCGATTTCCGACCGAAGATGCGGCCGAAGAAACGCTTGAGAGCAGTCATCGTCGCCTGCATGGCGATGCTGAAACCCTTCACCGGAACAGCGTCGCGCCGCGCGGGAGCCTCACCCCGAGCAGCCCGTCCGATATCATCCGCGATACACTTCGCGAAACTCCGCATGATCACGCTCGTGACATCCTGAACCATGCCTCTACCGAATTGAGCCGCTGCGCCGGAGAGTTGAAGGTCTTGGGCCACCTTGACGCGCGTCCCTGTTCCGGACGGCACCATCGTCGACGTCACCGACATCGTGGCCTGGCCCTTACCTTTCTCCTCGGACCCGGAAGCGTTCATCACGATCCGCTTCGCGGCCTCATCGCGCAACACAATCTGTGCTGTACCGGAGAATTTGAGTGACACCGGACCCATCTTGGTGGTCACCCGGCCCTTGTACACGTCGCCGTTGACATCGGTGAGCTCGGCACCCGGCAGGCAGGGTGCTATCCGCGGCACGTCTTGCATGTGCTTCCACACCTGCTCGAGCGGCGCAGCAACCTCGAACTCGTTCTCGATCAGCATCGACTACTCGCTCTCCTTACAACACGCTCGGTCCGCAACTTCCGATTCACAGCCTGTCCCCGACCCAATAAAAGCGACTGGGTCCTCCTCGAATGATTTGCGACACCCTGCACAGCAGAAGTAGTACATGGTCCCGTCATGATCCGTCTTGTGACGCGCCGAACCTACCTCGACTGTCATGCCGCATACGGGATCGAGCGCTTCCTGGATCTCGACGATCTCTACCGGCGAACCCTTGACGAGCTGACCCGCCGCTCTCAGTTTCACCAACTCAGCCAGCACACCCACCGCAATCTCGCGGTGCGAGACTCTCCCCAGATCAAGGCCAGCCGGCACCTTGACCCGGTCCAGCGTCTCCTTGGGCACGCCTCGACTCGCCACGTAGCCCAGAACCGACTCGGCCCGCGGACGAGAGCCCACCAAACCGATATAGGCCGGACCCGCGGTAATCGCATGCTCTACCGCTTCTTCGTCGTGATGCCCCTGAGTCGCCACGACCACCAACGAGCGCTCATCGACGCCGGCCAGCTTGAAATCCAGTTCGCTGACCACGCACTCCGCCGAGGGAAAATTCTCGGCAGAGCCCCCGTCGGCATCCATCAGCACGGTCCGCCATCCGAGGGCCTGAGCCATCTGCACCAGGGCTTGCGCCATCGGCGACCGTCCCACGACAACGAGATGGGGCTTGGGCTCCACGGGCTCGATGTAGATCTCCAAAGCCCCCTCGCTCTGGCACGACATCGGCACATAGCTGATGCCATCCCGCACTGCCACGGACTCAAGCTCATCAGGGGTCCCGAGGAAGACGAGGCGCGGCACACCCTCGGCGAGGATACGCCGCGCCTCGCGAACGACCACCGGTTCTGCGCAGGCGCCACCAATCCAACCGAAAATCTGTCCGGATGGTGTGATGACGGCCCGGCACCCTTCTTTGCCCGACGATGGACCGCGCCGCCACACAACCGTCGCCAGCGCGAACGCCTCGCCCCGCGTCGACAGCTCGCGGGCATGCTCGAGGACTTCCCATCCGTCCATGGTCATCGGCTCTACCTATCCATCGGACTTGACGGGAGGCATACCGGATATGTCACGCTTGTACTTCAATGCCTCCCACACACGGTCGGGTAGCAGCGGCATGTCGATGTTACGTACACCCGTGTCATCAATAGCGTCCATGACTGCGTTCACGAATGCCGCCGGGCCACCGACAGCGGCACACTCGCCAACGCCTTTGGCACCGATCGGGTGGTGCGGTGACGGCGTGACGACTTCGTGGAGCTCGAAACCCGGAGTCTCCCATGCCGTCGGCAGGAGGTAGTCCATGTAGTTCGAGCCCACGCAGTTCCCGTCGGCGTCGTAGGTGATGAACTGCATGTTGGCCATGGCATATGCCTCGGTCATGCCGCCCATGATCTGAGCCTCGACGATCATCGGGTTGATGCGCACACCGCAGTCATCGACTGCGACCATCCGCAACACGTCCCATACGCCGGTCTCCGGATCGACCTCGACCGTCACGATGTACGCCGCGAACGGCCACGTCATGTTGGGCGGGTCGTAGTAGGCGTTGTTCTCCAGCCCCGGCTCCATGCCATCGGGCATGTTTCCGTAGGCCGCCATGGCGCACTCCTGGATGCTCACGCCATTGTTCGGCGCACCCCGCACGTAGAAACGCCCGAGCTCCCACTCCACGTCCTCTTCGGACACCTCCAGGAGATGCGCCGCCAGCTTCCTCGCCTTGGCCCGGACCTTGCGGGCCACCATGGCGGTCGCCGCGCCGGCCACCGGAGTGCTGCGGGACGCGTAGGTCCCCATACCGAACGGTGTGTTGTCGGTATCACCGTGCTGGACGAGAATATCTGCGGCCGGTATCCCGAGCTCGTGGGTGACGATCTGCGCGAACGTCGTCTCGTGGCCCTGGCCCTGGGTCTGCGATCCGATCTTCAGAATCGCCTTCCCACTCGGGTGCACCCGCAGCTCCGCGGCGTCGAACATCTTGATGCCGAGAATGTCGTACTCGCGGCTGTTACCAGCCCCGAGCGGCTCGGTCATGGTGGAGATACCGATTCCGAGCCGCCGGCCCTGCGCCCGAGCCTGCTCCTTCTCGCGCAAGAAATCATCATACCCGATGGCGTTCAATCCGACGTCCAGGCACTTCTCGAACTGTCCCGAGTCAAGCAAGAAACCGTAGGGCGTGCGGAACGGGAACTGATGGTCCTTCACCAGGTTGATCCGCCGGAACTCTGCCTGGTCCATGCCCAGATCGTAGGCCGCGGCCTGGATCGCGCGTTCTTGGAAGAACATCGCCTCGGTGACCCGGAAGGAACATCGATAGGCGACGCCGCCGGGCGCCTTGTTCGTGTACGTGCCCTGCGCGGTCATGTACGCGTACGGGATGTTGTAAGCGGCGAACGCGGAATGAATCAGGCCGATCTTGAACTTCGTAGGCTGGGCGTCGGAGAAGAAGGCCCCGTTGTCGCTATCACAGTGGAACCGCACGGCCAGGATCTTGCCGTCCTTACGGAGCGCGATCTCACCCTTGTAGTAGATATCGCGCGCGTAGTGGGTGGAGATGAGGTTACCGGTCTTGTCCTCGATCCACTTGACTGGCCGGGTGAGGAGAATCGAGCAGAGGATGGAGCAGACGTACCCCGGGTACACGGGGACTTTGTTGCCGAACCCTCCGCCGATGTCCGGAGAGATGATCCGGATCATGTGCTCGGGAAGTTCCGCGACGATCGCCACCGCCGCCCGAATGATATGGGGGGCCTGGGTCGTCATGTAGACGGTCAGCTTCGTGGTCGCCGAGTTGTAATCCGCGATCGACCCGCAGCACTCGATCGGCGAAGGGTGCGATCGCGGGTAGTGCAACTCGAGCTTCGAGACGAGATCGGCCTGAGCAAAGGCGCGTTCGGTACCGTCCCGGTCACCGACGTCCCAGCGGTAACAGACGTTGTCCGTCTGCCCCTCTTTGTCGTCCCGGATGAGCGGAGCGCCCTCTGCCACGGCTTGGTAGGGGTTGACAATCGGCGGAAGCGGCTCGTACTCGACGACGATCGCCTCGCAACCGTCTTTCGCTATATAGGGGTCGTCAGCGACCACACACGCGACTTCCTGACCCTGGAACCGCACTTTGTCGGTGGCGAGCACCGCCTGGGTGTCGTAGGACAGCGTCGGCATCCACGCCAAGTTGTGCTGGGCGGCCATCTCGCCGGTGAGCACCATGTGCACACCCGGCATCTGCCACGCCTTGCTCGTGTCGATCGACTTGATCCGAGCATGCGCCAACGGACTCCGGAGGATCTCCATGTGCAGCATGCCGGGCAACTTGAAGTCGTCGGTATAGTTACCCTTGCCGCGAAGGAAGCGTTCATCCTCCACCCGCTTGCGACTTGAACCCAAGCCACCGATCTTGATCTCGTCTAATGCCTGCGCCACGTCACATCTCCCTATGTCGTCGACCCTAGCCGTCAGCGACTAAACGCGCCTGTCTCGGACCGCAGCTTCTCCGCAGCCCACAGCACCGACTTCACGATGTTCTGGTAACCGGTGCAACGACAGAGGTTGCCGGCCAGTGCCCAACGTATGTCTTCCTCCGTCGGGTTGAGGTTCTCGTCGAGCAGTGCTTTACATGCCAACATCATTCCGGGCGTGCAGAAACCACACTGCAGTCCGTGCTCCTCCCGGAAACCCTCCTGAATGGGGTGGAGCTCACTGGGCAAGCCGAGACCTTCGACGGTCATCACCTCGTGCCCGTCCGCCATGACAGCGAACATCGTGCACGACTTCGCAGGCAGGCCGTCGAACAGCACGGTGCACACACCACAGTTCGTCGTGTCGCAGCCGATGTGCGAGCCGGTCAGCCCCAGTATCTCGCGAAGGAAGTGGACCAACAGTATGCGAGGCTCGACGTCGACAGTTCGGGGTTCCCCGTTAACAATGACCGTTATCCGCCGCTCTTCCACGCCGCCTCCTTGACGTCGCCAATGCTCTAGGACCTAATGATCTGGATGTCAAGGCTCAGGCCGCCATGGCCGACCGGTTGCTCAACGCACGCGTGACGAAAGTGTGTACGACGTGCCGCTTGTACTCCGCGCTACCGCGAACGTCGGTCTTGGGTTTGGATGCCTCAGCAGCCAACCGGGCCGCCTGCTCGATCGTGCTGGCGTTCAGCGTCTTACCGGTGAGCGCCTGCTCGGCCGCCGTGCACTGGATGTTGCTCGACCCGACACCGGTGAGCGCGAGCCCGGCCCGATTGATCGTGCCACCGGACATCTCCAGAGCGACCGCCAAGCCGACCGTCGCGAAGTCCCCCACCCTGCGCTCGAGCTTGAGATAGGTGCCGACCCGGGTGCCTCTCGCTGCCGGCACTCGCGCCTCGACGGCGATCTCGTCTGGCTGTAGCGAGTTCTGGAACGTCCCGACCACGAACTGGGATACCGGGATGACCCGCTCACCCTTGGCGCTCCGCGCAACGATCTCCCCGCCCATGGCCAACATCACCGAGGCCCAGTCGCCCTGCGGATCCGCGTGGCACAGCGAGCCGACCAGAGTTCCACGGCTACGGACCATCGGGTCGGAGATGAGTGGCGCACAGACCGTCATGGTGGGGTACTTGCTTCTGAGCAGCTGAGACCGCTCCAGCGACCGGTGCCGGCACAGCGCACCGATGCGCAGTGAACCGTCCGCATCCTCCTCGTGGTAGCCGAGCCCGGGGATATTATTCATATCGATAATGACCGCCGGCGCCGCGAAGCGGAGCTTGATCAGTGGAATGAGGCTCTGCCCACCTGCGAGCAGCTTCGCCTCGTCACCGTATGTCTGCAGAAGGCTGAACGCTTCATCAAGCGAACGTGGCGCCTCATAATGGAAACGAGACGGATACATCCACATCCTCCTAGTCCTGAACGGTCACGGAAAATTTGCGCGAGAGAGTAACCGCTCCGCGGAATCCGTTATCCGGACCCGCGAAGAACGATTGAGTGGGATAAGTGGTCGAGCGTCTTCGGTACTAGGAGTCGAGCAGCCCAAGACCTTGACGCGGAGAGGGGGAGTCGTCCACCGGAGCGTCCGGCCACGTGCGGTCCTGGGTCGGGGGGGTGGGCCTGGTCTGCGGCTGGGGACGTTGCGGCTCTGGGCGCTGGGGCTCGACCACCGCCACCGGAAGGCTCTCTTCCTCGGGGTTCGGTCGCGGTCGCTGATGCGGCGGCCACGGACCGGGTACCGGTTGACCAGCCACTCTCAGCCAGTCCACCACCTCCGGCCAAGCCCAGATCGTTGGACTCTTGCCAACCTTGGGAGCGTTCTCGATCAGCTCATAGATCCGGGGGTTGCCTCGACTGTGGCCGTCGGACTCGATCGCCATCGTGTGCCCCTCTCGCTCCGGTGCCGGCTTCGGTCATGTCTTAGGGTTGCCTGAGCAAAGCGTCCGTTACCTGTGACGCGGAGCACTAGTCCACACGGATGAGCAGGACGTGTCAAGAGGATCTACGCGCCCCGAAAGTGCGAGTGATCGAGCAGAAGAGTCACAGCGTGTGGCCCGTGTCGATAGTTGTTTAACAGTCCGAGTTGCGAGACCATGAGGCATGGCTGTGGCACCTCCGTTGGTCCTGCGCGAGGGAGACCGCGGTCGCCTGGAGGCGTTGGCGCGGTCTACGTCGGTGCGGGCGAGCGTGGCGCTGCGAGCACGGATCGTGCTGATGTCCGCGGAGGGTCTGACGAACACGGAGATCGCCCGCCGGACCGGTTCCACTCGGCCCACGGTGATCAACTGGCGCAACCGGTATACCGCCGGGGGAATCAGCGCACTCGGAGATCTGCCTCGGCCGGGCCGACCAGTTGTGGTCGACGAGCTCGCCGTGGTGGCCACCACGCTCGCCGACGGCGGGCGGCCACCAGCGCACCTGGGCGTGGAGCACTGGTCGTCCCGCCTGCTGGGCGAGCATCTCGGTATCTCGTTCGGCACTGTTGCCCGGATCTGGCGTAAGTGGGGCATCGAGCCTGAGCACGTCGGAACGTTCACGTTCGCAACCGACCTCACGCGACAGGCCCAGGTCCGCGACCTCAGCGGGCTGTACCGCAACCTGTCCAGACGAGCTGCGGCGTTACCTCGACCAGCCGCCGGCAGCGCCACCGAGGGACAATCCGCAGATCACGCCGACCCCTGGCACAAGCTGGTTGAGGTCTCCCTCGGCATCATCACGCATCAGGCCATCCGCCGGGGAACTTTTGCCTCGGTACGCAATCTCCTCGACGCCTTGGGCGCCCTCACCGACGGGTGGCAGGACCGCCACGAACCTTCCCTGCGACCGGGAGCCGGTACAACTGTCGTCACCCAGGGCAACCGTCAAACTACTTCTTACACGACCGATGAGCAGGCCGAGAGAGATTCCTCCGTGGTGAAAAGTGGTCTCGAACGGGTTACCGGCCCACCGTCCGGCCGGCACCGGGACTCGATGGCCGTACGCGCGGAGTTCCACGGGCGTCGCGGACGTCGGTCCGGACCGACGAACGGAGCGGGCGGCTAGGCCCGGATCGACCCGATCCCCGACGGTTCCACACCGCCGAGGGAGGCCGGCTCCCGGCGGGGCGGCCTAACCTTTCGCCATGTCGATCCCTGCGCCAGCCACCGAGCCCGACCCACCTCAGCCGCACCCTGTGGACCCGCTGCGAGCGGTCATCTTCGACGTGGACGGCACCCTGGCCGACACCGAACGAGACGGTCATCGGGTGGCATTCAACGATGCTTTCGCGGCAGCCGGACTGAATTACCGCTGGAGCGTCACAGAATACGGCGAACTGCTCGCCACCACCGGCGGTCGCCGTCGCATCGAACGCTATCTCCGAGCCAAGGGACATTCTCCCACCGAGGCTACTGTGCTGGCGGCCGAACTGCACCAGGATAAAACCCGCCGCTTTACCGCACTGGTCCGCACCGGCGCAATGAAACCCCGACCCGGAGCGTCGGAGTTGATCAGTGCGCTGCGGGCCGAAGACGTGGTCACCGCGGTCGCCACCACCGGAACCAGCGACTGGGTGCTGCCGTTGCTCGACATACTTTTCGGGCTCGATGCATTCGACATCGTGGTCACCGGGTCGGACGTTACCGAGCTCAAGCCGGATCCCGCCGTCTACCGGGAGGCGTTGGCCCGGTTGGGGCTCGGCCCCGCCGGCACGATAGCGGTGGAGGACTCGGCCAACGGAGTGCAGGCCGCGATCGCCGCCGGGCTGCGGTGCGTGGCGGTGATCAACGGTTACACCCGCGACCACGACCTGTCCGGTGCCGTGGCGGTACTCGACGACCTGGCCCGCCCGGGTGGGGTAGCGGTGCTGCACGGCGACCCTCAGCTGGCCGGCGGGCTGACCGTCGCGGCGCTGCGCAGGCTTGTCAGGGTGGTGGCGTAACGTCGGATTCGCGATCGACCAATGCGCTTTCGAGGAGGTGCGTGCGCCGTGTCCGGACCGGTTCGGGTGGCGGTGATCGGATCCGGCCCTTCCGGGCTGTACGCCGCCGATGAGCTGAGCAAGCACGACGGGGTGTCGGTGGATGTCCTGGATCGGCTGCCGTGCCCGTACGGGCTGCTGCGCTACGGCGTGGCGCCGGACCACCTGAAGATGAAATCACTGGAGATCACCCTGCGCAAGATCCTGGAGCGGCCCGGGGTCCGGTTCCTGGGTGGGATCGAACTGGGTGTCGGGGTAAGCGTGGCGCAGCTGCGCGAGCATTACGACGCAGTGGTCTATGCGACCGGGGCATCGGTGGATCGCCGGCTGTGCATCCCTGGTGAGGACCTGCCCGGCAGCTTCTCCGCAACCCAGTTCGTGGCCTGGTACTGCGGGCACCCGGATGCCGAGGTGGACGCATTCACACTGGACAGCCGCAGCGCGGTGATAGTCGGGGTAGGCAACGTCGCCGTGGACGTGGCCCGGGTCCTGGCCAAGACCGCTGAAGAGCTGCATGCCACGGATATGCCCGAGCATGTGCTGAAGGTCTTGGACGCCAGCGCCGTGCACGACATCCACATTGTGGGCCGGCGCGGGCCGGCCCAAGCCAAGTTCACCACCAAAGAGCTGCGTGAGCTGGGCGAGCTGGCCAATGCCGACGTGGTGGTCGATCCTGCCGAGCTGCTGCTCGATGCGGCCGGTGAGCAGGCCAGGCAGACCAACAAGACGGTGCGGCGCAATCTCGAGACGCTGCAGGAGTGGTCCACCCGGCCGGTGCAGGGTCGGCCGCGGCGGATCCATCTGCGTTTCCTGCTCGCCCCGATAGCCGTGCAGGGAGTTGGGCACGTGCAAGGGGTGGTGTGCGAGCGCAACGCGCTGGACGGCTGCGGCGGTGTCATCGGCACCGGTGCGACGGTGATCCTGGAAGCGCAGCTGCTACTGCGCTCGGTCGGGTATCGCGGTCTGCCCCTGCCCGGCGTTCCGTTCGAGGAGCGATCTGGAGTGATCCCGCACGTGGCCGGCCGGGTACAACGCGCCGGCTCGGTGGCCACCGGCGAGTACGTGGTCGGCTGGATCAAGCGCGGTCCTACCGGGGTGATCGGCACCAACAAGGGCGATGCCAAAGAGACCGTCGAGCACCTCCTCGCCGACCTTGACACCCTGCCCCGGGCTCGCCACCGTGATCCGGACGCAATCATCGCCGAACTCGCTCAGGGTGATGTCGACGTGGTCACCTGGGCTGGCTGGGAAGCCATCGACGCTGCCGAGCAAGCGCTTGGAGTCACGGCAGGGCGCACCCGCATCAAGATCGCCGATCGCGAGGCTCTGCGCACCGCCGCCGCTAAGACCCTGCTGTACTGACTCACCACCAGACCAGTACGAGTCATCGGAACACCCCCACCTGGTGATCGTCATCGAATACCCCAACCTGGTGATCGGCAAACGCGCGACTGACCCGGATGGGTGGCTTCAGCCGCGCCACGCCGCCGGGGGACTACGGTGCGAAAACGAAGCGTTCGGAGAAGACCGCGGAAAGGAGCCCACTGTGTTGCGTCGCATTGCCCGTCCACTGCTCGCCGCTGTGTCCGTCGCCGACGGGGTGGAAACCCTGATCAACCCGAAGCCGAGGATCGAGGCGGCTACCCCACTGCTGGCAAAAAGCCAGGGGATACTGCCTACGGGGCAGCCCGTCGATCCAGGTTTGATCGTACAAGCCGGGGCTGCGGTGAAGGTCGGTGCCGGGCTGATGATGGCGCTCGGGTGGGCGCCTCGGATCGCTGCGACGGTCCTGGCTGTGGAGTTGATCCCCAGCACGCTGGCCCAGCACCCCTTCTGGTCCGGCGGCTACCCCGACGCCCGTAAGGCCCATCAGCAGCACTTCCTCAAAAATGCCGGCCTGCTGGGAGGACTGCTGCTGGCGATCACCGCCGGCAAGCCCGCTTCGGGCAAGCGCCGCAAGAAGAAGGCACGCAAGCGCCGCTGAGCGCAAGTCCGTAGTCGCGACACCAGCACCTGTTCCGGTACGTCCAGGGGGCGCTAGTACCGGAACAGGTGGCGCGCGCTGCCCGGCAGGCTGAAGCCGTATGGCGTATGGTGTTACTACCCGCGTGACCGCTAGACGGCGCCCCGCTACTGCTGTACAATAATGCCCCGCTGCTGCTATACATGAAGTGACTTCTGGTGCACTGATAGCCCCGGCGTGGGTCTGCCGGGCCTATATGAGATTCTCCGCGCGAAGCCAGCACTGGGAGGATCTGTGTCCAGCAACGTCCGTCGCCACCGCAAGCCGTCCCAAGGTCCCTGGCGTCAGGTCCTTGTGCCCGCATTGCTGGGAGTCACGATCGGAGCGGGCACTGTGGCGATCGCCACGTCCGCGTTCGGCGCACCGAATCCGCCAGCCGCCACACAGCCTGCCCCATCGGCCGCTGCTCCGGTTAACCCCCCGGTGGCCAACCCTCCGGTGCAACCCGCCGAGACCGTGCCCTCGATCGAGCCGATCGCATTCGCCGGCCCGGCCACCGACACCTCTGGCCTGTCCCTGACGGTGCTACGGCCAGAGAAGATCCCGGGCGGAGTGCGACTCACCATCGCGCTGACCAACCCCACCGACGCCCCGATCGTCGTGAACACCACCGAGTTGGGGCCACACAACCCGACTTTCGACGGCGCAACGGTGCCGATGACTATGAGCCCGGCGCGGAAGCGGCTGGTGCCGGGTGAGGGTTACACCTATCAGTGCGTGATCAAGCTGCCGACGATGGACGTCGGGCAGCTCGAGTTCGTCGTCGGCCCGGTCACCGTCACCGGTCAGGCCGCTGGCGACTGAGCCAGGCCAAGCAGGTCAGTGCCGAACTGCGCGATTCGCTGAGGCCGTTCGCATCGCGGGGACCTTGACCACCTGCTCCAGGCTGGTCTTCGGCTCGATCACCCGAGACTCCGTGACGATCGCGGTGACCAGATCGGCCGGGGTGACGTCGAAAGCGGGGTTCAGCGCGGTGGACTCGGTCGGCGTCATCCGCCAGCCACCCACCAGCAGCACCTCGTCGGGGTCCCGGTACTCGATGGTCACCGCGGCGCCAGTAGGCATATCCGGATCAAGCGTGGCAGCCGGGGCCGCTACCACGAAGGGGATACCTGCCCGGGCCGCAGCCAGCGCCAGCGGGTAGGTACCCACCTTGTTCACCACGTCGTAGTTGGCGGCGACCCGATCCGCTCCGACGATGACCGCGTCCACTCGCCCGCTGGCGATGAGCCCCGGGCCAGCAGCGTCGACCACAACCTGGTGCGGCACCCCTAGCCGGGCCAGCTCGAACGCGGTGATCCGCGAACCCTGCAGCAGCGGGCGGGTCTCGCCGACCACCACCATCCGGACCAACGCGTCGGCGTGCAGCGTGCGGACCACGCCGAGCGCGGTGCCCCACTCCACACAAGCCAGCGCGCCCGCGTTGCAGTGTGTGTGCAGCACCATCGGCCGGTCGCCGACGTAGCTGCGCAGCAACGCGGCACCGAGCCGTGACAGCGTCGCGCAAGCCCGCACGTCGGCCTCCACCAGCTTCTGGGCGGCAGCCAGCACCGCGGTCGCGCCCCGGGGCACCGCAGGCAGCACCTGGCGCACCGCCCAAGCCAGATGTGCTGCGGTGGGGCGGGCCCCGGCGATGCGGTGGGCGTCGACCCGCACGGCATCGGCGTCGTAGCCCTGCTCCGCCGACCGGGCCGCCGCGAGCGCGACGCCCAGCGCTCCCAGCGCTCCCAGCGCGGGCGCGCCACGCACCACCAACCGTTGGATCGCATCCACCACCTGGCTGACGGTGTGCAACGCCACCCGCCGCTGTTGGGGCAGAGCGGTCTGATCTACCACATCGACGTGTCCGTCGATCCATTCAATGGTGCGCATGAACATTCGGCTCCCGGGGTTCGGTCTGCGGGCACGGTACGCGCCACGAGGGAGGACGCGCACCGCCCAACGGGCTATCTCGCATCAGGCAGAATTCAACGCTCAGTGATCGGGCGGTACTCCCGTTCGGAGTACCCGGTGTAGACCTGCCGCGGTCTACCGATCTTGGTTTCCGGATCGCTGATCATCTCACGCCAGTGCGCGATCCAGCCCGGCAAGCGGCCCAGCGCGAAGAGCACCGTGAACATCTTGATGGGAAAGCCCATAGCTCGGTAGATCAGGCCGGTGTAGAAGTCGACATTCGGGTAGAGCTTACGCTCGACGAAGTAGCTGTCGGCAAGCGCCTTCTCCTCCAACGACAGGGCGATATCGAGCAGCGGGTCGTTGATGCCCAGTTTGTGCAGAATGTCGTCCCGGGTCTTCTTGACGATCTTGGCACGCGGATCGAAGTTCTTGTATACCCGATGCCCGAAGCCCATCAACCGCACACCGTCGGAATGATCTTTCACCTTGTTGACGAAGGCGTCCACGTCACCCCCGTCGGCCTGGATATGCTCGAGCATCTCCAGCACCGACTGGTTCGCCCCACCATGCAATGGGCCGAACAGTGCATTGATCGCCGCCGAGATGGACGCGAAAAGGTTGGCCTGCGAGGAGCCGACCATGCGGACGGTCGACGTCGAGCAGTTCTGCTCGTGGTCGGCGTGCAGCACGAGCAACAGGTCCAGCGCATCGGCCACCACCGGATCGATCTCATAATTCTGCGAAGGAAGCCCGAAGATCATCCGCAGGAAGTTGTGCACCAGGCTCAGCGAGTTGTCCGGGTAGAGAAACGGCTGGCCGATCGACTTCTTGTAGGCGTAAGCCGCGATGGTGGGCAGCTTGGCCAGCAGCCTTACCGTGGAGATCTCCACCTGCTCGTGGTCGAACGGGTTGTGGCTGTCCTGGTAGAAGGTGGACAATGCGGAAACCGCACTGGACAGCACGGGCATCGGATGGGCGTCGCGCGGGAAACCGTCGAAGAAACGCCTGAGGTCCTCGTGCAACAAGGTGTGAATACGGATCTCCGAGGTGAAATGCTCCAGCTGGCCGCTGGTCGGCAGCTCGCCATAGATCAGCAGGTAACTGGTCTCCAGGAAGTTCGAGTGCTCGGCGAGGTGGCCGATCGGGTAGCCGCGGTAGCGCAACACGCCGGCGTCACCGTCGATGTAGGTGATCGCCGACGTGCACGTCGCAGTGTTCACGAATCCGGGATCGAGGGTGACCATTCCGGTATTCGACAGCAGCGTGCCCAGGCTGATACCGGATGCGCCCTGGGTGGCCCGGGTGATCGACATCCGGTGCTGCCCACCCGGATAGCCCAGGGTCACGCTGGTGCGATCATCGCCGGGTCCGTCCCGGCCGTTGCCGGACGAAATCGATGCTTCGGACCCGGGGGCGTCAGGCATAGCGGTCCCTCTCACTGTCACACGGCGCGCAACGCTGCGGTCAGCCGGTGGACTCGACAGCACCGTCGGCGGCGACGACACCCTCCACGTTAACTCACTCGCGGGCAAGCTGGGTCGGATCGAATTCGACCCGACCCACGAACAACCGATTGACCAGCCAGAGCACGACGCCGACCGCCAGCAGCACACCGGCGAGCAGGTAATCGGCCAGGGGACGGCCGGACAGCGGGGTGACCAGGTACCCGCACAGCAGCGCACCCAGCCACGGGCTCCAGGCAGGGGCGCGGAAGTGGCTGTGCTCGACCGGCCTGCGGCGCAGCACCAGGCAGGCGATGTTGACCAGGGTGAAGACGGCGAGCAGGAGCAGTGATGTGGTGCCCGCCAGAGCCTTCAGCGGGACGGCACTGACCAGTACCACGGCGATCGCACTGGTGAACAAGATCGACACCCAGGGGGTGCGCCGGGTCGGATGCACCGTGCCCAGCGCCCGCGGGATGATCCGCTCGCCCGCCATGCCGTAGACCAGCCTGCTGGCCATCAGCATGTTGATCAGTGCAGAGTTGATCACCGCGAAAAGCCCGATGGCGGCGAACAGGCCCAGCGGGAAGCCTGGTGCGCCGACCTTGACGACCTCCAGCAGCGCGCTGCTCTCCAGCGTGGCCAGCCGCTCGGCGGGTACCAGCAGCGACGAGGTGATCGCGACCAGCACGTAGATCAGCCCGGCGGCACCCATACCGAGCAGCATCGCCCGCGGGAAGATCTTGGCCGGTTGCCGGCACTCCTCGGCCATGTTCACCGAGTCCTCGAAACCGACCATCGCGAAGAACGCCAGCGCGGTGGCCGAGGTGATCGCCAGCAGCACGCCGGAGTCCGCGGTGTCGATCTGGGTCAGCCGCGACGGTTCACCCTGGCCCGAGCCGACCGCAAAGAACCCGATCGCGATGATGATCAGAAGTCCGGACAGCTCGATACAGGTGAGCACCACATTGGCCTTGACCGACTCGCCGACACCCCGGAAGTTGACCAGCGCGAGCAGCACGATGAAGGTGATCGCGACCGCCCAGACGGGCAGCGTGATGAACTCCTTGAGGTAGGTCTGCCCGAACGCCACCGCCGCCGAGGACGCGCTGGTGATGCCCGAGCTCATCACCGTGAAGGCGACGAGGAAGGTCAGGAACGGGATCCCGAACGCCCGGTTGGTGTACAGCGCGGCCCCGGCCGCCCGGGGGTACTTGCCGACCAGCTCCAGGTAGCTGAACGCGGTGAGGAAGGCAACCAGGAAAGCGCCGACGAACGGCACCCACAAGGCACCGCCGATCACCCCCGCGACATTGCCGGTCAGCGCGTAGATCCCGGTGCCCAGGATGTCGCCGAGCACGAAGAAGAACAGCAGCTTCGGCCCGATCACCCGGTTGAGCTCGGTCTGAACCTCGCCGCCCGAGGTGGTGCCCTGCGCCGTCGTCTCGCTCATGACCCGTAGTGTGTCGGTCGGCACGCTCGGAGTCACGCACCGGAGGTGAGGGTTGCCCTCACGGTGCGAGCCGGACGACAGTCCACCGGCCGTCGGCACCGATCTGGTACCGCAGCCGATCGTGCATGCGGTCAGGCCTGCCCTGCCAGAACTCCACACTCACCGGCCTGATCCGCACCCCACCCCAGTGCGCAGGCAACGGCACCTGCCCGGCGTCGGGGAACCGCACGGCGACCTGTTCCAGGGCATCATCCAAACCTTGCCGGTCCGGCACCACCGTGGACTGCGCCGAGGCCCACGCCCCCAGCTGGGCACCCCGCGGGCGGGTCCGCCAGTACGCGGCGTTGTCCTGCGAGGTAACCAGCTCGACCGGCCCCCGCAGGTGCACCTGGCGGTGCAGCGCAATCCACGGGAACGTGGCCGCGGCGAATCTCGTGGCGTCGAGGTCGCGCATCTTGGCGGAGGTGAGGTTGGTGAAGAACACCACACCTCGCGAGTCGAGGGCCTTGGCCAGCACGGTCCGGCAGCTGGGTAGCCCGTCGGCGCCCGCAGTGGCCAGCACCATCGCATTGGGCTCCACCAGGCCGGCGCTCAGCGCGTCGGCGAGCCACCTCGCCAGCTGCTCGTGCCAGGTACCAGCCAGCTGGGCCTGATGGAGCCCGCCGGCGGGATAAGCGACCCGCAGCCGAGCCAGATCAACGGCCGGCCGCACCGGTTGCGTCCCCCCAGCCGTCATGATCCACCCCTTCGCTCGGCGCTGTCAGCAATGACCCTAAGCACATCTGCAGCGCGAGACATTGCCGACGGGTGGGTTTCGGGTGCACAGTTAGCCAGCCCGCGCGGCGCCGCAACGTGGCGCGCCCCGCGACCCGCTGGCCAGTCAGCGACCCGCGCGTGCCCCATCGAGGGCCAATCGCGCGAGGAGGACAGCGTGGCTGTGTTGAACGGGCTGGTGCCAGATGCCACCACGGATTTCAAGCCCGGCCTGGAAGGCGTGGTCGCCTTCCACACCGAGATCGCCGAACCGGACCGGGACGGCGGAGCGCTGCGCTACCGCGGCGTGGACATCGAGGACCTCACCGGGCAGGTGACCTTCGGCGACGTCTGGGCGTTGCTGACCGACGGACGGTTCGGGCATGGCCTGCCACCGGCCGAACCGTTCCCGCTTCCGGTGCACACCGGTGACGTCCGGGTCGACGTCCAGGCTGCGCTGGCGATGCTCGCGCCGATCTGGGGTTACCGCCCCCTGCTGGACAGCACCGCCGCGCAAGCCCGGGAGGAGCTGGCCAGAGCGTCGGTGATGGCACTGTCCTACGTCGCGCAGTCGGCTCGCGGGATCCACCAGCCCGCCGTCCCGCAGCACCGGATCGATCAGTGCTCCACCATCACCGAGCGCTTCATGACCCGCTGGCGTGGCGACCCGGACCCGGCACATGTCAAGGCCGTGGACGCCTACTGGGTGGTGGCCGCCGAGCACGGGCTCAACGCCTCGACGTTGACCGCCCGCGTGATCGCCTCCACCGGCGCCGACGTCGCCGCCTGCCTGTCCGGGGCGATCGGCGCGATGTCCGGCCCGCTGCACGGTGGCGCACCGGCCCGGGTGCTGCCGATGATCGAGGAAGTGGAGCGGACCGGCGACGCCGCCCTGGTGGTCCGCCGGATCCTGGACAGCGGCCAGCGGCTGATGGGCTTCGGCCACCGGGTGTACCGGGCCGAGGACCCCCGGGCCCGGGTGCTGCGCCGGATCGGCAAGGAACTCGGCGCACCGCGGCACGACGTGGCGGTCACCCTGGAGCACGCCGCGCTGGCCGAGCTGCGGCAGCGGCGACCGAGCCAGGTGATCGAGACCAACGTCGAGTTCTGGGCCGCGGTGATTCTCGACTTCGCGCAGGTCCCGCCGCACATGATGGCGGCGATGTTCACCTGCGCCCGGACCGCCGGCTGGTGTGCGCACATCATGGAGCAGAAACGCACCAGCCGGTTGGTCCGCCCCGCAGCGCGTTACGTCGGGCCGCAGCCGCGGCGACCGCAGGATGTGCTGGGCTGGGGCGAGATCGGGCGCTCCTAACCGGATTGCAGCGCGTACCGGGCGAACAGGTGGCCTTCGGACTCCAGCAACCAGATCAGGTCGAGATCCACCGGCTCGGCCAGCGGCGCCGGGCCGACGATGGACAGTGACCCGGCACTGCCGGCCAGCGCCGGCGCGACGGCCAGGAACAGCTCATCGATCAGCCCGGCCGGCAGCAGCGCGGCGTTGAGCGTCGGCCCGCCCTCGCAGAGCACCGAGCGCACGCCGTGCTCAGTGCGCAACCGGGCGAGCATCGTGGCCAGGTCCAGCTCCTCGCCCGGTGCCGGACGCAGGTAGCTGACCTGTGCGGCACACCCGTCGAGCTCGGCCGCGCCGGCGGTGAGCACGATCACCCGGGAGTGCGGGTCAGCCAGCAGCGGCAGGTCCGGGGGCAGGGTGAGCCGGCGGCTGGCAACGACAGCGACCGGGTCGGGCGCCAACCCTCGGGCGACCCGGCGCTGCCGGCGAACCGGGTCCCGGACCAGGCGGCGGTATCGCTCAGCACCCGCGGTGCCGGCACCGACCAGGACCGCGTCGACGTGCGCCCGCAGCTCGTGAAACAGTTCCCGATCAGCGGGGTTGCTGATCGGTGCGGTCCGCTGCGCCACCGTCGCCCTGCCATCAGCAGTGGCGACCATGTTCAGCACCACGTACGGGCGGTGCTCAGCGGCCAGGTCGGCGAGCGCGAGACCCGCCAATGCCTCGATCGCGGTGACGGTTCCCGGCTCGGGCAGCAGCCGGCGAAGCAGCACCGGATCGGCACTCACGCCGGATGGGGTGGCAGGAGGCTTCTGGGCAGGGTGCCGAACGACTGCGCCCGATCCGGCACCCGGCAGAGCAGATCGGCGATCTCGGCTGCCACCCGCTGCCGATCGGCTGGGTCGGCTTGCTCGGTAAGCTCCTCGAGCCTTGCCGGGTCGATCACCACCTCACCCATCAGCGATGCGGCGACGGCCAAGTGCGCGGCTGCGGTGAACCGTTCACCGAAGACCTGCCCCTCCAGCGCAGCAAGCTCGGCGATGGGATCCGGCTCCACCTCGGCGAGCGCCCGCTGCATCCGGTCGGCCGCCATCTGGCGGTCGGTCACGCAGGCGTACGCGGCGCTGAAACCGTCCCGCCGGGCCAGCCGGAGCAGCGCGACGTGCACCAGGGTGCCGAGGGGATCACCGAGGTAGATCAGCGCGACCTCGGCGTCGACGGTGAGCAGATCCGTCGCGTGCTCCTCGGCGAAGGACTGCGAGTCCTCCCAGTCCTCCAGCTTGATCCAGTCCGTCACCAGATCTCTGAGCAACATGGGCTGGTAGGCCGTCTCGAGGCCGAGTTCCCGTATCCCGTGCAGAAGATGCCGGTGCAGCTCGACCTGCGCCGCAGCGACCAAGGCGAGCTCGTCGAGCACCAGGGTGGCGGGATGGTCCAGCAGTTCCTCGGCGTGCGCGACGAAGAAGTCTCGGGACTGCGCCCAGCTCGCCGCGGTGACCCACTCGGTGACCAGGCCGATCTGGGCCAGGGTGAGAGCGAGCCAGTCCGGTTGCCCGGCCCCGGTGACTTCTTGCCAGACCCGGCTGACCGCGAGGGGATCCCGGAAGCGGTGCGCGCGCAGGACATTGCGTGCGGCCAGCATGACGGCGTCCGGTGTCTGGCCGTCGTCGAGCGTCAGCAGGGTGACGAGCTCGCGCAGACCGGTGGACGCATCACCGTGGTTGATGTGGAAACCGGCCCGCTCGATGATCAACGCATCTCTGGCGGCCGGCAACACGGCAAAAGTCTCGATGTAGCTGGTGTAGACGTCGACCCCAGCGGAGATCTGGTCGAGTTCCGCGAAGTGGTAGGTGAGGTTCTTCAGCGCCATGGCCAGCTGGGTGAAGTACACCTCGGCGGACGCCTCGGTCAACAGCCGGCAGATGTCGACTGCCTCCTGGGCCGGGATCAGGGCGAGGTCATGCTGGTTGAGCTCGCCGTACTGAGCCGCGAGGCTGCCCAGCGCGGCGGCCAGACCGGGTAGGTAGGTATCGGGGTTGGTGTCCACCAGTGCCCGGTAGGTCTCCAGAGCGTGCTCGGTGGTGAGCAGCGCAGCGTCGCGGTCACCCATCACGAGCAGGTGGGCGACGAAGTCGCACAGCGCCGCCGCAAGACCGGGTAGGTAGCACTCGGGGTCGGTCTCGGCCAGCCGGCGCAGCGCGGCGACCCCGACAGGACCTGCGTGCGCGGCATGCCTGGCCAGGTTCCGTCGCAGGTAGGGACTGAGCGCATCGCCGTGACGGGTCTGCTCACCGGCCAACGCGACCAGGGCTTCGGCCAGTACCTGACCCGCCGCGCAGCCGGCCACGTCCGGGGAGGACTCGATGAGGTGCTCGACGAACACCCGGTGCGCAAGCCGGTAAACCGGCTCGCCGTCCTGCTCGTCTTGGATAATGTGGCACCCGTAATGCTCGAGCACCCAGTCCAGGTCGGCGGCGCGATAGTCGACACCAGTCGGGCTCAGGGCGGTGGCCGCGGTCTCCCACACTTCCCGTCGCGGCAGCCCCCGACCCATCCCCCAGGCCAGCGCGCGCAGCAGATCCTTGGCGGCGTCCGGAAGCTCCACCCCGGCCCGGATCAGGGTTGCGCTCGACAGGTCGTGCTCCAGCGCCCAGGCGGTCGTCGCGGCAAGCTGCGCCTCCCAGCCTGGAGCACGGGCGTCGATGACCCCGCGCATGATCTGGGAGGCCACGGTGCGGGCGTAGAGGAACCCTCCCTGCCGGGTGGCCGCCTTCCTGGCCAGCACCGGCGCCACTCGCGGCGCGAGATCGGCCAGGCCGCCGCCGTGCAGCCGGCGGGCCAGGTACCGCTCGATGTCCTGCCTGGTGTCCGGCTCGGCGTCCAGATCCACGACTGACGCGTTCGCGCCGAACAGCTCGCCCAGCCGGGCGGCGGCCTCCTGGCCGGACTGCGGCGAGCGCCACCCGAACTCCTCGTGCCGGGTCGCCAGCAGCACGCTCGCCAGCACGCTGAGCGGCACCAGCAGGTCTGTCACGATCTCGGTAGCCTGCTCGGAGACCGCCTCATCCAACCCGTCGAACACCAGGATCGGCGGGTAGGACATTGTCGCCACTGCCTCGACCAACTGCCGGCAGCTCGCCGGTGCGGGCAGCTGCAGCCGGTCGGCCAGGACAACCGCGAGGTCGTAGGCTCCGATACCCCGCAGGTGCACCGCTGCGTCAATGCCCCCAACGCCAGGGTCCGGGTCCTCCGGGTCCAAAGGAGCGTGCTCCAGCACCGCCCGTCGTCGCGCCGGCTCGGACAGCGCAACGATGCGCCCCACCACCGCGGACTTCCCGCTACCCGCAGACCCGGTCACCACGAACGCACCAGGCTCCTCCGCACGGATCCAGGCCAGGATCCGTGCCAAGATCGCGCGGCGACCGGTGAACAACCAATCCTCGTGCAGCGGGTCCTCCTCTATACCGTCAGCGGAGGTCGAGGTGCTCCACCGGATACCCTCAGTGATACCAGAATGCTGCACGTTACATGCCCTGCGGTGGCGCCCGGCGAGGGCTCCGGCCGCGGCAGCCTCGTGATCGGCCACAGAGATGTCCCGCGGGGTCCGGCCGTGCCGTCCTGGTATCCGCGCGGGTCTCCGCACTCTCTACACCAGAACAGGTAGGGAGTTGCCATGACGCAGATCCCCGTCCGGAACGAGACCATGACACTGACCACCGTCCAGGAGCCGGCTGGTTTGAGCCACGATGTCGGGCTGCTCGACTCCCCGCGGCCGGGGCAACGACGTCGCAGGTCACCGCCCTCTCGAAGCGTGTGGACGCAGACCGTGACGACCGCGGTCGCCGTGAACCGAGTGCGGATGCAGGCGATCCGGTCTCGAACGCAGCGGCCTCTCCCCGCCGCCGAGGCCGACGCGCTCCAGGACGGCATCGAGTCCCTGCTGAGCCGAGCTGACCGGGCCGCGCGCGGCGTCGATCCCCGGTACACCCGGTTCGTGAGCTGGTGGCGCGGCAACTGCATCGAGGCCGCCTTCGACAACCTGCACCAGGCCGAGGCGGAGATGGTCCGGCTCTACTCCGACGACGAGGTCGACGCCGAGATTCCCGAGGCCGTGGCCCGAGCCGAGTTCGGGCTGAACCACAACGACCCCCGGCGCACCGCTGCCCTACGACTACTGTCCATGAAGGACAGCACGACCAAGCGCATCACGCTGAGCAAGATCGTGCAGGTCGGTCACGAGGCGGCTGACCGGCTGCGCGCCCGCGTCCGGGTGATCCGCAACATCATCCTCATCACGACACTGCTCCTGGCGCTCTTCGTGTCGATCTTCGTCTGCTGCGTGGCGGCCAACCCGGAGGCCGTTCCGCTCTGCTTCACCGATACCCACGTCTGCCCCACCGGGTCGAGCCCAACAGGAGGGGACGTTCAGGTCATCGCCCTGCTCGGGTTACTCGGTGGCGCTCTGGCCGCCGCGGTGTCGATCCGGAACATCAAAGGCACCGCGGGGCCATACAATGTGGCCATCGCGCTGGCTCTGCTCAAGTTCCCGGCGGGGGCGCTGACCGCGCTGGGCGCGCTGATCGCGATCCGCGGAGAGATCGTTCCCGGTCTCACGAACCTGGACACCCAGCAGCAGATCCTGGCCTACGCCCTGATGTTCGGCTATGCCCAGCAGCTGCTGACCGGGCTCATCGACAAGCGGGCCCTGGACCTGCTCAGCAGCGTTCCCAGCAAGGACCAGCACCAGGACCGGACGCCGGTGCAACAGCTCTGAACGCCCGCCTTCATCTCCGCGCAGCGGCGCGGGCGGTGGCCCGCGGCTGACTAGCTGGTCAAACCGCCGCGACGCGGGTCACCTTGATCGGTAACGCGACGCGAACCGCCATTCGGCTCCGAATGGCGGTCGACAGCGGCCGTGAACCGCTATTCGGCTCCGAATGGCGACTCATGGTCGCGCAACCCTCACCCCATCCACGCATTGTTGCGTTTGCACAGGTAGAGGGCACGGGCCGGGTAGGACAGGCCGCGGTCGATCTGCGCGTGGTGGCAAACCTCCTCGGTGGCGTAGCCGGCCTCGTCCAGTGGCGTGTCGTACCTCGGGTAGCTACCCATCACTGCACGGCGTCCAGGTGCTCGGTCAGGTGGTCGCGCAGCTGCCGCGCGGTGTCCAGCGGCATGAGCCAGTCAAACCGGTTGCCTAGCCTCAGATTCTGTAGCTCGAGCTCGACGTAGATGTTCGATTCGTCAGCCGGATCGAGTAGCCGGCTTTCGCACCGCACCTCCGCGATGCCGTCTTCCCAGCGGGTGGGTGCCTGCTCGTGGACCCGTACCCCGTCGTCGGTGACATAGCAGTGCTCCGCCGAGCACCACGCTGGATGCTCGTCGTCGGTGCGCTCGTAGTCGGTGCGCTTGCCGTCCTGCCCGGCCACCACCGGGTCGGGCTCGCGCTGCTGGTGCTTCTGTGTCCCGGGTACGTCGATCACGATTGACGACAGTGAACGATCACCAGCAGCGGACGTCCAGCAGGCTGGACGTCCGCCCGATTCCCCTGATGGGCTGTCCGGGTGACGGGCTATCCGGGCAGGCCCGCCCGGTAGGCCATCCTCCGAAGTTGCTGCCCGGCCGGGGAGTCCCGGCGCGACCGGGCGAGTAACACGGCGATCACCTCGCGGGCGAGCGGATTCCGGTGCACGCGGCGCGGCGAGATCTTCTCCGCCCGCAGCAGCGCCCGCACCGCGTCGTCGTGGCGTCCCCGCAGCCGGGCTAACGCCCGGCCGTAGTCCACCCAGTACATGGCCTGGCAATCGCGGAAAGGGTGGGCCTCGGGGCGCAGACCCTCGGCGAGGGTGGCGGCGCGCTCATGGTCTTTGGCCTCCAGCGTCACGTGAAGGCGCCAGAACCCAGCATTCGTGGGGCCGAATCCCATCCCGTAGGCGTTGCCCTCCCCGGTGCGCTCGGCCAGCTCAGCGGCATGCTCCAGCGGAGCATCCACATCGCCGGGCCGCTTGTCGGCTACGGCTACTAGCGACTGACACAGCGCGATCATGCCTGCGAGTTGCATCGACTCCGGAGTGTTCGTCGGTACGGTCACGGAGTCCAGCTCGGCCTGGGCGAGATCGAACTCGCCTGCGGAGAGCATCACGTGCAGCCCTCCCCAGGTGGCCAGACCCAGCGCGATCGGGGTGTCACGGTGCTGGGCCGCCTGATGAGCCAGCTGAGCAGCCTGCTCCCGCAGGTCTAGCAGGGCACCCGCAAGCCGCAGCCACCCGAGGGTAGCTGACGAATGCAGCAGCACTGCCAACTCCAGCAGCCGCGCTACATCCCGCCCGGCCGCGATGCTGGTGTGCAGATCCCGGATCAGGCCCGGCAACGCCGCGCCGACCTCGCTGTCCTGCCGGCAGCTGTAGTGCGCACCCAGCGTCGCCGTGACCCTGGCCCGCAGCGCGTCCAGCGGAACAACCTGCCCGCCTGGCCGGTTGCGGCCGACCGCCATCAGCGCGCTGCGCACCGCCTCTACCGCAGAGTCGGTCTCCCCATTAGCCGGTGCCGGCACCGGCAGCCGCATCAGCTCGCTCGGGGCAACCTGTAACGCGTTGGCCAGGGCCACGATCTCCGAGAGGCTGTCGAGCACGATCTCTCCGCGCTCGATGAGGGACAGCTTCGACTTGCTCATCCCGGCCAGCCCGGCGATCACCCGCAATCCCTTCTTCCGGGAGTTGCGAATCTGACGCAACCGGGCACCGATCGTCCACGCGTCCGCAAGGTCCACCAATGCCCCTCTCCTCACCCAGAACCCCTTCACCGATGCTCCAGGGGGCGAAACCTCGGTGCGGAGGTAGCGACAGACTACGCGGCCACCTAGTGGTGAAGCGCCTGATGGTCGCGCGCCGGGGTGTCGCCGTCCAGACGGTCCTGTTGCGTTGACGGAAAATAGGCGAGATGAGCCGCTATCGCGCCACAATCAGATGGCGAAGGCGAGTCCAGTGCAGGCCGTCGTAAGCCGCCGATGTTCGCCTCGGCCGCAGCCGAGCCTCGGACCTCCGGAAGTTGGGCAAGATCACAGTTCCCCCGGACAGCGCCATCCTGGCGTGCCGTGACACGCCCGACATCCCGGGCGTCACCGACTCGATGTCACTGTCAGTGAGGTCCGCGGAAGGACTATCGCTGTCTAAGGGTGTGCCACTGGTGGCAACTTCTGGCCCGAAGTTGCCACCAGTGGCA
>JBOHGE010000021.1:0-81660 GCA_050700055.1 Pseudonocardiaceae bacterium
CTTCTGGCCAGAAGTTGCCACCAGTGGCACATCCGCACACAGCGTTAGTTCTTCCGCGAACCTCACTGACAGTGACATTTCACTGACAGTGACATCGAGTCAGTGGCGTGTCCCGGGATGTTGGGCGTGTCACGGCACGCCACGATGGCGCTGTCCGGGGGATCTGCTCACCGGCGCCTGCCCGGCGCAGACCCAGCCCACCCCTGCAGCGCCCGGCTGGGCCTTCTCGGCTCGCGTCACTGATCGTGCGGGCTGGCCCGAGCCGGCTCGTCATCACGACCGAGCAACCTCAACTGTGATCTTGCCCCAACTTCCGGAGGTCTGAGGCTGCGCCTCTGACCGCCGAGACGCGGGTCACCTTGATCAGTAAAGCGATGTGAACCGCTATTCGGCTCCGAATGGCGACTCACGGTCACACTCAGCGTCTGGGAGGTGTGAGATGGGCGGGCATCGCGGGAGACATCTGCAAAACTCGGCTCAAGTGTCCCGCAAGCGCCTAGGGTGACCACGACGTCTTTCCCGTCCAGGTTCACCGTTGCCTGGCCGTCGGCCTTCAGACTGCGGGCAAGCTCGCTGTGATCAGCAGCCGTGATTGCCTTGGCGGCGTGCTGGGCGCGGCGTCGACACCGCTCGCGCCAGAAGGCCAAGACCTCGTGGTCGACGGCGGACAGCTCTACCTGAGAGGGCACGGGGACTGATCGGACAACGGGACTCTTCCATGCGAGTCAGCAAGGGCAGGTACGGCACGTTCCTAGGTATCGACCTGCCGTTCGTAGCTCGGTATCGACCTGCCGTTCGTAGCTCGGATGCGTGTTCGTCTGCTCCCGTGGTGTTGTACGAGACCGCGCTCGCGGTGCACAACCCGATGTCACCGGGCGGGAGCCAGGCGCGAGAGCCACGGACAAGCGAGCCGTAACCGGCAGCCAACGGCACCGAAACACGGTGGGCGCACGGTAGGGGAGTGGATGGCCCGCCGACGCTGACGCACTGCCCGTACTGCTCGCTGCAGTGCGGCATCACGTTGCGGGTCGCTGCGGACCGGGTTCACCTGGCACCGCAAGAGGATTTCCCGACCAACCGCGGCGGGCTGTGCAGCAAGGGCTGGAACGCCGCCGAGCTGCTCGACCACCCGGACCGGCTCACCGAGCCGCT
The DNA here is from genome assembly GCA_050700055.1 of Pseudonocardiaceae bacterium. GTDB lineage: Bacteria > Actinomycetota > Actinomycetes > Mycobacteriales > Pseudonocardiaceae. Next base: position 1,153 of record JBOHGE010000021.1, read on the forward strand.
GGTCCGTGACCGGCGCGGCGCGCCGCTGCGGCCCACTAGCTGGGACGACGCGCTGGACCGGGTCACCCAGGCCATTGGCCGCTCCCAGCGTGACCACGGCCCGGATGCGGTGGGCTGTTTCGGTGGTGGTGGGCTGACCAACGAGAAGGCATACCAGCTGGGCAAGTTCGCCCGGGTCGCGCTGGGCACCTCCCAGATCGACTACAACGGCCGGTTCTGCATGTCCTCGGCCGCCGCGGCGACCAACCGTGCGTTCGGTATCGACCGGGGCTTGCCGTTCCCGCTGGCTGATATCGCCGCGGCTGAGGTCATCCTGCTGGTCGGCGCCAACCCGGCCGACACCATGCCGCCGGCGATGCAGTGGTTCGACGAGGGTCGCAGCCGTGGCGCGACACACATCACCATCGACCCCCGGCGCTCCTCCACCGCCCGCGGCTCGAAACTGCACCTGCAGCCGGTACCCGGCACCGACCTGGCGCTGGCCAACGGGCTGCTGCACCTGGCGATCCGGCACGAGCTCATCGACGTCGCCTATATCGCCGGCCGCACCTGCGGTTTCGAGCAGGTCCGCCGGGTGGTGCGGGCGTACTGGCCGGATCGGGTGGAGCGGATCACCGGTGTTCCGGCCGCGCAGCTGGACGAGGCCGCGCGGTTGCTCGGCGAGGCACCGGCGGCCATGGTGCTCACCGCCCGGGGGGCCGAGCAGCACAGCAACGGCACCGACACGGTGCTGGCGTTCATCAACCTGGCGCTGGCGCTGGGCCTGCCCGGACGGCCCGGCTCCGGGTTCGCCACCATCACCGGGCAGGGCAACGGCCAAGGCGGTCGGGAGCACGGGCAGAAAGCCGACCAGCTGCCCGGCTACCGGCGGCTCGACGATCCGCAGGCTCGCGAGCACGTCGCCGCGGTGTGGGGGGTCGACCCCGCCGGCCTGCCCGGACCAGGCGTCTCGGCCTACGAGATGCTCGACCGGTTGGGCACCGACGGGGGGGTGCGCACGTTGCTGGTGTTCGCGTCCAACATCGCCGTCTCCGCGCCGCACGCCACCCACATCGCGCGGCAGCTGGCCGGGTTGGACTTCCTGGTGGTCAGCGACTTCGTGCTGTCCGAGACCGCGGCGTTGGCCGACGTCGTGCTGCCGTGCACGCAGTGGGCTGAGGAGGAGGGCACGCTGACCAACCTGGAGGGCCGGGTGCTGCTGCGCCGTAAGGCGCTGGACCCGCCCCCCGGGGTGCGCTCCGACCTGCAGATCCTTCGTGCCCTCGCGACAAGGCTCGGCTGCCCGGCCACTTTCGCCGACCGGCCGCGTGCGGTGTTCGACGAGCTGCGGGCGGCCAGCGCGGGCGGCCTAGCCGACTACCAGGGCATTACCTACGACCGCATCGCCGACCAGCAGGGGGTGTTCTGGCCCTGCCCGGACGAGCAGCATCCCGGCACGCCGCGGCTGTTCGCCGACCGCTTCGCCACCCCCGACGGCCGGGCCCGGTTCCACCCGGTCTCCCACCGCGACCCGGCGGAGCTGCCGGATCCGCAGTATCCCTACTACCTCAGCACCGGTCGCAACCGGTCGCACTACCAGTCCGGGGCGCAGACCCGGCGGGTTCGCGCGCTGGTCACCGCCGAGCCCGACGCCTACGCCGAGCTGCATCCCGAGCTCGCCCGGCGGGTCGGCGTCGGTCCAGGCGATCTCGTGCGACTGCGCACCCGCCGTGGTAGCGCGGTGCTGCGCGCTCGCATCAGCGGCGACATCCGCCCTGACACGGTCTTCGTGCCCTTCCACTGGGGTGGGCCGGCCAGCGCCAACTCACTGACCAACCCCGCGCTGGACCCCGTCTCCCAGATGCCGGAGTTCAAAGCCTGCTCGGTGGCGGTCAGCGCCGTCGATGCAACCCGTGAATGGCGATGCGAGTCATAGCTCGCATCGCCACTCACGAGTTATCCACAAGGAGGTTGTATGCACACCGTGGCGCGGTTCCTGCAGGGCAGCTACCCCTTCGAAGGGCAGGGTCTGGGCAAGCCCGTTCCGATCGATCCTGCTCTGACGTACACCGTTGCCCCGGGGGTGACCGGCCAGGCCCTGTACTTCCGGGGTGGCAACAGTACCGACGAGATGATCGCGGTGGTGCTGGTGCGGGACGGCACGCCGATGCGTTACTTCCCGATCGGAGCTCGCGCCGGCACCCATGTGTCGCTGCGGGTGGTGGATGACCTGATCAGCAACACCCAGATCGAGCTGCACATCGCCGCGCCCGAGGGGTGCGCGGGAACCGTGGTGGTCGATCTCGGCCTGGTGGAGGTGTGAACGCCGTGCAAGAGCTGGTGGTGGTGGGCAACGGCATGGCGGGAGCGCGGGCCGTCGAGGAGATCCTCACCCGCGGCGGGGGGGAGAAGTTCCGGATCACGATGTTCGGTGACGAGCCGCACGGCAACTACAACCGCATCCTGCTGTCCGAGCTGCTCGCCAGCGGTGCGCAAGCCGGCACTGAGCTGGACGATCTGTTCCTCAACCCCCGGGAGTGGTACGCCGACAACGGGATCATGCTGCACGCCGGGGTGCGGGTGGTGCGTGTCGACCGGTTCGCCCACCGGGTCTACGCCGATGACGGGTCGATCGTCCGGTACGACAAGCTCGTGCTGGCCACCGGCAGCCGCTCCTTCTTCCCACCGATGGACGGGATGTGGTGGGACGACACGACGCTGACGCCGGGCGTTTTCGGGTTCCGCACGCTGCACGACACCATGGCAATGATGCGCTATGCCCGCGGCAGGCAGCGGGCCGCGGTGATCGGTGGTGGTCTGCTCGGCCTGGAGGCGGCCCGCGGCTTGCAGGCGCACGGGCTGGATGTGCACGTGGTGCACGCCGCAGCGGGCTTGATGAACCAGCAGCTGGACGCCCAGGCGGGCCGGGTGCTGCGGCGTTCACTGGAGAAGCTCGGTATCACCGTGCACACCGGTATCCGCACCACCGCGATCCGGCGGGCCACCGATGGCGCCGTCACCGGCGTCGTCTTCACCGACGGGACCGCGTTGGACGCCGATATGGTGGTGGTCACGGCGGGTATCCGGTCGAACATCGGCCTGGCCATGGTCTCCGGCCTGGAGACACAGCGCGGCATCATCGTCGATGACCAGCTGCGGTCGGTCGACGATGACGACATCTACGCCGTCGGCGAGTGTGTTCAGCATCGCGGCGAGGTATACGGGCTGGTCGCCCCGTTGTGGGAGCAGGCGGTGGTGCTGGCCGATCACATCACCGGCACCGACCCGGGGGCTGCCTACCACGGCTCGCGGTTGGCGACCAAGCTCAAGGTCGCCGGGGTGCACGTGGCGGCGATGGGGCTGAAGGAACCGGAGCTGCCCGACGACGAGTTCGTCCAGTTCAGTGAGCCTGGTCGGGGGATCTACCAGACAGTGATCATCCGGGACGGCATGCTGGTCGGTGCCACGCTGCTCGGTGACGTCAGCAAGGTCGCTTCGCTGACCCAGGCTTTCGACCGGCGGGTGCCGTTGCCCGAGGAACGGGTCAAGTTGCTGTTCGACATCGGTGTTCCGTCGCGGGAGGTGGGCGCGGCGGAACTGGCCGACGAGGCGCAGGTGTGCAACTGCAACGGGGTGAGCAAGGGCCAGCTGGTGGCCTGTGTGCGGGATGGGCAGCGCACCGTCGGTGGGGTGATGGCGGCCACCCGGGCCGGCAAGGGGTGCGGCTCGTGCAAGGGCTTGGTCGCCGACATCGTCAGCATTGCCCTGGGGGATGACCTGGAGACCGACCCGGCCGAGGCCTACTACGTGCCGTGCATTCCGATGGACAAGGCGGCGCTGATGGCCGAGATCCGGCAACACGGCCTGCGCTCGCCCTCGGCGGTGTTCGCCGCGCTCGCGCCCGACGGCGCCGAGCACGCGGGCAGCAAGATGGCGCTGGCGTCGCTGCTGAAGATGATGTGGGGGCAGGAGTACGTCGACGAGCGGGACGCCCGGTTCATCAACGACCGGGTGCACGCCAACATCCAGCGGGACGGGACCTTCTCGGTGGTGCCGCAGATCCCCGGTGGTGTCACCACCCCGGCGCAGCTGCGGCGCATCGCCGACGTCGCGGAGCGCTACCAGGTCCCGATGGTCAAGATCACCGGTGGTCAGCGCATCGACCTGCTCGGCGTGCGCAAGGAGGATCTGCCCAAGGTGTGGGCTGACCTGGACATGCCGTCGGGCTACGCCTACGGCAAGAGCTTCCGGACCGTCAAGACCTGCGTCGGCCGGGACTTCTGCCGCTTCGGCCTGGGGGACTCCACCCAGCTGGGCGTCGACATCGAGCGGCGCTACCAGGGGTTGGAGAGCCCGGCGAAGCTGAAACTCGCGGTGTCCGGTTGCCCGCGCAACTGCGCGGAGTCCTACGTCAAGGACGTGGGCATCGTCGCGGTCGAGGGTGGCCGGTGGGAGATCTACCTCGGTGGTGCAGCCGGCGCGACAGTCCGCAAAGGTGACCTGCTGGCCACCGTGGACAGCCATGACGAGGCCGTCACGCTCACCGGACGGTTCATCCAGTACTACCGGGAGAACGCCAAGTGGCTGGAACGCAGCTACGACTTCGTCCCCCGGATCGGGCTGGCCGAGCTGCAGGCGATCCTCATCAAGGACTCCGCCGGGATCGCCGGCCGGCTCGACAAGGCCATCCAGCAGTCGGTGGACGCCTACCGTGACCCGTGGCAGGAGCACCGGCACCCGGTGGTCGAAGGCCAGTTCCGCACCGCGCTGCCGCTGGTCGACCTACCCACGGTGCCGGTCCGGCCCGCCCTGGAGGCGACATGACGACGAGCCGACGTGCTTCTTCCCGCGGAGGCGACATGACGACGAGCCGACGTGCTTCTTCCCGCGGAGGCGACATGACGACGAGCCGACGTGCTTCTTCCCGCGGAGGCGACATGACGACAAGCCTCGGCCCAGTTGACCAGATCCCGATCGGCGAGGGGCGTGCCTTCGCCGTCGGTGACCAGCAGGTCGCCGTGTTCCGGCTGCGCGGTGGCGGGTTGCACGCGCTGCAGGCGACCTGCCCGCATCGCGGTGGCCCACTCGCCGACGGCCTCATCGACGCATCGCAGGTGGTGTGCCCGCTGCACAACCACGCGTTCCGGTTGGTCGACGGGCATTGCACCACCGGCGAGCGATCGGTTGCGGCCTACCAGGTGGCGGTGCAGGACGGTGAGATCGTGCTGAGATTGTGAGGCCGATTTCGGGAGAAGTGGTGGTAACAAAAGCCAAAAGCAAAGCTGCGGTAACAAAAATCGCCTAGCGTAACTCCTATGGGTGACTTCGTGGCTTCCCGGATCGGCGTCGAGGAGGAGTTCCACCTCGTTGACCTGCACACCAGGGCGGCGGTACCGGCGGTTGACGCCATGCTCGCCCAGCTCGACGGTGACTCGTTCGCGCCGGAGCTGCAGCGCTCCCTGGTCGAGGCCAACACGGTGCCCTGCGACAGCCTCGACGAGCTGCGCGCCGAGCTGTGCCGGCTGCGCCGCCGGTTGAACGAGGTCGCCGATCCGCTCGGGCTCGGTGTGGTGGCTGCCGGCACGGTTCCGCTGGTCGACCTGCTCGGTACCGACATCTCGGCCGGTGCCCGCTACGAGCGGATGCAGCACGAGTACCAGCTGCTGGTTCGCGAGCAGCACATCTGCGGGGCCCAGGTGCACGTCGACGTGCCCGATCGGGACGTCGCGGTCGCGGTCGTGCAGCACGTGGCGCTGTACCTGCCACTGTTTCTGGCGTTGTCGGCCAGCTCGCCCTACTGGCGTGGCATCGACAGCGGTTACGCCAGCTACCGCTGCATGGTGTGGCAGCGCTGGCCGACCGCCGGGCCGCCCGGGCCGATGCGCACCGCCGCCGACTACGACACCATGGTGGCCGAGCTGGTCGCCTCGGGAACGATCAGCGACCCCGGCATGGTCTATTTCGACATCCGCCCGTCGGCGCACCTGCCCACCGTCGAGCTGCGGATCGGCGATGCCTGCCCCGCGGTGGATGACGTGGTGCTCATCACCGGTCTGTTCCGGGCACTGGTGCAACGGGCCCGCTGGTGGGTCGCCGACGGCAAACCGTTCCCCCGAACCCGCCACGAGTTGCTGCGGGCGGCGACCTGGCGGGCGGCCAGATCCGGCCTGGAGGGTGATCTCGTCGATCTCGCCCACCCGTCCGGGCCGACCTTGACACCGCCGTCGCTGCTCATCGAACGGCTGGTCAACGAGTTGCGGCCGGAACTGGATGCATTCGGTGACTGGAAGCAGGTGCTCGAGCTGTCCCAGCGAGCCCTTGCCGCAGGCAGCTCCGCGGCCCGCCAGCGCCGGATGTTCGGCCGGCGCGGTGCGCTGACCGATGTGGTCGATGATTTGCTCGCCCAGACCCGCGGCGAGTCGCTGCGCCGGGACCCGCCGACCACGGTACCGGCGACACCGGCTCTGCTCGGGGGTTACCACGGTGCCGGCGGTAGCGGCTACGACGAGGCGGTGGGGGCCGACGGCCGGGTCCGGCCGCACTACGGCTGGATGTTCCGGGTCCTCGACCGGCTGGGAGCCCGCGGGATGACCGCGGCGATGTCCGCGCTGCGTACCGAGCAACGGGCGCGTGGGGTGACCTTCCAGGTGGCCGATCATGCGCCCGATCGGCTGTTCCCGCTGGACCTGGTGCCGCGCATCGTCACTGCTGAGGACTGGGCGACGCTGACCCCAGGGCTGATCCAGCGAGTACGCGCCCTGGAGGCGTTCCTGCACGATGTCTACGGCCCGCAGGAGATCATCCGCGACGGTGTCCTGCCGGCGGCGGTGGTCACCGGCTCGCCCGGCTGGAGCCGGTTCGGGGCGTCGGCCGGCCGGAGCATGGTGCGAACCGCCATCAGCGGCATCGACTTGGTGCGGGACAGCGCCGGCGGCTGGTTCGTGCTCGAGGACAACCTGCGGGTGCCTTCTGGCATCGGGTACGCGATGACCATCCGGCGGCTGGTGCGCAGCGTGTTGCCCGATCTGGAGCCGCCCGCCGGTGTGGTGCCGCTGGAGGGCGTGCCCGAGCTGTTGCGCAAGACGCTGCTGGCCTCGGTGGGGGAGGGGGACGACGGGATCGCGTTGCTCAGCGCCGGTCCGGTCGATGCTGCGTTCTACGAGCATCGGTTGCTGGCCGAGCAGATGGAGCTACCGCTGGTCACCCCCAGGGATCTCACCGTCACCGGCAAGGGGGTGCACGCGCACGGTCGGCGCCTCGGAGTGCTCTACCGGCGGCTCGACGAGCAGACCCTGCTCGACGCGACCGGAGCCGACGGCCGGCCGATCGGGCCGGCGATCTGCGCGGCCGTGGCCGACGGACGGGTGAGCCTGGTCAACCCGCTGGGCAACGGGGTGGCCGACGACAAACGGATCTACGCCCACGTGCCGGACATGATCACCTACTACCTGGGTGAGCAGGTACTGCTCGACAACGTGCCCACCTACTCGTGCGCTGATCCGCAGCAGCGTGCTGAGGTGCTCGACCGGCTCGGTGAGCTGGTGGTCAAGCCGGTGGACGGCTACGGCGGGCACGGCATCGTGATCGGACCGGATGCCGGCTCCGCGGAGCTGGCACAGCTAGCTGCCGCCATCACGGCGCACCCCGAGGACTGGGTCGCCCAGGACCTGGTGTCGCTGTCCACGCACCCCACCTTCGCCGGCACCCGGCTGCAGCCGCGGGCGGTGGACCTGCGCGCGTTCGTCCTGCTCGGCGAGCGGGCCGAGGTGGCACCAGCCGCCCTGACCCGGGTCGCATCAGGCGGCAGCATGATCGTCAACTCCTCCCGGGGTGGCGGCGCGAAGGACACCTGGATCCTGCGGTGAGAGGGGCTTGCTGATGTGCGGCATCGCCGGCGAGATCAGATTCGACCAGGCACCGGCCGGCATCGACGCGGTCACCACCATGACCGCCGCGCTGCACCGTCGGGGCCCCGACGGCTGGGGTATCCACGCCGGCGGAGCCACCGCGCTCGGCCACCGCCGGTTGAAGATCATCGACTTGTCGGACCGGGCCGCGCAGCCGATGGTCGATCCCGAGCTGGGTCTGACCGCCGTGTTCAACGGCTGCATCTACAACTACCGCGAGTTGCGGTGCGAGCTGGTCGCCGCCGGTTACCGGTTCTTCTCCGACTCCGACACTGAAGTGCTGCTCAAGGCATATCACCATTGGGGCGTCGGCTGTGTTGATCATTTCCTGGGCATGTTCGCCTTCGCCGTGGTCGAGCGCGACAGCGGGGTCCTGGTGCTGGGCCGCGACCGGCTCGGGATCAAACCGCTGTACCTCACCCAGACTCCGCGCCGGCTGCGCTTCGCCTCCACGCTGCCCGCGCTGCTGGCCGCGGGGGAGGTGGACACCGCGATCGACCCGGTAGGGCTGCACCACTACCTGAGCTTTCACTCCGTCGTGCCGGCACCCCGCACGATCCTGTCCGGGGTGCAGAAGCTGCCACCGGCGACGGTGCGCACGGTGCACCCGGATGGCCGTTGCGAGGACCGGGAGTACTGGCGGCCGTCGTTCTCGCGAGACGGTTGCGGTCTGGCTGCGGCGGACTGGCCGGGTGCGGTGCTGGATGCGCTGCGGCTGGCGGTGCAGCGGCGCATGGTCGCCGACGTTGCGGTGGGTGTGCTGCTCTCCGGAGGCATCGACTCCAGCCTGGTGGTGGCGCTGTTGGCCGAGAGCGGTCGGCAGGCGCTGCGGACCTTCAGCGTCGGGTTCGAGGCCGCCGGTGGCGAGTCCGGGGACGAGTTCGGCTACTCCGACCTGGTCGCGAAACACTTCGGCACCGATCATCAGAAGATCATGATCAGGTCGGACCGGCTGCTCCCGGCGGTGGACGCGGCCATCGACGCGATGAGCGAACCGATGGTCAGCCACGACTGTGTCGCGTTCTACCTGCTGTCCGAGGAGGTCACCCGCTCGGTGACGGTGGTGCAGTCCGGGCAGGGTGCCGACGAGGTCTTCGCCGGCTATGACTGGTACCCGCCGCTGGCCGGCGTGCCGCGGGGGCAGGCCGCGGCGGCTTACGCGGAGGTGTTCGTCGACCGGCCGCACGCCGAGCTGGCCGACCTGCTCGAGCCGGAGTGGCTGGCCGGCTGTGGCCTCCTCGACGTCGACCACAGCCGCGTCTTCGTCGACACGCATTTCGGTGCTCCAGGCGCCGACACCGCGGTCGACGCGGCGCTGCGCCTGGACACCACGGTGATGTTGGTCGACGACCCCGTCAAAAGAGTGGACAACATGACGATGGCCTGGGGGCTGGAGGCGCGGGTGCCGTTCCTGGATCACGAGCTGGTCGAGCTCGCCGGTGCCTGCCCACCGCAGCTGAAGCTGGCTGCCGGCGGCAAGGGCGTGCTCAAGGCGGCCAGCCGCGGGGTGGTCCCGGACGCGATCATCGACCGGCCCAAGGGGTACTTCCCGGTACCGGCGATCCGGCACCTGTCCGGCCCGTTGCTCGACCGGGTGCGCGACGCGGTCACCGATCCGGTGGCCAAGGATCGCGGCCTCTTCCGCCCCGACTGGCTGCAGCGCATGCTGGCGGATCCGAACACCGAGCGCACCACGCTGGGGTCCAACGCCCTGTGGCAGGTCACCCTGCTGGAGATGTGGCTTCAGCAGCAGGGAATATAGGTGGCGGAAGGGGGTCGAGGTGAGCGCGGCGAGATTCGAGGGCACCGGTGACTTCGCGCGGCGCCGGCGCGCCCGGCTTGCCGCCGAGCTGTCCGGCCTCGACTGGCTCGCGGCCGAGACCTGCACCTCGCCGGCGTTGTCCCCGGGCGGCAGCACCCTGGCGGTGGTCTCCGACCGTGACGGCACGCCACGGGTGTGGCTGAGCCCACTGGAGCAGCCCGGACCGCCGGTGCGGCTGGACACCGGCGCGGACTATGTGCACGCGGTCAGCTGGTCGCCCGATGGCGAGTGGTTGTGCCTGACGACGGCACCCGGCGGTGGCGAGCGCACTGTGGTCCGCGCGGTGCGCCCGGACGGCTCCGATGCGCGGGTCGTCGCTGGGGCTACCGACGGGATGGCGTCGATCGGCTGCTGGCAGCCTGGCGGGCACATTGTGGGTCTGGTGGAAAGCAGTGTGACGGAGCCGTCGCGGCTGGAAGCCTACGCGGTGGATGTGTGCTCCGGGCGCCGCCGCCAGCTGGCCGGCGGCCCGGCGGCGGTGGTGTGCAGCCTCAGCCACGACGGGCGCTACGCCGTGGTGCGGGTCGGCTCCCGCGGTGCCCGCCGCTTGCTGCTGATCGACACCCGGACCGGCAGCAGAGCCGAGCTGCTCGGTGCCGATGCGACCGTCGCCGACGCCCGGTTCGCTCCCGACGACCGGATGATCTACCTGCTGACCGATGCCGATCGCGAGTTCGCGGCGTTGCTCGCGCTGCCGAGGGTCGCCGCCGGCTTTCCGACGGCCGTCGAGCTCGTCGCCGCCCGCGACGGCGCCGAGCTCGACAGGTTCGCGCTCGACCCGACGGGCCGCGCGGTCGTTGCGGTGTGGAACGTCGAGGGACGCAGCGAGCTGGAGCTCGTCGATCTGGACACCCGGCAGCGTCATGCGTTGCCGGCACCACCCGCGGAGGTGGTGACGGGCTGTGTCTTCACCCAGGACGGCGGGTCATTGGTGCTGGCCGTGGAGTCCAGCGTCGAGCCGCCACACGTCGTGCGCTACCCGCTGCCGCCGGCGCAACCGGTGCGGTTGGCTCCCGTGTCGCCACCGCCCTGGCCGGTGGACGCGCCGACCCGGCCGGAGTCACACCGGTGGCGGGCCCGCGACGGTCTTGAGCTCAGTGGGTGGCTCTACCGGCCGGCCGGCGCGCTCGGCGTGGTGCCCACCCTGATCTGGTTGCACGGCGGTCCGGAGGCGCAGGCGCGTCCCACGTTCAACCCGCTCTACCAGGTGCTGCTGAGCTACGGCGTCGCGGTGTTCGCGCCGAACGTGCGCGGCTCGTCGGGCTTCGGGCGCCGGTTCGTCGACGCCGACGTCGGCGACCGTCGATTCGCCGCTATCGACGACGTCGCCGACCTGGCCGGGTATCTGGTGGACGCCGAGCTTGCTGACCCCGCCGCGCTGGGCTGCGCCGGCCGCTCCTACGGCGGGTACCTGACCGTCGCCGTCATGGTGACCTATCCCGAGCTGTTCGGAGTCGGCGTCAACCTCTGCGGCATCACCGACTTCGAGACGTTCTTCGCGCACACCGAGCCCTGGATCGCCGCGGCGGCGGTGAGCCGGTACGGCGACCCGCGACGGGATGCCGCGCTGCTGCGTGAGCTGTCACCGATTCACCGCATCGGGCAGCTCAGCGCCCCGCTGCTGGTGGTGCACGGCGGCCAGGACACCAACGTGCCGCTCATCGAAGCCGAGCAACTCGTCGCCGCGCTGCGCGACCGCGGTGCGTCCCCCGGCTATCTGGTGCTGCCCGACGAGGGGCACGAGATCCTGGGTACCACCAACCGTGCGGTCTTCGTCGGGGAGGTCGTGCACTGGTTGATCAGGCACCTGCTCGACGTCGACGAGCGCAGCGCCTGACGCCCCGGGTGGCCGCAGAGCCTACCTGCGACTGATGCGTCGATCTCGTAGCCGGATCCAGGCCAACCGGCATGCTGTCACCTGGTCGGGATCGATGCCGAGGGTGTCGATGAGCACGGTGTGGTCGACCAGGTCCAGCGCATCCTCGATACGTCGCTGCCGAATCAGGTCATCAGCCTTGGTCAGGATCGCGGGAGGAACCAGAGCTGGGTCCGGGACGGGAAGCTCCTCGGCTTCAGACGGCTCAAGCTCCAGAATGCCACCCCCGTAACTGCGCCCGATCACTTCGCTCAGGGCAAAGGTGGCCGAGTTGTACGCGGCCGTGGCGAGCGACGCCATATCGACCCCGGACCGCACCCGAACCCGATGGACGGTATCGGTGCTGGTGGCACCGGTAAGATTGGCGCTGAGTCTCGGATGCGTGGAGATCTGGCGTAACATGAACCCATCGGGTACCCACACTGAAGGCACGTGCCACCAGTTGCGGCGGATCCGGCACTTGTAACCGGTTGGTATGCCGTCCTCCTCACCAGCCGCGACGTACGCGGCCACCTTCTTCGTCCGGAGAGCCTGGCCATTGTCGGGGATCACCAGCAGGCGGGTCCGAGCTTTACTCTGGTCCTGCTCTTCCAGGTCAGCTGCGGTGAACGTGAGTCCCGGGACCTGCTGACTACGCGAGACCAAAGGGATTGTGACATTGGCGAGTCCTCGCTCCCTGGCTTCTTCCGCGGTCATGCAGAAGAAGCCGTTGCGACCAGTGACCACTCCCACGTCCACCTCGGCCCATTGGCGCAGTGGGGGCAGCCGGGCATCGGCCCGCACTGCCCGTAGCACCTCGATAGCTTCGGTATCGAGATAGTATTTGGTCCACTTCTCGGTCTCGTGCAGCCGAGCGCGCACTGATGGCGTCGTCAGGTGTAGCTCGCCGAGTTGAGCTGCGTCTGACACCTCAACCGTGCGGATGGCTGCCGGGCCCGGTCCCACCTCGGCGAGCAGGAGTACCACCTCTTGCTGGATCCCTGCAAACAAGAGCTGCTGAAACGAGACCACGGTGATGGTTGAGCACTTGTCCACCAGGTACGATCGCAGCGGTGCGGCATAGCCCACTTGAAGTAACTCCGCGGGCAGCACCAATCCTACCCGCCCGCCCGGCCGGACCGCCAGGACGGAAGCGACGACAAAAGGAACCCACGCATTTGTGAGTCGATTCGGGTGCAGGCCCTGACTCTCCATGAGCGCCAATGCCGGCGCCCGATGGGCCTGATCCCAGGTGCCGAACCGGATGTAGGGCGGGTTGCCCGCCACTCCATCAAAGCTGCCGTGACGCTTGACTGTGAACCACGAGAAGAAGTCGGCTGCTGTGACACTTGTCTCGCAGCGCTGAGACGCCTTCGTGGCCTCGGCGGGCAGTAGCTCGACGGCGACGACGTCGTCGCCGGCTGCCTCCACCAACGGGCCGAGGATGGCGCCGTCTCCACAGGCGGGCTCGAGCAGGCGGTTGCCCGCCGCACCGACCCATCGGGCGAGGAAACGCGCGACCGGCTCCGGCGTGTAGTAGCCCCCACGCAGCTTGACGCCCGCCGGCGCTTCCTTGATCGCAAATCTGGGCACCCGAGCATCTTCGCGTGGACCCCTGACAGGATCACCGCCACCTCGCCGTCCGGTGGTCGCCCCGGGTGGTGGTGATTCGCGACACAGCTGACGGAAGCGTCGGTATCATGGGGAACCGACCCGCGATGACGTCGTCAGTGCGGGTCGGTAGCGTGCTCCGGTAAGAGCTCCCAGACTGCTATCACGCGGCACCACAGCCAGGAGGCAGCTTGTGACGGCCGTTGCACCCCCGCCGATCGCCACACGTCCGCGACCGACTCGCACCACGGTCAAGGGCTCGACCATGCTGGGGCTGTTCCAGACGACCGATCACAAGGTGATCGGCATGCTGTACCTGGTCACCTCGATGGCGTTCTTCTTCGTCGGTGGCAGCATGGCCATGCTGATGCGTGGTGAGCTGGCCCAGCCTGGTCTGCAGTTCCTGTCCAACGAGCAGTACAACCAGCTGTTCACCATGCACGGCACGATCATGCTGCTGCTGTACGCAACGCCGATCCTGTTCGCGTTCGCCAATCTGGTGCTACCCCTGCAGATCGGCTCCCCGGACGTCGCCTTCCCCCGGCTCAATGCCTTCTCCTACTGGCTGTTCCTCTTCGGTGGCCTGATGGTGCTCAGCGGGTTCCTCACCCCCGGTGGAGCTGCTGACTTCGGCTGGTTCGCCTACACCCCGCTGTCCAACGCCATTCACTCACCGGGTGCGGGCGCGGATCTCTGGATCATGGGACTGGTGATCGCTGGTCTGGGCACCATCCTGGGCGCGGTGAACATGGTCACCACAGTGGTCTGCCTGCGTGCTCCCGGGATGACGATGTTCCGGATGCCGATCTTCACTTGGAATATCCTGGTCACCTCGCTGCTGGTGCTGCTGGCCTTCCCCATTCTGACGGCGGCGCTGTTGGGGCTTGAGGCCGATCGGCGCCTCGGCGCCCACGTTTTCGACCCGGCCAACGGTGGGGCCATCCTGTGGCAGCACCTGTTCTGGTTCTTCGGGCACCCTGAGGTCTATATCGTGGCGCTGCCGTTCTTCGGTATCGTATCGGAGATCTTCCCGGTGTTCAGTCGCAAGCCGCTGTTCGGCTATAAGACGCTTATCTTCGCGACGTTGTCGATCGCGGCGCTGTCCGTGGTGGTGTGGGCGCACCACATGTACGCCACCGGTGCGGTACTGCTGCCCTTCTTCGCGTTCACCACCTTCCTCATCGCAGTGCCCACCGGTATCAAGTTCTTCAACTGGATCTTCACCATGTGGCGGGGTCAGCTGACGTTCGAGACGCCGATGATGTTTGCGATCGGTTTTCTCGTCACTTTCTTGTTCGGTGGGCTGACCGGAGTACTGCTGGCTGCTCCGGCGATCGATTTCCACGTCAGTGACACCTACTTCGTGGTGGCGCATTTCCACTACGTGCTCTACGGCACCATCGTATTCGCCACTTTCGCCGGGATCTACTTCTGGTTCCCGAAGATGACCGGTCGGATGCTCAACGAGCCGCTGGGCAAGTTCCATTTCTGGGCCACGTTCATCGGGTTCCATCTGACCTTCCTGGTGCAGCATTGGGTGGGTAACGAGGGTATGCCCCGTCGCTACGCTGATTACCTGCCCAGTGACGGGTTCACCACCCTCAACATGGTGTCCTCGATAGGTGCCTTCGTGCTGGGCGCCTCCACGTTGCCATTTCTGTGGAACGTGTTTCGCAGCTACCGGTACGGCGAGGTGGTGACCGTCGACGATCCGTGGGGGTACTGCAACTCGCTGGAATGGGCGACCTCGTGTCCGCCACCGCGACACAACTTCACTGAGCTACCCCGAATCCGTTCGGAGCGACCGGCCTTCGAGCTGCACTATCCGCATATGTCTGAGCGGATGCGAGCCGAGGCGGAGATCGGCAAAGGTCACCCACCCGCGCCGAGTCAGATCGCCGCCCAGGCGGTGCAGCGCGGTGAGACCGGTGGTGCCGACCCGCGTGACAAGTGACCGGTAACCCACCGACGACCCTGCTGGTCACGGTGACCGGCCGGGACAAGCCGGGGGTCGTGTCAGTTCTCTTCGCTGCCCTGACCGGCCATGCTGTGCACATCCTGGACGTGGAGCAGGTGGTGATCCGGGGGCGGATCATTCTCGGTGTGCTGGTGCAGACCACAGCTGATCCGGATGATCTGCAGGAGGCGGCCGAGCAGGTCATGGCCAGCATCGGGATGCACGTGGACGTCGAGGTCGGTGCCGATGGGGTAGGGGTGAGCACTCGCGGGGCCACGCACGTCGTGTTGGTCCTGGGCCGGCCGGTGACAGCCCGCGCCTTTACCGAGACCACCCGTGCGCTGGCCGCCTTGGACATCAACATCGACGCTATCCGAAGGATCGCGGACTACCCGGTCACCGGGCTCGAGCTGCTCGTGTCGGTTCCCGCCGACGGCGATGGTGCTGCCGCAGACGCGGCATTGCGTTCCACCCTGGTGCGGATCGCCACCCATGGCGGAGTCGACCTCGCGGTCGAGCGGGTGGGTCTGGCCCGCCGAGCCAAGCGGCTGGTGGTCTTCGACGTCGACTCGACCCTGGTGCAGGGCGAGGCGATCGAGCTACTCGCCGAACGCGCCGGCTGCGGGCCCGAGGTGCGCGCGATCACTGCGTCCGCGATGCGCGGCGAGCTGGACTTCACCCAATCGCTACGTCGCCGGGTTGCGCTGCTGGCCGGTTTGCCGGCCGGGGTGCTCACCGAAGTGGCCGGTGAACTGGAGCTCACCGCCGGGGCTCGCACCACAGTGCGGACCCTCAAGCGGTTGGGATTTTGCTGTGGCGCCGTCTCGGGTGGCTTCACCCAGATGGTCCGGCCGGTCGCCGACGACCTGGGGCTGGACTTCTGCACCGCCAACGAACTCGAGATCCTCGAGGGGAAGCTCACCGGGCAGGTCATCGGCCCGGTGGTGGATCGGTCCGGAAAGGCCGACGCACTGCGCCGGGCAGCAGAGCACTTCGGCGTCCCGCTGGCCCAGTGTGTCGCGGTGGGAGACGGTGCGAACGACATCGACATGCTCTCCATAGCGGGTCTGGGTGTCGCGTTCAACGCCAAACCGGCGCTGCGGGAGGTCGCCGACGCCGCGATCAACCAGCCGTTTCTGGACATCGTGTTGTTCGTGTTGGGCGTCACCCGCGACGAGGTCGAGGCCGCGGACGCAGCTGACGGACTCCTGCGCAGGGTGCCCCTGTGAGTGGCGATGCGGCCGATAGCTCGTATCCCCACTCACAGGTGGCGCCGCGCAGCGCATTGCTCGAGGCGTCGGCAGCGGTAGCGCAGCTCGCCCGCCGCGCGCGCGGCGCTCGTGAGTGGCATTGAGCGCTATAACACTGTTACGCACTCACGACCCGTTGTAGCGCGGCGCGCGCTACAACGGCATCCGTGGTGGGCCAGAACGGGGGTAGTGAGGCGCGCAGGAAGCTGCCGTAACGCGCGGTGGCCAGCCGGGGATCCAGGATCGCGACCACGCCGCGGTCCTCGGTCGAGCGCAGCAGCCGACCAGCACCCTGCGCGAGCAGCAGCGCGGCATGCGTCCCGGCCACCGTGAGAAACCCGTTGCCGCCGCGGGCGGCCACTGCACGTTGCCGCGCCGAGCTCAGTGGATCGTCGGGGCGGGGAAACGGGATGCGGTCGATCACTACCAGCGACAACGACCGGCCCGGCACGTCCACGCCCTGCCACAGCGACAGCGTGCCGAACAGGCAGGTCGGCTCGTCCTGCGCGAACTGGGTCACCAGCAGGGCGGTCGCGTCGTCGCCCTGGCACAGGATCGGGACGTCCACCCGGGATCGCAGCTCCTCGGTGGCCTGCTTGGCGGCCCGCATCGAGGAGAACAGGCCCAGCGTGCGCCCGCCCGCCGCGCTGACCAGTGCGTGCAGCTCGTCAAGGTAGGCCGGGGGTAGCCCGTCGCGACCTGGTGGGGGCAGGTGCGCGGCGACGTAGAGGATCCCGGCGCGGCGGAACTCGAACGGCGAGCCCGCGTCCAGGCCGGTCCAGACCGGGTCCTCGGCGTCATCGGCCGGCGGCGTTCGCTCGGTGGTTGTTGCAGTGCTTGTTGCGGCGGTGGGCCCTGCGGACGGTTGTTGCGGCGGCAGGCCCCACTGCGCGGCGAGGGCGTCGAACGTTCCACCCAGGGTGAGAGTGGCCGAGGTGAGGATCACCGTGCGCTCGGCGAACAGCCGCCGGCGCAGCAGGCCGGCGACGGATAGCGGGGCCACCCTGAGCACCCGCCCGCGCACCGTCTCCGCGGCCAGCCAGACCACGTCGCGGCGGCCTGCCGCGGCATCCTCCGGGAAGGCGGCGAGGACCCGGGCCGCGGCCGAGTGCACCTGCTCCAGCCCGGCCAGCGCCAGCCGGCGACGAGCGGCGGCGTCGGGTTCCTCGCGGCGCTCACCACCGCCCAGTGCGGTGGTGCACCGGTGAGCGGCGTCGCGCACCGCGGTGAGCGCCCCGGCGATACCGGTGTCGAGAGTGTCCCAACGTTGCACCGGCGCGGCACCGAGCATCAGCGCCAGCCCGTCGCCGGCGGCAGCCAGCTCATCGGCGATCTGCTGGTCGATCAACCGCCCGCAGCGCCGCGACGCGGTCTCGACCAGCACCGCGGTGAGTTCCTCGGTGGCCGCGCCGGTGACCCGGTCGACCAGGTCGTGGGCCTCGTCGATGACCACCACGGTGTGGTCGGGGAGTACCGGATGCTCGCCCATCGCATCGATCGCGAGCAGCGCGTGGTTGGTGACCACCACCTCGGCCCGTCCGGCCCGGGCCCGGGCCTGCTCGGCGAAGCAGCCCATCCCCACCGGGCAGCGGGACAGGCCCAGACATTCCCGGGCGCTGACCGACACCTGCCGCCACGCCTGGTCGGTCACTCCGGGCACCAGCTCATCGCGGTCACCGGTGGCGGTGCTGGCGGACCACTTGTGCAGCCGGGCGATCTGGCGACCCAGCCCCGACGTCGAGGAGGCCGGGGCCCCTGGCGAGGCTGTGTCGAACAGATCATCGCCTTGGTCGTCGGCGCCGGTGTTCAGCCGGTGCAGGCACAGGTAGTTGCGCCGCCCCTTGAGGATCGCGAAGCTCGGCGGTTCGCCCAGCAGCGGCTTGAGTGCCTCGGCCAGCCGGGGCAGGTCGCGGTCCACGAGTTGGCGCTGCAGCGCGATGGTCGCGGTGGCCACGACCACCGTCTTGCCGGCGGCGACGGCATGCCGGATCGCCGGGACCAGGTAGGCCAGCGACTTGCCGGTACCGGTGCCGGCCTGCACGGCGAGGTGCTCCCCGGTGCGGATCGCCCGGTCGACCGCGTCCGCCATCAGGGTCTGGCCCGGCCGGTCGGTGCCGCCCACGGCGCGCACCGCCGCCGCCAGCAGGGCCCCGACATCGGGCATGGTGGTAGTGGTGGGGGCGGGCACAGCGGCAGACGCTACCGCGTTGCCGGGCCAGCCCACGGTGGAGACGACGATCGGGGGCATCTCCCGAGCGTATGGCTGGTCCTGGTGAGAACATTGCGGTATGACAACACCCGTCGAACTGGATCAGACCCAGGTCGACCCCGCGGTGGACGAGGTCGCAACCGAGGACCGGCCGTGGCTGACGATCGTCTGGAACGACCCGGTGAACTTGATGTCTTATGTCACTTACGTGTTCCAGAAGCTTTTCGGGTACAGCCATGATGAGGCGACCGAGTTGATGCTCGACGTGCACCACAAGGGTCGGGCCGTGGTCACCAGGGGATCCCGGGACAAGGTGGAGATCGACGTCGCGAAGCTGCACGGCGCCGGACTCTGGGCGACCATGCAGCGGGACGCATGAACGGCTGGCGGCGCAGCCGAGGGCTCGTGACGACCGTGCTGTCCGAGCGCGAGGCCGGGCTGCTGCGGGGGCTGGTCGGCCAGGTCCGCGACATGCTGGGGGCTCGGGTTGCGGCGACCCCGCGCGACGAGCTCGCCGAGATCACCGGCATCACCGCGGGTCCCACCACCGCCCCCGATGACCGCGTGCTGGCCCGGTTGCTGCCCGATTTCCACCGCGACGACGCCATGCTGTCCGGTGGCCTGCGCGCGCTGCACGAGCCCGAGCTGGTGGCCGTCAAGGACGGCGTGGCCGGCATCGTTCTGGACACCTGTCCCGCGCAGGGTGGCCGGATACGGCTGTCCGACGAGCAGGCGCAGGCGTGGTTGTCCGCGCTCAACGATGTCCGGTTGGCGCTGGGCACTGTGCTCGACGTCACCGAGGACATGCCGGACGAGCTGCCCCCGGACGATCCCCGCGGGCCGCACCTGGGTGTGTACCACTGGTTGACCTGGGTGCAGGAATCCCTGATCCAGGCCGTCTGCGGCACGTAGGATGAGGGTGTGCTGACGATCCGCCGCGACCTCGTCGACGCGATGGTCGCGCATGCCCGTCGGGACCATCCGGATGAGGCGTGTGGTGTCCTGGTGGGCCCGGGGGGCTCCGACCGTCCGGAACGGTTCGTCGAGATGGTCAACGCGGAGCGCTCACCGACCTTCTACCGGTTCGACTCGGCCGAGCAGTTGCGGGTGTGGCGGGCGATGGACGCCGCGGACGAGGAACCTGTGGTGATCTACCACTCGCACACCGCTACCGAGGCATACCCGTCGCGCACCGACATCGCCTACGCATCGGAGCCCGGTGCGCACTACGTGCTGGTGTCCACCCGCGATCCGGACACCGACGAGTTGCGCTCCTACCGCATTCTCGACGGTGCGGTCACCGAGGAGCCGGTCGAGGTCGTGGAGTCGTACATGTTCTCCCATACCGGCGCCGACGACGTCCCCGACGTGCACTGACCAGCGCACCGTCCCCGGGGTGACCGGGGGGCGGTCGTGCGTAGCGGAACTGGTGAGTCGCCCGCACCTACAGGAGGATCCGACAATGGCCGTCACCGTCTCCATCCCTACTCTTCTGCGCACCCACACCAAGGGCGAGAAGTCCGTACAGGCAGCGGGCTCCAGCGTCGGCGAGGTGATCGAGGACTTGGAGAGCCAGTACGGTGGGATCAAGGCCCGGTTGGTGAAAGAGGGATCCCTGCACCGTTTCGTCAACGTCTACGTCAACGACGAGGACGTGCGCTTCGCCGGGGGCCTCGCCGCCGCGGTGAAAGACGGCGACAACGTCACCATCCTGCCGGCCGTGGCCGGCGGCTCCGCCGCTCGTGAGGGGGAAACAGTGTTATAACACTGTTTCCCCCTCACGAGCGCGACCGAAGGGAGCCGCAATGGCCCGCTATGACTCGTTGCTCGACGCGTTGGGCGACACCCCGCTGGTGGGGCTGCCTCGCCTGTCGCCCTCGTCCGACGTGCGGCTGTGGGCCAAGCTGGAGGACCGCAACCCCACCGGCTCGGTGAAGGACCGCCCGGCGCTGGCGATGATCGAGGATGCCGAGCGCTCCGGGCGGCTCACCAAAGGCTGCACCATCATGGAGCCGACCTCGGGCAACACCGGGATCTCGCTGGCCATGGCCGCGAAACTCAAGGGCTACCGGCTGGTCTGCGTGATGCCGGAGAACACCTCGATCGAGCGGCGGCAGCTCCTCGAGGCGTACGGCGCGGAGATCATTTTCTCGCCGGCTGCCGGTGGCTCCAACCAGGCGGTGGCGCGGGCCAAGGACCTAGCTGCCGCGCACCCCGACTGGGTCATGCTCTACCAGTACGGCAACCCGGCCAACGTGGCGGCGCACTACCGCACCACCGGTCCCGAGATCCTGCGTGACCTGCCCACCGTGACGCATTTCGTCGCCGGCTTGGGCACTACCGGCACGCTGGTCGGGGTGGGGCGCTACTTGCGGGAGCACAAGCCCGATGTGCAGATCATCGCTGCGGAGCCGCGCTATGGGGAGCTGGTCTACGGCCTGCGCAATCTCGACGAGGGGTTCGTGCCCGAGCTCTACGACCCCGAAGTGCTGACCGGCCGGTTCTCGGTCGGCTCCTACGACGCGCTGCGCCGTACCCGCCAGCTACTGGAGACCGAGGGCATCTTCGCCGGCATCTCCACCGGCGGGATCCTGCACGCCGCGCTGGCCGTCGCAGAGAAGGCCGCGGGCACCGGCGAGGCCGCCGACATCGTCCTCATCGTCTGCGACGCCGGCTGGAAATACCTCTCCACCGGCGCCTACACCGGAGACCTAGAAGAGACCGCCGCCCACCTAGACACCCAACTCTGGGCCTAACCTCCAGTCTCCTCCCGCATTCAGCGGGCTCAGCGGGGCTAATGCGGCACCGATAGCCCCGCTGAGCCCGCTGAATGCGGGAGTCCGGTGGGGTTCAGGATTCTCTCAGGGTGCGCGGGTAGGGTCGGCGGGCGTGCCGGTTGTGCGCTCAGGAAGCCTTGGCCGTTCGCGGGTGCTTCCCGCTCGGCCCGGGCAGGCAGCGATGATCATCGCAGCGTTCACCGGTGTGCTGTATCTCACCGAGGCGGTGGACACCGTGCTCGATGGTGCACTGGATGCTGACGGCATCCGGCCACGGCAGCTCGACGGCCTGGACGGCATCCTGTGGGCCCCGCTGTTGCACGCTGGCTGGCAGCATCTGGCGGCCAACACGGTGCCGGTGCTGGTGCTCGGGTTCCTCGCGCTGGCCGGCGGCATCAGCCAGTTCGTTGCGGTGACCGCCACGATCTGGCTGCTCGGCGGGCTGGGAACGTGGCTCACCGGAAGTCCTGGGGTGCATCTCGGTGCCTCGGTTCTGGTCTTCGGCTGGTTGGTCTTCCTCCTTGTCCGCGGTTTCTTCGCCCGCAGCGTGACGCAAATCCTGTTGGCGGTGGTGCTGTTCGGATGCTGGGGTGGCGTGTTGTGGGGCGTGCTACCGGGCGTCGCCGGGATCTCCTGGGAGGGACACTTGTTCGGAGCGGTGGGTGGGCTGCTGGCGGCCTGGTTGATCGCCCATGTCGCCCATAAGGATCGACCCCGACCTGACCGTTTCTCGGCGTGACGCGGTGAGTGACCCGGACGCACCGATCGGTGTTTTCGATTCCGGTGTCGGTGGGCTCACCGTCGCGCGGGCCATCGCCGACCAGTTACCGGGCGAGCGGCTGTATTACGTCGGCGACACCGCGCAGGGCCCCTATGGCCCCCTGAACATTGCGCAGGTCCGCTCCCGGGCGCTGGCGGTGGCTGACCAGCTGGTGCACAGCGGGGTGAAGCTACTGGTCATCGCGTGCAACACGGCGTCGGCGGCCTGCCTGGCCGACGCCCGGGAGCGCTACTCGATCCCGGTGGTGGAGGTGGTACGCCCAGCGGTGCGTCGAGCTGTCGCCGTCACACATTCCGGTCGGGTCGGGGTGATCGGGACTCGAGCCACCATCCGGTCCCGGGCTTACCACGACGCCTTCGCCGCGGCCCCACATGTGGAGGTGACCGGGGTGGCCTGCCCACGGTTCGTGGACTTCGTCGAGCGCGGGATGACGTCGGGACGCCAGATCCTCGGCTTGGCGCAGTCGTATCTCGAACCGCTGCAGCGCGCCGGAGTGGATACCCTCGTGCTGGGCTGCACGCACTACCCGTTGCTCACCGGAGTGCTGCAGATCGTCATGGGCGACCGGGTGACCCTGGTGTCCAGCGCGGAGGAGACCGCCAAGGATGTGTTGCGGGTGCTCACTGAGGTCGAGTTGTTGCGCCTCGGGCTCGACGAGCCTGCGCACCTGTTCACCGCGACCGGGGATCCGGCGTCCTTCGCTCGGCTGGCCCGTCGCTTCCTCGGTCCGTCGCTGGCCAGCGCAGCGTTCACCGCGGGTTTAGCGGAGCACGGTTGATCAGGAGGATGACATGCTGCTCACGGTGCTGGGTTGCGCGGGCAGTGTCCCGGCTCCCGATTCCCCCGCGTCCGGTTACCTGGTCCGGGCCGGGGATACCGCTGTGGTACTCGATCTGGGCAACGGAACGTTCAGTGCGCTGCAGCGCTACCTCGACCCCTTCCGTCTCGACGCACTGATCCTGTCCCACCTGCATCCGGACCATTGCGCCGACATCTCCGCGATGACTGTGTACCGCCGCTATCACCCGAAACCACCGCCGTGTGACGTGCTCGCGTTGTATGGACCCGCAGAGGCCGCCGAGCGTTTGGCCGCCGCCTACGCTCCCAGCGCCGCCGAGCGCAGCGTGACCGACCTGTCCGATGTCTATGACTTCCACCCGGTTACCGAACCGTTCCGGATCGGTCAGCTCGAGGTGCGTGCCATGCCGGTCGAGCACCTGTGCGAGGCGTATGCGCTGCGGATCAGCTACGCCGGGCGGACGCTGGTCTACTCCGGGGACACCGGACCGTGCCCGCAGCTCGCTGAGCTGGCGGCCGGCGCGGACGTGCTGCTCGCCGAGGCTTCCTGGCCGGACAGTCCGGACAACCCGCCCGGGATCCATCTGTCCGGCAGAGAGGCCGGGCAGGCCGCGGCGGCGGCCGGGGTCAGCCGGCTGCTGATCACGCACGTGCCACCGTGGACGGATGCCGAGCAGGTACTCAGCGAGGCGAAAGCCGCCTTCGACGGACCCACCGAGCTGGTCCGCCCCGGCAACCACTACGAGATCGCCCGGAACAGTCTCGGGTAGCCGGCCGTGGGTAGGCTGGCGCGGTGGCACGAGCCGACGGCAGGACTGACGAGGAGCTGCGCAAGATCCGCATCACCCGGGGCTACCAGCGGTGGCCCGCCGGATCGGTGCTGGTCGAGTTCGGCGACACTCGGGTGCTCTGCGCGGCCAGTGTGGGCGAGGGCGTACCACGCTGGCGCAAGGGTTCCGGGCAGGGTTGGCTCACCGCCGAGTACGCGATGCTGCCGTCTGCGACGCACACCCGCAGCGATCGGGAGTCGGTCAGGGGACGCCTCGGTGGGCGGACCCACGAGATCAGCAGGTTGATCGGGCGCGCCCTACGATCCTGTGTCGATCTCGCTGCGCTGGGGGAGAACACCATCTCGCTGGACTGTGATGTCATCCAGGCCGATGGTGGCACCCGTACCGCGGCGATCACCGGTGGTTACGTGGCGTTGGCCGATGCGGTGACCTGGTTGCGCGCGGCCGGTCGGTTGCGCAACCCGCGAGCGCTGTCCTGCTCGGTCGCCGCGGTCAGCGTCGGTGTGGTGGACGGCCGGATCCGGCTCGACCTGCCGTACGAGGAGGACTCCCGCGCTGAGGTCGACATGAACGTGGTCGCCACCGATACCGGCACGCTGGTCGAGCTACAGGGCACCGGGGAGGGCGCCACCTTCGCGCGGTCCACCCTGGATCAGATGCTGGACGTGGCGCTGAAAGGCTGCCAGGAGCTCACCGCGGTCCAGGCCACCGCGCTGGCCCAGCCCTACCCTGGTCAGCTACCCCGGCTGTGAGCCTTGTTCGGGTGTTGCTGGCGACCCGCAATGCGAGCAAGCTGGTCGAGCTGCGGCGGCTCGTGGCCTCCACGGGACTGCAAGTGATCGGGCTCGATGAGGTTGCGCCCTTCCCGCAGACACCGGAGACCGCAGCCACTTTCGAGGCCAACGCGCTGGCCAAGGCCCGGGACGCGGCTGCGGCCACCGGATTGGCCGCTGTCGCCGATGACTCGGGTCTTGAGGTGGATGCACTCAACGGCATGCCCGGGGTGCTCTCAGCCAGGTGGGCCGGCCGCCACGGTGACGACGCCGCAAACCTGCGGCTGGTGCTCGCCCAGCTGGCCGACGTTCCGGACGGTCGCCGGGGCGCGGCTTTCGTGTGTGCCGCGGCGTTGGTCGTGCCGCCCGTTGCCGGGACCGCGGAGACCGTGGCCGCAGAGACCGCAGCCGAAGAGGCCGTGGTGCGCGGGCAGTGGCGCGGCACGATGAGCCGTACCCCGCGGGGTGGCAACGGCTTCGGCTACGACCCGATCTTCGTTCCGGACGGTGGCCAGCGTACCTCCGCCGAGCTGGACCCGGCTCAGAAAGATTCCGTATCACACCGAGGTCAGGCGTTGCGCGCTTTACTGCCCGTTTTGGATCGACTCCTTGCTCGGCAGCGCTGACCTCAGCCCACGACCTGCACGACCTGGCCCACCGACAGCTTGGTGAAGAACGTGGCCGCGGCGCCGCTGCCCAAGTGGACGCACCCGTGCGAGGGCACCCGCAGGCTGCCCTGATGGAACGCGATGCCGGAGTGGGTGAAAAATACTGAATACGGCATCGGGGCGTTGTCGTACGCCTGGCTGCGGTGGTGGAGGTCCTTCCACAACACGGTGAACGTCCCTGCGGGGGTCCGGTAGCCGGGCTTGCCGGACGTGATCGGGGTGGGCCCGTAGGTGATCCGGCCGTTCTTCATCAGCCACGCTTGCTGGGTACGAAGGTTGATGCAGGCGGCTGCAGCCGGCCCGCAGGGCGTGCCGGCTGACTGTTCGGCGGCTTCCGCGGTGCCCGGCAGCACTGTGCACAGGACAGCGATCGCCAGCGTGACCACGGCACGATGAAAATTACGCATCACAGAGCCCCCCTCCGTAATCGGACAATTAAGAATAACACCCGTAAGGGGTACCCGGTATGAATGTTTCTAGTCGCGCGCGGCCCGGCCGTCCCCAGGCGGGGGAGGTGTCCGGTTTCGGCCGGTCCGCCGCGCCGCCCGTCGGGTTCGGCCCCCGGGCGGTGCCTCCCGGGCGGTTCCCGGAAGAGCGTTGATGAGACGCCAGCCGGGCGTCATGGGTTCCCAAGCGGCCGAGTTCGTGATCCGATTCAGAGGTGATGAGTGACACTTCCCCGCCCAGCCCGGACATCGACACCCGGCCAGCGGCTGCCGAGATCGACCAGCCCCGGTTCGATGACCTGCCGATCGAGGTGAACACCGCGCTGGGGCAGGACGTCGAGCTGCACCCGCAGTGCCGGCTGCTGGCACCGCTGGTGGGGGTCTGGCGTGGCGAGGGCCTGGCCCAGTACCCGTCGCTGCTCGGCGAGTTCCACTATGGCCAGCAGCTCGCCTTCGGCCACGACGGCAGGCCGTTCCTGGCCTACGAGGCGCGTGCCTGGCTGCTCAACTCGTCAGGTCAGGTGCTGCGGCCGGCGGCCCGCGAGGTCGGGTGGTGGCGGGTGGACGAAGAGGAGATCATCGAGGTGGTCCTCGCGCACATGTTCGGCATCTGCGAGATCTACTACGGCGGGCGCACCGGAGAGACGTCGTGGGAGCTGGAGTCCGAGACCATCGCGCGTACCGACACAGCCCGGGAGACGACCGCATCCGCCCGGTTGTATGGCATCGTGGACGACGACCAGCTGGTCTACGCCGAGGAGCGGGCGCTGCGCGGTCTGCCCATGAAGCCGCACCTCTCCGCCCAACTACAACGCGTCACCGCCTACTAGCCACCTCCCTGACGGGCTGGCGCGCCAAGGTCGCCGAACTGGATGCCTACCTCGCCGATCTGGACGCCGAGTTCGGGCCGATCTCTCAGCAGGAGTCAGTCGCCGCTCGTGCGTGGGCGGATCAGGTGCTACCCGCAAGCGCTGCTGGCACCGAGCGCGGGACGCGTACTGCATAACGGTCATCCTGGATGGTTTAGGCGCTACCGGGAGGTCTGCCAGAGTGCGCTTACCGGCATGGCTCGCAGTCGAGGACCAAACGGAAGCGTCTGGTCGCCGGTGTAGAGGACGATCCCGACCACGAAGTCGTCGCCCAACCGTTCGGCGAGGTGGCGAAGCCCCCGGAAGTCCTCGGCGCGGATCGTCGACGACGCTTTCACTTCGACTCCGACGACCTGACCGCGGCGGTTCTCGAGGACCGCGTCGACCTCGACCTTGTCGCGGGTGCGGTAGTGGAACAGCTCCACCCGCTCATCGGACCAGGTGAGCTGGCGCGCCAGCTCCATGAGCACGAAACCTTCCAGGAGCGGTCCGAATGCGGCGCCGGGGCGCAGCAGCTGGTGAGCGTCGGCGTCCAGGAGGTTGGCCGCCACCCCGGAGTCGACCATGGCGACCTTGGGCGTGCCGATCACGCGAGTGCTCAGGTTCCGTGACCAGGCCGGTATCCGTTTGATCAGGAATACCTCCTCCAGCAGGTCCAGGTAACGGCTCACGGTTCGGTGTGAGAGGCGGATGTCGCTGCCCAGCGCGCTGGCGACCAGTAATTGGCCGGATCGGGTGGCGAGCAGCCGGATCAGGGCTCGCATCTCGCTGGTGCGTTCGATCTCCGACAGTTGGCTGACGTCCCGGCTGATCAGGTCTGAGACGTAGGAGTCGAGGAAACGCTCGCGTCGGCGTGCTTGGGTCCGTGCCACCGACTCCGGGAAGCCACCACGCACGACGCGTTCGGCGTAGTCGGCACGACGCATCGTGGAACTGTGGCGCAGGTCGGGACCATGGGTGAAGACGGCATCGACGAAGCCGTCCGGTGTTCCGTCGATCTCTCCCTGGGAGAACGGCCAGAGCTCGATGGTCTCCATCCGGCCGGGCAACGCGTCGGGCAGCGTTCGCAGCCCGAGCACCCGGGCCGAGCCAGTTAGCAGGAAGCGACCCGGCCGAGGGTCGGTGTCCACCTCCTCCTTGATGGCGAGCAGCAACTCCGGAACACGCTGAATCTCGTCGATGACCATCGGTCCCGGCAAGTCGACGAAACCGGTGGGGTCCTCCGCAGCGGCCCGACGAGTCACGGCCCGGTCGAGAGTGCGCCACTCGGCCGAGTGTCTGGTACCTACCAGCTGGACAAGAGTGCTTTTCCCGCACTGCCGGGCGCCGTTGACCAGGACCACCCGAGTGTCCTGCAGCGCCTCGTGCACCGCACGCTCGGCGTGCCGTGACAGCAACCGGCCGAGCGGAGACTCGGAGGTGGTTGTCACCTGGCAAGCATGCCACGCCACATGATCCACGCCTATCCTGCCGCTACATTGGTGCGCATCCTGCCGCTGGCCACACGCCTAGTCTGCGCTCGTGTTGCCCGCGGTTGGTGGATCACACGGTGAGAATCGCCAGTTTGCTGTGCAGGCTGGACGCGAGGTGCTGGAGGTCGTCCGGGTCGCTGGTGACCACTAGAGCGTGCAGGCGCAGCGCAGTGACTACGACCAGCGCCGTCGATAACGTCGAGGTGCCCGTGTGACCGCAGATCGCTCCCGGTGCAGCGGTCGCAGCGGGTAGGGGCGGGTCGGTAATTCGGCGCGCTCGGCGGGCGACCGCAACAGACCGGCCAGCTGTTCCACCTCGCCCCTGCGGCCGAAGAACACCTGATGATCCTCGACCTCGAAAGGGCGCAGTCCCGGAAACGGCGACCGGTCATCCGCCCACCCCAACCCCCCGGCGGCATCAATCCGGCGCAACGCCTCCATCAGCGCTGCGCGCCCCGCGGTGGGATCCTTGGTGAGGTCGGCGTACTGCGCAGACCTCACCAGCGGGTGATCAACCCCGGGCTCGGCCAATACCGGCAACAGCCGACTACCCCGTGACTGGGCATAGCCCACCTCGTAAGGGCACCACTCCGAGGCCAGGAAAGCTGAGGTGACCACGCAGACCACCGCGTCGGCCCAGCGCAGCCGCTCGTGCAGCCGCTGCTCCCACTCCTCGCCCACCACGATGCCATTGCGCAGATCCCGGTCCAGAAACACCTCGTGGCACTCAGCAATCAGCCACTGGTGCACCTCATCGGTAGGTGCCCGATCTTCGCCGGCATGGCTGATGAATACCTTGGCCACCATGCCTCCTACCTATGGCGTCACCGCTGTGACGCAGCCGGTATTCCCCACGCCGAGCAAGCTGCGACAGCACCGCCACCGGTCTGCTGGATCCGCGCCGAGGCGGCATTCTACCGGCCTGCGCGCCACGGATGGTGACGTGCGGTCAACGGACTGCGGATGAGATCCGCAGGACGGACGGTGGCGAGCCCGCTGTGCGATCACCGCCGTGGCACCAACAGCGGGTGTGTCGTGAACTCGACAGTGATGATTGCTACCTTGAACGTCCGTGGTGTCGTGTTCACGACACGCACCAGTTTCATCGGGCGATCGGGGCGGTGTGTCGACGGTCCTGCTGCCGCGCGCCAGGCTAGGTGATCGGTGATGGTGCCGAGAGCTCTCGCGGTCGGTCCAGCAGAGCACGTAGCTGGTTCTCAGCCAGTGTCACTGACGCCATGAGATCATCGAGCAGTCCCGGTGGTATCGCGCCGCGCCCGAGACCCGACGCTCGGACCGACGTGGCCAGCGTGTGCTGCTGGGCTGTCGTCATGGCGGGACGCAGCAGCGGGTGCGCGAGGGCTTCTCGGGCTGCGTAAGCGTCGGCTGATGCTGCGGTGATGATCGCCGCTCGCAGACGCGGTACCTGTGGACGGTCGCATCCGTCCGCGAGGTCGAGCGCGGTCATGCCGACTCGTGCCCGGAACACCGTCGTTGACGGCTCGGCTTGCTCCACGAGCCCGAGGGCGTGGTCGAGCATCGCTGCGGCGTCCGGTCCGACATCGCACCCGGCGCCGCGCCGACAGTAGACGCGCAGCAGGCTCGCGACGGTCTGCTCCCATGGCTCGGCGATGACACTGTCCTCGACCATCGCCGCAGCCCGGTCGTGGTCGCCACGGTCCGTCAGCGACAGGATCGTGACTTGGCGGCCGTCCAGAAGCCGGGTGCCGACCCCTCGGTGTGCCGCTGCGTGCTCAGCCGCGTCCTGCCAGCGGCCCGCCGACGCCAGGGCACGGGCGCCGTCGGCCAGCAGCGCCGCCCATAACAGTGTGCACACTGTTCGATGATCGTCCGGGGCGCAGGTGACGTCCTGCAGGCTGATCCGCCGCTCGGCGAGCTGCGCGTCCGTCCGGTGCCGCGCCGCCCGATAGAGCTGTTCCAGCATCTGGTAGGCGGTGGTGCCGTCGCCGTCGCGGATCAGCTGACGCGGGATGTTCAGGACGGGTTGCAGGGCGAGCTTCGCGGTCTGGGCCGGTAGCGGCCGGGCTGCGTCGAAAACGTCGTGTTGACGCCAGCACCGGTTTCGGGCGAGATCCGTCGCGCCGCAGTCGGATGCGATCAGCGCCGCTTTGTTGCACACTTCCCCGGCCCGGGTCATCCGCGTGTGATCATCGGCTGCGCCGGATTCCCGCATAATCTCCCGGAGCTCGGTGATCCGCGTGGCAAAGACAGCGGCCCGGCGGCCGGGAACGGCAGAGCAGCGGGAATCGGCGTGCTATCACGTCGGGGTCCATCTCATTCCCAGCTGATCGCCAGCCGGGTGAAGGTCTTGTCGATCGTGAATTGGCCGGTGAGTGTCTCGCGGTTGCCGTGCTGTGCCAGGCGGATCGTCGGGTGCGCGTTGCGGTAGTAGCGGCCCCAGCTGCGGAGTTTCTCAGCGACGTGGGCGGCGAGTTCGCCTCCGCGCCGACCGTGCCCGATCGCTCCCGCTTCCCAGTACGGGCCGGTCTCGTCTTGCCCGGGGCGCAGCGTCAGAGGTTGGTGTAGACCTTGGTCGCCGGGTGCTCCAGGACCGTGGCCAGGGCTGCGGGGTCGGCTCGCTGGTCATGGTAGGTGTGTAGGCTGACCTGGCCGTCCGGGGTCAGGGGGATGATGCGGCGGGGGTCGTCGGCGATCCCGCGCAGCGGCATGAACGTGCACATCTCGCTGGAGACGGCGCGCCAGTGCGTGCCGTCGCGTTCGAAGGCGATCGACCGCGAGACGCTGCAATCGTTCTCTTCGTCTGCTGCCCTGGCAGCAGCGTTGGTTATCCGTCTCATCGCCCCCTCGTCACTGCCGCAGGACGACTGCTGTGGCCGCGTTGGCGAGGATGCTTTGGGTCGTGTGGGGTAGGCCGATGCGGTTCCAGTGGAAGATGATGTGGTGGGCGAGGACGGCTCTTATTCCACGGCTGAGCGTTCCGTTGCAGGCTAGGTGGCGCAGTTCCTGGCCTGCGTCGGTGAAGGCCGCGGCCCAGTCGGAAAGGCCTGTGAGCGGCCCGTTCTCCTGCATCAGGGGGCTCGCGTTCACGGTCATGAGTTGCCGTAGGTCGGATTCCATGGTGCGCAGCCGGTCGGGGGGCGTGTCGGGAGGAAGGGTTCGGTGCTCGGCGACGCGTGCCCAGATGTCTCCTTGTTCGTACCAGTCCTGTCCTGCGCCGCGCATCAGAATGCTGCACAGCAGGATCGACAGCTCGCGCCGCCGGTAGCCGCGGTCTGCGGAGGTGGCGGCGAGGTAGGCGAGGATGTGGCGGCTGTCGACGTGGAACAGCTGGTGAGCGAGGTTCATGGCCGCGGCTCCGCCGAAGGCGTGCGTCTCGGGTTCGTAGCTGGTCTCGACCCAGCTCGCAATGCGGCCGGTGTCCCGCAGGGTGTCGAGTCGCTGGTGGAGGAACGTCGTCGCGTCCTGATCGGTGCTGTCGTGGGACGGCAGGAAACGAAGGCGCCAGCAGGGGCTTTTCGGATGAAGAACCACGACTCGATCAGCCCGGCTGTCTCGGCGCTGGCTATCTCCGGGCCGAGATGGGCAACACCGGTGTGTTCGGCGGCGGAGTAGTCGTCGAACTGGATGAACACCTGGCGCCATGACGGTCCCGTCGGCTGCGGGTCGGTGCCTGGGTTCACGCTCGGTTCCCTTCGTCCGTTTTCCGGTCAGGTCAGCAACAGACACGCGTCCCAGTGGGCGAGTGGGGCGGTGCCGGTTGCGGCGGTGTGCAGAGCGAGAGCTACGCCCGCGTGTCCATCGAGGAACCCGGTGTCCTCGGGTGCGCAGCGCAGCTGGGTGAGCAGTCCCGCGGCCAGGCCCGGCAGCTCGGCCGCGATGTCCGGGATGTGGGCGTCGCAGGCCATGCGCCACGCGGTCTGCAACAGGCCGGCCGTTCCGTGGCACAGACCGCTGTCGGTGATTCGGGCGAGCTGGGCGGGATCTCGCAGGCATCCCAGCATCGCGGTCTCGGCTGTGCGTTGCCGAGCGATGTCGCCGGTGGCCAGGCCGGCGAGTTGGTGGGCGCGGGCCAGTCCGGGGGTGCCGTAGCACCACGACGGCCGTTGCGGGCTGGATTGCTGGAGGTGTCCGTTGTGGACATCGTCCAGGGTGATGATCCCTGGCCACCACGGGCCGCAGGGGTGTTCCTGTTGCCAGGCGTCGAGCCAGCTGCAGATCCGCGTGATGGCGTCGGTGTGCCCGTCCACGACCACACCGCGCCGCAGTGCCAGGGACAGCAATGCCAGGGGGCCGGCGATGCCGTGGGACATGCCGAAGTTCCCATGACCTTCCGGGTAGTCCGGTGACGGGTGGCCGGTGGGGGCGAGATCGGTCCACCAGCCGGGCAGCCCATCGGCACGGTCAGGCAGCGGTTCGGTCAGCCGGACGAGGTAGGACAGGACGGCCCTGGTGATCTCGTGGTGTGGGTGGCGCTGCAGGTGGTAGGCGCCGAGGCCGGCCAGCCCGCGGATGAGGTCGAACTCGGCCGGCGCGGGACGGTCGCCGCGGTCGATGCGCGCGTGGGTCTCGTCGAGGCGTCGGCGGGTCACTGCGGCGGTGGCCGTGTGGAGAGTGGCGAGCGCCCGGGTGAGTGTTCTCGGGCGGTCGGCTGCGGCGTGGGTGACGAAGGCCAGGGCCGGGGCGCCGAAAAACAGGCCGGCGTTGGGCCCGGCACTGAGATCGTCGTGCGCGGCGGCGGACAGCCAGGCGTGCGCGGTGGTCCAATCACCGTGGCCGGCGCGAGCGCGTTCGATGTGGAGCAGGGCGACGCCCGCAGCCCCACCGGCCAGCGACTGCCCCCGGCGGCGAGCACCACCTCCAGCACCGTCTGCGGTGCGGATGGCGTGCGGGTCGGCCAGGCGGTCGGCGATGGCCGCGACCGCGGCGAGCGCGTTCGTGTCCGGACGGCTCACGTGGCTGCCTGGGTTCGGGTGGTCCAGCTCAGGGCGCCGGCGCGGGCCAGGCGAGCGCAAGCCCGTTCGGTGTCCGGACAGATGCCGACCATGCGGACGTGGTGCAGGTGCAGCAGATCGGGCAGTACCACCTCCGGGGCGGTCTGTCCGGAGGCGGTGAGCGTGTCGCGGTAGGCGCCCAGCGCCGTGCGTCGCCTGGCCCACGCGGTCGCGATGTCCTCGCCGCCGGTTATCGCACGCAGCGCCGCCCAGCCATCGTGCGGATCAGCCAGGCGGATCGCGTGGTCGTGGACCTCCCGGGCGGGGGCTGGGATCGGGGTCTTGCCGATGTGGTCAATCAGCCAGCGCATACCCTCGCCGATACCACCGATGAAGGATGTGGCCAGGTCGACCAGACTCGCCGCGATGATGGCGTGCTGATGCGGCGCGCCGCGGCGACCGGTGTACGTCAGCTGGGCGATGGCCGCCGCGGAGTCGGCGGCGAACACCGACTCCGCGGCGGCCATCGCCGCGCCGTCACCGAAACGTCCGGTCTCCGGGTAGTAGGTGTCCAGCTGCATCTGCCCGATCAGGCCGAGACATCTCAGGCCGGCCGCCCAGGTGCCGACCCGCTGCGCGGTCTCGCCGAAGGCGTCCGCGGTGCGCAGTCGGATCCGTAGGCGCAGATGCGGCTCGGGATCCTGATACCGGAGAAACCACCACTGCGGCCTGCTGTCCCAGACCGACAGCAGGCCAGGCAGGTGGGTGGTGAGGATGGCGGTGTGCCGGTCCGGGTGCCCGTAGAGCTTGACGAACAGCCACTCGCTGTCGCCGGGCAGGTGCCCGTACTCGCGGCTGATCACACGGCCCGACCAAGCCCGTAGCCGACTACGAGTTCGCTCCGGCTGGCTGGTGGCCGCCAAGGGCACGACGATCTCGTGGGCGCGCCCGTCGAACCACCCGAACGCGCTGTTCTCCGGTGCCTCGCGCAGGGTGGCGTGTCCGGTGCGGTCCAGGTCCGACCGCAGCACGTGCACGTGCGCGGATTCGTCCAGATCCAGCCGGATACGGCGATCGTCCTCCCCGAGGTACACCGCATCCGGGACACGCAACCGGCACTGCCATGCCGCCAGCGCATCCAGCCATTCCGGCCACGGGGTCGCAGGTCCGGGCAGGTCGGTAGCGGCCAGCATCCAGCGGGCCGGGGACAGGATCGTGCGCCGGTACCGGATTCTGGGCAAAAACGGCAACCGGCTGGCGGCTCCCCACGAGAACGGCGCACACGCGGCGGAGCGCGCCGTGCTGATCTCGCAGAGGAATCGCAGGAGCGGATGGGCGGCGTTGGTGAACTCCACGGCGCTGAACACCACCGGTTCCACCGGGCGCTGCCGCGACAGCGACATCAGGTATAGCTGCTGGGCATCACCGCTCACCGCAAGATCGTCCAGCGGTATCGCGTCCGCGCCGGGCGTGTGGTGTTCGGCCAGCGACACCAGGTGCGGCAGCACTGCGGGACTGCGGACGACATTCTCGGTTCGCGTATACAACGCAAGACATGACACTGCACCGGCAGCGCGTCATCATTCACTGTGGGCAGCCGCGCGTACGCGCCGATCATCCGCTCGCGGTCTTCCGAGCCGAACAGGTCCAGGAACCGCCCGATCGTGGTCCCGGCCGCGCGGGACACGCCGGCGACGGCGAGCTCGAACTCGCCCCGCTCCAGCGCGCCCAGCGTCGGCGCATGAACACGAAAGCGCAGTTCGGTGTGCGGCTGCACTGCAGCCGTGGCGATGTCCGACACCGCCAGGTTCCCGATCGCCTCCTCGTCGAGAACGACTTCGATGCTGTGATCCATCGCGGCGTTCTGCGCCAGGGCCAACAGCGCCATGTCACGATCGGACAGACCCGGCACCGATGGCGGCTTCAGGCGCGAATCCCGATACCCGACGGGAAACCCCAGCCCAGCGTCGGTGTGTAGAAGCTCCTTGAGGGGGACCAGCGCGCCGATCCCATACCGTTCGAGGAACGCGGCATGCCATGCCTGCCAAGTCGGGAAGCCGACGGGATACGGGGTCAGACGGGCCAATGCCGCTGCCGCAGTCTCCACTTCCCGCGCCACCGCATGCGGCAAGACCAGCGCACAGTCGACTCGCAGGTCAACCGCGACCGGCCGCTCGCTGGCACAGATGACCGCCATCCTCCGGGACATGGAAGCTCTCAGACCACGCCGCTCAGCGGGCGAGGACGCACGGTTGTGCCGGGACAGGTCGAGGTGGACCTCGTGCAGATCGTGGACCATGCCTGCCACCTGCGGTACCGCGTCGGCACGCACCGCGGTCAACTCTTCGACGACATGGCCCAGGGGATCGGTGGCCGTCATCGGCGGGCGCAGGCTGGTGACCAGAATCCGCTGCGCCACCAGCTCGGCCAGCATGCCCTCGATCACCGATTCCGGTGCCTCGGGGAACTCGGCCATCAGTTTGTCAGCCAGATCACCGACGCGGATCGGCGAGCGCGCGGCCTGGGTGACGGTCTCGACGGCCTTGGTGTGCCGCACCGACACCTCCGCAGGCTCCGTTCGGCCCGACCCGGTGGGCTGCTGCTGACAACCCACCACGAGCCGCCCGTCGCGGACGAACGCCAGACTGTTCAGCACGACCTGCAGGCGACACCGCAGCTCCGGACACCGCTCCAGGCTCGTGATCCGTCGCCCGACTCGTCATCCGGAGCAGGTACCGCACAACCGATACCACCGCGCGCCGTACCTGACGCGCCCGCTGCTCGTGGCCAGCACACACCGCACCAACCTGACGAGCCAGCACCGAGCTGGCCACCTCAACCGCCGTCGCGACCACCTCGAACGCCCAGACCTGCTGCAGCCAGCACCGCCACTGCGCCACATCTTCACTCGTCGTGCCGGTGAGGTCCGGCCACGGCGCAACGATCAACCCGGACGGCAGGGTGGCTACCCGAGCCACGGCGGCATCAACATACCGATACACCACACCACCCCCAGCACAGGAAAGCCGGTCCGACAGGTTTGTCGGGATCAGACGATCTAGCAGCTGTTGCAGGCGCTTTCGCAGGTCTTGCCACAGTTGTCGCTGGTGATCCGCATCAGCTCGGCGGTCACCGGACCGGACTCGACAATGCTCACGTCGAGATCGAACTCCGAGTCCACCGCCGTGCTGCTCGGTATGACGGTGTTCGCTGTTGCTGCATCCCACTGGATGGTCATATGAATCCTCCGCAGTGATGGTGGTGTCCGAGTAATCCAGCCTCGGTCAGTGCCCTGCCATCAGGGCCAGGAGATCACGACCCGGGTGTGCTTCTTGTCGAGGACCAGGCCCTGGGGTAGTTGTTCGTCGGGTGTACCCGCCGGGTGGATCTCGATGCGCGCGCTCAGGCTGGTGCGGTCCCAGGACTGGATATGCCGGACCATCTGGTGAGCGAGCGTGTCGGCGTCGGGGCCGTGGGCGTAGGCCCCGAACTCGAACCACTGCCGGTCCGGGGTGACCGGGCGTAGACCGAGGTAGGCGAAACTGCTCCCCGTGACAGCCGTCGGCACACCCAAGGCCCAGGCGTGGGCCACGATGCCACGATTGACGGCCTCCCGCTGCGCGGCGAGCAGACCGAACCCCGGCGCAGCCATGGCCAGCCACAGATGCAGACCATCAAACCGCTCACCGGGACCGATTGTCACCTGCGACCATGCCTGCACCCTCGGCTGGGACAACGACTCCCGCAGACCGTCGGCGTCGATCTGCTGGCCGTCATCCACCCGCAGGACCACCGCCTGCCCGTCGAGGAGAACCCGCCGTTCTCGGCACTCCCCGGCGCCCTGCATCGGCACAAAACCACACAGCTCGTAGGCCCGGCTCACCAGATGCCCACCGTCGCGCTCGAACACGATCGACCGGGTCAGCCCGCGCATCCGCAGAGGAACGACGAGCCGCCCACCCTCCGCGAGCTGGTCCACCCAGACCGGGGAGATGTCCCACGCACCGGCGGTGACGATCACCCGGTCGTAGGGAGCGTGGCCCGGGACGCCGTTCTCGGCGTCGGCCAGCACCACCTCGACCTGGCGGTAGCCCGCTGCCGTCAGGCAGTTCCGGGCACGATCAACCACATCGGGATCGATGTCGACCGTGGTGATCTGCCCAGCCTCGCCGACCAGTTCGGCGGTCAACGCCGCGTTGTAGCCCCCGGACCCGATCTCCAGAACCCGCATGCCGGGTTCGAGCTGGGCCTGTTCCAGCATCATGGCCTGGATCTGTGGCGCGGAGACCGCGCTGATGGTGGCGCCGTGCTCGTCTCGCTTGAGGCGCACGGTGTCTTGGGCGTAGGAGTCCTCCAGGGTCGCCCCGGGGGCGAACAGGTGCCGCGGCACCCTGCGGAACGCTGCCTCGACATCCTTCGACGCGATCGTGCCCGCGGCCACCAACTCGTCAGTGAGCCGGTCCCGTAGGTGCGCAACACGGGCTGGATCAGCGATGGTTTCCCGCACAGAATGCTCCCTTCTGGCGCTGCACGTGTTGGTTATTCCGGCCAGGCCCAGACGGCGGCTTCGGCTCGCTGCGCACCGTAGACCCGGTGTGCTGGTCCGCGTGCATGCCTCAGCCCATCGTGAACAGGGTTATCTGACCGGGGGAGGGGAACCGGGCGGCCCAGCAGCAGGGCGGCGCGGTCGCGGAGTGGTTCGGCTAGGTCGAGGTTGTTGCCGCGGGTCGTGCTGTGCAGAAGTTGGGTGATGGCGACCAGTTCGGCGAATCGACCGGTGGGGGTACCGAGCAGGAGCGCGAACTCGCTGCGGACCCGAGCGGCGAGGCGCGGGAGCAGCAGACTGTAGCTGTGTAGTACGGCGGCGTCGTAGCCGCTCGGGGCCAGACCCCAGCCCTCCCAGTCGAGGATGTGCAGGGTCGGTGCACACAGGTTGGCGTAGTGGAAATCTCCGTGCGCCGTGGACCAGGACGGCACCGTGGTGTCGATGGACGTGCCGAGCAGGTGGGGCATGGCGCGGTCGAGGTACTGCGGGAAGACCGTGAAGCGGTGAGTGGGGACCGTGGCGATGTCGTCTAAGACGGTTCGCAGCGCTGCCCACCAGGTTGAGGGCAGGTCGGGCTCGGTCAGCAGGGCGGGGGACGCCGCGACAGGGTGGGCGGCGACTCGGTCGTACAGCTCTGCTCGGTACTCCCACGGGCCATGGGTCCAGTCGTGGCTGGCGCGCAGCCGGGGGCGCGGCACCGACGCCGGGATCGCCTTCTCGGCTTCCAGAGAGCCGTCCCAGAAGGTGCGAGCGATGTGGCCCGTCGGGGCGCAGGCGACGCGCAGCCAGGCTGGGCCATCGGGGGCGATGACGGGCCGGCTCAGCGTTCTGCCGCGCCAGCCCCACGCCTCACCGACGGTCTGGTCGGTGAGGACGCCCAGCGCGGTCACGGCCCGGCGGTGGGCGGTTCGCATCCGTTCGACGACGTCGAGGTCGTCAGGTTGCGCCCACATCAGCTCTCCGTGAGGCGCGCGGCAGGCTACCTGGGCAGACCGACGATCACCTCGCGGACCAGGGGGTTTCGGTGTACATGATGGGGCGAGATCGATTCCGCGCGGCGGAACGCGCGAGCGGCATCGTGCTGACGCCCCGGCAGCCGGACCAGCGCCCGGCCACAGTCCACCCAGTACGCGGCCTGCCGCGCCGAGTAGGGGTGCCGCTCCGGATGCAGACCCTCGGCGATGCTCAGCGTCAGGTCCGGGTCATCGCTGTCCAGTGCCAGAGCCATACTGTAGAGCCCGACATCCGTGGGCCCGAAAGCGAACCCGAAGGCGTCATCACCAGTCGCTTCGCCGTACCGCTGGGCCAGTTCAGCGGCAGCGTGCATCGGTGCGACCACGTCACCGGGTTGTTGTCGCAGCGAGGCGACCCAGGCCCGGGTAATCGCCAGGGAACCGATCAACCCGACGGTATCCGGGGTCGTCGCGGGCAGCATCAGCGAGTCCAGCGCAGCGTGCGCCAGATCGAACAACCCACAATTGACCAGCGCGTACACCCCACCGTAAGTGGCCGTGCCCAACAAAGCAGCATCACCGCTCTCCTGCGCCGCGGTCCAGGCCAGCGTGGTGGCGTTGCGCCGTAGATCAGTAGGAGCGCCGGCCAGCCGCAACCACATGTGCGTGATCTGCGTATGCACCTTGACCGTCAACGCCAGCAATTCAGCCACGTCACGGCCGGCGGCGATCGAGGTATGCAAGTCCCTGATCAAGCCGGGCAGCGCCTCCCCCACATCGGCATACCGGCGCGGCATCTGGCGCATCTGGCGCACCCTGATCCGCAGCACATTCACCGGGAGCACCTGCCCACCGGGTTCGTCCCAGTCCACCGCAGCCAGCGCGTCGCGCACCGCTTCAACGATGCGGTCGATATGCCCGTTGCCCGGGGCAGGCACCGGCAGACGCATGAGATCGCTGGGTGAGATCTCCAGCACACGGGCCAGCGCGACGATCTCCGAGAGCCGGTCCAGAGCAACCTCTCCCCGCTCGATTCGGTCCAACTGTGACTTGCTCATCCCGGCCAGCTCGGCCACCACCTGGAGCGACTTGCCCCGCGTATAGCGGATCCGCTTCAGCCGCCGGCCGATCGCACGGGCTTCCTCAGCGTTCATCGGCCTCTCCTCACCGCATCCTCACCGATGCGCCGAGGGGAGCAACCCCGGGGCATCGGTGAGCTGTGCGATCGCCAGGCTAGCCGCCAACACCCCGATCCGATGAGCTGACCCGCGTCGGACTCCGCGTCCACCGCCGGAGTGCCCGGCACTGCCGCCATCTGATCCAGCTGAATTACTACAGTTTCCTCCCTGGGTCATAACGCTGTTATCAAGAGTTCCCGATATTAGTCAGGGTATAAGCGGCGCAAGCTAGGAGATGACGACTCGCGTGTGCTTCTTGTCAACGGCCCGCCCCGGCGGAAGGTCCACGTCCGTGGTTGAAGGCGTCCGGCAGCCGATCGGCATTCACCGGCAGCGTCTCATCGACCCTGAGGGCTACTTCATTCCCGTCGAGCTAGATCATGCGCTCGGCGTGGAACCCGGTTCGTCAGCGGTCGGCCTGGATCAGCCGGGCAGGAAGCTCAACCGGACAGTGCGGATGGGGTTGTCGCCATTGGTGTCCACCAGGCAGATCGACTGCCAGGTGCCCAGCGTGAGTTGCCCGCTGAGCACCGGGATGCTGGCGTAGGGCGGTAGCAGGGCGGGCAGCAGGTGGTCCCTGCCGTGGCCGGGGGAGCCGTGCCGGTGGCGCCACCGTCCGTCGTCGGGCAGTAGCTCACGCAGCACGGCGAGCAGGTCGGTGTCGCTACCCGCCCCGGTCTCGATCACGGCGAGGCCCGCGGTGGCATGCGGCACCCACACGTGCAGCAGGCCGTCGTGTGCGCCTACTTGGTGGAGGAACGCGCGGCATTGCGCGGTGAGGTCATGCACCTGCTCGCGTGAGCCGGTCTCGATGCGGAGTTCGCTGGTGTGCACTCGAAGACGGTAACCGCTGCCTGGTGCGAGAGCGCGGTGACGCCACCGCCGTGAACTCGACACGACCGACGCCCCCAGCGGGCGACACGTCCGTGGCGTCCAGCAGACCCAGCAGCTATCGGCCTGCCAACCGGGGATCGCGCAGGCACGGGGGCTCATAAGGAACGTCGGGCAGGTATTGGCGCCACTCGTCTTCGGTGATGTGTGGGGTCATATAGCAGACCGTCGGCCCAGCGCAGCCGCTCATGCAGTCGCCGCTCCCACTCCTCGCCCACCTCGATGCCATTGTGCGGATGCTGATCCAGGAACACCGGGTGGTTCTCCGATCAGCATCCGGTGCACCTCATCGGCCGGCTCTCGATCGTCGCCGACGTGGCTGATGAAGACGTCCGCGGCCCGGACGATCATGGTCGCTGTACTGGGACGATTGTTGCGAGATCGTCCAGTCCGGTGAAATCACTGGGGTTGGTGGTGTAGAGCGGAAGCCGGTTAGCGATCGCAATGGACACGATCATCAGATCCGCGATCCGGCGGCGTGGTTTGCGCCCAGCTGCTACTACGGCAGCCGAGACCAGCCCGAACGTCCGGGCGGCCGCCGTGTCGAATGGTAATGGCTCGAAGGTGGCCTCAGTGTGCTGGAGGACGCTCATGCGTCGGGCCCGCTCGGCTGGGTCGTCGGTCTGGTGCGGCCCCGCCGACAACTCGGCCAGTGTCACCGCGCTGATCACCATCTCACCGGGCAAGTGTGCATCATCGAGATCAGCCAAGTGGATGACGACATTCGTGTCGATCAGGCCACTACTCTGTGCCTTACCACTCACGGCCGAGCAAGTCCTGGTCGGCGAGGTCGTCGGTATCGGCACGGAATCTCTCAGCGTCAAGCACCGGGGCTGTAGCGAATGCGGCCATGACTTCCTGTCGAGGAACGAAGGTGCGGCGGCGCAGCGGGATGAGCCGTCCGATCGGGGTCCCGTTGCGAGTGATCGTGAAGGACTCGCCACGCTCGACCGCGCGCATGATCGAGCCAGAATCATTACGGAGTTCTCGCTGGGTGATCTCGCGCGGGGCATGCTCAGTCATAGAGCCATGGTACTCCGGGGGTGCTACGAAGTGCTACAGTAGCCGCTGTCACCGGACTGTGGCCACAGCGGGTGGCTGGTCGAACTGGGTGCGGTACAGCTCCTGGTACCGCCCGCCGGCGGCGACCAGGTCGGTGTGCGTGCCGCGCTCCACGACCCGCCCGTCCTCGATCACCAGGATGAGGTCCGCGGTCCGGATGGTGGACAGCCGGTGCGCGATCACCACCGCGGTCCGCCCGGCCAGTGCCTCACCCAGCGCGGCCTGCACCGCCGCCTCCGACGTCGAGTCCAGGTGTGCAGTGGCCTCGTCCAGGATCACCACCCGCGGGCGGGCCAGCAGCAGCCGGGCGATGGTCAGCCGCTGGCGCTCACCGCCGGACAGCCGGTACCCGCGCTCGCCCACCACCGTGTCCAGCCCATCGGGTAATGATGCGACAAGATCGGCAAGCCGGGCCCGGCGCAGCACCTCCCACAGCTCGTCCTCTGCAGCCTCCGGACGGGCCAGCAGCAGGTTCGCCCGCACCGACTCGTGGAACAGGTGCCCGTCCTGGGTCACCATCCCGAGCGTCTCGCGGATCGACTCGGCGGACAGGTCACGGACGTCCACACCGGACAGTCGCACCGCGCCGCCCTCGACGTCATACAGCCGCGCCACCAGTTGCGCGATCGTCGACTTCCCGGCGCCCGATGATCCGACCAACGCCACCAGCTGCCCCGGCTCGGCGCGGAACGACACGCCGTGCAGTACCTCCACCCCGCCGCGCTCGTCGAGCTGTGCGACCTCCTCCAGCGACGCGAGTGACACCTTGTCCGCCGCGGGGTAGCCGAAGCGCACGGCGTCGAGCTGCACCGATACCGGCCCGTCCGGCACCCGTTGAGCGTCTGGTCGGTCCTGGATGAGCGGGGTCAGGTCGAGCACCTCGAACACCCGCTCGAAGCTGACCAGTGCGCTCATCACCTCCACCCGCGCGCTGGCCAGCGCGGTCAGCGGGGCGTAGAGCCGGGTGAGCAGCAGTGCGAGCGCCACCACCGCGCCCGGCTCCAGCTGATCCCGCAGCGCGTAGAACCCGCCGAGCCCGTAGACCAGCGCCAGCGCCAGCGCCGAGACCAGCGTCAGCGCGGTGACGAACACCGACTGCACCATCGCGGTGCGCACTCCGATGTCGCGCACCGCGCGGGCCCGGGTGGCGAACTCCGCTGACTCCTGTGCGGGCCGGCCGAACAGCTTCACCAGCGTGGCGCCGGGCGCGGAGAACCGCTCGGTCATCTGGGTGCTCATCAGCGCGTTGTGGTTGGCCGCCGCGCGCTCCAGCCGGGCCAGCCGGGTGCCCATCCGCCGCGCCGGCAGCACGAACACCGGCAGCAGCACCAGCGCGAGCAGGGTGATCTGCCAGGAGATCCCGATCATCACCACGAGCGTGAGCGCCAGCGTCACCAGGTTGCCGACCACCCCCGACAGGGTGTCGCTGAACGCCCGCTGCGCGCCGATCACGTCGTTGTTCAACCGGCTGACCAGTGCCCCGGTGCGGGTGCGGGTGAAGAACGCGATCGGCATGCGCTGCACGTGGTCGAACACCGTGGTGCGCAGATGAAGGATCAGCCCCTCGCCGATGCCCGCCGACAGCCACCGCGTCACCAGGCCGAGCCCGGCCTCGGCCACCGCGATCACGGCG
Source organism: Pseudonocardiaceae bacterium (assembly GCA_050700055.1). GTDB lineage: Bacteria > Actinomycetota > Actinomycetes > Mycobacteriales > Pseudonocardiaceae. The sequence continues at coordinate 44,294 of JBOHGE010000021.1, forward strand.
ATGAGCGCGGCGAGCTCGACGACCACCTCGGCCGCCGCGCCCTGCACGATCGCGTCGACGACCCGACCGGCGAGCACTGGCGTCGCGACCGCCAGCACCGCAGTCGCCACGCTGAGCAGCAGGAACCAGGCTAACTGCCGGCGATGCGGCCGGGCGAACCCACTGATGCGCCGCAGCGTCGCCACCGAGAACGGGCGCTGTTCCTGCTGTGCGTGCATGGTGTTGTACATCGACATCCACGCCGTGACTTCCATGTCCATCGCACACCACCGGCTTCTCGTCGAGGGTCCAGACATCGCCGATGTCCTCGACCGCAACCTAAATCCTCAACTGGAGTTGATGTCAAGCTTGTCTGTTTCATCCTATCTGTTCTAGTGCTGGGCCTGGTCGATCAGGCCGCCCTGACCCGGGTACCCGGCAGCCTTGACCACACCTTAGGTTGAGGTTCTAGGTTTGGCGCCTGGGGCGCCCCCGCCGCCATTCGGAGCCGAATGGCGGTTTCGAGCGTCCCGCTGAGTGCCATTCGACTCCGAATCGCGGTCGCAGTGACTGGGGCGAACCTGCTCGTCGCGCTGAGGCTGGCCACCCTGCGGTTCGGCTCGCTCCAGCTCGCGGCCTCTTGAGTGCCCACATTGACCCCTGGTCACACAAGGGCCTCATGTCGAGGAGAAGTTGACTAGAAGATTACGCCATGTGGGTTTATGGTCCGCTGCAGGAGGTCATCATGCGAGACCATGAGGCTACGGTACGTAGCCGAGAACTCGGCGAGGGACTGCGCCGAGCGATGCAACAGGCTCGGCTGAACGGGAAGCAGGTCGCACACCAGCTCGACTGGTCACCGAGCTGGGTGTCCCGGCTGCTGTCCGGCAAGCGCAACGTCAACCAGTCGCACGTCGCGGCGATCCTCGCGCTGTGCCGGGTCACCGGTGCTGAGCGTGAGCGGCTGCTCGCCCTGTGCCAGGACCAGCACACCCCCGGCTGGCTGCAGCAATACGGCTCCCGGCTGCCCCGACAGCTCCGGACGTTGATCGACCACGAGGACAAGGCGGTCGCGATCAGCGACTTCCAGGCGATGATGGTGCCCGGCTTGTTGCAGACCGGTGACTACGCCCGCGCGTTGATCCGGGACCCCCGAACGGTTCCGGCGGACGAGGTCGCGGATCGAGTGTCCGCCCGGCTGGCCCGCCAACGCCTGTTCACCCGGGAGCGCCCGGCGCGGTTCACCTTCTTCATCCACGAGCTCGTGCTGCGGCTGCCGGTCGGCGGGCCTGCGGTGATGTCCGACCAGCTGCATCACCTGCTGCGCATGTCGGTGCGTCCCTACCTCACGCTGCGGGTGGTGCCCGCCGCGCTCGGCGCACACGCCGGGATCGCCGGGCATTTCAAGCTGTTGGAGTTCGCCGAGTTCAAGCCGGTGGTCTATCTGGACAGCCAGACCTCCTGTCTGTTCCTGGAGGAGCCGACGGAGATCGCCGCCTACCAGCACATCCTGGCGACGCTGGCCGGGACTACCCTGAACGAGGGAGAATCACGGGAGCTGATTGCCACCCTGGCAACCGAGCTCTACCCGGATCGGGAGGATCACGATGACCGTGCCTGAGCCGGACGGCATCGGCTGGCGCACCAGCAGCTACAGCAGCCCCAACGGTGACTGCGTCGAGGTCGCGCCCACGCCGCGGGGTGTGCTGGTACGCGACTCCAAACACCGCCACGGCCCCGCCCTGACCGTCCCCACCCCCGCCTGGCGAGCCTTCCTCACCACCGTCACCCCCTGACCGCCCAGCGTGGGTAGCACAGATGTGACAAACAGACACGCTGTAGGGCCGGCGCGAGATCATGACTATGCACGAATCGGCCCACTCGCCCTGTCGCAGTGCGCCCAGGCTCACCAGCGTTTCTCGAAGGGGCCACGGTCGGATGCGGACTGGCGCATACCCGCTTCCCGAAGATCAACCTTGCAGGAAGCTCAGCCGGACAGTGCGGACCGGGTTGTCGCCGTTGGTGTCCACCAAGCAGATCGACTGCCAGGTGCCCAGCGCGAGCTGCCCGCCCAGCACCGGGACGCTGGCGTAGGGCGGCAGCAGGGCGGGCAGCAGGTGGTCCCTGCCGTGCCCGGGGGAGCCGTGCCGGTGGCGCCACCGGCCATCGGCGGGTAGCAGCTCACGCAGCACGGCGAGCAGGTCGATGTCGCTGCCCGACCCGATCTCGATCACCGCGAGCCCCGCGGTGGCATGCGGTACCCACACGTGCAGCAGGCCGTCGGCTGCGCCCGCCTCGTGGAGGAACGCCCGACATTGCGCCGTGAGGTCACGCACCTGCTCCCGCGACCCGGTCTCGATGCTGAGTTCCCTGGTACGCACCCGAAGACGATAACCACTGACCGCAGCCCACTCCCGTCCGGATGGGATCAAGCCCGGCTGCGGTTCCTGGGTTCCCGAGCTCAACAGCAGAGCTGTCAAGGCCTCGGGCGACTCTGCTGTTGAGTTCGGGAACCCAGGAGTTAGGGAGCGGGGGAGGGTTACGTCATCGGTCCGCCGATCGGGCATTTTGCAGGCATGGGGGTCGGTAGGACAAGCCGGGCAGGTACTGATCCCACGCATCTTTGGTGATCTGAGGAGTGATGCGCTGCCGGTGGCCACGGTGCCTCCGTCGGGGCTGAAGGCCACTGAGAAAACGGTATCGGTGTGGCCGGTGAGGGTGCTCCGCAGGCTGGGATTGCGGAGATCACCGATATCCCACAGCCGCGCGACGTTGTAGTAGCTGGTGCTGGCCAGGGTGCGCCCATCGGGGCTGAAAGCCAGCGAGTAGACGGTACCGGTATTGCCGGGCTAGGAACTAAACCAGAGTCGAGGTCAATCTTGTCTGTTTTATCCTATTCGTTCGTCAGGATGGGTGGCTGGTCGGGACAGCTGCGGCAAGCGGGTGCGGCAGGACGGGTTCGAACCGTCGAGCAGCCAGCCGGTCAGATTCTGCCGGTTTCATCCGGTCTGCGGTCGATAGGCTGTCGGTGGGTCGACCATGGGTCGGTGGGGACAAGTCTGGAGGTTGTGGTGCGGGAGCTCATCGAGGTACCGCTCGACGATGGCGGTGTGGTGCTCGTCGAGGTCGAGGAGCACCAGGACGGGATCGTTCGGTCCGCGCGACCGGGAAGAGTGGTCGCGACCGCCACCGAGAGCCTCCAGGCGTCGCTCGACCGGATCCGGCCGGTGGCTACGGCCTTGGTCGGCAAGCTGCGTGATCTCGCCGATGGGCCCGAGGAGATCACCGTGGAGTTCGGGATCAAGTGGTCGGCGCAGGCGGGTGTGATCGTGGCCCAAGCCGCCGGCGAGGCGAACTTCAAGGTGGCGTTACGGTGGGCGCGCAGGTAAACGCGCCGGACGCCGCGATCGTCCGCGTTCTCGACAGAACGGGCCGGCCGGTTGGCGCCGGGTGCCTGGTCGGTCCGCATGAGGTGCTGACGTGCGCGCATGTGGTCGCTCGGGCACTGGGGCTGCCCGACGGCACGGTGCCGGCTCCGCCGGACCACATCACGGTCGATTTCCCACTCGTCGCTCCGGGAGAGCAGCGCGTCGGTCAGATCAAGGTCTGGAGACCCGTTCAACCGGACGAGACGGGTGACGTCGCGGGTCTGGTGCTGACCGATGCGGCTCCGGCCGGCGCGGTGCCTGCCCGCCTCGTCATGGCAGAGACCGTGTGGGGGCACCCTTACCGAGCGTTCGGCTTCCCGCCAGGTCATGATGCGGGTGCGTGGGCGTTCGGCCGGCTCCTCGGTCGTGGAACGACCGGCTTGATCCAGGGGGACGACGACCGGCGCAGCGGCTTCTCGATCGGACCCGGGTTCAGCGGCACTCCGGTGTGGGACGAGGAGCACAGCGGTGTGGTCGGCATCGCGGTTGCCTCCGAGGCCCGCGCGTCGGCGCGGACCTCGTACCTCCTGCCCATGGAGACGCTGGTCCAACTGTGGCCGGAATTGGGCTCGCTCATCGTGGCGAAGTGTCCCTACCGGGGACTCGATCCCTTCCTGGAGGACCACAAAGAGCACTTCCACGGGCGGGAGGACTTGACCGGACAGCTCGTCGAGCGGATCAACCGGTCACCGCTGACGGCAGTGGTAGGGCCGTCCGGCAGTGGCAAGTCGTCACTCGTCTTCGCGGGCGCGTTGCCCATCCTGCGGGACCGAGCCGACCTGGCCATCACCAGCTGCCGGCCGTCTGGAGGTGACACTGCACTCGCGGCGATCGCCGGGGCACTGGCGGAGCTGGGCGAACTCGGAATGGCCGAGCGGCTGGAACTCACCAAGACGCTCGAACAAGGCCGGCTCTTCGATGTGGTGGATCAGGTGCTGAGGCGCACCGGCAAGCAGCGGCTGGTGCTCGTCGTCGATCAGTTCGAGGAGCTGTTCACGCTGGAAGCGCAGGAGCGGAATGCTTTCCTCACTGTGATCGCCAAGGCATCGCCTCCGGTGCAGGACGCCCGGGCTCGGCGCATTCGTGTCGTGTTGACGTTGCGAGCGGACTTTCTCACCTATGCGCTTGAGCACGCCGAGCTGGCGGCGGCGCTGACCGACTCACGGCTGTTCGTTGTCGGGCCGATGACTCGCGAGCAACTGCGGGAGGCGATCGAGAAGCCGGCGACCGGCGTCGCGCACTACCAGCCGGGTCTGGTCGACCGGATCCTCGACGGCGTCGGTTCCGGGCCGGGCAGCCTGCCCCTGCTCGAGTTCGCGTTGACCCTGCTGTGGGCCGAGCAAGAGCGCGCAATGCTCACCCACAGCGCGTACGAGCAGCTCGGGAAAGTGGCGGGCGCGCTCGCGAAGCATGCCGAGCAGGTGTACCGAGCCGAGCTCGGCGCGCGGGAGAAGGAAACTCGGGGACTGCTTACCAAGCTGGTTCACGTCGGCGAGACAACGGCGCCGACCCGCCGGATGGCCCACCGGGCAGATCTGGGTGAGCAACGGTGGAGAATCGCGCAAGTTCTCGCGACGAACCGGCTGGCCGTCATCGACGGGGATCACCAGGACGGATCGCAGGACACCGTCGAGCTGGCGCACGAGGCATTGATCACGGCATGGGATCGGCTGCGCACATGGATCGAGGACAATCGTGACTTCCTCATCTGGCAGGAACGGCTGCGCACCGCTCTCGGTCAGTGGACAGAGAGCGGCCGGAAGTGGGGCACGCTGCTGACCGGCCTCCCGCTTGCCGAGGCCGAGCGGTGGCTCACCGACCGCCCGGATGATCTGGGACCGGTCGAGCGGGAGTTCATCCGGCACAGCCGGCGCAGAAGGCGGCGAGTGGTCAGCGGACTCGTCACACTGAGCATGGTCCTCGTCGTGCTCTTGGGCGTGACGGTGTGGCAGAGCACGGTGCTGCAGCGGCAGCGTGATGTGGCCGCCGCCCAGCGGCTGGCCAGCGAAGCGGAGGTGAACGTCGATCAGCACCCGTTATCGCTCTTGCTGAGCTTGGAGAGTCTGCGCCTGTCCCCGACCGATGAGGCTCGCGCCATGCTGTTACAGGGAGTGTTGCAGCCGCGTCACAACGTCTTCGCGATCACCGGCCACACCGCCACGGTCTATGCGGTGGCGTTCAGCCCGGACGGTCGCATGGTCGTGTCCGCAAGCCGCGACGGCACGGTGCGGCGCTGGGACGCCGGCACCGGGACGCTGATCGGTGAGCCGTTGGTTGCGCGCGGGGGCACGGTCCGAGGTGTCGCGTTCAGCCCCGACAGCAGGATGATCGCCTCGGCGCATCGCGATGGAGCGGTCCGGCGCTGGGACGCGCGTACGGGCGCGCCGATCGGTGCGCCGATGCTCGGCCACACCCTTCCGGTCGAGGGGGTGACGTTCAGTCCGGATGGTCGCATGATCGCCTCGGCGAGCGAGGACCGGACGGTGCGGCGGTGGGATGCGGCCACCGGTGTGCCGATCGGTGCGCCGATGGCCGGCCATGAGGATCAGGTCGAAGGGGTGGCCTTCAGTCCGGACGGCCAGATGATCGCCTCGGCGAGCGAGGACCGATCGGTGCGCCGGTGGGATGCGGCCACCGGCGTGCCGATCGGTGCGCCGATGCTTGGCCATCGCGATCAGGTCGAGGGGGTGGCCTTCAGTCCGGATGGTCGCATGATCGCCTCGGCGAGCGAGGACCGGACGCTGCGCCGGTGGGATGCGGCCACCGGTGTGCCGATCGGTGCGCCGATGGCCGGCCATGAGGATCAGGTCGAAGGCGTGGCCTTCAGTCCGGACGGCAAGCTCATCGCCTCCGCCAGCCAGGACCACACCGTCCGGCTGTGGGACACCGCGAATGGCCAACCGATCGGGCAGCCGTTGGCCGCCCACACCGACTGGGTCGAGTCGGTGGCGTTCAGCCCGGACGGCACAGGCATCGCCTCGGCCGGCGAGGACGGGACCGTGCGGCGGTGGGAGGTCGGAACGGGGCCGCCGATCGGCCCGCTGCTGTCAGGCCATACGGCTTTTATATGGAACGTGGCGTTCAGCCCCGACCGGCGGATGCTCGCCACGGCCAGTGACGACGGGACGGCGCGGCTGTGGGACGCCTCGACCGGCGAGGTCATCCGTCAATTGGCCGGCCACACAGCTTCGGTTCATGGGATGGCCTTCAGTCCCGACAGCAAGGTCGTCGCTTCCGCCAGCTCGGACGGGACCGTGCGGCTGTGGGACACGATCACCGGTCAGCCGGTCGGCCAGCCGCTGAGGGGACACACCGACTGGGTGTTCCGGGCGGTGTTCAGCCCGGACGGCAGGGTGATCGCCTCGGCGAGCCGGGACGGCACCGTGCGGCGGTGGGACGTCGTGACGGGTCAGCAGATCGGCGCGCCGTTGACCGGCCACACCGGTGAGGTCGCAGAGGTGGTGTTCAGCCCGGACGGCAGGGTGATCGTCTCGGCGAGCCGGGACGGCACCGTGCGGCGGTGGGACGTCGTGACGGGTCAGCAGATCGGCGCGCCGTTGACCGGCCACACCGGTGAGGTCGTGGACGTGGCGTTCAGCCCGGACGGCAGGGTGATCGCCTCGGCGAGCCGGGACGGCACGGTACGGCGGTGGGATGCCGGCACCGGTGAGCAGATCGGTCAGCCGTTGACCGGTCGCCCACACGAGGTCCTGTCGGTGGAGTTCAGCCCGGACGGCACGGTCATCGCCGCCGTGAGCAGCGACGGGACGGTGCAACAGTGGGAGAGCGGCACCGGAGAACCGATCAGCCAGCCGCTCGGCCGCGTCCGTCCGGTCACGGCAGCGGCGTTCAGCCCGGACGGTGAGGTGATCGCCGTGGCCATCGACCAGACGGTGCGACTGTGGCCGCTCGATATGGACAAGTGGGTCCGGCACGCCTGCGCGCTCGCCGGGCGCAACCTGCGCCAAGAAGAATGGAACGAGTACATCGGCCGCAACCGGCCCTATGCGCGCACCTGCCCTGCCTCGTGAGTGGCCCCGGTTTCCACCATGGTTGATTTTTGGTACCATGGTGGACATGGCACTCAACATCAAGGACCCGGAGACCGAACGGCTTGCCGCGGAGGTCGCGGCGCTGGCCGGGGAGACCAAGACCGCAGCGGTTCGAGTCGCCTTGCTGGAGCGGCTGGAGCGACTCCATGCGTCGGCGGCGGTCCAGGATCCGGCGGACCGGCTGCGGCGCTTCCTCGTGGACGAGGCGTGGCCCCAAGTCCCTGTGGAGCTGCGCGGTGGTCTGACCAAACGGGAGCGCGAGGCGATCCTCGGCTACGGCCCGGCGGGAGTGTGATCGTCGACAGCTCGGCGTTGGTGGCGATCCTGCTCGCCGAGCCGGCTCACGAGATGCTCGTGGAGCAGCTGGCCAGGGCGGCGGTCGTCGGAGCCGGCGCCCCGACACTGGCGGAGACCGGCATCGTGCTCACCGCCCGGATCGGCGTCGCGGGCAGGTCGCTGCTCGCCCGGTTACTCGACGAGGCGGACATCGAGACCATTCCGTGCACGGCGGCACACTGGCCCGTCGCAGTCGATGCGTTCGCGCGCTACGGCAAGGGGCGGCACCCGGCCGCTCTGAACTTCGGTGACTGCCTGACCTACGCGACCTGCCGGCTCGCGGGACGCCCGCTGTTGTGCATCGGGGAGGACTTCCCGCAGACAGATCTCGCCGTGCTGCCTCCAGCGCGCTGAGGATCACAGGTTGCTCGAGGCTTATCCTGACACCAGCTCCGGCGAGCGTAAGGAGGACCGTGGGCGAGGTGTGGTTGGGCGATATCCGGCTGCGAAACCGGCTGATCACCTCGTCCAGCCTGCTCGGCTATGGCGCCTCCGATCCTGGGTTGGTGCCCTATGGAATGAGTCCGATCTCCCGGTTCGTGCCGCTGGAGCGTTTCGGTGCGGTCACCACCCGCACTCTGACAACCCGACCCCGGGACGGGCATTTCACCAACCGCACCGACTGGCCGCTGCGGGCCTTGCCCAGCCTGCTGCGCCGCTACGCCACGGTGTTGCGCCGCACCGATGCGGGCTGGATCAACGCCTTCGGCTGGTGCAACGTCGGGATCGACGCCTACCTGCGTGACTACTACCCGCGCACCCGCGATCAGAACACCATCATCTCGGTGGGCGGGTTCACCGCCGATGAGTTCGGCTGTCTCATCGACACGGTGAACACGGCGGTGCCCTCGGGGGAGATCGCGGCCGTGGAGCTCAACGTCTCCTGCCCGAACGTCGATCACGATTTCGAGCCGATCCTGGACGGGGTGCTCACCGACGCGGTGCCCCGCAGCCGTCACCCGGTGATCCTCAAGTTGTCCCCGGACCGCGACTACGTCGGGCATGCCCGACGCGCTGCCGCCGCCGGGGTCTCCGCACTCACCGCGATCAACACCGTGCGCGCGCTGCGGCTGGACCCGCGGACCGGACAGCCGTGGCTGGCCAACCGCTACGGCGGGCTGTCCGGCCGGGCGATCAAGCCGATCGGGCTGCGGGTGGTCGCCGAGCTGCGCGACGCCGGGGTCACCCTGCCGGTGATCGCGACCGGCGGGATCCGCACCTTCGACGACTGCCGGGAGTACTTCTGGGCCGGCGCGGACGCCGTCAGCCTGGGCAGCGCTAGCTGGCTCGCGTCGTACTCCGGGTATCTGCTGGCTCCGTGGTGGGGGTGGCGGATCGGCTCGATCCTTCGCAAAGTGGAGGCCTGTGGCCTCCTTGTGAGTGGCAAACAGGGTTACGGCTCGCAACGCCACTCACAGGCGGCGCAGCCGCATGCCTGACCCCGGCACCTACCGTCCGGCACCGGGGACGATCCCGGACGCACCCGGGGTGTACCGGTTCCGCGACGAGCACCGCCGGGTGATCTACGTCGGTAAGGCGAAGAGCCTGCGCAGCCGGCTGAACTCCTACTTCGCCGACCTGTCCGGGCTGCACCCGCGAACCCGGCAGATGGTTACCACGGCGGCGTCGGTGGAGTGGACGGTGGTCGGCACCGAGGTCGAGGCACTGCAGCTCGAATACAACTGGATCAAGGAGTTCGACCCCCGGTTCAACGTCCGCTACCGCGACGACAAGACCTACCCGGTGCTGGCCGTGACGCTCAACGAGGACTATCCGCGGCTGCACGTCTACCGGGGGCCCCGCCGCAAAGGCGTCCGGTACTTCGGGCCCTACGCGCATGCCTGGGCGATCCGGGAGACGCTCGACCTGCTCACCAGGGTGTTCCCGGCCCGGGTGTGCTCCAATGGAGTGTTCAAGCGGCACGGCCAGATCGGCCGGCCCTGCCTGCTGGGCTACATCGACAAGTGCTCGGCGCCGTGCGTGGGCAAGGTCACCGTTGACGAGCATCGCGGCATCGTCGAGGACTTCTGTGACTTCCTGTCCGGCCGGACCGACAAGATGATCAGAAGACTCGAGCGCGAGATGGCGGCGGCGGCTACCGGGCTGGAGTTCGAGCGTGCCGCGCGGCTGCGAGACCAGCTCGGGGCGCTGCGCCGGGTGCTGGAGAAGCAGGCGGTGGTGCTCGGGGACGGCACCGATGCGGACGTGGTCGCGTTCGCCTGCGATGAACTCGAGGCGGCGGTGCAGGTGTTCCACGTCAGAGGCGGGCGGGTGCGTGGCCAGCGTGGCTGGGTGATCGAACGGGTCGAGCAGGCCGACCTGGTCGGCCAGTTCTTGACCCAGTTCTACGGCGAGCAGGCCGCCCTGGCCGGATCCGCCGATGACGCCGCCCAGCCGGTGCCGCGGGAAGTCCTGGTTCCCGCGCTCCCCGAGGACGCCGACACGCTGACCGAGTGGCTGTCCGGGTTGCGCGGCGCCCGGGTGCAGCTGCGGGTGCCGCAGCGCGGCGACAAGCGGGCACTGGCCGACACCGTGGCCCGCAACGCCACGGAGGCTTTCACCCAGCACAAGCTGCGCCGCGCCGGCGACCTCACCGCCCGCGCCGCGGCGCTGCAGGAGATCCACGAGTATCTGGGTTTGGACACCGCCCCGCTGCGCATCGAGTGCGTCGACGTCAGCCATGTGCAGGGCAGCGACGTGGTGGCCTCGCTGGTGGTCTTCGAGGACGGCCTGCCCCGCAAGTCCGACTACCGGCGTTTCGCGATCCGCGACGCCGCCGGCGGGGGGCACTCCGACGACGTCGCGAGCATCGCCGAGGTGGTCCGCCGGCGTTTCGCCCGCTACCTGCAGGAGAACGAGCCGGGCCGCGACCCCGACACCGGGCGTCCCCGCAGGTTCGCCTACCCGCCCAACCTGCTGGTCGTCGACGGCGGCCCGGCGCAGGTGGCTGCGGCGGCGCAGGTGCTGTTCGAGCTCGGCGTGACCGACGTGGCGGTCGCCGGGCTGGCCAAGCGGCTGGAGGAGGTCTGGCTGCCCGGCGAGGCCGACCCGGTGATCCTGCCGCGCACCAGCGAGGGGCTCTACCTGCTGCAACGGGTGCGGGACGAGGCGCACCGGTTCGCGATCAGCTACCACCGGCAGAAACGGTCGGCGCGGATGACCAGCTCCGAGCTCGACGGTGTCACCGGGCTCGGGCAGACCCGGCGCACCGCCCTGCTCAAGCACTTCGGCTCGGTCCGCCGCATCCGCCAGGCCGGCGTGGACGAGCTCACCGAGGTACCCGGGGTGGGACCGAGCACCGCCCGGGCGGTGCTCGCCGCCCTGGAGACCGGACAGGACAAGCCTGGTGCCGAACCGGACCACGGGGCGGCGCCATGATCGGGGGTATCGAGGTCGCCGTGGTCTCGGGGCTGTCCGGGGCCGGTCGCAGCACCGCCGCCAAGGTGCTGGAGGATCTGGGCTGGTTCGTGGTGGACAACCTGCCACCCGAGCTGATCGCCACCATGGTCGAGCTCGGCTCCCGCTCACAAGGCGTGGTGACCCGGGTAGCGGTGGTCATGGACGTGCGCAGCCGGGCGTTCACCGACGATTTGGCCGCGGTGATCAAGGATCTGGACGCCCGCGGTTACCGGCCCAAGGTGCTGTACCTGGAGGCCACCGATGCGGTGCTGATCCGCCGCTTCGAGCAGGTCCGGCGCAGCCACCCGTTGCAGGGCGATGGGCGGCTGGCCGACGGGATCGCCGCGGAGCGTGCTCTGCTGGCCCCATTACGCGAGGAGGCCGATCTGGTGTTGGACACCACCGGGCTGTCCGTGCACCAGCTGCGCGCCAAGATCGAGCACGCGTTCGGGGGAGAGGCCGGCAGCCGTACCCGGATCACCGTGGTGTCCTTCGGCTACAAGTACGGCCTGCCGATGGACTCCGACCTCGTGATCGACGTGCGGTTCCTGCCCAACCCGTTCTGGATCCCGGAACTACGCGACTTCACCGGTCTGGATGCCGACGTCCGCAACTATGTGCTGTCCCAAGAAGGTGCCGAGGAGTTCCTGGACCGCTACCTCGAGCTGCTCCAGCTGGTCAGTGGCGGCTACCGGCGGGAAGGTAAGCGCTACCTGACCATCGCCGTGGGGTGCACCGGCGGCAAGCACCGCAGCGTGGTGGTCTCCGAGGCGCTGGCCGCCCGGCTCGGCCGGGTGGATGGGATCACCGTCAAGGTGGTGCACCGGGACGTGGGCCGGGAGTGACTCATCCGGGTCTCAAGGTCGTCGCGCTGGGTGGTGGTCATGGACTGCACACCACCCTGCTGGCGTTGCGGGCCATCACCGAGGACGTCACCGCGGTGGTCACGGTGGCCGATGACGGTGGCTCGTCCGGGCGGCTGCGCCGGGAGCTGGGCCTGCTCCCGCCGGGCGACCTGCGGATGGCGCTGACCGCGCTGGCGGCCCCCGACGGCGGGGGGGCGCGCTGGCGGCAGGTTTTCGCGCATCGTTTCGGGGGCAGCGGGGCGCTGGCCGGGCACGCCGTGGGCAACCTGGTGTTGGCTGGGCTGCTGGAGGTGCTCGGCGATCCGGTGGCCGTGCTGGACGAGGCGTGCCGGCTGCTCGGGGTGACCGGCCGGGTGCTGCCGATGGCCGCCGAGCCGCTGGACATCGAGGCCGACGTGGCCGGCCTGGACGGGGATCCCGATCACCCAGGCCGGCTCCGCCGGATCCGCGGCCAGGTGGCGGTGGCGACCACGCCGGGTCGGGTGCACCGGGTGTGGCTGCGCCCGGCCCGCCCGCAGGCCTGCACCGAGGCGGTCCGCGCGGTCGCCGACGCCGACGTCGTGGTGCTCGGGCCAGGCTCGTGGTTCACCAGCGTGCTGCCGCACCTGCTGGTCCCCGACCTCGCCGAGGCGTTGGTCGGCACGGCGGCCCGGCGGATCGTGGTACTCAACCTGGTGCCGCAGCCGGGCGAGACCGCGGGGTTCTCCTCCGAGCAACACTTGACCGTGCTGTCGGAGCACGCCCCGCCCGGGTTTACCGTGCACGCGGTGCTCGCCGACATCGACACCGTCGCGTTGCCCGCTCGGTTGTACCGCTGCGCTGAGGAGCTCGGGGGGCTCGCGTACCTTGACCGGGTCGCTGACGACGGATCCGCCGATCGTCACGATCCGGTAGCGCTGGCCCAAGCGCTGCGTCGGATACTGGCGGACGAGCCTCGCGACCGAAGGCTGTACCCACAACGGGAGGAGAAGCGCCGGTGGCCATGACCTCCGCCGTCAAGGACGAGCTGAGCCGGCTACGGGTGACCAAGACGTGCTGCCGGCGGGCCGAGGTGGCCGCATTGCTGCGCTTCGCCGGTGGGCTGCACATCATCGCCGGGCGCGTCGTGGTGGAGGCCGAGCTGGATACCGGCGCCACTGCGCGGCGGCTGCGCCGGGAGGTGCACGAGCTTTACGGACACAACTCCGACGTGCACCTGATCACTGCCGGTGGGCTGCGCAAAGGCACCTGCTACGTGGTGCGGGTGGTCCGCGACGGGGAGGGGCTGGCCCGCCAGACCGGGCTGCTGGACCTGCGCGGTCGCCCGGTGCGGGGGTTGCCCCCGCAGGTCGTCTCGGGTGGGCTGTGCGATGCCGAGGCATCGTGGCGCGGTGCGTTCCTCGCCCACGGGTCGCTCACCGAGCCGGGCCGCTCGGCCGCGCTGGAGGTGACCTGCCCTGGGCCGGAAGCGGCGCTGGCGCTGGTCGGGGCGGCCCGCCGGCTGGGCATCCAGGCCAAGGCGCGGGAGGTCCGGGGCACCGATCGGGTGGTGGTGCGCGACGGGGACGCCATCGGGGCGTTGCTCACCCGGCTCGGTGCGCACGACACGGTGCTGGCCTGGGAGGAACGCCGGGTGCGCCGCGAGGTCCGGGCCACCGCCAACCGGCTGGCCAACTTCGACGACGCCAACCTGCGCCGGTCCGCCCGCGCGGCGGTGGCCTCAGCGGCGCGGGTCCGCCGGGCCTTGGAGTTGCTCGGCGACGACATCCCGGGACACCTGCTCGTGGCGGGCCGGCTGCGGTTGGAGCACCGGCAGGCTTCGCTGGAGGAGCTGGGCCAGCTCGCCGACCCGCCGATGACCAAGGATGCCGTGGCGGGCCGGATCCGCCGGCTGCTGGCGATGGCTGACCGCCGCGCCGAGGAGCTCGGGGTGCCCGACACCGAGTCCGAGGTCACCGCCGACATGTTGGACGTGTGACATTCCCGGGTGCCAGGAAATCAACCGGTTGTGAACACCCCTGCAGCTCCCCCTCCCGGGGGGCCTGCGCGGTGGTATGCGGCCGATAGGGTGGCGCCCAACCGTGGTGCTGGTGTGTGCAGCGAGGATTTGTCTTCACGAGGAGAGGGCGACGTGACTGTTCGGGTAGGGATTAACGGATTCGGCCGCATCGGGCGCAACTTCTGGCGCGCGGTGCAGTCCGGCGGCCATGACATCGAGGTGGTGGCGTTCAACGACCTCGGTGACGTAGCGACGATGGCGCACCTGCTGAAGTACGACAGTGTGCTGGGCAGGCTCGACGAGGACGTGCACATCACCGACGACGGCATCGCGGTGGGCGGCAAGACCATCAAGGCACTGGCCGAGCGGGACCCGGGCGCGCTGCCCTGGGGTGCCCTGGGGGTCGACGTGGTGCTGGAGTCCACCGGCTTCTTCACCACGGCCAAGGACGCTCGCAGGCACGTCGACGAGGGCGGCGCCAAGAAGGTGATCATCTCCGCGCCGGCCAAGGGCGAGGACCTCACCGTGGTGCTCGGGGTCAACGACGCCAAGCTGGACGGCACCCAGACGGTGATCTCCAACGCCTCCTGCACCACCAACTGCCTGGGCCCGATGGCCAAGGTGTTGCATGACGCCCTGGGCATCAAGCAGGGCCTGATGACCACCATCCACGCCTACACCCAGGACCAGAACCTGCAAGACGCCCCGCACAGCGACCTGCGCCGGGCCCGGGCCGCCGCGATCAACGTCGTGCCGACCTCCACCGGGGCCGCCAAGGCGATCGGGCTGGTGTTGCCCGAGCTCAACGGAAGGCTGGACGGCTACGCGCTGCGGGTGCCCGTCCCCACCGGATCGATCACCGATCTGTCCGCCTCGGTCTCCCGCGAGACCAGCGTCGAGGAGGTCAACGAGGCATTCCGGACCGCCGCCGACGGCCCGCTCAAGGGCATCCTGCGCTACAGCGACGAGCCGATCGTGTCGTCGGACATCATCACCGACCCCGCGTCATGCATCTTCGACTCGCCGCTGACCAAGGTGATCGGCGATCAGGTCAAGATCGTCGGCTGGTATGACAACGAATGGGGCTACTCCAACCGGCTGGCCGACCTGATCGTCTTGGTCGGCTCGCAACTGTGAGGACCCTCGACGACCTGCTCGCCGAGGGCGTGTCGGGGCGGGCCGTGCTGGTTCGCACCGACCTCAACGTGCCTTTGGACGGCGCGCGCATCACCGACGATGGCCGGATCCGGGCCTCGCTGCCCACCCTGCGGGCGCTGACCGGGGCCGGTGCCCGGGTGGTGGTGACCGCCCACCTCGGTCGCCCCAAGGGTGCACCCGATCCGGCGTACTCGCTGGCCCCGGTCGCCGCCCGGCTCGGTGAGCTGCTGGACACCCCGGTGGCTGCGGCCACCGACGTCGTCGGTGACTCCGCTCGGGCAGCGGTGGCCGGCGGTGGCGTCGTCCTGCTGGAGAATGTCCGCTTCGACCCACGGGAGACGTCCCAGGACGCCGCGCAGCGGGGCGCGCTGGCCGACGAGCTCGTTGCGCTGGTGGGTCGTGACGGCGCGTTCGTCTCCGACGGGTTCGGCGTGGTGCATCGCGGGCAGGCGTCGGTCGTCGACGTCGCCCAGCGGTTGCCCGCCTACGCCGGCACGCTGGTGCTCGCCGAGCTGACCACCCTGCGGCGGCTCAGCGAGGCGCCGGCCCGGCCCTACACCGTGGTGCTGGGTGGCTCGAAGGTGTCCGACAAGCTCGCGGTGATCGAGGCGTTGCTGCCCAAGGTGGACACCTTGCTCGTCGGCGGCGGGATGTGCTTCACCTTCCTGGCCGCCCTCGGCCATCCGGTGGGCAGATCGCTGCTGGAGACGGACATGGTGGCGGTGTGCGCCAAGCTGTTGGAGACCGCCGGCGACACGATCCGGCTGCCCCGCGATGTGGTTGTCGCCTCGGCGTTCTCCGCTGATGCGGATACCGCCACGGTGCCCGCCAAAGAGATCCCGGATGAGTGGCTGGGGCTGGACATCGGCCCGGAGACGGTGGCCGACTTCGCCGCGGCGCTGGCCGGTGCGGCCACGGTGTTCTGGAACGGCCCGATGGGCGTGTTCGAGCTCGCCCCGTTCGCCGCCGGCACCCGCGGCGTGGCCGAGACGATCGCCGGTTCGACGGCGTTCAGCGTCGTCGGTGGTGGTGACTCGGCGGCCGCGGTGCGGCTGCTGGGCCTGCCCGAGGACGGGTTCTCGCACATCTCCACCGGTGGTGGTGCATCGTTGGAGTTCCTCGAGGGCAAGACCCTGCCCGGCGTCGCGGTACTGGAGGACTAGGCGTGCCCAGGCAACCTTTGATCGCCGGCAACTGGAAGATGAACCTGCACCACCTCGAGGCCATCGCCTTGGTGCAGAAGCTCGCCTTCGCGTTGCCGGAGAAGTACTTCGCCAAGGTCGAGGTGGCGGTGCTGGTGCCGTTCACCGCGTTGCGCAGCGTGCAGGCCCTCATCGAGGGGGACAAGCTGCTGATGGGCTACGGCGCGCAGGATCTGTCCCCGAAGGACTCCGGGGCCTACACCGGTGATGTGTCCGGGCCGATGCTGGCCAAGCTGGACTGCCGCTACGTCGTCGTCGGGCACTCCGAGCGGCGCGAGCACCACGGGGAGGACGACGGCGTGGTGGCTGCCAAGGTGCGGGCTGCGCTGCGCCACGGGCTGACCCCGATCCTGTGCGTGGGCGAGGGGCTCGAGGTCCGGGAAGCCGGTGGGCACCTGGCGCACAGCACCGCGCAGCTGCGGGCCGCGCTCAAGGGCCTGTCCGCAGACCAGGTCCGCACCGTCGTGGTGGCCTACGAGCCGATCTGGGCGATCGGCACCGGTCGGGTCGCCACGCCGGCTGACGCGCAGGAGGTCTGCGGCGCGCTGCGGGCGGCGCTGGCGGGCAAGTACGGAGCCGAGGTCGCCGACGAGGTCCGGGTGCTCTACGGCGGATCGGTGAAGTCGGGCAATGTCGCCAGCCTGGTCGCCGAGCCCGACATCGACGGTGCTCTGGTGGGGGGCGCCAGCCTGGACGCCGACGAGTTCGCAAAGCTCTGTGCCCTGGCCGCAGGTGGCCCGCTGCCGTGAGCCGGACGTGATACCGGCAAGGCCGGGCTCGCACCCACCGCTGGACGGGGTAACCTTACACATCAGCAACTGTCCCACGAGGGTGTGATGAAGCTCTTCCTGCAGATCGTGCTCTTGGTCACCAGCATCGCGCTGATTCTGCTGATCTTGCTGCACCGGAGCCGCGGCGGGGGGCTGTCCAGCCTTTTCGGCGGCGGCGTCCAATCCAGCCTGTCCGGATCCAGTGTGGTGGAGAAGAATCTGGACCGGCTGACGCTGTTCGTCAGCGCGGTGTGGGTGATCGCCATTGTGGGGGTCGGATTTCTTATCAAGATCGGCTGAGCAGGCCCGGGGGTGCCGGGCGGTTCCGCGAGGTGAGGGCGGTCGATGGCAAGCGGTAACGCGATCCGCGGTACACGGGTCGGAGCAGGTCCGATGGGTGAGTCCGAGCGGGGGGAGACTGCCCCCCGTCGCCGGGTCAACTACTGGTGCGCGAACGGGCATGAGTCCTGCCCTTCGTTTGCGGCCGAGGCCGAGGTACCCGAAGTGTGGGACTGCCCGCGGTGTGGTTTTCCGGCCGGCCGCAACGAGCAGCGGCCACCGGATGCGCCACGCAACGAGCCTTACAAGACCCACTTGGCCTACGTCAAGGAGCGCCGCTCCGACGCCGACGGCGAGGCCATCCTCAACGAGGCCCTAGCCCGCCTCAAAGAAGCCCGCGGCACCTGAAGTAGGTCGCTCTTCAAGTACCACCAACCCGGGTCTTGAGCGTCTTTAACGGCCGCCAACCTGACCCGGCTTTCGCTGATCGAGTCCGGTTCTGGGCCCGCTCATGCGGTGCTGGGCAGGTGATTCGATCGTCCGGTTGCCGTCCCAGCCAGCCTACCGATGTGTTAGTTGCTAACCTGTGTTAGTGGCTAACGTAGAAGGTGGGTCTGATGTCCGTGCTGGTAGTGGGTGCTGGTCCGACGGGGCTGGCGGTGGCATGTGGGCTGCGTTCCGCCGGGGTTCAGGTGCGGGTGTTCGATCGCGCCACTGGTCCGGCGGTGACCTCGCGGGCGTTGGGGTTGCAGCCGCGGGGGGTGGAGGTGCTCGCGCGACTCGGTGCACTGGGGGACCTCCCGGCACGCAGCCTGCCGATCGGTCAGGTCGTGGTCAGCATCAATGGTCGCGAGGTGGGCCGGCTGGCGATGGGTCGCCCGACCCGGTTGGTACGCCGACCCGGGCTCCTGGTCTCGCAGGCCGAGATCGAGGCGCAGCTGCGGTGCCGTCTCGCGGAGCTGGGCGACGCGGCGCAGTGGGGACGTGAGGTCGTCGACCTCGAGCAGGATCCCAGTGGCGTCACGGTGCGGTTGGTTGATGGTGAGACCCTGCGGACGGGCTGGGTGGTCGGTTGCGACGGGGCACACAGCGTGGTCCGCAAAGCCGCCCACATCGGCTTCCCCGGGGTCCCGCTGGTGGAGCGGTTCCTGCTCGCCGACGTGCAGGCTGAGCTGCCGCTGCCCCGGGACACGGTAGCGGTGTGGCTGCGCGGCCAAGACATGCTGGCCGCGTTCCCGCTGCCGGGAGTGGATCTGTGGCGGCTGATGGCACCCGCCCCCGCAGGCGAGGCAGTGCAGGGTGACGCGGTGCTCGACGCTCTCACTGGACTATTGACAATCCACGCCGGCTACCCGGCCGGCGTCGTGCGCGGCGCGCAGTGGACGTCGACCTTCCGGTTCCACCGCCGGCTTGCCGACACCTACCGGCAGGGCCGGGTACTGCTGGCCGGTGACGCGGCGCACATCCACAGCCCCTTCGGCGGGCAGGGCCTCAATACCGGGATCGGGGACGCGGAGAACCTGGCCTACAAGCTCGCCCTGGTCACCGAGGGCCGCGCCGGCGCCGTGCTGCTGGACAGTTACCAGGCCGAACGCCGACCGGTCGCCGCTGAGGTGCTCGCTTCGACCAGCTCGATGACCCGCCTGGTCCTCGGTGACACCGCGGTGGCCCGGCTGGTGCGCGACCGGGTTTTCGTGCCGTTGCTCAACCGGCCCTGGGTGCAGCGCCGGATCTGGGAACGGGCTTCCCAACTCACCCTGAGCTACCGCGCATCGCCGCGGCGATGGTTCTCGTCATGTCAGCCAGGGGATCGGATACCTGACCTGGGGTGCCGACGCCAGGACGGCGCCGGCACCCGACTGCACGCCGAGCTGGGTCCACGCTGGGCAGTGCTCGCCGCGCCGTCGGCGACCGCGCAAGGTTGCCTGGAGATCGCCCGCGGCCGGCTCGGCGCCGACCGGGTGGTTGGGCTCACCCCGGACGGGCCGCCACCACCCGCGGTGCTGCTGGTACGACCCGATGCACACCTGGCCTGGCGGGGCCGGACCAGCGACGGCTTGCGGCGGTGGCTGGCCGGTGCGCTGGACCCTGATGCGGCGACGACTCATCAGGCCACCCCGCGGTGAGCGCACCCCGCGACGCGGCGGCAGGCACCGGGCCGGGACTGCGCGCCCGGAAGAAGGCACAGACCCGGCAGCTGATCCAAGCCCATGCGCTGCGACTGTTCCTGGCCCAGGGCTACGACGCGACCACAGTGGAGGAGATCGCGACGGCCGCGGGGGTCTCGCACATGACCTTCTTCCGGTACTTCCCCACCAAGGAGTCCGTGGTCGACACCGACGACCACGACCCGATGATCGCCGAGCTGATCACCAGCCGACCGCCGGCTGAGGACCCGGTGACCGCCATCCACCGAGCCATCCTCGAAGGGCTCGTCGCCCTCCCCACGCAGGAGCGCGACGCGCTGCGCACGCGGACCCGGCTGATCCTGGCCACCCCAGCGCTGCGGGCCCGGCTCTGGGAGAACCAGCACGCCACCGTGCGCCTGTTCACCGAAGCCCTGACCGCCCGCCGGCCCACCGCCGAGCCACGTGATCTGCGGGTGCTGGCCGCCGCGGCGCTGGCGACGCTCACCACCGCCCTGATCACCTGGGTGGACGGCGACGGGGCTGAGGACCTGCCCGGGCTGGTCGACCGCGCCTTCGCCGCGTTGCGTCGAGGCCTGAGCTGACGGTCAGCGGGGGAGCAGCTCTGGGGGGAGCTTGGCGGCGGCGGGGCGGTCCAGCAGCCACAGCGTGCGGCGGCGGCCCACCGCGCCCACGGCGGGCAACTGCACCTCTCCGGCGCCGTGCAGCGCCATGGCCACCGCTGCGGCTTTCGCCGACCCCGCGACGATCAACCACACCTCGGCGGCACACCGGATGGCCGGCAGGGTCAGGGTGATCCGGGTGGGCGGCGGTTTGGGGCTGCCCCGCACCCCGATCACCGCGCGCTCGGTCTCGTAGACCGCGGGCGAGCCCGGGAACACCGAGGCGACGTGGCCGTCCTCGCCGACGCCGAGGCAGCAGATGTCGAACGACGGCGCTGGGCCGCGATCTTCCGGCCGCCGACGATGGCGCAACAGGTCCGCGTAGGCATGGGCGGCGGCATCCGGGTCGTCGCGCCACCGGCCGTCGGCGGAGCCCATCGGGTGGACCCGGGCGGGATCCACCCCGACGTGGTCGAGTAGCGCCTCGCGGGCCTGGGTCTCATTGCGGTCGGGGTGACCACGGGGCAGGAAGCGCTCGTCGCCCCAGTAGATGTCCAGCCGGCGCCAGTCCACCGCCGCGGCGGCATGGGCGCCCGCCAACTGGCGCAGGACGGCGATGCCGGTGTGCCCTCCGGTCAGCACCACCGAGGCCGACCCGGAGGCGGTCTGGATATCCACGATCCGGGTGACCAGCCGGGCGGCGACCGCTGCGGCGAGTACCTCCGTGGTGGTGTGCACCACCACGTCGGGGCGGCTCACTGGTCGGCCCGGGCCTCGCCCGGCCGGGTCCGGCGGTGCGTGACCCCGGTCCGGCCGTCCACCTCGGTCAGCGCCTGCAGCGCGGCCTGGTAGATCTGGTCGGGATCCAACCGGCGCAGCTCCTCGGCGAGACACTCGCGCACCGGGCGGCGCTTCAACGGGACCCGGCGATCCGGCTGACCCGGCTGGCGCAGCGTGCCGACTTTCCCGTGCGGCCGGATCAGCTCCACCGGGCCGCCACGACGCTCCAGCACTGCCGAGCTGATCCCGCCGCCGGGGTCGCTGGCCAGCCGCCGCACCGGGACCCGCAGGCGGGACCGCAACCAGCCGGCGAGCAGGTCGGTGGACGGATTGTCCGCGGAGCCGGTGACGGTGACCGCTTGGACCTCCTGGTAGGGCGGCAGATCGAGTGCGGCGGCCAGCAGCGCGCGCCATGGCGTGAGCCGGCTCCAGGCGAGGTCGGTGTCGCCGTCGGTGTAGGAGTTCCGACGGATCTCCAGCGCCTTGATCGGCTGGCGGGCCGCGGCGGCGTCGGTGATCCGGCGCTGCGCCAGCATCCCGATGGGGTCCTGCGCGGGGACCGCCGGGGCCACCCCCGGCCACCACGCGACCACCGGGCAGTCCGGCAGCAGCAGCGGTATCACCACACTGTGTCCGTGGTCGGCGAGCGGGCCGTACAGGCGCAGCACGAGCACCTCGGAGGCGCCGGCGTCCCCCCCGACGCGGATCTGCGCGTCCAGCCGGGTCGCGGCCCGCTTGAGGCCCCTGGCCACCACGAGCACCCGGCAGGGATGCTCCCGGCTGGCCTCGTTCGCGGCCTCGATCGACTCCTCCACCTGCGCGGAGTCGTCGGTGACGATCACCAGGGTGAGCACTCGGCCCAGCGCCACCGCGCCACCGCGCTCCCGCATGTCGATCAGCGCGTGGTTCACCGCCGCTGTGGTCGTCGACGGCAGGTCAACGATCATTGCTCGCCTCCCTGTGCGGAGTGCGATGCTGTTCGGCGGCGCTGGTGATGTTGCGGACCATGCCGCCGAAGATGACGCCGTGGAAAGGGGCGATGGTCTTCCAGTACAGGTGCCCGGCCAGCCCGTGGGGTTCGAAGAGCGCCCGCTGCCGGTAGCGAGTGTCGCCGGCACCGTCAGGGATGACCTCGAGTTCCAGCCAGGCGCGACCGGGCAGCAGCATCTCGGCGCGCAGCCGCAGCAGCCGGGGTCGCTCCAGATGTTCCACCCGCCACCAGTCCAGCGCCTCGCCGACGTGCAGCCGGCGGGGGTCCCGGCGGCCGCGGCGCAACCCGACGCCGCCGACCAGCCGGTCGATCCAGCCGCGCACCGACCACGCCAGCGGGAAGGAGTACCAGCCGTGCTCGCCGCCGATGGCTTCGATGACGTCCCACAGGGCTCGCGGGTCGGCGGCGCAGCGGTGCTCGCGGATGTCCTGGTAGAGGGAACCGCCGGACCAGTCGGGGTCGGTGGGCAGCGGATCCGACGGCGCTCCGGGCCAGGAGGCGTCCGACCAGCGGGTGGGCACCTCGGCATGGCGGATGTGCGTCAGCGCGAGCTCGACGGCCTGCTCGTAGTGGGTCAGACCGTCCTCGGGGTCGGGGATGTAGCCGGCGATGTCGTGGTCGTGGCAGACGACCTCGTGCACCAGCGACTCGATCAGCGGGATGGCGATGCTGCGGGGCACCGGGGTGACCAGGTTCACCCATTGCGCTGACAGCCACGGGGTCAGCACCGGCACCGGCAGCACCACCCGGCGCAGCAGGCCGGCCACGACCGCGTACCGGCGCATCATCTCCAGGTAGGTCAGCACGTCCGGCCCACCGATGTCGAAGGACCGGTTGACCTGGGGTGGCAGCGCGGCGGCCTGGGTCAGGTAGTGCAGCACGTCGCGGACCGCGATGGGCTGGATCCGGTTGTGCACCCAGCGTGGCGTGATCATCGCCGGGAGCCGTTCGGTGAGGTAGCGCAGCATCTCGAAACTGGCCGACCCGGATCCCAGGATCACCGCGGCCTGCAGCGCGACGGTGGGCACACCGGAGTCGAGCAGGATCCGCCCGACCTCGGCGCGCGAGGCCAGGTGGTCGGACAGCTGCTCAGCGTCGGGGGTGATCCCGCCCAGATACACGATGCGGGCCACGCCGGATAACCGGGCCGCGTCGGCGAGCACGTGCGCGGCCCGGCGGTCGACCTCGACGAAGTCCCGCCGATTGAGCGAATGCACCAGGTAGTAGACGACCTCCTGGCCGGCTACCGCGTCCCGGATGCTGCCGGGGTCGGTGATGTCCCCCTGGACGATCTCGACGCGATCCCGCCAGGGCACCTCGGCCAGCTTGCCTGGGGTACGCGCCACCACCCGCACCTGGTGGTCGGCGGCCAGCAGGGCCGGAACGAGCCGGCCACCCAGGTAGCCGGTGGCGCCGAGCACTACGCATCGCATGTCATGGCCGTCTCCAGGCACGTCCGGTTCGGGCGATCATCCGGTCTGCGGCCGGCGGCCCCCAGGTACCCGCAGCGTAAGGCTCGGGCCCGTCCTGCTTGGCCCAGTGCTCGAGCACCGGGTCCAGGATCGCCCAGGACAGCTCCACCTCGGCGTTGACCGGGAACAACGACGGCTCGCCGAGCAGCACGTCCAGCAGCAGCCGCTCGTATGCCTCGGGGGAGGACTCGGTGAACGCCGTGCCGTACCGGAAGTCCATCGTGACGTCCCGGACCTCCATCGCGGTTCCGGGCACCTTGGAGCCGAACCGGATCGTGACACCCTCGTCCGGCTGCACCCGGATCACCAGAGCGTTCTGCCCCAGCTCCTCGGTCATGGTTTTCTCGAAGGGCAGGTGCGGAGCCCGCTTGAAGATCACCGCGATCTCGGTGACCCGCCGGCCCAATCGCTTGCCGGTGCGCAGGAAGAACGGCACCCCGGCCCACCGGCGGTTGTCCACCTGCAGCGTGATCGCGGCGAAGGTCTCGGTGGTGGAGTCCTGCTGAAAGCCCTGTTCTTCGAGCACCCCGACGACCTTGGTGCCGCCCTGCCAGCCGGCGATGTACTGGCCGCGCGCGGTGGTCTCGTCCAGCGGCTCCACGAGCTTGGTGGCGGAGAGTATCTTGATCTTCTCGCCGCGCAGCGAGGCGGGGGAGAAGGACAGCGGCTCCTCCATCGCGGTCAGCGCGAGCAGTTGCAGCAGGTGGTTCTGGATCACGTCGCGGGCGGCGCCGATGCCGTCGTAGTAGCCGGCGCGGCCGGCCAGCCCGATGTCCTCGGCCATGGTGATCTGCACGTGATCGACGTAGTGGCTGTTCCAGATCGGCTCGTAGAGCTGGTTGGCGAAGCGCAGCGCGAGGATGTTCTGCACGGTCTCCTTGCCGAGGTAGTGGTCGATGCGGAACACCGACTCCTCGGGGAAGACGTCGTTGACGATCCCGTTGAGCTCCCGGGCGCTGCGCAGGTCGTGCCCGAACGGCTTCTCGATGACCACCCGGCGCCATTGGTCGCCGGTGCGCGCAGCCAGCCCGGTGCGGGCCAGCTGCTTGAGCACCACCGGGAACATCGCGGGCGGGATGGACAGGTAGAAGGCATGGTTGCCGCCGATGCCCCGGTCCCGATCGAGTTCCTCGACGGCCGACGTGAGGTCGTCGAAGGCGGCGTCGTCATCGAAGCTGCCGGCCACGAACCGGACGCCCTCCGCCAGCCGGTCCCAGACCTCCTGGCGAAAGGGCGTCCGGGCGTGCTCGCGGACCGCGTCGTGCACCAGCTCGGCGAAGTCCTCGTCGGCCCAGTCCCGGCGGGCGAACCCGACCAAAGCGAAACCCGGCGGCAGCAGCCCGCGGTTGGCCAGGTCGTAGATCGCCGGCATCAGCTTCTTGCGGGACAGGTCCCCGGTCACGCCGAACACCACGACACCGCACGGGCCGGCGATCCGGGGCAGCCGCTTGTCCTGGGGGTCCAGCAGCGGGTTGAACGTCATAGCTCGTGCACCACGTGCACCAGCTGGATCAGCCCGGCCACCCGGTCGGTCAGGTGCAGCCGCAGCACCGGGCGACCGCGCGCGGCAAGCACCTCGGCGTCGCCCACAGCCTGGGCCCGCTGCAGGTCGCCGAGGCTGAACGCGGTGCCGGGCACCGGGATGTCCTCGTCGACCGCACCGGTGAGCTGCAGGAACGCCCCGTTCTGGGCACCGCCCTTGTGGTACTGGCCGGTCGAGTGCAGGAAGCGGGGGCCCCAGCCGAAGGTGGTCTGCAGTTGGGTGCGACGGGTGAGCTCGGATCGCAGCACTGCGGCCGACGCGTCGGCGATGCGGTCCAGATATGCCTGCACCGCGAGGTAGCCGCGCTGCGGGGTGGCGGCGACCAGTGCTCTCAGGGCGTCGCGCACGGTGGTGACGCCGGCCGGCAACCAGTCACCGACGGGATGGACTGCGACGGCACCGTCGACGAACGCCGGCTCGGGCTTTGTGGTGCCGTCCAACCGGGCCCGAGCGGCGACCTTCGCGGCTTCCACGTCGGGCTGGTCGAACGGGTTGATCCCCAGCAGCCGGCCGACCACCGCGGTGGCGTGTTCCCAGAGCAGCAGCTGCGCCCCCAGGGTGCCGGTGACGGCCACCGCGGCGGTCGGCACCCCGGGGCCGATCGCGACCGGGATGGCGTCCGGCCCGCTGTCGGCGAAGCCGGCCGCGGCGGGGCCTTCCACCACGACCGGTAGCAGCCCCGTGCCGTCCTTGCCGGTGGACTCGGCGATGAGCTGCTCGGCCCAGTCCCCGAAGCCGGCGATCCCCGAGCCGGTGTCGGCGAGCACCACCTTGTCCGCTCCGGCGGCGTGTCCGGCGGCCAGCGCGGCGGCCAGCCGCAGTGCCGGGTTCGCCGGGTCGTCGGCGGCCAGCAGCGGGGCCACTGCCGCCGCGTCGTCCAGCAGATTCCCGATGTCGGCCCCGGCCAGGCCGGCGGGGACCAGGCCGAAGGCGGTCAGCGCCGAGTAGCGCCCGCCCACGTCCGGGTCGGCGGTGATCACCGCGCGGTAGCCCTCGGCGGTCTGCTGCAGGGGCGACCCCGGGTCGGTCACCACCACCAGGTGCGCCGCCGGGTCCAGCCCGGCCGCGGCGAACGCGGCGGCGAAGATCCGCCGGTGGCTGTCGGTCTCCACCGTGGACCCCGACTTGGACGACACCACCAGCACGGTCCGCTCCAGGTCCCCGGCCAGCGCGTCGGCCACCTGGCCGGGGTCGGTGGTGTCCAGCACGGTCAGCGTCACCTGGTCGGTGGCGCAGATCACCTCCGGGGCCAGCGACGAGCCACCCATCCCGGCCAGCACGACGCGGTCGATGCCGCCGGAGTGCAGGTCGGCCCGCAGCGCCTCGATGGTGGCCAGCAGCGGCCGGGAGGTCTGCGGCAGTGCCACCCAGGCCAGCCGCCGGGCGGCTTCCGGCTGCGCCTGCGGACCCCACAGGGTCGGATCCTGGCGGACCAGCGCGGAGGCCACCCGCTCCGCCACGAGTTTGTCGACCAGCGATCCCGCCTCCCCGGCCAGGCCGGGGGAGTGGATGTGCACGTCGAGCTGCGACATCGGCGGTCAGCCCTCCTGATCCGGTGCGGCCTCGGCCAGCTGCGTGACCACTGTCTTGCCCAGCTCGGCCCAGGATGCGGCGAACTTCTGCACACCCTCGCGCTCGAGGACCACGAACACGTCATCGAGATCGATCCCGACCCCGGCCAGCTCATCGAAGGTGCGCTGGGCCTGCTCGGCCGGCACCTGGTCACCGGGTATCTCACCGTGGTCGGCCAGCGCGAGCAGGGTCTGCTCCGGCATCGTGTTCACCACCCCCGGGGTGATCAGCTCGGTGACATACTTGGTGTCCGAATAGGCCGGGTTCTTCACCCCGGTGGACGCCCACAGCGGCCGCTGCGGTCGCGCCCCGGCTTCCTGTAACTGTGCCCAGCGGGTGGTCGCGAACTCCTGCTGGTAGGCCGCGTAGGCGAGATGGGCGTTGGCCACCGCGGCCTGCCCGCGCAGCGCCAGGGCCGGCTCGGTGCCGATCGACTCCAGCCGCTGGTCCACCTCGGTGTCCACCCGGGAGATGAAGAACGAGGCGACCGACGCGATCGCCGCCGGCTGGTGCCCGTTGGCCCGAGCGTTCTCCAGGCCGGTGAAGAAGGCCGCCATCACCTCGCGGTAGCGCTGCACCGAGAACACCAGCGTGACGTTGACGCTGATCCCGTCACCCAGCGCACCGGTGATCGCCGGCAGGCCCTCCGCCGTCGCCGGAATCTTGATCATGAGGTTGGGCCGGTCGACCATCTTCCACAGCTCACGGGCCTGGGTGAGGGTGGCGTCGGTGTCATGCGCCAGCGCGGGGCTGACTTCCAGGGACACCCGGCCGTCGATCCCGCCGGTGGTCTGCCAGGTTCCGCTGAACACGTCGCAGGCCAGCTGCACGTCGGCCACGGTGATCTCGCGGACCGCCTCGTCGACCGAGGCGCCGCGGGCGGCCAGCCCATGTATCTGCTCGGCGTAATCGTCGGCGTGGGCCAGCGCACCGGCGAAGATCGTCGGGTTGCTGGTCACCCCCACGACGTGCCGGTGGCGGATCAAGTCGGCCAGGTTGCCCGAGTTGACCCGTTGCCGGGACAGGTCGTCCAGCCAGATCGAGACGCCCGCATCGGACAGTGCCTGCAAGGTATCGGTGCTGCCCATCGGGATTCTCCCGTTCGCGTGTTCAGTCCGGTATGCGACTCAGCGTACGGCGAGCGGCCGCGGTCACCGTCTCGGCGGTGAAACCGAACTCCCGGTACAGCGTCTGCCAGTCGGCCGAGGCGCCGAAATGCTCCAACGAGACCACCTCGCCGTGCTCGCCGACGAAGCGGTGCCACGTCATCGCGATGCCGGCCTCGACGGCCACCCGTGCCTGCACCGTCGGCGGTAGCACCCGGTCGCGGTACGCCTGATCCTGAGCGTCGAACCACTCCACACACGGCATCGACACCACCCGGGCCCGGATTCCCTCGGCGGCCAGTGCCTGCCGGGCGGCGACGGCGAACTGCACCTCGGAACCGGTGGCGATCAGCAACACGTCGGGCAGCCCGTCACCGGCTTCTGCCGCGGTGTCGGCGAGTACGTAACCGCCGCGGGCGACCCCCTCGGCGTCGGTGCCCTCCAGCACCGGCACGTTCTGCCGGGTCAGGGCCAGCCCGGTGGGAGCCCGGCCCTTCTTCAGCAGTGCCTTCCATGCCGCCGCGGTCTCGTTGGCGTCCCCGGGCCGGACCACGTCCAGCCCGGGGATGGCCCGCAGCGCGGCCAGCTGCTCGACCGGTTGGTGGGTGGGGCCGTCCTCACCCAGACCGATCGAGTCGTGCGTCCACACGTAGATGACCGGCAACTCCATCAGCGCGGCCAGCCGTACCGCCGGGCGCATGTAGTCGCTGAAGATCAGGAAGGTGCCGCCGTAGGGCCGGGTCGGCCCGTGCAGCACGATCCCGTTGAGGATCGAGCCCATGGCGTGCTCGCGCACCCCGAAGTGCAGGGTGCGCCCGTATGGCTGGGCGGTCCACATCTTCGTGGAGGTCTTCTCCGGGCCGAACGAGTCGGCGCCCTTGATCGTGGTGTTGTTGCTCTCGCCGAGGTCCGCCGAGCCGCCCCACAGCTCCGGGAGCACCTCGCCGATCGCCGACAGCACCTCCCCGGACGCCTTGCGGGTCGCCACGCCTTTCGCGTCCGGCTCCCAGGTGGGCAGCTTCTCGGCCCAGCCGGCGGGCAGCTCCCGGCGGACGAGGCGGTCGAACAGCGCGGCTCCGGACGGGTTGGCCTGGCGCCAGGAGTCGAAGGACTCTTGCCACTGCGTGTGTGCGGTTTGGCCGCGGGCCACCACCTGCCGGGCGTGCTCGAGTACCTCCGGCTCCACGACGAAGGATCTCTGCGGGTCGAAGCCCAGGATCTCCTTCACCGCGGCCACCTCGTCGGCGCCCAGCGCGGAGCCATGTGCGGCCCCGGTGTTCATCTTGTTCGGCGCCGGATAGGCGATCACGGTGCGCAGCACGATGAGCGAGGGCCGGCCGGTCTCGGCCTTCGCGGCCGTCAGCGCATCCAGGATGCCGACCACGTCCTCGCCGCCGTCGACGGTCTGCACGTGCCACCCGTAGGCCGTGTAGCGCGCCGCGGTGTCCTCCGACAGGGCGATCGCGGTGTCGTCCTCGATGGAGATCTCGTTGGCGTCGTAGATCGCCACAAGGTTGCCGAGCTCCTGCGTGCCGGCCAGCGAGGATGCCTCGGAGGTGACGCCCTCCTGGATGTCGCCGTCGGAGGCGATGACGTAGATGTGGTGGTCGAAAGGGCTGTCGCCGGGCGCGCTGCCGGGATCGAACAGGCCGCGCTCCCGGCGGGCCGCCATGGCCATCCCGACCGCGGACGCCAGGCCCTGGCCCAGCGGCCCGGTGGTGATCTCCACGCCGATGGTGTGCCCGTACTCGGGGTGACCGGGGGTCTTGGAGCCCCAGGTGCGCAGCTGCTCGATGTCTTCGAGCTCCAACCCGTAACCGGACAGGAACAGCTGCAGATACAGGGTCAGGCTGGAGTGGCCGCAGGACAGCACGAACCGGTCCCGGCCGGTCCAGTCCGGGTCGGCCGGGTCATGTCGCAACACCCGCTGGAACAGCGCGTACGCCAGCGGGGCGAGGCTCATCGCGGTGCCCGGGTGGCCGCTACCACAGCGCTGCACAGCGTCGGCGGCGAGCACCCGGATGGTGTCCACCGCGCGGGTGTCCACATCGGTCCAGTCGTCGGGCACCCGGGGGGTGGTGAGCTGGGTCAGATCGTCGATGACGGACACACTCATGCTCCTGACTGTGCTCGGTTCGGCGGCCGTGGCGAGGGTGGCCCGCGCAGGCCAGCCCCTGGCTTGCCAGCGTAGCGAGAAGATGCCTGACCGCGATTCGAACTCGTTACCAGCGCCCCCACCGGGGGTGATGTGCACCACGCGATTACCATCAGCCTGCGAGCACGCCCGAATCAGCGACGACGAGGAGCCGCGGTGAGCACTGCCGTCGAGGCTCCCGCTCGCCGGGATGTGCTCCGTGGCTACCTCGCCCTGACCAAGCCCCGAGTGATCGAGCTGCTGCTGGTCACCACCATCCCGGCGATGGTGCTCGCCGCGCGGGGGGTCCCGTCGCTGTGGCTGATCCTGGCCACCCTGCTGGGCGGCATGATGGCCGCGGGCAGCGCGAACACGCTGAACTGTGTCGCCGACGCCGACATCGACGCGCAGATGACCCGGACCCGGGCCCGGCCGCTGGTCACCCACCAGGTACCGATCCGCCATGCCCTGGTCTTCGGGATCGCGTTGGGAGTGGCCGCATTCGGGTGGCTGTGGGCCACCACCAACCTGCTCTCGGCGCTACTGGCGATCGCGACGATCCTGTTCTACGTCCTCGTCTACACGCTGGTGCTCAAACGCCGCACCGCGCAGAACATCATCTGGGGAGGTGCGGCTGGCTGCATGCCGGTGGTGATCGGCTGGTCGGCGGTCACCGGCACGGTGGGATGGCCCGCGCTGGTGATGTTTGGCGTGATCTTCTTCTGGACACCGCCGCACACCTGGGCACTGGCGATGAAGTTCCGCGAGGACTACCAGCGGGTGGGCGTGCCGATGCTGCCCGCGGTGGCCTCCCCGGTGTCGGTGGCCCGCCGGATCGTGGTGTTCAGCTGGCTGATGGCGGCCTGGAGCCTGCTGCTGGTCCCGGCCACGAGCTGGGTCTACGCCGCGGTGGCGGTGCTGGCCGGCGGTTGGTTCGTGCTGATGGCCCACCGGCTATACACCGCCGTGCGGCACGGTCTGCCCGTCAACCCCATGCGCCTGTTCCATTTGTCCAACACCTACCTGGCCCTGCTGTTCGTCGCGATCGCCGTCGACTCGGTGCTGCTGTAGGTGGGCTGCGGTAATTCGGCTCCGAATGGCGCTCAGCAGGGTGCCCGTAAGCGCAATTCGGCTCCGAATGGTTGCTTGCCCTGCGCAGGATAGAGTTGTGGTGTCAGGTCTGGGTCGGTGTACGGGGGGGTGCTCGTGGGGGATGGCGTACCCTGGCTGGCCGGGTCGAGACCGGAGCAGCTTCCGGACATCGACACCACGATCCCGCAACCGGCTCGCTTCTGGGACTACATGCTGGGCGGCAAGGACCACTACCCGATCGACCGCGAGGTCGGCGGGCAGGTCCTGAGCATCTTTCCCGAGCTGCGCGACGCAGCCCGCGCGGACCGGGGGTTCTTGTTCCGGGCGGTCCGCTACCTGGTGGGTGAGGTCGGGATCCGCCAGCTGCTGGACATCGGCACCGGGCTACCCACTGTCAATAACACCCATCAGGTGGCCCAGGCGACTGCGCCGCAGTGCCGCATCGTCTACGTCGACAACGACCCCATGGTGCTGGTTCACGCGCGAGCCCTGCTCACCAGCACGCCGCAGGGCGCTACCGACTATCTCGCCGCCGACGTGCGCGACCCGGAGCGGATCCTGCGGGACGCCGCCCGGACGCTCGACTTCAGCCGGCCGGTCGCGCTCATGCTGCTGGGTGTGATCAACTACGTGCTGGACGATGCCGAGGCGCACACGGTCGTCACGCGCCTCCTTGATGCCCTGCCCTCGGGAAGCTACCTGGTGATGTCTCACCCCACCCCGGAAGTCCATGCCGAGGCGATAGAAGCATCCATGCAGCTCTACAACTCCAGCGGCGCAGCCCCGCTCAGAACCCGCACCCGAGCCCAGCTCACCAGCTTCTTCGACGGCCTGGAGCTGCTGGAGCCGGGCGTCATCTCCTGCTCCCTGTGGCGCCCGAGCACCCCCGACATCGGAACCCCCATCGAGGTGACCCAGTACTGCGGCGTCGCCCGAAAGCCCTGATCGACTCCCAATTCACCAAGCATCCCCCGAATCGCGATAAGCATCCATATCGCTGTCCGAGATGCCCTCCGAACAGCGATAAGCATCCATGTCGCGTTCCGGGGCGGTGTTCGTTCGGGGTGGTGGGGAGCTGTTCAGGGCGGTGCGCAATGCTCCGAAAAGGTCGATTTCTCGGCACAGCCGCAGGGAGTCCTCTTGCGGACGCCTTATCCAGGTGATCGGCCCGCGCGGGGTCATGGTGGGGGGCAGGAGCAGGAGGCCGGTTACCTGGTGCACCTGATGCGGCCAGGGCAGCGTGACGCCATATCTTTCCCCGGTGAGCAGGGTGTGGCGTTCGGGGGTGTCGGGGTGGGCCAGTACCGCCGGGGCGCAACCCCGGCGGGCCAGGATCTTGGTGACCTCGGTACCGAGGAGGACCGGGATCGTCAGGGCCGATACCTCGTGGTGCAGGCTCAGCCGGGTCTGATCGCGATGCACCGTCACCGGCCAGCCCCACTCACGGTAAGCGGCTCCACCGGCCGCGAGCTGCTGGCTTGCGCTTGCAGAGTCGTCCGTGGGTGGCTCCCCGAGTGGGGTCGTGCTCGTCACGTGGGTGATGAAGCACACGGTGCACGGCATACCTTCGCCGGGGGTGACGGTCTCGATGTCGTCGAGCATCAGGGCAGTGCCGCACAACGAGCCGACCGTGCCCACCTGCTCGTCGGGGGGTAGCGGGACCACGTGCACGTGCGGGCGGTCTCCCCGGTGACGCCGGTGCGGTAGCGGATCAGCATCACCGCGTCGATACCGGTCAGCTTGGCCATGTCATGGCTCCAGTGAGCAGCAGCGACCGACCTGGACCCGGTAACGGGTCACCCGATGGACCACGGCGGGGCAGGGGGCGTTCGGGTGTCTCCTGCGCCCCGCCGTGATCTAGTTCCGGCCGTCCCGCCTGGAAGCGGGGAGTCGGCGAGACGACCGGGGTCTGCAAGCGCCCCAATCCTGCGCACGCTCCGAACCCCACCCGGCCGATACCCTGGAGGCCGTGCGTGGATCCCACCACGTCCAGCAGCGCGTCGCGCACCACCGCCTGCAACAGGCCGTGGCTGGTTTGATAGGCAGGATTCGATCGTTGTAACGGCGAGGTGGTGGGGTGCGGCATGGAGGACAGCATTGATGACCGCGTGCAGTGTCGGCCAGCGTCGGCGGCGAAGTCTGGCACCGCGCCGACAATGCGCCGACCCGTGATCATTCCGGCCGACGGTGATCGGCAGATGACATGATTGCCGAACGATCCACGATCACGGCGGCACGAAGAGCGTTCGGTAGACAACTGGCTGAACTACGCGCGGCCGTAAATCTGGCGCAGGCCGATCTCGCTAGGCTCACAGATTATTCACGCTCCACCGTCGCCAACATCGAGGCTGGGTACCAGCTGGCTAGTCCGGGTTTTTGCCGGAAGTGTGATGATGTGCTCTCGACCGGCGGTGCGCTTCACGCGGCTCACGACGAGTTGAAGGGACTCCGGAGAGAGTCACATCGCCGGGCCGCTGCATCGGCTCAGAATGACCGGAAGGCGCAGATCGAAGAATGGCGCCAACAGGGGAGCGCGATCCCTGAAAATCCCGGCAACGGCGCGGACGCCTTGGCGGTAAGACGCGCGTTGGCCACCCTCTCCGACCACGCTTCCAGCAATTTAAATGGTGTCGAACCGGGCGACTTGGGGACCTGCGTGCTCGATGTCTATCAACGGCAAAGGGGCACCGTCAACGGACTGCGCGTCGTCCTGGTCGGAGGATTCGCCGGTTCGGGAAAAAGGGAATTCGCCCGGTTTCTGTCCTCGGTGACAGGATGGGCCATCCTCGATAAGCACACCATCACACACGAACTTGTGGAACGCCTGCTACTCGCTTACGGCGGAGACGCGAACGATCGTCACAGCTCTCTCTACCTGGAAAAAGTGAGACCATTCGAGTATCGCCGCTTGATGGAAGCCATGACGGAAAATCTGCGATGCGGCGTCTCTACGGTGGTCACCGCACCCTTCGTGCGCGAGTTCGCGGACATGGAATGGATGATGCGGGTCCACAACCGGTGCGCGGCCCATCGTGCCCGGCTCAGCGTTGTGTGGATGAGCTGTGACGAGGAGTCGATGCACGACTACATCACGTTCCGCGGCGCCGCTCGAGACAGTTGGAAACTCAAAAACTGACAGGATTATACCGACACTATCGACCCGGAGTTCACGCCTGGGTTCGATCACTATTCTGTCGATAATCGGCTCAACGCCGCCGTCGCGCTCGCCGACCAGGCACGTGAGATCTCGACAAGAGTGCCAGAATGAGAAATCGGTGCAGGAGATCTGAGCGAATCCTCATATCCTGGCGCTGGCATTCACCATCAGAACATCTGAGGGTGGCCTCGACAAGCAGGGCTCGGACGGCGTTGAAGGTTGTGGCGTATGCGCGCTCCCTCGGGTCTGCGGTAGTCGGTGTGCATGCTCCGCCATGTCTTGAAGTGGGCGATCGCGCGTTCGATCACGTATCGAATTTTATTGATCGAGGTGCTGAACCCACCCACTAAAGAGCAAGACTAAGAACTCGTTGGTTTCAGTTGTCGTACGGGTGAGTCTGGGTCCAACCACTGGCGGTGCCGACCAAGACACGCTTCGAGAACTGCGGAGCCAACCACAGGTGACTGATACCGGCTGGCAGCCAGGCCGGGCCTGTCGGGACAGCCGTGCTGAACATCAAGGCATATGCCACCTCGAATCTCAGGTCTGTGTGGTGCACGATGGCAAACAGGTGCTTCTCGTCTGCAGGCGTCTGGGCCAGCTTCGTGACGTGGTCAGGGAGGTGTCCGGCCGCGAACGCATCTGCGAGGGCATCGTTGAGGCAGCTGAGGCTGTCGTCGACTATGCCACCGTCACCAGCCGGTGTAACCAGTGCTTTCCGAACTCGGTCACCATCCACCGCGGATACGTCGGGATAACCGTGGAGGCTTGCCGATGACTCCTCAACGAGCCAGATTACGTCGTCGTCAAGGTTGTCGTGGTTCAACAAGATCAATTGATCAGGACGAGCGACTCCGGCAGCTTCGCACAACAGGACGACTTTGTCGAAGCACTGCTGTAGTCGGGGAAGCTCTCGAACGTCCGAAATCCATAGCTCCCACCACCATTGGCCTGGGAGAGGCCACTCGAACCCTGCTCTCCCGAGGAGATTATCCAGCTGCAATGCTTTTTGGTCGCTCGCGATTCTGGTAATTTCAAAGGCAGCAGTCCGGCCGTGGGATAGTCAAGGAACGCATCAACCACACCAGTTCGACCTTTGACGCCCGGGACGTCCCATGCACGCGCTCGTGCCCCTGTGACCCACTCTGCGACATGGCAGGCCAATCGCTCTGCGTCATCCAGCCCCGCGAGGGGATCGGGATCAGTCATGGTCGAAGTTAACCATGCTCGCCGCACGGCAAGCTGATGGAGGGCAGCTGTTCAGCTGGTTGATGGTCGCGGCGTGTCGCAACCAGGGGCTGGGGTCGTAGTCTGGGAGATCTTGGTGTGTCGGATTCCGGGTCGTCGGAGGGGTTGGTCGAGCGGTTGCTCGTGCGTGTCGGTGAGTTGGTGTCGATGGTGGAGCACCAGCACCGGGTGATCGCCGAGCAGGCGGATCGGATCGTGGAGTTGCAACGTTGCCTGGGTCGGGATTCCCCGACGTCATCGCGTCCTGCATCCTCGGATGCGCCTTGGGATAAACAGCCCGCCAAGAAACGCTCGTTACGGAGGCGGTGGGGTCGCAAGCCGGGCAAGCAGCCGGGTTCGCCCTCGGCGTCGCGGAGCTTGGCCGAGGACCCGGATGAGACCTTCGAGGTGGCCCCGGAGCGGTGTGGACGGTGTGAGAAGTCGTTAGAAAACGTCGCCGAGACCGAGACTTGCGCGCCCTCAGTGACGCCGACCCCGTCGGGCACCTGTGGGCCCAGGCCATGGCCGACATCCTGCTTCAGGCCAACCAGGCCGCACACCAGACCCGCGCCGTGGGCGCCGAACGACTCGATGCGGCTGTCCTGACCCAGATCCGGAACCACTACCTGGGCGCACTGGCCAAAGGCCGCACCGACAACCAACACCAACGCAGTACCCTCGTCATCCAGGCCCGCCGACTGATCCGACGATTCACCCGCTACGAAGACATGATCCTGCGCTTCGCGGTCGACCTTACGGTGCCGTTCACCAATTGCGCGGAACGCGCGGTCCGACCCGTCAAGCTGCAACAACGCACCTCCGGCGGTAGCTGGCGCACGATACAAGGACTCATCGACTTCGTGCTCGTGCACTTCTACCCTGACACCGCCACCAAGTGGGGCATCGACAAAATCCACGCACTACGCTAACTGTTCACCACCGGCCCATGGCTACCACCAACCCTCACGCCCAGCTGAACAGCTACCGTAACGCATCCCGTATGAAATATGCCTGGCCGGTCTCCGAGGTAGAAGCATGAGATAAAAGAACGTCGTCAGTCACCGGCTGGCTACCAAGCACCACCGGCACCGAAGAAAGGACAACGCTGGGGTTTTAGTGACAAAGGAGGGCAGAGATGAAGCTTTTCCACGAAGACCAGGTACGTGACCTGAGAGAAACAGTCGACTCCATGTTCGAGAGCCTGACGGGTAATACTACCCGCCTAGGGGTCCTCTTGCGCGATATGCGTGACAGGGTACAGGTTCTATACTGACCGCCATGACTGTCCGACGAGTTGGTATTGCCCCCGAGGATGCGGCACCGCACCGCACGGATCTGGGAGCCGGAATGTAATTACTTATTCGTTTGAGGGTCGGATGGTGTAGTTCCAGTCGCCGTGGAAGTCGTGTCGTGTGATGGGTATGGATTTCTTCTGTTGGTCGGTGAGTTTTGTTCCGGTGGGGTAGAGGTTGAGGTCGAGGTCGGCGCGTACGGTGAGTCCGGTTGTGGTGGTGGTGGTGTTGGCGATCAGGTTGACGACGGTTTGGTAGGTTTCGAGGGGTCGTCCTCGCCAGTTGAGGGTGATTCGGGAGAAGAGTCGGTGTTCTATCTTGTTCCATTTGCTGGTGCCGGGTGGGTAGTGGCAGACGGTGATGTCGAGTCCGGTGGCCGCGGCGAGTCGGGCGAGTTCGAATTTCCAGAGCCAGGGGCGGTGTCCGTTGGAGCCGCCGCCGTCGGCGGTGATGAGGAGTCGTCGTGCGTTGGGGTATTTTTTCTGTCCCATCTGGTGCCACCATTGTTCGATCGTGCCTACGGCGAACACGGAGGTGTCGTGGTTGACGCCGACCGAGACCCAGGCGCTGTCGTCGGCGATGTCGTACACGCCGTAGGGGATGGCCTTGCCCTCGGCTAATTGGGGGAAGTCGTAGGTGGAGACTTCCACCGGTTCGCCGGTGGGGTGCCACTCCCGTCCGGCTTGGGAGTATTGTCCGACTAACGAGGTAGGCCGTCAGGCGAGGTGCCAGCGGAGCTGGACCCGACCCGACGACCCCCTCCCGAACCGGACGGGCTCGATTTCCGAGCATCCGGCTCTCCAGT
>JBOHGE010000022.1:0-79742 GCA_050700055.1 Pseudonocardiaceae bacterium
GCGGGGTTATTGCGCCTGGATAACCCCGCTGAGCCCGCTGAATGCCCTGGGGTGGTGGGTCAGCGCAGGCCGGCGGCGTCCATGCCGCGGAGTTCTTTCTTGAGGTCGGCGATCTCGTCGCGGAGGCGGGCGGCCAGCTCGAATTGCAGCTCCCGGGCTGCGCTCATCATCTGGTCGGTGAGCTGCTGCACCAGGTTCGCGAGCTCGGCGCGCGGCATGGACGAGGTGTCGCGACCCGCCGGGGCACCCGCGCTACCTCGGGCCCGCCCGGGCTCGCCGGCGGCGCGCTTGCCCCGAGAGGCGTTGCGCCCGGACCCCCCGACCTGCACTGCGACAGTTTCCGAGGTGTCATCCGCCTCGGCGTAGACCCGTTCCAGAATGTCGTTGATCTTCTTGCGCAGCGGTTGCGGGTCCAGCCCGCGTTCGGTGTTGTAGGCGACCTGCTTGGCCCGTCGCCGGTCGGTCTCGTCGATGGCCCGGCGCATCGAGTCGGTGACCCGATCGGCGTACATGTGTACCTGGCCGGACACGTTGCGGGCCGCGCGGCCGATGGTCTGGATCAAAGAGGTTCCGCTGCGCAGGAACCCCTCCTTGTCCGCGTCCAGGATCGCCACCAGCGACACCTCGGGCAGGTCCAGACCCTCGCGGAGCAGGTTGATCCCGACCAGCACGTCGAACTCGCCCAGCCGCAACTGCCGCAGCAGCTCCACCCGGCGCAACGTGTCGATATCGGAGTGCAGGTAGCGCACCCGGATGCCGAGCTCGAGCAGGTAATCGGTGAGGTCCTCGGCCATCTTCTTGGTCAGCGTGGTGACCAGCACCCGCTCGTCACGCTCAGCGCGGATGCGCACCTCATGCACCAAGTCGTCGATCTGACCCTCGGTGGGTTTCACCACGACCTCGGGGTCCACCAGGCCGGTCGGGCGGATGACCTGCTCGACGAACTCGCCACCGGTCTGGCCC
The DNA here is from genome assembly GCA_050700055.1 of Pseudonocardiaceae bacterium. Classification (GTDB taxonomy): domain Bacteria; phylum Actinomycetota; class Actinomycetes; order Mycobacteriales; family Pseudonocardiaceae. The sequence continues at coordinate 964 of JBOHGE010000022.1, forward strand.
ATCTCATACGGACCCGGGGTCGCCGACAAGTACACCGTCTGGCCGATCCGATCCTGAAACTCTTCCCAGGTCAGCGGCCGGTTGTCCAGCGCCGAGGGCAACCGGAAACCGTGCTCCACCAGGGTGCGCTTGCGGGAGGCGTCGCCCTCGTACATCCCGCCGATCTGCGGCACCGTGACGTGTGACTCGTCGATGACCAGCAGGAAGTCCTCGGGAAAGTAATCCAGCAGGGTGGCCGGCGCCGAGCCGGCCGGCCGCCCGTCGATGTGCCGCGAGTAGTTCTCGATGCCGTTGCAGAACCCGACCTGACGCATCATCTCCACGTCGTACTGGGTCCGCATCCGCAACCGCTGGGCCTCCAGCAACTTGCGTTGCTGCTCTAACCCAGCCAGCCGTTCTGCCAGCTCGGACTCGATGCTCCCAACGGCGCGCTCCATCCGTTCCGGTCCAGCGACGTAGTGGGTGGCCGGGAAGATCCGCAGCTCCGGCACCTCCCGCACCACCTCCCCGGTGAGTGGGTGCAGGTAATAGAGCGACTCGACCTCGTCACCGAAGAAGTCGATGCGGACCGCGAGCTCCTCGTAGGCCGGGATGACCTCGACGGTGTCACCGCGGACCCGGAACGTCCCGCGAGCGAAGGCCAGGTCGTTGCGGGTGTAGTTGATGCCGACCAGTGCCCGCAGCAGCGCATCCCGCCCGACCTCCCCACCGACCGGCACGTGGATCGACTGGTCCAAATACTCCTGGGGGGTACCAAGTCCGAAGATGCACGACACCGAGGCGACGACGACCACGTCGCGGCGGGTGAGCAGCGACATGGTGGCGGAATGCCGCAACCGCTCGACGTCGTCGTTGATCGAGGAGTCCTTCTCGATGTAGGTGTCGGTCTGCGGGACATATGCTTCGGGCTGGTAGTAGTCGTAGTAGGAGACGAAGTACTCCACCGCGCTGTCCGGGAAATAGTCCCGCAGCTCGTGGGCGAGCTGCGCGGCCAACGTCTTGTTCGGCGCCATCACCAGCGTGGGACGCTGCACCCGTTCGATCAGCCACGCAGCGGTGGCCGACTTACCCGTTCCGGTAGCGCCCAGCAGCACGACGTCACGCTCACCACCGGTGATCCGGCGCTCCAGCTCGTCGATAGCAGCCGGTTGATCACCGGCCGGCGAGTAGTCGCTGACCATCTGGAACCGACCCTGCGCTCGGGGGGTCTTCTTGCCGAGCGGGCGGAACTCGGAGTGCGGAACCAGATCGCGTTGGATGGCGGGGGCGTCGGTCATGGCATTGAGGGTAGGCGGAGCCCCTGACAGTCTGCCTTCGCCTGGGTAGGGTCGAGCGCTATGACGGCCACGCACCGGTTGAGTGCGCAAGCCCCACCACACATCCACCCGCCCAAGGTCGAGCTGTTCGACCTGGACACGATGACCAATATCGACCCCAAGGGGCGTGTCCGCGCGGTCCGCGAATACCGGGTCGAGCCATTCGGGCTCTACCTCGCCCGCGACGTCGTGGACCACCGGTCGATCTCCGCGCTGGAGTCCTGGCTGCTGCCTGAGCTGGGGTTGCGGGTCACCGAATGGTCTTACCGTCTCGGGCACGAACGGGATGAGCACTTCTACCTCGACGTGGTGCGTATCGACGTCGAGGACAGGTGCTGGCGCACCGAGGACCACTACCTGGATCTCGTGGTACGGCCCGGCCGCGATGTCCAGGTGCTCGACACCGATGAGCTGCTGGACGCGGTAGCCGCCGGTCTGCTCGATCGGTCTGCTGCGCAAACCGCACTGGCTACGATCTATCGGACGGTGGACGGCCTGGCTCAGCACGGCTACCGGTTGGATCGTTGGCTGTCGACGGTCGGGGCGTGGCCGACCTGGAGCCGGCACTGAGCCGGATTCAGACCACCGACCAGCCGGTTCGGGCAGCCCACTGCTGCGCTCGATCCAGCGCGCTGGACACGAACGGGGTCTTGGCGGTGGCGTAGGCGTCGACGCTGTCCCACTGTTGTGCCGCCAGCCGGTGTTTGAGCTCGGCGTACTCCCGGACACCGGCTGGCTGGGCCCGCAACCAGTCCCGCAGCAACAGGGTTTCCCGCCAGGCCGGGGAGTCCGCGGGCCGGATATGACAGTTCACCGCCCGGGCAGGATCGGCATTGGTCGCCAACGCCTTGTCCCAGATGGTGCCGTCCCGAGCGTTGTCCCGCCAACAACCGGTCAATCGGACCAGCCCCACCGTGCTGAGGTCGTCCGCTAGCCGTTTCGCCACCCCCAGGTCGGCCACGACCACCTGCACGTCCAACACGTCCTTGGCATCCAGACCGGAAACCGCCGTCGAGCCGATGTGATCGATCCGGTGCGCGCGCCGGCCCGCCACCGCGGCGATCCGGGCGATCATCCGCTGGGCCTGCTGCGGCCAGGTGCCGTCCGGGGCGACCAGGACCGGGGCCGCAACCCTCGGCGCCTGGCGGCGATGACGCAGGTTGTCCTCGAAAGGCACCAGCCGCTGCGCCCATAACCGGTCCACCGCAGCGAACGTGCCGTCCCGGCTGCCGCTATTGTCCAGCCAGACGTCCGCAGCAGCGCGACGCTGCTGGTCAGTGGCTTGCGCGGCGATCCGCGCCGCAGCGTCGGACTGCGCCATGCCACGCTGCTCGACCAGCCGGCCGACCCGTGCCTCGACATCGGCGTGCACCACGACGACCAGCGCGAACCCCGCTGCCAATCCCGCCTCGACCAGCAGCGGCACGTCCTGCACCACGACGGCGTCCGGCGGCGCGGACTCGATCAGCTCGGCGGCGCGGGCCGCAACCAGCGGGTGCACGATGGCGTTAAGCCGCCGCCGGGCGTCCGGGTCGTCGAACACCTGCGCCGCCAGGGCTGACCGGTCCAGCGCGCCGTCCCCGGTGCGAAACCGCGCGCCGAACTCGTCCAGCACAGCGCGCAGCCCCACGGTACCGGGCGCGACCACCTCGCGGGCGATCCGGTCCGAGTCGATGATCCACGCCCCCCGTTGCGCCAGGCAAGCCGCCACCATCGACTTGCCGGACCCGATCCCTCCGGTCAGCCCGACCCGCAGCATCGTCCAACGGTCGGTGTCTGACTACACCCCGCCGGAAAGCTTCTCCCGTAAGGCCGCCAGCTGCTCATCACTGGCAAGCGAGCCAGAGCCAGTTCCTGAACTGCTGTTACTGGGGGTGGGCGGCTCAGCGGTGGCCGAGGAGTAGTTCTGGTCCGCCGGTGCCTCCGACTCGGCCTCAGTTGCCTTGACAACCTGCTTGCGGTGCTGCTCGAAACGGTCCTGAGCCTCGGCGTAGGAACGCTCCCACTCCTGGCGCTGCTTCTCGTAGCCCTCGAGCCAGTCGTTGGTCTCCGGGTCGAAGCCCTCGGGGTAGATGTAGTTGCCCTCGCTGTCGTATTCGGCGGTCATGCCGTACTGCGTCGGGTCGAACTCCATCTCCGGGGACAGCCCCTCGTTGGCCTGCTTGAGCGACAGCGAGATCCGCCGCCGATCCAGGTCGATGTCGATGACCTTGACCATCACGTCGTCCCCGACCTGCACGACCTGCTCGGGGATCTCGACATGCCGCTCGGCCAGCTCCGAGATGTGCACCAAACCTTCGATGCCCTCCTCGACCCGGACGAACGCGCCGAAGGGCACCAGTTTGGTAGCCTTGCCGGGCACGATCTGCCCGATCTGGTGGGTGCGGGCGAACTGCCGCCACGGGTCTTCCTGGGTCGCCTTGAGCGACAGCGACACCCGCTCACGGTCCAAGTCGACGTCGAGCACCTCGACGGTGACCTCCTGACCGACCTCGACGACCTCGCTGGGGTGATCGATGTGCTTCCAGGACAGCTCGGAGACGTGCACCAGACCATCGACCCCACCGAGGTCCACGAACGCACCGAAGTTGACGATCGAGGAGACCTGACCCTTGCGGACCTGACCCTTGGCCAGCTGGTTGAGGAACTCGCTGCGCACCTCGGACTGGGTCTGCTCCAGCCAGGCGCGACGGGAGAGCACCACGTTGTTGCGGTTCTTGTCCAGCTCGATGATCTTGGCCTCGAGCTCACGACCCACATAAGGTTGCAGGTCACGAACCCGGCGCATCTCGACCAGCGAGGCGGGCAGGAAGCCACGCAGCCCGATATCGAGGATCAGACCACCCTTGACGACCTCGATGACGGTGCCCTTGACCGGCTCCTCGTTCTCCTTGAGAGCCTCGATGTTGCCCCAGGCGCGCTCGTACTGGGCGCGCTTCTTGGACAGGATCAGCCGGCCTTCCTTGTCCTCCTTCTGCAGAACAAGGGCCTCGACCTCGTCGCCCACCTTCACGACGTCCGCGGGGTCGACATCGTGTTTGATGGACAGCTCCCGTGACGGGATCACGCCCTCGGTCTTGTAGCCGATATCGAGCAGCACCTCGTCACGGTCGACCTTGACGATGGTGCCTTCAACGATGTCGCCATCGTTGAAGTACTTGATCGTCTTATCGATGGCGGCGAGGAAGTCCTCCTCCGTCCCGATGTCGTTGATCGCGACTTGCTGCGTGGGCATGGACGGGGCGGCGGTGGTGTCGGTGGACATGCGGTGGGGTGCTCCGAAGGGATAGGGTCGTCGATGGGCAGTGTTGTCTTGCTGTCGTCCGGTGCGCTCACAGCTCTGCCGGTGGTGCAAACCCCCCGCAGGGCCCCTGTGTCCCGGATGCGACGTGCTGAGTCAGCTCGACAACCCGGCCAGCGCGAAACCACAGCGCAAGTCAATCGTACCCAGGACAGAGTCCGGGCAGCAAACCCGACCCCCGGCATTCACCTACCGCTTCTGAGAGACTGCCTTGGTGACCGCCGCTTCGCAACCACCAGATGACCGCAGCGGAATCACCCACGAGCGGGCCGAAGCGTTGCTGGGCACCATCGGTGTGGTGAAGCGGCTGGTCAACGCGGCGGACACGGTGGTGGCTAATCGCCGATGGTGGGACGCCGACGCGCAGGATTACCTCACCGCGCACGGCGACTTCCTGGGGCAAGCCGATTTCGTCTGGTGCCCGGAAGGCATTCGGGAGTCCGACGCCGGTCTGCTCGGCGAGCTACCCGGCCGCCGGGTGCTCGAAGTCGGTTGCGGTTCAGCGCCGTGCGCACGCTGGCTGGCCACCCAGGGCGCACAAGTCATCGGTCTGGACCTGTCGGCTGGGATGCTGCGGCACGCAGTGCAGGCGGCGCGGGAAACCGGCCTTGTCGTTGCGCTGGTGCAGGCCGACGCGGGTCGCCTGCCCTTCGCCGATCGCAGTTTCGACCTGGCCTGTTCAGCGTTCGGCGCGGTGCCGTTCGTCGCGGACTCGGCCGCGGTGATGCGGGAGGTCGCCCGGGTGCTCCGTCCCGGTGGCCGGTGGGTCTTCGCCGTGACCCATCCGATGCGCTGGATCTTCCCCGACGATCCTGGCGAGACCGGCCTGACGGTGGCGCAGTCGTATTTCGACCGCACCCCGTATACCGAGGTGGACAGCGCGGGCCAGCCGACCTACGTGGAGCACCACCGCACCCTGGGCGATCGCATCCGGGAGATCACCGCCGCCGGCTTGGTGCTGGAGGACCTGGTGGAACCTGAGTGGCCGCCCGACCTGCGGCGCGAGTGGGGCCAATGGAGCCCGCTGCGCGGCGCGCTGTTCCCCGGCACCGCGATCTTCTGCTGCCGCCGCTGACCGACGGCAGCCCCGTCAGTGCGCGGCGGCGTCCCAGGAATGGCCGACGCCCACCGAGACCTCGAGCGGCACGTCCAGCGGGTAGGCCGAGGCCATCTCGCGACGCACCAGCGTCTCCACCGCGGCCCGCTCGTCCTCGGCGACTTCGAGTACCAGCTCGTCGTGCACCTGCAGCAACATCCGGGAACGCAGCCCGTCGAGCCGCAACGCGCGGGCCACTCGCAACATTGCGACCTTGATGATGTCAGCTGCGCTGCCCTGGATGGGTGCGTTGAGCGCCATCCGCTCAGCCATCTCACGGCGCTGCCGGTTGTCACTCACCAGATCGGGCAGGTAGCGCCGACGTCCCATGATGGTGGCCGTGTAGCCGTCCATCCGAGCCCGCTCGACCACTTCGTTCAGGTAATTGCGAACCCCACCGAACCGGGCGAAATACTCCTCCATCAACGCACGGGCCTCCTCGGTGGCGATCCGCAGCTGTGCGGACAGGCCGAACGCGGACAACCCGTAGGCCAAGCCGTAGTTCATCGCTTTGATCTTGGCGCGCTGCGCGCCGCTCACCGCGGCGGCGTCCACCGCGAACACCCGCGCGGCGGTGACGGCGTGGAAGTCCGCTCCGGAGGTGAATGCCTCGATCAGCGCGGTGTCCTCGGACAGGTGCGCCATGATCCGCATCTCGATCTGGCTGTAGTCCGCCGTCATCAACTCCGCGTAACCGGAGCCGACCACGAACGCCTGCCGGATCCGGCGTCCGGACTCAGTGCGGATCTGGATGTTCTGCAGGTTCGGCTCGGTGGAGGACAGCCGGCCGGTCGCGGCGATGGACTGGTTGTAGGTGGTGTGGATGCGCCCGTCATCGGCCATGGCTTTCATCAGCCCGTCTACCGTGGTCTTGAGACGGGTGGCGTCGCGGTGGGCCAGCAAGTGCGCCAAGAATGGATGCTCGGTGGACTCGTAGAGCGTCTGCAATGCCTCAGCGTCGGTGGTGTACCCGGTCTTGATGCGTTTGGTCTTGGGCATGCCCAGCTCGTCGAAGAGCACCACCTGCAGCTGCTTGGGTGAACCCAGATTGACCTCTTTGCCGATCACCGCGTAGCAGTCCTGCTCGGCTTGCTTCACCGCGGCGGAGAAACAAGCCTCCAACTCGGCCAGCACGTCACCGTCGACGGCGATGCCGGTCATCTCCAGCTCGGCCAGCACCGCGAGCAACGGCAGCTCCAGGTCGGTGAGCAACGGCCGACCAGCCATCTCGTCCAGTTCGGCGTCCAGCGCGACGGCCAGTTCGGCCACGGCGCGGGCGCGCAGGATCTCTTCGGCTACCCGGGTGGCAGTATCCTCGTCCTCGAACAGGCTCGGTTGGGCGGCATCTCCGGATTCCGCGCGCAGCTCCCGGCGCAGGTAGCGCAACACCAGGTCGGCGAGGTCGAAGGACCGCTGGCCAGGCCGGACCAGGTATGCGGCCAGCGCGGTGTCGCTGGTCAGCCCGGCCAAGGCGATGCCACGCGCCCGTAACGCGTGCAACAGCGGCTTGGCATCATGCACGGCTTTGGGCGCAGCCGGATCGGCCAGCCACTGGGCCAGCGCGCGCTCGTCGTCGGGGGTCAGCACCCGGGGATCGAGGTAGCCGCCCTCACCATCGGCAGCCGCCAGGGTGAGACTGTGCAGATCCACGGCACCCAGATCCCCGGCACCACGCCCCCAACTGCCACGGAAGGCGAGTCCCACCCGACGCCCGTCCGTGGCATGCGCGCTCAACCACGCGGCCACCCCACCCGGTTCGATCACCCCGCCGCGCACCTCGAAGCCCGCCTCGGCCTCAGGCTCGGGGGTGCTCAGCGTGGCGAACAACCGGTCCCGCAACACCCGGAACTCCAGCTCGTCGAACAGCCGGTGCACAGCATCGCGGTCCCACGGCTTCAACACCAGGTCGGCGGGCTGCTCAGGGAGATCGACATCTCGCACCAGCTCGGTGAGCCGGCGGTTGAGCAGCACCGAGGCGAGGTTCTCGCGTAGCGCGTCGCCGGTTTTGCCCTTGACCTCATCCACCCGATCGACCAGCGCATCCAGCGAGCCGTACTCGCGCACCCACTTCGCCGCAGTCTTGTCCCCCACCCCCGGGATGCCAGGCAGATTGTCCGAAGGGTCACCGCGTAATGCCGCGTAGTCCGGGTACTGCTGCGGGGTCAGGCCGTAGCGCTGCTCGACCTCCTCGGGAGTGAACCGGGTCAGCTCCGAGACACCTTTGCGCGGGTAGAGCACGGTGACCTGGTCGCTGACCAGTTGCAGCGCATCCCGATCACCGGTGCAGACCAACACCTGGTAGCCCGCCGGCTCGGCTCGGGTGACCAGAGTGGCGATCAGGTCGTCAGCCTCGTAGTTGTCCTTGGTGAACACCGGTATCCCGAGGGTGCCGAGCACGTCCTGGATCAGCGAGACCTGACCACGGAACTCATCGGGGGTGGCGCTGCGATTGGCCTTGTACGCCGCAAACGCCTCCGCGCGGAAGGTCTTGCGGGAGATATCGAACGCCGCAGCGACATGGCTGGGCTGCTCGTCGCGCAGCAGGTTGATCAGCATCGAGGTGAAGCCGTACACCGCGTTGGTGGTCTGCCCGGTCGAGGTGCGGAAGTTCTCCGCGGGCAGTGCATAGAACGCCCGGTAGGCCAGCGAATGACCATCGAGCAGGAGCAGCCGCGGTGCAGAAACTGTCACGGCCCGGAAGTCTAGGCCCGGCCACCGACAACTCGTGGGTGGCCACGAGCCACCGGGACGCCTGGTCACTGCGCTGGGCTGCCTACAGTGAGGGGCACCCGTCCGTTCAGGGAGGTTCCGTGTGACCGCGTCCGATGTCCCGCCCGAGGTCGATCCGGCTACTGCCGAGCTGATAGCCCGCTGGGCGAACGAACAGCTCACCGAGCGGATGGGCATCAAGATCACCGAATGGGACCCTGAGCGGGTGGTGGGGACCATGCCGGTGGCGCACAATCGTCAGTCGTTCGGGTTGCTGCACGGCGGCGCGAGCGCGGTGCTGGCCGAGACCCTCGGCTCGCTGGCCGGCTGGCTGTGGGGCATGCCCGGCAAGATCCCGCTGGGGCTGGAGCTGTCCTGCTCACACCACCGGCCGGCAACCGAAGGGGAGGTGACCGGCGTGTGCACGCCCCTGCACCGCGGTCGCACCGTGGCGACTTTTGAGATCAGGATCAGCGACGAGCAGCGCCGCCCGATCTGCACGGCCCGTCTCACCTGCGTGTTGCGGGAGCAACCTGCTGGATGACCTCCGCACCGCCAGGGCTGCCCACCCCTCAGGGCCTACCGGTTAGTCTGCGCTGCCGATACAGCTCACCATGGGCACTCGGTCAGCTACCGGGGAGCTCACCACCGACCGGCCGGAGGAGGAGTACACATCCGTGGGACCATCAGGCCCCGTCCGGCGACTGAGCAGGGCACGATCCGAGGAACCCGGGCTCATCCGCAGGGGTCCCGGCGCGCTTCGGGCCCTGCTCATCGCGTTGATCGCTAGCGCCGCGCTACTCGGATCGGCTGCTTCGGCGCTGGCCGACCAGCAACCGCCCGCCACAGCAGGACAGCCGGCTCCCTCAGGCGGGCCTGACCAGCTGGTCAGCGGCACCCTGCGCAACGTCGACGGCATGCTGCTCACCGGCGTCCGGGTGCAGGCCCTCGACTCCGGTGGGCAGCAGGTCGCCACGACCGTCTCCGACCCGCGCGGTCGCTGGGAGCTGACCGTGCCCCAACCCGGTCGGTACACCTTCCGGATCGACCGGGAATCCCTGCCGCGCGGTGTGGCGGTGCAAGGGGAAGTGGTGCGTGACGTGAGCCCGGGCACCTTACCGCTGGTCGTGTTCAGCTTCGGCGAGCAACGCGAAGGCCTGCAGACCTCGGCGACCGCACAGGTCCTGCGGGTGCTGGTCGATGGCCTGCGGTTCGGCCTGGTGATCGGCATCACCGGAGTGGGCCTGTCGCTGATCTTCGGGACCACCGGGCTGACCAACTTCGCGCACGGCGAGCTGGTCACGATCGGCGCAGTGGTGGCCTGGACGTTGAACGTCACCCTGGGGTTTCAGCTGATCTGGGCCACTTTGCTGGCGATCGTGGTCGGTGCCGTCATCGGTGCGGCCAGCGACCTGGGTATCTGGCGGCCGATGCGGCGCCGCCGCGCCGGTCTCGTCGCCCAGTTGGTGATGTCCATCGGGCTGGCTCTCGCCCTGCGCTACCTGGTGCTGATCTACTTCGGTGGCCGTTCGGAGGCATTCACCGATTACAACAACCAGGTGGAGCGCGACTACGGGATCATCAGCATCACCGACAAGGACGTCGCCACGATCGTGATCAGCCTGGTCGTCCTCATCGGGATCGCATTGCTGTTGCAGCGGACCCGGATCGGCAAGGCGATGCGGGCGGTATCGGACAACCGGGACCTGGCCGCAGCCTCCGGCATCAACGTCGAGCGAGTCGTGCTGTTCGTGTGGGTCCTGGCCGGGGGGCTGGCGGCGCTGGGAGGTGTCCTGTTCGGTCTGTCCGAACTGTCCGGGACAGTGCAGTACGAGATGGGCTTCGCGTTGCTGCTGCTGATGTTCGCCGGGGTGATCCTCGGCGGGCTGGGCACCGCCTACGGCGCCTTGGTCGGTTGCCTGCTGGTCGGAGTGCTGGTGCAGATCTCCGCCCAGATCATCCCGGTCGACCTCAAGTACCTGGGTGGGCTCGCGGTACTCATCGTCATCCTGGTGATCAGACCGCAGGGTCTGCTCGGCAGCCGCGCGCGGATCGGGTGAGCAGATGATCGACGTCGCGAACCTGCTCACCAACGGCATCGCCGCGCTGGTCGGTCCCTCGGCGATCTTCTTCGCGCTGCTCGCGATCGGGCTGAACATCCACTTCGGCTATGCCGGGTTGCTCAACTTCGGTCAGATCGGCTTCGCCCTGGTCGGCGGGTACGGCATGGGGATCGTGGTGGTGCGGCTCGGCCTGCCGCTGTGGTTGGGTGTGCTGGCGGGGATAGCCGCCGGCGCGGTGCTCGCCCTGCTGCTCGGGATCCCGACGCTGCGGCTACGCGCGGACTACCTGGCGATCGTCACGATCGCGGCTGCGGAGATCCTGCGGCTGATCACCCGGTCGACCTCGATGACCGACATCTCGGGCGGTACCCAGGGCCTCACCGGCTTCGGCGACAGCTTCCGCCAGCTCAGCCCCTTTGACAACGGCCGCTTCTACGACTTCTTCGGAGTGCGTTTCCTCGGCCAGGACCTGTGGTCGATCTGCGTGGGTTGGACCGTGGTGGGCCTGTCCCTGCTGCTGGTGTTCCTGCTGGTACGCAGCCCATGGGGCCGGGTACTCAAGGCGATCCGCGAGGACGAGGACGCGGCCAGGGCGCTGGGAAAGAACGTCTTCGCCTACAAGATGCAAGCATTGGTGCTGGGCGGGGTCTTCGGCGCGCTCGGCGGGATCGTCTTCGCACTGACCACACAGTCTTTGACGCCGGACTTCTACTCACCACCACAGACCTTCTTCGCTTATGCGGCACTGATCATCGGCGGGGCCGGCCGAGTACTCGGTCCAGTCATCGGCGCGATGATCTTCTGGTTCGTGCTGTCGGTCACCGATAACTTCCTGCGCCAAGCCACCGAGGGCGACCACCCGCTGATCACCTTCATCGATAACCAGGATGTCGGCGCCATCCGGTTTATCCTGGTAGGGGTGGCTCTGGCGCTGCTCATGGCGTTCCGGCCGCAGGGCGTCTTCGGTAAGAGGAGCGAGGTGGCGCTTGATGCTCGCTGAGCATCCATTCGCGGGGGTGCCCGCTGAGCCGGGTGCGCCCAAGCCCGACCCGGTACTGGTGATCGATTCGATGACCCGCTCGTTCGGCGGCCTGCGAGCCGTCGATGTGACCCATCTGGAATTCCAGCGCGGCTGTATCACTGGGCTGATCGGTCCGAACGGAGCCGGTAAGACGACGCTGTTCAACCTGCTCACCGGTTTCGACCGCCCCGACACCGGCCACTGGACGTTCAACGGCACATCGCTGTCCCGGTTCAGCGCGCACCAAGTGGCCCGCCACGGAGTGGTTCGTACCTTTCAGCTCACCAAGGCACTCGCCAAACTCACCGTGCTGGACAACATGCGCCTTGGTGCACCGAGACAGACCGGCGAGCGGTTCTTCGGTGCGCTGCTGGGCACCTGGGCGCACGAGGAGCGCGCCAACACCGGCAAGGCGATGGAGCTACTGACCCGGTTCCGGCTGGACGCCAAGGCCGGCGAGCTCGCCGGCTGCCTGTCCGGCGGGCAACGCAAGCTGCTGGAGATGGCCAGAGCGCTGATGATGGACCCGATTGTCGTGATGCTCGACGAACCGATGGCTGGAGTGAATCCCGCACTCACCGAAAGCCTGCTCGAACACATCAAATCACTGCGTGACGACGGTATGACCGTGGTGTTCATCGAGCACGACATGGACGTCATCCGGGATATCAGCGATTGGGTTGTGGTGATGGCCCAAGGCAGGGTGATCGCCGAGAGCAGGCCCGAGACATTGTCGTCCAACAAGACGGTCGTCGACGCATATCTGGGTGCGCATCACGACCAGCCACTGGAATTCGACGCCGCAGGCAACCCGGTGGGACAGACGGCGGCGCTCGTCACCGCAATAGAAAGCGAGCTCGAGGCGGCCGTCGAGCATGGCGGGGATCTATCGGTTCCGGTAGCGACCGATGATGTCGTGGCACACCGGGAGAACCGGTCGTGACGGCGGGTGGACTGTCCCAGGCCGAGTTCGCCGCGACCCGGCAGCGACACCGCGAGCTTGCCCAGGACGCGCTACTACGGGCCGATGATCTGGTGGCCGGTTACCTGCCAGGAGTAAACATTCTGCAGGATTGCAATTTCTTCCTCGGTGACGGCGAAATCGTCGGCATCATCGGGCCCAACGGTGCCGGCAAGTCGACACTGCTCAAGGCGATGTTCGGGCTCATACCGGTACGGGGTGGCCACGTCACCCTGCGGGGAAACGACATCACCGCAGCCAAAGCACACGAACTTGTCACTCAAGGTGTGGGCTACGTACCCCAGAACAACAACGTGTTCCCCTCACTGACCATTGAAGAGAACATGCAGATGGGTGGGTACCTGCGCCCGCGGGCTTTCACCGTCAGGTTCAACGCGGTGTGTGCGCTGTTTCCACTGCTTCGGGACCGGCGCAAGACCAAGGCCGGGGCGTTGTCGGGCGGTGAGCGGCAGATAGTCGCGATGAGCCGGGCATTGATGATGGAACCGTCGGTCCTGCTGCTCGACGAGCCATCCGCCGGCCTGTCGCCAATGTTCGCTGATGAGGTGTTCGTACGCTGCAAGAAGATCAATGCGGCTGGTGTCTCGATCGTGATGGTCGAGCAGAACGCCCGGCGCTGCCTGCAGGTGTGCGACCGAGGCTACGTGCTGGACCAGGGCCGCAATGTTTACACCGACACCGGGTCGGCCCTGATGAACGATCCCAAGGTCGTTGAACTGTACCTGGGCAGTCTGGCCGGATCGAGCGAGATGCGATAGCGCCGTCTTGCGGGTGGGGCGCCGACCCCCCTCGGCGCCCCACCGGTCAACGAGAACCCACAATGCGGTACTCGATGGCGTTTTCATCGATCTTGTTTTGCACGTTGAACTTGAGGATTCCGTAAGAGCCGACAGCACGCTCGCCGGAGGCGGTGAAGTCCAGCGTCCCGGTGACCCCGTCGTAGTCGGGATTGCCGCCACTGTCGATGATGTCGCGGCACTGGCGGAAGGTGGTGCACTTCTCGCCGTCCTTGGTGATCCCATTGATCTCCGAGGCGATGTCCACCCCCTTGGTGGACTTCGCCTGTTCGGCGGCCAGCGCGGTGATCACGACTGCGTCGTATGCCTCACCGGCGTAGGGGAAATTTTCCAGGTTGGGGTTGTCAGCCTTCAAACGACCCTGGAAATCGGACGACAGTTTGGTCCGCGGGGCGGTGCCCTTCATGCCGTTGAGCAGCCCAGGAGGCAGATCCTTGCCCAGCCCGCTGTCCATGTTGCCGTCTGTTCCGTAGACCCGCTTCTGGCCGGGTCCGATCTGCACCTGACTCATCCGAGCGATAATTTTTTTCGACTCATCGAAGCCGATCACCGCGATCGCGTCCGGATTAAACACCCGGACGTTGTCAATCTCGGTGTTGTAGGACGTCGCATTCGGATCATAAATGATCTTCTGAATCTGGCTCTGCGGGATGCCGGCGGCCAGCAGGTTCTGCATGGTATTGTCAGCCAAGCCGCTGCCGTAGGGGTCATTGCGAGCCAAGATCGAGATTCTCTGGGCACCATCGGCGGCCATCAACGCCGTCAATGCCTGGGCCTGCAAGTAATCCGGTGGAGCGGTTCGAAAGTACAGACCCTTGTCGGGCCAGCAGGTGAACTCGTCAGAGGTGTTAGCCGGAGAGAACTGCACCACTCCAGCGTTAGTGATCTTGTCGATAACGAGCTTGGTCACCCCGGAGGCAGCAGCGCCGACAATCACTTGGGCGCCCAGCCCGAGCGCGCGGTCCACGGTCTGATTCGCCGTGTCGGTCCGGTCGTCGCCGGAATCACCCCTGATCAGGGCGACCGGGTTTTTCAGTACCCCACCGGCCGCGTTGATCTCCTTGATCGCCACGTCGACCGCGGCGATCTCGGATGGGCCCAGGATGACCAGACTGCCGGTCTCCGGCAGCAGCGTGCCGATCTTCAGCGGTGTGATACTCGGCTGCCCGCTGGCCTTGGCCTGCGGGATGTCGGCACACTTCGGCATCGACGGACCAGCACCGCCGGCCGGCCCCTGGGCCTGCGGCGCAGCAGCACGGCCGCAGCCGGCCAAGACAATCGACAAGGCGCCTATCAGGGCTGCCACGCGGAGCGCGGTGCGCTGCGCCATGGATATCTCCTCAGAACAGACGGGCTGCGGGCTGCCGACGCCGGCAGCCCGCCGTAGGATCGTCAGACCGTAATCCTCCCGGTACCCGAGACGACACGATCAGCCGCAGGTCGTGACGAAGATGTGATCCGTCAGATCCATCCACCACCCTAACGGCCGCCACGGGTGGCACCCGGTGGAGTCTCCGTCAGATTCTCGATGATCACGTGGGCGACCGCTTTCATGGTGGTCCGGCGGTCCATCGCGTTGCGCTGGATCCAGCGGAACGCCTCCGGTTCGGTCAGCGCGTGCCGGGCCATCAGCAGCCCCTTGGCACGCTCCACGACCTTGCGGGTCTCCAGCCGGTCGGTCAGCCCCGCCACCTCCGACTCCAGGGCGACCAACTCACGAAAGCGCGACACGGCCAACTCCACCGCCGGCATCAGGTCCTTGCGGCCGAACGGCTTCACCAGGTAAGCCATCGCGCCGGCATCACGGGCTCGTTCCACCAGCTCGCGTTGGCTGAACGCGGTGAGAATCACCACCGGAGCGATACGCCGCTCCGCGATGATCGACGCTGCGTCGATGCCGTCCATCTTCGGCATCTTCACGTCCATGATCACCAGATCGGGGGACAGCAGCTCGGCCTGCTCGACGGCCTGCTGCCCATCAGCCGCCTCACCGACCACCGTGTAACCCTCTTCGGCGAGCATCTCGACCAGATCCAGCCGGATCAACGCCTCGTCCTCTGCGACGAGAACCCTGCGTGCGCTCGGAGCGCTGTCCGGCTCAGCAGGTACCGCCCCTACGCCACCCTGCTCAGTCACCGAGGAGACCTCCGTTCGTCTGGCCGACGCGCTGGCCTGCCACGATAGCGGTGTCACGCTCCCATCGGAGCCATGACCATGACACCATGAGCACCCCAGCGCCGGCACGCTGCTAGCATCCGGATGGTGCAATGAGCAGCGATGCGCTGGCCGGGATGGCGGAATAGGCATACGCGGACGCCTCAAAAGCGTTTGTCCCTAGGACATGCGGGTTCGAGTCCCGCTCCCGGCACCATGATGTCACGTAAGTCATACAGGGGCAGCTTCAGGTGGGAATCGGGATGCGCTGGCGACAACCCCTGGACCTACCTCAGGTGGACGAGTATTCATGCTTGACCTGTATCGTTGCAAATGTTCTGTACGTATCAGGCATTACCGGCACCCCGGACCCGCAGTGGGTTGATCGCAAGGTCGGTCGAGAGCCAGGCTGCGGCGCACAGCGTGTGCAGGCCAGGCATTTCCTCCTACAGCAAGGTCTCGCCCTGCACACCGTGTGCGCCTACCAGCCTGAGCAGTTCCTGCGGGAAGGCCTCAGTTACCTGAAAAGCTACTACCGTCAGGAGTGGGACTCGTCGTGGGACGAGCACTGGTCACCACATCAGCTGGCGCGCCACCACCACGAGTGTCTCGCGGCGCAAGAGTTGAGCGCCTTCGGCGCCGGGATGCGGACCGAGCACCGGCAACCCACGCTCGCCGACATCAGCAGTGCCCTGGACCGGGGGCATCTTGTGTGGATCTCTGTGGACAACCGCTGGGGCGAGGTCGACTGCCACGCGATCCTGGTCTACGGCCGGCGGCGCACCACCTTCGACGTCTACTCACCGGAGATCTCCGGTAGTTGCTTGCAGCAGTACCACCGCAAGCAACTGGACAAGGTGTGGCTGCGCAGCGAAGGCATGACCGCAGTGCGACGCTGTGAGCCCGAGCAGCGATGCGCGGGGCGTGCCCCTTAGTCGCCTTGGACCGTCAGCCCAACTCCACGAGCGACCGCTGTGCGATCGAGCAGAGTCACGCTTCGCCAACCAAGAAGTCGGCCACCTTGCCGCAGCCGTCGGGTGACCGCGACCGCGCGGCGGGCGTGGCGAGCGAAGGACCCGGCGGGCACCACCCGACCGCGGGCAAGCTGGCCGGCCCGAGCCTGCGTGGGATCGGCGTCAAGCCAGACCACGTGGGCCTGCCGGCCGGTGAGCCGAGCCAGACCGGCCAGCGCGGCTCGAGTCGGTGCATCGGTGGCGGGCAGGTGCACGACGAGGACGGGCACCGTGCCCAGCGCGGCGCGACCGATGGCGAGACGGTGCAGCAGGTGCACCAGCGGGCGGTAACGACGGTATGGGACCGCCGGCCAACGCCGGGCCAGCACTGCACGGATGGCATCGGAGTCGAGCACCGCAACCGAATCGCACGATGCCTGCATCCGCTGCAGCAGGGTTGTCTTACCGGCCCCAGGCATGCCCGCGACCAGCAACAACGCCCGGTCAGGCAGCGCGATCAGGGACGGCACATGGTGGGCGGTTGCCACAACCGATCAACGAGCCGGGCGCCCGAAACGTTCCTACCCGACAAGGAGGAACTGGAACCGCTGCCGCACTGTCCGAAAGTTAGATGCACCTGCCGGCACGCAGGTCCAGACTCGGACGGCTGCTACAATCTGACCGTCGCGGTGCACGCGGTGCGGTCGCTACCCGGCCGGATGCCAGTCATGGTCGTGGGACCGATGCGCATCGGTCAAGCCGCCACGGAAGAAGCGGTCATAGTATTCTTCCTCGAGATGGTGCGCTTGGAGCCATACACCGGGCACGTGAATCGCCTCGACATGCGCCGGAAAACGTCCGTGCGTGTCGTGGATATACGTGCAGATATCGCGCGTGCACGCGATGACGTCGGCAGTGTAGTCGCTGGCTTCGGCAAGGTATTTCGCACCAAAGTCGCCCTTATAGATGCGCTCGAACAGCGCCTCGTCGGTGTAGATGCCAGCTGGGCCGAACTTGTCGGCGATCACCGCGTCCACCGCCTCGGCCATGCTGTCATAATGAGGCGGGCACATCGCTTTGATCAGGTACTCACCTTTGTGTCGAAGTCCGACCGCGTTCGCCCTGAGTTGGGCGAGTCTCGGGAAGGGCAGAGGTATGTGCCAACGCAGCAGGTCGGCTGGTTTCCACTTCGGAGTGACCCAGTCGAAACCGAGCATCCTGCCGTATTTCTTGCGGAACTTGGGATCGCCCAGCAGGACCGGCGGCGAGATCGACGCGTGGATCCATGCGCCCAGTCCCATCGCGTCGGCCACTAACATCAGATTCTGCAGGATGAGATCCGCTTCAATCTGCGTGCGCATCGCCCAGATCGCACCGAGCGGCAACTTGATATCTTTATTGAGAAAACCGTTGTCAACCCAGCGCCGCACGCCGGCTAGCCGGTAGAAGTTACGGTCGTCGATGAGCGTCGGGCGGGCACCCTCAGGTTGGGTGAGCAGATACATCAGGCCGTTGATGTATTGACGAGACAGATCGACCACCGGGAAGAGGATGGTCGTCCCGGGAAGGTTCGACAGAAACCGGTTGGAGTCCAGGTAAGCCGGAAAATCCCGTTTACCCTCCGGCACATCGATCCGGTGATCCAGGATACGGACCTTCGCCTCATCGGCACGTGCAATCAGTGCCTTCGGATCGAACGGCGAGGCACCGGCCATCGGTGGCAATTTGCGCAGGAAGTAGGTGCCACTGTCATTGATCAGGAAGAAATGCGTTCCCTGAGCATTGTCGGGGCTGCCCGCCGTGCGTCCGGCCATGTTCAGGTTGGGCTTGGCCATGATCGGCTTGCCGTCGCGCGGATCGGCGAACGGGCGATCCGGCATGGTGAGCCCGGTGCAGCCGGTGAGCGCGATGAGGACCGCCTCCTCGAGCTCGGACAACGGCGTACGCGGCCGGCTCGACTCGTAGCTCATCGAACCGGCAACCACCGAGCTGCCCCGGCTGACCCGATGAGTGCGCCGATGCCACATCGTCTCCAGCAGCGGGCGGCGCAGCAACGTCTCCAGACCGGAATGACCGTGCGTGGTCGGCTGGTCCAACATCGGGTTTGCCTCCGTATCCACTGCTAACCTCCCGCGACGGGGCGCCACGGGGCGAAGGCGCTCACCTCGCGCGGAAGCACCGCCGCCAGCTCCGGGCAGTGGTGCAGGATCACGCTGGTCATGTCGTTGTTCGCGATCCAGTCGATGCCGAACGGAGAATAGATCTCCGGACGGAAATCCACGGTCAAGAAACGGTCGCTCTGCAGCCGGCGCGACGCCATCAGGATGAAGACGCGAAAAGCTGTGTCAGAGAAACCGAACCCTTCCGGCGGTGTCTCGGCGAACAACCCGACCATCGTGTCGACCTCGTCGATGCTGCGGTAAAGCTCACGCATCAGCTGTACCGACTCCGGATCCGCGGAGAGGTCTTCCCAGCGCTTGATCCGCGGCTTGTGCAGGCCGGCACGAAAATCATTGTATCGGGGGATGCCACGCCGGCGGGTGCGCACCAGATCGACCACCGACAGGTCGATTCGTTCCCCGTCGCGCTCGAACGCCTGCAGCGAGCGCGGATAGTTGTGCAACGTGATCGCACCCGGATGCGCGATGCCGAAGGAGTAGAGCAGGTTATGGAGGCCGAGTTTGCGCATCTCGTCGTCGGCCTTGTCGCCCTGGATGTCCAGGAAGCCGCGTTGACCCAACAGCTCGCCGGTCCGGTGCTCGTAGAAACGATAGTCGTCCGGCAGCAGCGGATGCAGACGATAGACCGTGACGAAGTCCTCGGTCAACGAATAAGGCGCGGCGTGGTGGTCGGGCAACGTCGACGGGATCCCCACACCGGCGTGCTCGTCCAACAGCCACAGGCCCAGTCTGGCCATCCAATCGTTGGCCGGCGGACCATTCCAGTTGGCGCCCAGTCCCAAGTCGATCGCCTCGGTGGCGAGGATCGCCGGTGTCCACTCCACCGTGTGAATCTTCGCGATCAGCGCCGACACGATCAGCCGAGCCGTCTGGTACACCTGCTCATCGCTCCACCCGCGATAATGTATCCGAAGCTCATCGCACAGCAGGTTGTGCTCGCGGGCGAACAGCGTGTGCAGGCCGCTGAGCCCGAGCCACCAGCTCTCGTTGAATCCGGTGATCTCGAACCCTTTGGTGTTTTCCGGAAGGTAACCTTCCGGGGTCAGCCGCAGCTTGGCTCCATCGCGGAGTTTACGCGCGTTGACGCTGTCGGCGCCGTAGACCTCCGAACCGTCCCACCAATGCGATGCGGTGTTGGCGAACAGCCGCTGTAAACCATCGGCGCGATCGTTACCGCGGGAGATGTTCCCGGCAATACGCATCTCCGGTTCCAGCGGTCCACCGGGTGTGTTCGACCATCCGGCCATGCCGGGTGGCAGCGGCACCCGGACGTCATGCTGGCCCAGCGGGTGCCGGGCGTGATTCACCCAGTCATGAACCTGGAACTGGATCCACGCCGCAGCAAGCAGGTTGAGCGACCGGGCCGGTAGGAACGTCTTACGGTAGAGCAGCTGTTGGCTGACGACGATCGGATTCGGCTGGTCGAACAGGTTCGGACGGTAATCGGGCTTCATGTTACGTCCGAAAGCGGCACCCACCGCCCCCATCTGGGGTTCGGATAGGTCATTATAGGTACCATCGAACGTCCGCCACACGCGGACCGCCTCCGCAGGCGACGCACCAACCGGACGCGCTGCCGGCGGGGCTTCTCGCACCTCGGTATCGATGAGGTTACGGCGACGCAGGACGTACCGGAAAACGTCGAGGTTCAGCACGCTCAGCCGCATCGGCAGCCGGTGCCACTCCACGTAGCGATTCAGGACGGAGAACAGCGCGCGGGCGCCGGCGCTGAGGATGACGTTGCGCAGCGGCGGGTCGGACCTCCAGCGCAGGGCATGGCGATGAGCCGCGCTCGCGTCGTAGGCAGCCTTGCGAGCCCGATTCAGATTACCGAGCGGCCGGAAGCTGTCGGTGGTGTTCCAAGGATTGAACGCAATACCGTCGACGGCGCGGTCATCCCTGTCGACGTCTCGTTTGCTGATGGTGAGCACGGCGACCGGCTCCGGCGGAGAGATCCGCTCCGCCCAAGCGACGGACGTGTCCTCGATCGGCGTCGACTGCGCATCGGCGAACCGCTGGATACACAGCTCGAAGCGCACGTCACCTTCGGCCAGCCGGCGGGCCACCTCGTGCGACAGGTACTCGGAGTCCTGTTCAGACGGCTCCGCTCCGAGCAACGTATCGGGCGCCGGCCGTAGCAGGTAACGGACTGCGAGCGTGTCACCCCAGCGGATCGCGCCACGGCTCCAGTAGGTCTCGGCGGCAATGCTACGAACTTTACGCCGGCGCCCGGCAGACACGTTTCTCAACATCCGGACGGTTTCGGACGGGCCGCAGATGAACGCGAGCCGCACCAAGCCGATCACACGTGACACCGTGCCACCCGCGGTCGCATTGGCGAACTTCACGAACTGGTGCGCATTGCGTGCGTGGGATACCGGATAATTAGTCATCAGCAGGTCGTGCTGCTGCTCTGGTGAGACGTTGATCCGGAGCGCGACGCCTCGCAGGTCAGGCTTGTAATCAGGCTGGCCGTACCCGGCAGCATTCGAGAAGCGGACGATCGTCGGATAGACCGCGCCCGGTTGGCAGAACCCTACCTGCACGTCGCTCGGAATATCGAGGAAACGGAGCCCGGCGTCCTCGACAGCAAGTGTCGGCTTAGCGTGCAAGGCGCGATCAACGGCATGGGGAACTCCGTTGCGGCTCGCGTGCTTCTGGTTCTTCAGCTGGACTTGCATGATCTCTTTTGCCAGCTTCTCAAACGTGACGCGTTCCGCCTCGGGGCTGCCTCCCACGAACTCCTCAGCCCATGCCTGTGTCATACGTTCCCTCTTCTCACGATCAAGGATTCTCGGCGGCACGCACCGCCGGGACGGTCGCCGGGGTCAGTCATCGAGAAAACGCTTCTCGATCGTCTCGACGATTCCCGCGATGACACCATCGGGTGACGGGCTGTAATGCGGAACCGCCCAACGGGTAATCTTCGCGTCGATCACCGTCGGCCGGCCCGACACCAGCGCCGCAGCGAATGCGTCCTCGAACTCGTCGAGGGTCTCGACACGGTAACCGTCCGCACGACACGCCCGCGCATAGGCGGCGAAGTCTGGGTTCTGGAACTCCACGAGACCGGTCTCACCGTACGTCGTGATCTGGTAAAGCTTGATGAGCTTGAACTCATTGTCGTTGAAGATCACCCAGATCACCGGGATATCGTTCTCAACCGCGGTCATCAGCTCGAATCCCGACAGCGAGTAGCAGCCATCACCGCAGCCGACCACAACAGTGCGATCCGGGTGCGCGATCTTCAATCCCAGGGCACCGTTGACGTGCCCGGCCATCGGCCCGAACGTGCCGGGTTTGCGGAAGTTCTGACCTTCCTCGAGCTCGAGATAATACCCGAGCCACGCGAGATGAGCACCCGCGTCAGCAAGGACGATGCCGCGATCCGGCAGCATTTTGCCGATTTTCTGGGCAAGCTGGCCGGGATGGATTCCGCCAGTCAGGTGGAGGATACGCCGGGCCTCGTAGTCTCGCCCGTCCACCTGTTTCGGGGCGACCGGGCCAATCCGCCTGGCGAGCGCATCGGTGATCGCCGCTACCGCGGGCCGCGCGTCGGCGACAAGAGCATGATCAGCCTTGTATGCCTTGTCGATCTCCATCTCAGAGATATTGATGTGGATCAACAATTTATCCACGAACAAGTCGTCATGATAGTTGAAGGTAGCGTGTTGGTTGAGCGAGTTCCCGATCGCTACCACGATCTTGGCTTCGCGAAATGCCTTCCACGCGCTGGCGTGGCCACTGTCGGCGAACACGCCGATCGAGAGTGGATGGCTCTCCGAGACGATCCCTTTGCCGTCGAGTGTCGTGAGGAGCGGGATCTGGAATCGCTCGATGAAACGCTTGATCTCTCCACCGGCACCGCTCCGGATCGCACCGAAGCCGACCAGCGCGACGATCGGCTTGTCCTTCCGGATTGCATCGGCGAGCGCTGCGACGATTCCGTCGACACGCACGGGATCGGGAAGAAGCGGCTTCACGTCAAGCCTGATGTCGTGATAGTTCGGCACCATCATATCGTGCGTGAGGTTCTCCGGAACATGGATGTGCACCGGCCCCGGCCTGCCCTCGAACGCGATGTTGACCGCTTCCTCGAGCACGTCGCATGTATCAGCGATGTCGGTGAGCAGGTAAGATTTCTTGGTCGTCGCGGCGAACATCGCCTGGGAATCCGGTGTACGGTTCACCCCGGAGGTCTCGTTGAGCGATCCTTTTCCGCGCCACTCCAGCGACGCGTATCCCGATATCGCCAGCACGGGATAGGAGTCGGACATCGCCACGGCAAGCCCCGAGAAGAGGTTGAACGCGCCCGGCCCCGCGGTCGCGAAGCAGAAACCCAGGCGATTGGTGTACATCGCATAGCCGCACGCCATGAACGACGCAGCCTGCTCATGCCGCGTCATGATCGGCCGGATCTTCTTGGAGTGCTTGAGCGCCAGCATCAGGCTGGCGGCGTTCTCGCCGGCGCCGCCGAACGCTGCCGCTACCCCGATGCCTTCAAGCCCTCGGACGATCGCCTCGTAGACCCGCATGGGTCCCCCTTATCCACCATCCAGTCACCAGCCCTGCCGAAAGCAGACCAGGACCAGACTGGCGCGCCTGTTCCCTCAGCTGGCGGCAGGACGGGGACACAGCGTGATGCCGTAGACCCCCCGCCCCACCTGATAGTGGACGAAAGCCCAGCCGGTACGCAACGCAATATGTGGAACTCACCGTCCCAGCTTGGCGGCAGCCGGGGCCGCGTGTTGCAGCAGACCTCAGCCGAGATCCTCCTCGCCCAAGCGGTGTACCCGGACGAGGTTGGTGGAGCCCACCGTGGCCGGCGGCGATCCCGCCACGATCACCACCAGATCACCCGGCTGGTAGCGCCCGATCGACAACATCGCGTGATCCACCTGCCGGACCATCGCATCGGTGCTCTCGACGCGGGGTACCAGGAAGGTCTCGGTACCCCAGGTCAGCGCAAGCTGGTTACGCACCTGCGGCTCCGGGGTGAACGCCAACAACGGCAGCCGGGTATGCAACCGGGCCAGCCGGCGGACGGTGTCACCGGACTGAGTGAAGGCCACCAACGCCTTGGCCGCCAGCCGCTCGCCGATGTCGCGAGCCGCGTAAGACAGCACCCCCCGTTTGGTCCGCGGCACATGGTTCAGCGGTGGAACGTTCGGCGAGTCAGCCTCCACGGCCTGCACGATGCGGCTCATCGTTTCGACGGATTGGATCGGGTAGCGACCGACGCTGGTCTCGCCCGACAGCATGACCGCATCAGCGCCGTCGAGCACCGCATTGGCCACATCAGAGGCTTCCGCCCTGGTCGGCCGAGAATTATTGATCATCGAGTCCAGCATCTGCGTAGCCACGATAATCGGCTTCGCGTTCTCCCGGGCGATCTGGATGGCTCGTTTCTGCACCAATGGCACCCGCTCCAACGGCAGCTCCACCCCGAGATCACCACGAGCCACCATCATCCCGTCAAAAGCCAGCACCACCGCCTCGAGATTGTCCACCGCCTCCGGCTTCTCCAACTTGGCGATCACCGGCAACCGCCCACCCACCACCTCATCCATCGTCCGATGCACCAGATCGATATCCGCCGGCGACCGCACGAACGACAGCGCTATCAGATCCACCCGCAACCGCAGCGCACACTCCAGATCAGCGATGTCCTTAGCCGACAACGCCGGCACTGAGACGTTCATCCCGGGTAGCGACAGGCCCTTGTGATCGCTGACCGTGCCACCCTCGATGACCTCGCAGACCACGTCCAAGCCTTCGATCTTGCGGACCGCCAAAGCAATCTTGCCGTCGTCGACGAGCAGTGAGTCACCCTCACGGGCATCCTCGGCGAGCCCCGCATACGTGGTGGAGACCCGGTCGTGGGTCCCCGCGACATCCTCGACGGTTACCCGCACCACGTCACCGGCACGCCACTGCACCGGACCCGCCGCGAACCGCCCCAACCGGATCTTCGGACCCTGCAGATCCCCCAAGATCCCCACCGCCCGACCACACTCATCACTGGCCTGCCGCACCATCGAGTAGACCCGCTCATGCTCAGCATGACTACCGTGACTGAAATTCAGCCGGGCCACATCCATCCCAGCCCGAACCAGCTCCCGGATCTTCTCCGGCGTCGCCGTAGCCGGACCAATCGTACAAACGATCTTCGCGCGTCGAATCATCGCGTCAGCGTAGCGATGCTTCCAGCCGGTTCCAGTGGCCGGGAGGTATCAGCTGGATGTCTATCTCGGGTACGGCGGCTGTGCCACGCCAGTTACCCGCTGTGCTGCTCCGGTTACGCACTGCCGTCGCGCGACCGGCTTGCGCTCGCCTCGACGCCGCCGGTGTGCTCCGCGGGGTCGGGGACACGACCACGAAGCGTGTCCGGATCCTCCCGGCCACGACGGGCGATCACCAGGTATGTCACCGCGCCGAGGAACACCACGACCGAAGTGATCACGTTGATCCGCTGGCCGAAGACGATCGTGGCCGGGTCAGTGCGCATCAGCTCGATCCAGAACCGGCCCACGGTGTAACCCGCGACATAGAGCGCGAAGGCCCGCCCGTGGCCAAGCCGGAAACGCCGGTCGGCCCACACGACCAGCAGCACGACGCCCAGGTTCCACAGCAACTCGTAGAGGAACGTGGGGTGCACGACCTGCACCGGCGGGCCCTGCGCGATCCCACCCAGTGGATCGAGCGCACCGGTGAGGGGGTTGATCCGCTCGCGGATCTCCAACCCCCAGGGCAACGACGTCGGGCCACCATAGAGTTCCTGGTTGAACCAGTTGCCCAGCCGGCCGATCGCCTGCGCGGCGACGATGACCGGCGCGAGCGCGTCTGCCATCGCGGGCAGCGGGACTCCCCGACGCCGGCACCCGATCCAGGCTCCGACCCCGCCGAGCGCGATCGCCCCCCAGATACCCAGCCCGCCCTGCCAGATCTTCAGCGCATCGATCGGATTGGCGCCGGGCCCGAAGTACTTCTCCCAGTCCGTTGCGACGTGGTAAAGCCGTCCGCCCACCAAGCCGAACGGCACCGCGAACGTCGCGACATCGGTCACCGTCCCGGGCTGACCGCCGCGGGCCTGCCAGCGACGTTCCCCCCACAGGATGGCCACCACGATCCCGGCGATGATGCAGAGCGCGTAGGCCCGGATCGGTACCGGTCCCAGGTACCAGACTCCGCGATCCGGGCTGGGTATCGTGGCAAGGAACATCGCGGTGAGCACGGACGACACGGTATCTGCCGCCCCGAGCGCTCCTGCCGGAGACCTCATCTTCATCAGCGTCGTCCCGCTAAGATCTCGCTTACAGTCTTACACCTGAATCAGGAGACGGTATGGCAGAGGTGTCCACGCCGCAGGCCCCCCGTCCACCGCTGGGGCTGGGCAGAGGCGCCGCCCTACCCGGGCTGACGAACAACCACCGTCCTGACACGTTCGCGAAGCCCATCTTCAGGGTGGTCTGAGTCTCGTCAGACCGAGCTGACGCGTCTCGCCCATCCGGCTAGCTGACGCGACTCTGACTCTGGCCGCGCTTCGAGCGTCTCGATCATCGGCCTCAGCCGCTCGCGGGCTCGAACTGACCGCAGCTCCCCAACATCGCTGATCACCTGGTACGCCATCGCATTGCCGCGACTGTCGCCGGCTTGGACATGCAGCTGAGCCAGCGTGATGCGCCCCAGAACGGCTTGTCGACGGTCGGAGGTGCCCTCCCAGTGCCTTACCGACATCGCTACCAGTCCCTCAGCGACGTCCGTGCGGTCGAGGCTCATCTCGACGAGAGCGGTCACCCAGTTCATGTCCGCCTGATCATCGGCGTCCGGGGCGCACCAGCCGTCCCTTGCTGAGGACAACGCGGAGCGTGCCGCGTCACGGTGGCCCATGTGAGCAAGCACACAAGCCGAGTCGGCGGCCAACCAGGCTTTGAGTTCCCCGGCTCGTGGGCCTCCGGGACCCTGATCGATTCGCATCTGGCCGAGCTGTATCAGCGTGAGCCCGTCGTCAAGGTGCCCACGCTCAGCAGTCGACACCCCACCGAGGTAGGCCGCCCTGGCGAACTGAAACCCATCCCCTCCGTTGCCGAGCGACATGGCACGAGCGAAGTGATACCGGGCGGCGTCGTCTTGATGGGAGTCGAAAGCAGTCCAGCCGGCCACGTTGTGAAGCTCCGCCACCGCCGTAGCGATCGCAACCTTGGTCGAGTCAGCCGCCGGAACCTGCAGCAATCGCTCAGCTCGCTGTGCCACCGGACTGGTCACGTCGTACCCACCGCCGTAGTACTGCACCCCGGTTTCGAGAGCTTTCGTCAACCCCTGCAACGCTTGGACGTCCGGCGGTCCGAGGCTATTGGGCAACGGGGTCGGTACGGCCGGGCGTTCGGGCAGCTCGAGAATCTCGCCCAAGACCGGACTTCCGAACAGTGCCACGGCACCAGTGGCCAGAAGCGCGCGACGCTTCATGTCCTCTGTCACCTCATCGAACAGCGGCTCAGACCCCTCGTACTCATCACGGTAGGCGAGACCCATGGACCCGCGCGACACCCCGAGTCCCTGTGCGATCCGATCGAGGACGGCGTAGCTCTGGACCCGGCGCCCCCGAAGGATCTCTGAGACCTCGGACTGGCTCTGCCCGACGAGTTCGGCGAGATAGCGCTGAGTAACCCCATGATCGATGAGGACCCGGTACACGGTGGAGATATCACGCAGCGCCAGCGCCTGGCGCATGTCCTCACGCTCGAAGACGGCTGAGGCCACGCCCTTGATGACCACCGCCTAAGGGTACCGAGGAGGTCTGGCATCTTCTGCCACGCCGCCACCCGGATCGCGATCAGTACGGAGCAACTCCCTGGGAACGTTGTGCTGATATTCGATCTAGACGAGCACACCGGCCGCTTCGGCGGCGCCACCCGCTACTTCGAACCGCTACTTTGAAGGCCCTACCGCGCGAAGCCACCGGGCTGCTACCGCTCTGACCTCGGCCGCATCCGTCCAGCCAGTCTGCGAGACCGGGATGGTGTCGATCGCTCCGGCAACGCGGTCACTGTCGCCGGCTTCCCGGCCCGCGAACACGTAGGCCACCGCGTCGCCCCGGCGCCACCGGAGCGTGTATCCCGCCGCGAGGTACACCCACATCACCGGTCGGACCGCTGTCACCTCGCAACTGCTGTTACTGCGAGTGTGGCGTGCCTGCCGAGGGGAAACCGGGCACCCTCAGCAGGGAATTCGTAGCTGTAGGCGGTAGCTCCGGTGGCGGTCAGCGCAATGAGCAGGCGCGAGTCACCTTCGGCGTGGAACAGAGCGCCAACTGACTGGCATGCTGTCAAGAGGGCCAAGTCTTCAGGGTCGGTGCACTTGTAGCGCAGCACCAGCAGCGCCGACCACACACCG
Organism: Pseudonocardiaceae bacterium; assembly: GCA_050700055.1. Lineage (GTDB taxonomy): Bacteria > Actinomycetota > Actinomycetes > Mycobacteriales > Pseudonocardiaceae. The sequence continues at coordinate 28,929 of JBOHGE010000022.1, forward strand.
CTCACGTCTGTGAAACGGACGCCCGCACTCCGCAGCACCGCGTCCGGGCACCCGATTCCGGTGGCGATACCTGGCTCCGCAGTAACCGTGAAGCCGGATTCAGTGAGCGCCCGCACAACCGTGGGAGTCAGGAGTGTCCGTCGGTCCCCTGGCGTGGACTCACGAGGAAACCCGATCACCGCGTCACTCGTACTGATCTTCACGCTCGCCTCCATGCCCGATCTCCTCTTACCGGGCAAGCGTCACTCAGCGTGTCTACTGAAGCCAGATCACCAGCTGCGCACCGGCTTGTTCACCAAGTTTCGATCCGTTGCTCACCTGCGATGACAAGTACCGAAGGGGCGGTGGAGACGTCCGCTGCACTCATCCAGTGCGCGCGGAGCGGTCGCTACAGTTGGTCATCGCCTCGGCGATGCTCAGGAAGACTAGAGAGGAAGCGCGCTGGTGCAGGACCTTTTCGGTAGCTTTGAACTCAGCCCATCACCGGAACCAGTGTTGATGTCGCTCAACCCCGAGTACTACGAGTTGATCTGGCGTGGCCCCAAACGGCACGAGTTTCGCCGCCGCTACCTCACTGGCCGCCGGACGACCTGGTACGTCTACCTCACCGCGCCAGTCTCCCACCTGACCGCCGTCATCGACCTCGACGCGGCGATCACCGGCACCCCCCAGCGCATCGCCGAGATAGCTGAGCAAACCCGAGCCGGCAACGGCGCTTCGGTCTACGAGTACCTCCAGGATCTGGAGCGCGGGTTCGCACTGCCCATCACCCGGGTACGGGAATACCCTAGCTTCACCGCCGCCCATCTGACCGAGATGCTCGGCTCATTCCACCCACCCCAGGGTTACACCCTGCTCGCCAGACACCCGGCTTTGGCATCAGCGTGCGAGAAACTGACTATAGCGGACACCATACGGGAGATCGCCATACACCATCCGGCAACGGCCGACTAGCCCCTCACTTAACGACAAATGGATGACAGTGCGATGAGGGTAAACGGAGATAGAGCAGCACCTGAAAGGAACGGCAAGGTGAAGCGGTCCGCCATTATCCCCTCTCTTCTGCGGCGGGCCCGCCTAGCTATCCCGGCAACACTGGAAAGGGTGTGCCAGGATCTCGACCTAGCCTCACCAAGCGGGTCGTCTGGCGTTACTCCAAGCATGCTCTCCGAGTGGGAGCTTGGACGGCACACCACCAGCGTCCGTTATCGAAAGATTCTTTCCGCCTACTACGTAAGCCCACCTGACGTACTCTTCGCCCATCAAGACGCACAGCCCGTCGCCCTCGACGAAACTCCACGCCTACTGGTTGGATATCCCGATCTGCGCAAAGCGCTGGTTGCGACGGCCCGAGAGGCCGAGCATTTCCTGGCCATCGCCGGATCCCGTTCTCGGGACAAGGGGTATCTGAACACCATCGAGATTTCTCTGGCCGAGCGGCCCGGAGTGGTACATTACCGTATCCTCTTCGGCCCTCCGCGCCATCCAGTTCTAGTGGATCACCTACTGCGCTTGTTGGAGCTGCGCGACCCGGACTGCTGGAGTCAGGGGCTGAAGACCCCGCACATAGGTCTTATTGATGGCGATCCCCACATGCCAGAGCGCTTCTTCTGCGTATCCGAACAAGCCGCTGTCGTTCCGATACCGTCACTGAATTCTGCCGAGGTGTTCGATTCTGGCGTGCTACTGGGGCCCAAGGCCGCTGAGCGACTCATCGACCACACCCGGCAATGTTACGCCGCCGCTCGTAGGGTAGAGTCCGCCGACGAGATACAAAAATTCGCGTTGTCGCAAGGCTGACGTGTGGCGGTCAAGGTGCCTGACGGGGTCGGCGAAACGTTCCCGCTACCAGGGAAGGTGGTCGTCACCACCATTGACGCCGGCCAGGGCTCCCCGGTCTCCTGACCGAGTTCACTCCACCCGATCGAAAAAGTTGGCTGATCGCATCAATATGACAGCTTGCAGACCAAAACCAATAAGGCATATCGAGCTGAGAGACCGGCCACTCGAAGGCAGCGCTGCACTGAGAATTAGTCAGCGCGAGACCGCCGAGGTAGACACCGCCGCAGCGACGTCCATCAGATCCGCCAACGACGCACCCGAACGGCCTCTGATAACTCGATGCAGTATAGCTGAGCATGCCGACCCGCACAAAGAGCGCGCAATGGAGAAGGCAGCCATCAGCGAGCAACCGCCACTGATCGATCGGCGCGAGGTGAGCACCCAGCCGGAAGGAGAGCGAATGTTCGGTTGTTGTCGGACGCGCTCGCACCGTACCGCGCCATGTGGTCGCTATTTGCGCATTCAGCGGGCTCAGCGTGGCTATCAGTGCCCCGATAGCCACGCTGAGCCCGCTGAATGCGGAACGGGAGGTTGGGGGGCGGGGCGGCGGACGCCGGTGGCGAGGTCGGCGGCCAATGCGCGGACGCCGGGTTCGCCGTCTGCTGCGGCGGCGGCGGTGACGAAGGCTGAGCCGACGATCACTGCGTCGGCGAAGGCTGCCACCTCGGCGGCTTGCGCGCCGTTGCGTACCCCGAGCCCGACGCCCACTGGCAGCCCTGGTGCCTGCTCGCGCACCCGGCTGACCAGTGCGGGAGCGGCGCTGCTCACCACGTCACGGGCGCCGGTCACCCCCATCACGGAACTCGCGTACAGGAAGCCGCGGGTCACCGCTGCGGTCGCTGCCAGGCGCTGGTCAGTGGACGAGGGGGCCACCAGGAAGATCCGGTCCAGGTCGTGCTTCTGCGCGGCGACCAGCCAGTCGTCAGCCTCGTCGGGAATCAGATCGGGGGTGATGAGACCCAGCCCCCCGGCAGCGGCGAGATCCCGGGCGAAGGCGTCCACGCCGTAGTGGTGCACGGGGTTCCAGTAGGTCATCACCACTGCTCGCCCGCCGACACCAGCGATCGACTCCACTACCGCGAGCACGTCGCGCAGCCGCACCCCGCCACGCAAGGCGGCGTCGGCGGCGGCCTGGATGGTCGGCCCGTCCAGCACCGGGTCGGAGTAGGGCACCCCGACCTCGACCAGATCACAGCCGCCGTCGAGCATGGCAGCGAACAGCGTCCGGGAGCCGTCGACGGTGGGATAGCCGGCGGGTAAGTAGCCGATCAGCGCAGCCCGGTGCTCCGCACAGCAAGCCTCGAACAGCGGCGCGAGCCGGGAGGTCACTGCTCACCGTCCAGCAGGTCGAACCATTTCACCGCGGTGTCCACGTCCTTGTCGCCGCGACCGGACAGGTTGACCAGCAACAAGGCCCCCTCCCCCAGCTCCGGCCCGAGCTGCAAAGCCCCTGCCACCGCGTGCGCCGACTCGATCGCCGGGATGATCCCCTCGGTGCGGGACAGCAACTGGAAGGCGTCCATCGCCTGGGCATCGGTGATCGGCCGGTACTCGGCGCGACCGGTGTCCTTGAGCCAGGAATGCTCGGGCCCTACCCCGGGGTAGTCCAGGCCGGCCGAGATCGAGTGTGTCTCGATGGTCTGCCCGTCGCAGTCCTGCAGCAGGTAGGACAGCGCGCCGTGCAGCATCCCGGGTTCACCGGCCGACAGCGTCGCGGCGTGCCGGCCGGTGTCCACCCCGTGGCCGGCGGCCTCGAAGCCGACCAGGCGCACTGCCGGGTCATCAAGGAACGGGTGGAAGATGCCGATCGCGTTGGAGCCGCCACCGACGCAGGCGGCCACCGCATCGGGCAGCCGCCCGTACCGGGACAGCATCTGTGCGCGAGCCTCCAACCCGATGACCCGGTGGAAGTCGCGCACCATCACCGGGAAGGGATGCGGCCCGGCGACCGTGCCGAGCAGGTAGTGCGTGGTGTCCACATTGGTCACCCAGTCCCGCAGCGCCTCGTTGATGGAGTCCTTGAGAGTGCGCGAGCCGGTCGTCACCGACACCACCTCGGCACCGAGCAACCGCATCCGGGCGACGTTGAGTGCTTGGCGCTGGACGTCCACCTCGCCCATGTAGACCACGCACTGCAGCCCGAGCAGCGCACACGCGGTGGCGGTGGCGACGCCGTGCTGGCCGGCTCCGGTCTCCGCGATCACCCGCGGCTTGCCCATCCGTTCGGTGAGCAGCGCCTGACCCAGCACATTGTTGATCTTGTGGGAACCGGTGTGGTTGAGGTCCTCACGCTTGAGCACGATCCGCGCCCCGCCCGCGTGCTCGGACAGCCTGGGCGCCTCGGTGATCGGCGAGGGCCGGCCGGTGTAGTCGGCGAGCAGGCCGTTCAGCCGGGCGATGAACGCCGGGTCCGACTGGGCCTCGGCATAGGCGGTGGCGAGCTCGTCCAGAGCCGCGATGAGCGCCTCGGGCACGAACCGCCCGCCGTAGCGCCCGAAGTACCCGCGGACGTCAGGCTGAGCGGTCACCACGGGCACGCGCTCACCGCACCGGCTTCGGGCAGGCCGGGTGCGACCCCGCGGTGACCAGCTGGATGACCGCGGCCTTGGGGTCGCCGCTGGTCACCAGCCCCTTACCGACCAGTACCGCGTCCGCGCCCGCACCGGCATAGGCCAGTAGATCCGCCGGCCCACGCACACCGGACTCGGCGACCCGCAGCACACCGGGCGGCAACCCCGGTGCGATCCGGCCGAACACCTCGGGATAGACGTCCAAGGTGTGCAGGTCGCGGGCGTTCACCCCGATCAAGGTCGCGCCGGCCTCCAGCGCGCGGTCGGCTTCCTCGGCGGTGTGCACCTCGACCAGCGCAGCCATCCCCAGCGACTCGACCCGATCGACCAGGGACTCCAGCGCGTTCTGCTCCAGTGCGGCGACGATGAGCAGCACCACGTCCGCTCCGTGCGCGCGTGCCTCGTGCACCTGGTAGGGGCTGACGATGAAATCCTTGCGCAGCACCGGGATATCGACCACAGCGCGCACCGCGTCCAGGTCGGCCAGCGAACCCCCGAACCGCCGGCTCTCGGTCAGCACGCTGATCATGCGGGCGCCGGCCTCGGCGTAGTCGACGGCGAGCGCGGCCGGATCCGGGATGTCGGCCAGAACTCCCTGGGACGGGCTGCAGCGTTTCACCTCAGCGATGACGCCGATGCCCGGGCACCGCAACGCCGCCAGTGCATCCCGGGGGGCGATCACCCGGGTGGCGCGACGCTTGATCTCAGTGAACTCGACAGCGGCTTCGCGGTCAGCGAGGTCCGCTCTGACCCCTTCGAGGATTGCCTCTAAGACGCTCAAGCCTCTCCCCTTCCGCCCCGTGCCGAGCCGGGACTCGATGCTAGCTCCGGCCGGTCCGGTGCCTCGTCACCGGGGGTGTCCCGGCACGGTCGGGTCCTCGCCGGCGTCCATCCGCGTCCACAACCCGTCCGGGCGGGACGTGGGTGCCTGGTAGCGGCGACCCAGCCGGGGCATCCGGTGGCCGCGCACCAGCAGAACGACGCCGGCTGCACCGAGCAGCACCGCCCCACCAGCGGCCAGTCCGGGCCCGGCGGGCAGCACCGTGACCGTCCCGGCCTGGACTGACCGGGCGGGCCACCCGGCCACTGACAACGCGGCGGCGGTCAGCCGGCCCGGGTCCAGCACGGGCAGCCCGCCGAGGGCCGGCAGGACCGCTGCGCCTAACAGCAATCCGCCGAGCAGCCGCCGCGCCCACCCGCCGGTGGCCAACACCGCGGCCACCGCAGCGAGGGCGAGCACGGCCAGCGGTGCCAGCGCGGGCAGCACCTCGGAGCCGTCCACCAAGACCTCGACGATCCCCCGCTTCGGTACCTGGAAAGCGACCTGCGCCCAACCCAGCGCCGCCGCGCCACCGAACGCCGCTGCGGCGCAGATCAGCAGCCCGACGGCGGCCGTGAGCTCGCTGCGGGACGCAGCCCACTCAGGCACGCAGCGACCCGGCAGGCTCCCCGGCGGCCAACCGCAAAGTGCCCGCCGCGGCGATGGCGGCCAGCACCGCACCCGCCTTGTTCAGGCACTCAGTGTCCTCGGCCACCGGGTCGGAGTCGGCGACGATGCCCCCACCGGCCTGCACGTAGGCCACCCCGTTTCGAATCACCGCGGTCCGGATGGCGATCGCGGTGTCGGCATCCCCGGCGAAGTCCAGGTAGCCGACCACTCCCCCGTACACCCCCCGCCGGGTGGGCTCGAGCTCCTCGATCAGCTCCATCGCGCGCGGCTTGGGCGCCCCGGACAGCGTCCCGGCGGGGAAGCAGGCGGCCACCGCGTCGAAGGCGGTATGCCCGGCCGCCAGCTCACCGGTCACCGTCGAGACCAGGTGCATGACGTGGCTGTAGCGCTCGACCCGGAAGAAGTCGGTGACGTGCACCGAGCCGGGCCGGCACACCCGGCCGATGTCGTTGCGACCGAGGTCGACGAGCATCAGGTGCTCGGCGCGCTCCTTCTCGTCGACCAGCAGGTCCTTCTCCAGCCAGCAGTCCTCGTCGGGGTCGGCGCTGCGGGGCCGGGTACCGGCGATCGGGTGCGTGGTGACCTTCCCGTCCCGCACGGTCACCAGGGACTCCGGGCTGCAGCCGACAATGCTGAAGTCCTCCAGCGTGAGCAGGTACATGTACGGGCTGGGGTTGGTGGTGCGCAGCACCCGGTAGATGTCCAGCGGATCGGCATCGGTAGCGATCTCGAAGCGCTGGGAGACCACGACCTGAAACGCCTCCCCGGCGCGGATCGCCTCCTTGGCGGCCTCGACCGCCGCGTGGTGCTGTTCCGGGCTGCGGCGGCGCACGAACTCCGGGACCGGCCGGGTGAACACCGCTGCGCTGGCCGGGGCCGGCGTGCACAGCTTCGCGACCATCACATCCAACCGAGCCACCGCGTCGTCGTATGCCTCGTCGACGCGCTGGGGAGAGTTGTCCCCCTCGCCGCATGCGGCGGATGACGATGGATCGAGTATGGCGTTGGCGATGAGCGTGACGGTGCCCTCGTGGTGGTCCAGCGCGGCCAAGTCGGTGGCCAGCAGCATCACCAGCTCAGGCACTCGGAGGTCGTCGAGCGCCAGCTCAGGTAGCCGTTCCAGGCGCCGGACCGCGTCGTAGCCGAGGTAGCCGACCATCCCGCCGGTCAGCGGCGGCAGGCCGGGCAGCGGCTCGGTGTGCAGCGCCGCCACCGTCTGGCGCAACGCCTCCAGCGGGCTGCCCTCCCAGGGCGCATCGACGCCCGGAAGCTCCACCGGTGGTGAGCCCCGCCAGACCGTACGACCACCGGACTCGGTGAGGGTGGCGGCGCTGTGCACCCCGACGAACGACCAGCGCGACCAGGACGAGCCGTTCTCGGCCGACTCGAAGAGGAACGTGCCGGCCCGGCCGCCGGCCAGCTTGCGGTAGACCCCCAGCGGGGTCTCGCCGTCGGCGAGCAGTGTCCGGGTCACCGGGATCACCCGGCGATCAGTCGCCAGGGCGCGAAACCGCTCCCGATCCAGCTGTAAGTGCCCGATTCCAATCTCACCGATACCGGCCATGGACACATTGTGCCCGGCCGTTGACGTAGGGAGGTCTCGGGCATATCTTCTCATCAATCGTTGAAAACCAAGGAGGTGCGAAGGATCGTGAATGTGATGTCGCGCGGCGATCTGGTGCCGGTGTGCACGCTGCGACACCACACCTCGTGAACGCGCCCGCGCGTGGTGGCCGGCCCCGTGGCCGCCGGCCCGCTGGGCAGGACACCCGAGCAGCATTGCTCGACGCCGCCAGGGTGGAGTTCACCGAACGCGGCTTCGACGGCGCCACCGTGCGCGCCATCGCCCAGCGGGCGGGGGTGGATCCCGCGATGGTGAACCACTGGTTCGGCGGCAAGGAAACACTGTTCAGTGCCGTCATGGAGATCCCGATCAACCCCGAGGAGATCGCCCACCGGATCCTCGACGGGGATCCCGAGCAGGCCGCCGAACGACTCCTGCGCACCTTCCTCACCGTCTGGGACACCAACGGTGGCGGGGCACTGACCGCGTTGGTGCGCAGCGTGGCGAGTCACGAGGCCGCCGCACGGATGCTGCGTGAGTTCGTCAGCCGGGCGATCTTCGGCCGGATCGCCACGGCACTGTGCCCAGACCGCCCCGAGCTGCGGACGGCGCTGATCGGCACCCAGGTCATCGGCCTGGGAATGATCCGTTATGTGATCCGCCTCGAGCCACTGGCCTCCGCCGACCACGACACCGTGGTCGGCGCGATCGCCCCCAACCTGCAGCGCTACCTCACCGGCCCACTCGTGAGTGCGTAACAGTGTTCTAGCACTCAATGCCACTCACGAGCACCTGCTGAAAGCAGGTGCCTGCGCCGGTGTGGCAGGCCGGGCCGGTCTGGTCGACGACGAGCAGCACCGCGTCGCCGTCGCAGTCCAGCCGCACCTCATGCACGTGCTGGGTGTGCCCGGAGGTCTCGCCCTTGACCCAGTAGGTCTGCCTGCTGCGCGACCAGTAGGTGGCCCGGCCGGTGGTCAACGTGCGGTGCAGCGCCTTGTCGTCCATCCAGGCCACCATCAGTACCTCGCCGGTGCCGCGCTGCTGCACCACGGCGCACACCAGCCCGTCGGCGTTGCGGGTGAGTCGCTCGGCGATCGCCGGGTCCAGCCCGCTCATCGCACCGTCACCCCGGCTGCGCGCAGGCTGTCCTTGACGTCGCCGATCCGCAGCTGTCCGAAGTGAAAGACACTGGCGGCGAGCACCGCATCGGCGCCGGCGGCCACCGCGGGGGGGAAATGCCCTACCGCACCCGCGCCGCCACTGGCGATCACCGGGACGGTGACCACGGCACGCACCGCCGAGATCATCTCGAGGTCGAAGCCTGCTTGGGTGCCGTCAGCGTCGATCGAGTTGAGCAGGATCTCCCCCACCCCCAGCTCCTGGCCGCGAGCGGCCCAGCTCACCGCGTCGATCCCGGTGCCGCGCCGCCCGCCGTGCGTGGTCACCTCGAAACCAGAGGGGGTTGGTGGCTCTCCAAGAGGTACCCGCCGGGCGTCCACCGACAGCACGATGCATTGCGCGCCGAAGCGGTGGCCGGCCTCGCGCAGCAGCTCGGGGCGGGCCACCGCGGCGGTGTTGATGCTCACCTTGTCCGCGCCGGCCCGCAGCAGGCGGTCCACATCGGACACCGCGCGGATCCCCCCGCCGACGGTGAGCGGGATGAAGACGCACTCGGCGGTGCGACGCACCACGTCGTAGGTCGTCTCGCGGTCCGCCGAGGAAGCCGTGACGTCCAGGAAGGTCAGCTCGTCGGCGCCCTGCGCGTCGTAGGCGGTGGCCAGCTCCACCGGATCGCCGGCGTCGCGCAGGGCGGTGAAGTTCACCCCTTTGACCACTCGACCGGCGTCGACGTCCAGGCACGGGATCACGCGTACGGCAACAGCCACTCGCTCAGCCTAAGCGGCGGCTCAGCGGGCGGCGGCCAGCGCCTCGGGCAACGTGAGCGCTCCGGTGTAGAGCGCCTTGCCGATGATCGCGCCCTCCACGCCCTGCGGAGCCAGCGCGGCCAGGGCAGCCACGTCGCCGGCGCCGGAGACCCCCCCGGAGGCGATCACCGGGGCTTTCGTGCGGGCGCACACCGCGCGCAGCAGATCCAGGTTCGGTCCGCGCAGCGTGCCGTCCTTGGTGACGTCGGTGACCACGTAGCGCGGGCAACCGTCGGCGTCCAGGCGCTCCAGGACCTCCCAGAGATCCCCGCCGTGCGCAGTCCAGCCGCGGGCGGCGAGGATGTGCTGCCCGTCAATGATCCGCACGTCGAGCCCCACCGCGATCCGATCGCCGTGCTCGGCGATCGCCGCCCGGCACCAGGCCGGCTCCTCCAGCGCAGCGGTGCCCAGGTTCACCCGGGCGCATCCGGTGGCCAGCGCCCGCTGCAGCGACGCGTCATCGCGGATCCCGCCGGAGAGCTCCACCGCGATGTCCAGCCGGCCGACCACGTCCGCCAGCACGGCGGCATTGGATCCCCGGCCGAACGCCGCGTCGATATCGACCAGGTGGATCCACTCCGCTCCGTCGGCCTGCCAGGCCAGTGCGGACTCGACCGGGTCGCCGTACTCGGTCTCGGTGCCGGCCTCGCCCTGGGTAAGGCGGACGGTCCGGCCACCGGCGACGTCCACCGCGGGCAGCAGCACAAAAAAACTCACCGGCCCACCCTAAGCGGTGGTACTACAGCGTTGCGATCCAGTTGCGCAGCAGGTGCGCACCGGCGTCGCCGGATTTCTCGGGATGGAACTGGGTGGCCCACAGCGGCCCGTTCTCCACCGCGGCGACGAACGGCTCGCCGTGCTCGGCCCAGGTCACCACCGGGGACACCAGGGTGCTTTCCAGTTCCCAGTGGCGGGTGGCGTAGGAGTGCACGAAGTAGAAGCGGGCGTCGGCGTCGAGGCCGGCGAACAGCCGCGAGCCCACCGGCGGTACCACGGTGTTCCACCCCATATGCGGCAGCACGTCGGCTTTCAACCGCTCCACGGTCCCGGGCCACTCGGCGCAGCCGTCGGTCTGCACCCCGTGCTCGACGCCGCGGCTGAACAACACCTGCATCCCCACGCAGATCCCGAGCACCGGGCGACCACCAGCCAGCCGGCGTCCGATGATCCGGTCCCCGCGCACCGACCGTAGCCCGGCCATGCACGCGGCGAACGCACCGACCCCGGGCACCACCAGCCCGTCCGCGTCCAGCGCGGCGTCCACGTCAGCGGTCACCGCCACCTCCGCCCCAGCCCGCCGCAACGCCCGCTCCGCAGACCGCAGATTCCCCGACCCGTAATCCAGCACGACGACAGACGCCACCCCACCACCCTCCCAGACACCGCGTTCTGGATGCAGACTGCACTTATCGACCCCTGAATTACCGCAAACGCGGTGGGAAGGACCAGGGTTGCGCGAGGAGGATCTGCTGCGGCATCTGGCGGATCTCGCGGCGCGCAGTTACGAGGGCGCCACGTCATGGCCGGACCGGCTGGCCGTGTTCCACCGGGCGGTCCAGTTGCTCGATCCGGTGATTCGCGGCGTGTTCGCCGAGGCCGACGCGACGTTCCTGGAGACCACCGGCGAGATCAGCCGCCATGGTGTCGAGACCGATGACGGCAGCGTGGGCGAGCACTGGGTGCTGTCCTGGCCCCGGCAACGGGAAGCGACCTCCCGGCACGGTGGTCCGGTCGCCCCGGTTCAGGTGATCGCCTGGTTCCGGCGCAGCTTCAACCACGCTCACCTGCGTGGCTCGACCGCCGGCGACTGGCCGCTGCAGGTGACCAGCACCGACGACGCCGCGCGGCAGGAGCCCATCGTGCGCGCCATCGTCGAAGCCGAGCTGCACCAGCGGATCTATGAAGGGCGGTACCCGGTGCTGCCCGTCGCGGTGCGCAAGTACGGCCTGCCATCCTGAACTCAGACCGCCGCGGTCGCCTTCCGGGCGGCCACCAGCACAGGATCCCAGACCGGGGAGAACGGTGGCGCGTAACCGAGGTCCAGACCGGTCATCTCCTCGACAGTCATCCCGTTCCACAGCGCGACGGCGCACACGTCGACTCGCTTGGCCGAGCCCTCCCGGCCGACCAGCTGCGCGCCGAGCAGCCGCCCGGTGCTGCACTCGGCGATTATCTTGACGGTGATCGGGGTGGCGCCCGGGAAGTAGCCGGCCCGGGTGGTCGACCGCACCGTCACGCTGACCGGCTCGAACCCGACGGCCCGCGCCTCGGCCTCCAGCAGCCCGGTCCGACCGACCTCAAGATCGCAGACCTTGCTGACCGCGGTGCCGACCACCCCGGGGAAAGTCGCGTAATTGCCGCCCAGGTTCGTGCCGATCACCCGGCCGTGCTTGTTGGCGTGGGTGCCCAACGCGATGTGCACTCGACGCTGCGAGACCCGGTGCAGCACCTCGACACAGTCGCCGCCGGCCCACACCCCGTCGTGGCCGGGCACCCGCATCCGCAGGTCGGTCAGCACCCCGCCGTGCTCGCCCAACGGCAGTCCGGCAGCCAGGGCCAGCTCGGTGGCCGGCCGCACGCCCAGCCCCAGCACGACGATGTCCGCCGGCAGCGTCGTGCTCTCAGTGCCCACCCCGGATACCCGGCCGTCAGAACCGGTCTCGAAGCCGGTGACCGGAGTGCCGGTGAGCACGGTGATCCCCATCCCCTGCATCGCCTCGCGCACCAGGGCACCCATGTCCGGGTCGAGCGTGGCCATCGGCTGCGCAGCCCGGTCCACCAGGGTGACCGCCAGCCCACGGCGGACCATCGCCTCGGCCATCTCGATACCGATGTAGCCGCCGCCGACCACGACCGCCCGGCGCGGCCGGTGAGCCAGACCGTCCAACACAGCGGCGCCGTCGGCCAGAGTCTGCACGCCGTAGACGCCTGGTGCGCGCACCCCGGGCAGGTCTGGGCGTACCGGCACCGCGCCGGTGGCCAGCACCAGATCGTCGAAACCCACCTGGTAGCTGCCGCCGCCGTCGAGCTCGACGGCGGTCACGGTGCGGGCGTCCAGGTCGATGCCGGTGACCTCGGTACGGACCCGCAGGTCGATCCCGTTGGCCCGGTGCTCGGCGGCACTGCGGGCGATCAGCGCGTCGGCCTCGGCGACGTCGCCCGCCACCCAGTACGGGATACCGCAGGCCGAGTAGGACACGTGATGGCCGCGCTCGAAGGCCACCACCTCCAGCGCGTCCCGACCCGCGCGCCGCAGCGCCTGCGAGGCCGCGCTCATCCCCGTCGCGTCAGCGCCGACGACCACCACCCGCCTGATCACAGCACACCTTTGGTGGAGGGCACCCCGCACCCGCGCGGGTCAAGCTCGACGGCAACGCGCAGCGCCCGGGCCAGCGCCTTGTACTGCGCCTCGGTGATGTGGTGCGGGTCGCGACCGTGCAGCACCCGGATGTGCACCGCCAGCTGCGCGTGGACGGCCAGCGTCTCGAAGACGTGCCGGTTGAGCACCGTCGGGTAGTTGCCGCCCACCACGAAGCCGGCCAGCACGTCGGGCTCGCCGGTGTGCACGCAGTACGGGCGCCCGGAGACATCCACCGCAGCGTGCACCAGCGTCTCGTCCATCGGCACCCAGCCGTCCCCGAAACGCCTGATGCCAGATTTGTCCCCTAATGCCGCCAGCAATGCCTGACCGAGCACGATGGCGACGTCCTCGACGGTGTGGTGGGCGTCGATGTCGATATCGCCGGTGGCGCGCATGACCAGGTCGAACGCCGCATGCTTGGCCAGCGAGGTGAGCATGTGGTCGAAGAACGCGACGCCGGTGCTGATCTCGGCACGACCGGTACCGTCGAGGTCGAGCTCGACGAGCACCGTGGACTCCTTGGTCACCCGCTCGATCCGGGCGGTGCGGCTCATCACGCCTCCTCGGCAAGCACGGCCGCGCTCGCGGCCAGGAACACGTCGTTCTCCGCCGGGGTGCCGACGGTGACCCGCAAGTGACCGTCGATCCCCACATCACGGATCAGCACACCGTGATCCAGGTAACGCCGCCAGGCGGCAGGCGCGTCGACGAACCACCCGAACAGGACGAAGTTCGCGTCCGACGGCACCACCTGGGCACCCAGCCCGCGCAACGCCGCGATCACGCGCTCCCGTTCCTGCACCAGTATCGCCACGGATGCCAGGGTGGCCGATCCGTGCCGTAGCGCGGCCCGGGCCGCCGCCTGGGTCAGCGTCGAGAGGTGGTAGGGCAGCCGTACCAGCAGCAAGGCGTCCACCACGGCCGGTGCGGCGGCGAGATAACCCAGCCGCCCGCCGGCGAAGGCGAACGCCTTGCTCATCGTCCGGCAGACCACCAGCTTGTCCGGGAACCGCCCGAGCAGTCCAACGGCGCTGCACTCGCCGCTGAACTCGCCGTATGCCTCGTCGACCACCACGATGCCCGGCGCGGCGGCCAGCACTGCTGCCAGGTCGGTCGGCGGGATCGACTGCCCGGTGGGGTTGTTGGGGCTGGTGACGAACAGCACGTCCGGCCGGTGCTGCTGGATGGCAGCCACCGCTGCTGCGGCATCCAGGGAGAAGTCGGTCCGGCGCGGTGCCGGGATCCACCGGGTGCGGGTGCCGGCGGAGATGATCGGGTGCATCGAGTACGACGGGGTGAAGCCCAGCGCGCTGCGGCCGGGCCCGCCGAAGGCTTGCAGCAGCTGCTGGATGATCTCGTTGGACCCGTTGGCGGCCCACAGGTTCGCCGCGGTCAGCGCCACCCCGGTGCGCTGCGCGAGGTAGCCGGCCAGGTCGGTGCGCAGCGCAACGGCGTCCCGGTCGGGGTAGCGGTGCAGGTCGGCAGCCGCCTGCTGCACCGCGGCGGCGATCTCGATGACCAGGGCGTCCGGCGGCGGGTAGGGGTTCTCGTTGGTGTTCAACCGCACCGCGACGTCGAGTTGCGGCGCACCGTAGGGGCTGCAGCCCCGCAGGTCGCCGCGCAGCGGCAGGTCGGCCAGCATCACGTCGCAGCCGACCGGGCCGGCCAGTGCCGTCACGGCGAGATCCCGCGGAACCGGGCGGTGATCGCCTGACCGTGCGCGGGCAGGTCCTCGGCCTCGGCCAGGGCGACGACCTGGTCGGCGACCTTCACCAGCGCATCCTCGTCGTATTCGATGAGCTGGACGCCGCGGAGGAACGTCTGCACGGACAGCCCCGAGGAGTGCCGGGCGCAGCCTCCGGTGGGCAGCACGTGGTTGGAGCCGGCGCAGTAGTCGCCCAGCGAGACCGGCGCGTAGGGGCCGACGAAGATCGCTCCGGCGTTGCGCACCCGGCGGGCCACCGCGACCGCGTCGGCGGTCTGGATCTCCAGGTGCTCCGCCGCGTAGGCGTCCACCACCGTCAGCCCGGCGTCCACATCGGACACCAGGATGCAGCCGGACTGCCGGCTGGTCAGTGCGGTGCAGATCCGCTCGGTGTGCTTGGTGGCCGGGACCTGCCGGTGCAGCTCGGCGTCCACGGCGTCGGCCAGCGCGACCGAGTCGGTGACCAGCACACTGGCCGCCAAGGTGTCGTGCTCGGCTTGGGAGATCAGGTCAGCGGCGACGTGCACCGGGTCGGCGGTGCCGTCGGCCAGGATGGCGATCTCGGTGGGCCCGGCCTCGGCGTCGATGCCGATCATGCCGCGCAGGGCGCGCTTGGCCGCGGTGACGTAGATGTTGCCGGGCCCGGTGACCATCTCTACCGGCTCCAGCGGCGCACCGTCGGTGTCCGTGCCACCGTAGGCGAGCAGCGCGACGGCCTGCGCTCCACCGACCGCCCATACCTCGTCGACCCCGAGCAGGGCAGCGGCGGCGAGCACGGTGGGGTGCGGCCGGCCACCGTGGGCGGCCTGCGGCGGCGAGCACACCACCAGCGACGCCACCCCGGCGACCTGGGCGGGCACCACGTTCATCACGACGGTGGACGGGTAGACCGCCAGCCCGCCGGGCGCGTAGAGCCCGACCCGGCCCACCGGCACCCACCGCTGCGTGACGGTGCCGCCGGGCACCACCCGGGTGATCGTCTCGGTGCGGCGCTGGTCGGCGTGAGCCTGGTGGACCCGGGCGATGGACTCCTCCAGGGCGGCGCGCACCGCCGGGTCCAGTTGCGCCAGAGCGGTGCGCAGCGCGTCGACCGGTACCCGGATGCCGGCTGGCCGGACTCCGTCGAAGCGTTCGGTGAACTCCAGCGCCGCCGCCACGCCCCGGTCACGGACCGCCTCGATCACCGGTGCCACCTGGTGCGCCACCGCATCGACGTCCACCTCGGCCCGGGGCAGCAACCCCCGCAATGAGGCGGGCGCAGGACGGCATCCCCGCAAATCAGTACGTCTGAGCACCCCACTCACCCTAGTGCGCCCCCCATTGGACCGCCCCGCATTGAGCAGGCTCAGCGGGGTCTCGCGCCCCGAAATAACCCCGCTCAGCCCGCTGAATGCGCTGCGGGGGCAACGGTCCGTTAGGGTCCGCGAGGTGCTAGGGCGCCAGGTTGCTGTGATCGCTTTGTTGGGGATGCTCGTGGTGGGCATGCCGCTTGCTGCGACTGCTGCGCCGCCGGAGCCGATCGCGGCCTACCGGGTACCGGGGTTGGACAGCCCGGCCGCACGCACCGCGGTGCTGCACCAGGGCGTCGACGTGCTCGGCGGCGGGCGGGACTACCTGGAGGTCCGCGCTTCACCCGAGCAGGCCCAGCGGTTACGGGCCAGCGGGCTACGGCTGCTGCCGCTTCCGGCGCTGCCAGCGGTTCCGGGGGTGGTGGCCCCGGGCACCTTCCCGATCGGGTACGGGGGCTACCACACCTACGACAAGCTCACCGCTGAGCTGGACGCGATCGCCGCTGCGCGCCCCGATCGGGTCGCGGTATCCAGCTACGGCCGGTCGGCCGAGGGTCGCCCGCTACCGCTGGTGAAGATCAGCGATGATGTGCACGCCGACAAGCACGACCCCGAGGTGCTGTTCAGCTGCGCGCAGCACGCCCGTGAGCACATCACTGTCGAGATGTGCCTGCACATTGTGCGGCGGTTGGCGGAGGGCTACGGCACCGATCCGGCGATCACCCAGCTGGTGAGGTCCCGGGAGATCTGGGTGCTGCCGATGGTCAACCCCGACGGCGCCGAGTACGACATCTCCACCGGCCTTTTCGCGCTGTGGCGCAAGAACCGGCAGTCGACCTCGGAGAACACCCAAGTCGGCACCGACCTGAACCGGAACTGGGGCACCCGGTGGGGCTGCTGCAGTGGATCCAGCGCCGATCCGGCCGACGATGACTACCACGGCACGGCGGCGTTCTCCACCCCGGAAACCGCGCAACTGCGGGACTGGGTGAACAGCCGGGTGATCGACGGCAGGCAGCAGATCACCGCACATATCGACTTCCACAGCTACTCCGAGCTGGTGCTGTGGCCCTACGGTTTCACCACCGACGACACCGGCCCGGGCTTGACCACCTCCGACGCGGCGGTCTTCCGCGGGTTGGGCGAGACGATGGCCGCCACCAACGGTTACACCCCGGAGCAGTCCAGCGACCTCTACATCACCGACGGCACGGTGGGCGACTGGATGTGGGCGCAGCATCACATCTGGTCCTACACCTTCGAGATGTACCCGACCAGCCAGGCGCAAGGCGGCTTCTACCCACCGGAGACCGAGATCAAGCGCGAGGTGCAACGCAACGACGCCGCGGTGGATCTGCTGCTGGGCTACGCGGACTGCGTCCCACGGATCACCGGGCTCCGCTGCGACCGGTAGATGTTTCCGTCGAATGCTCGACTAGCACAGTGGGTGCAGCGCCAGCGCGGTGCCGAGGCTGGCGGCAAGGTGAGCGAGATAGTCGGGATCGCTGGTGACCACCGGTGCGGCGAGCTTCGTGGCAGTGACCACCACAAGGGCGTCCACCACGTCGGACGTGCCCGCCGCGGCGCAGGCCCGTCCGGCGGCCCGGCCGGCGATCTCGTCGTCCGGCACGATGCGACATCCGCGCAGCAATCGGGACAGCCGCTACCCGAGCAGCGGCTTGCGCCAGCCATGCCGATACGGACAACCCTGCCGCCGAGGCGGCGATCCGCACCGTACGATCGAGTTCCTCGGGCAGCGGCCGGGAAGCTCTGCACAGCGTGTGGCGCGATCGTCGGCGGTGTGCCCGGCGACGATCAGGTGCACGCGCAGTGGCACGAGGCCCTCGCTGTGCTGCTGGGCGGCACCCGACACGTACGGTGAGCGGCATGCTGCCTTGGTCCGCCGCGCTTGCCGGCCGGCTCGACGAACACGTGATCGACAGTGTGCTGTTACGGGACAACCCGCTGGGTGATCCCGCGCACCGCCCGCTGTGGGTGTACGTCCCGCCCGGCTACGACAGCTCCCAGCGACGTTACCCGAGCGTCTATGTGATCCAGGGCTACACCGGGCACCTGGCCATGTGGCGCAACCGCAACCCTTACCGCCGGCCGTTCCCGGAAACCGCCGACGCCGTCTTCGCGGCCGGCGACGTGCCGCCCGCAGTCATGGTCTTCGTCGACGCCTGGACGGCCTACGGCGGCAGCCA
Organism: Pseudonocardiaceae bacterium; assembly: GCA_050700055.1. Classification (GTDB taxonomy): domain Bacteria; phylum Actinomycetota; class Actinomycetes; order Mycobacteriales; family Pseudonocardiaceae. Next base: position 46,842 of record JBOHGE010000022.1, read on the forward strand.
GTTCGTCGACTCGCCGGGTACCGGGCGCTACCACAGCTACCTGTGCGCGGAGGTCGTGCCGTTCGTCGACGCCCACTACCGGACGTTGCCGGACCGGGCGCACCGGGCGATCAGCGGCAAGTCCTCCGGCGGGTTCGGCGCCATGATCACCCCGATGCTGCGGCCGGACCTGTTCGGGGCGCTGGCCAGCCACGCCGGGGACACCTTGTACGAGCTGTGCTACCTCTCGGAGTTCGGCAAGGCGGTGCGCCATTTGCGCGACTACGACGGCGACATCGGCGCCTGGTGGACCGATTTCCGATCCCGCACCGCATTCACCAAGCCCGCCGACAAGGACCTGCTGATGATGCTCGGCATCTCCGCGTGCTTCTCGGCCCGCGAGGACGGCACGCCGGAGCTGCCGTTCGACCAGCGCACGGGGGTGCTGCGTCCGGAGGTCTGGCAGCGCTGGCTGGACTGGGACCCGGTCCGGATGGCGCCGCGGTACGCCGACGCGCTGCGCTCGCTGCGCGCGGTATGGCTGGATGCCGGCACCCGCGACGAGTGGTACCTCGACCTGGGCACGCAGGCGTTCCGCGATCAGCTCCGGGCCGTCGGACTGCCCGATGAGCGGGTGCACTTCGAGCTGTTCGACGCCGGCCACAGCGGGATCGACTACCGCTACCCGCTCGCGCTGGCCTGGCTGTGCCACCAGATCGCCGAGTGAGCCGCCGATCAGGAGTGTCGCACGGTCACCGGGATGTTTCGGGCAGCAAAGATGCTCTGCCGGAAGAACTCCAGGGGCACGGTGGGGGTCACCCGCATCTCGGCGTACCGGTCGAGCAGCACACCCATCGCGACTCTGCCTTCCACCCGGGCCAGCAGCTGGCCGATGCAGAAGTGGATGCCGTACCCGAAGGCCAGGTGGCGGTTGGGGAAGCGGTGGATGTCGAACCGGTCGGGGTCGGGGAACTCGCGTTCGTCCCGGTTGGCCGACAGCAGCCACGGCGAGACGACCGCACCCGCCGGGATGACCTGCCCGGCCAGCTCGGTCTCGGCCATGGTCACCCGGCCGAGCTGGGTGAACGGTGTGCGGTAACGCATTACCTCTTCGAGTGCGGCTGGCACCAGTGAGCGGTCGGCGCGTAGCTCGGCCCACATCTCCGGGTTGGCGTCCAGGCACAGCACGGTGTTGCCGAGCAGCGCGGTGGTGGTGATGTGCCCGGCCATCAGGAGCAGCGAGGAGAAGTTCACCACCTCGTCGTCGGTCAGTCGCTGGCCGTCGGCCTCCACCGTGGCCAGCTTGCTGATCAGATCAGCCCGTGGGTGGCCACGCCGGTCCCGGCAGTGCTCACCGAGGTAGGCCAACAGCTCCGCGGATGCCTCATCGAGTTTGCGCGCGAGCTCGGAGTCGTTCGGGTCGTCCACGTCCAGGGTGAACAGCCGGTCCGCCCAGATCGCGAACAGCCCATGGTCGGAGGCGGGCAGGCCGAGCAGCTCGGCGATCACCGTCACCGGCAGCGGGTAGGCCAGAACCGAGACGAGATCGAACTCGGCGGCACCGTCGGTGGCGTCGAGCAGCTGGTGGGTGACCTCGGCGATGCGGGGGACCAGCCCGGTGACGACCTTGGGGCTGAACGCGGCACCGACCAGCCGGCGCAGCTGATGGTGGCGCGGCGGATCGGTCAGCAACAGGTTGCCCGCGCTGAACCGCTGCACCGCCGGGACCGCTTGACCGATGTCGGAGGAGAACACCTGTGGATCGGAGATCACCCGCGCTACCTCGGCGTAGCGGAACACATGCCAGCCGTCGTACTCATCGCGCCACACCGGGTGCTCATCGCGCATCGCACGCAGCCAAGGCAGCAGGGTGTGGCCACCGTCCTCGGCGGTCGGCGGCATGGTGATCGCGTGCAGTGTCTCCGGCATCTCGACGTCCCTCCCTGCGTGGCGGCCTGAACGGGCAACCACCGGGATGAGGACGAGCGGTGCCCGGTAGATACATCCCCGGGCCGTAGCCGTGTGCCGCCAGAACCCGATCGCTACCCCATGGACTTGGCACCGTCCAGAGCCTCGCGGATGATATCGGCGTGCCCGGCGTGCTGGGCGGTCTCCGCGATCACGTGCAGCAGCACCCGGCGTGCCGACCAGCGCGTGCCCGGCTCGAACCAGGGCGCCTCGGGCAACGGGTGGGAGATATCCAGATCGGCCAACGCCGCCACTAACTCATCGGTCCGGCGCGCCACCTGCTCGTAGTAGTCCAGCAGCCCGGCCAGCGTCTCCCCCGCCAGCATGCTGAACCCCTCCGCCCAGTCGTCCACGCTTGCCTTCGCCCAGGAACCCATCGCCGAGGGGCCGTCGAGAATGAAGCTGATCCACTGCCGCTCGACGAGTGCGACGTGCTTGATCAGGCCGCCCAGGCACAGCTCACTGACAGTGGTGCGTTGCGCGGCCTGCTCATCGGTCAGCTCGCGGACGGTGTAGCGCAGGAAGTAACGGTTTTTGGCCAACGTCTCCAGCAGGTCGGCGCGCTCGCCGGGCACGGCCTGATCGGTCCTGGTCATGGGTCCGCCTTTCGCAGATTTCGGTACCCAGGACGGTACGGCCGAGGTCTGACAGTTTCGGTCGGCTGCTGTGTGGTGATCCGGGATCCAAGTCGCTCTTCCAGCCGGCGGAGCACTGATCAGCGACACTGGCTACAGATCCAGGCCGAGATCCAGCGCTGGGCTTGAGTGGGTGAGGGCGCCCACTGCGAGGTAGCGCACGCCGGTGGCGGCGTAGGCCGGTGCGACGTCCAGGGTCAGGCCGCCGGAGACCTCCAGCTCGGTACCGCAGCCCGCAGCCCGGCGGACCGCCTCGGCGCACTGCGCGATCGTCATGTTGTCCAGCAGCACCAGCGACACCCCGGCAGCCAGCGCCTCGTCCAGCTCATCGAGGGTGCCGATCTCCACCTCGCAGGGCAACTGGGGAACCGCCGCCCGGACGGCCGTGATGGCCGCGGTCACCGAGCCGGCGGCGGCCACATGGTTGTCCTTGATCAGTACTGCGTCACCGAGCCCCATCCGGTGGTTGATCCCGCCACCGCAGCGCACCGCGTACTTCTGCAATGCCCGCAACCCCGGGAGGGTCTTGCGGGAATCCCGGATCGCAGCCCCCGTGCCAGCCACCGCAGCCACCCAGGCCGCCGTGGCGGTGGCGACTCCGCAGAGGTGGCACAGCAGGTTGAGCGCGGTGCGCTCGGCGGTGAGCAGGCCGTCTACCGGGGCTCGCAGGGCCAGTGCCACGTCACCGGCGGCCAGCCGGTCGCAGTCCTGACGCCGGGCGGTGACGTCGTACCCGCCGGCTCCGAGCACGGCGTCGAGCACGGCGAGAAACACCGGCAACCCGGCCAGCGTGCCGGGTTGGCGCGACGAGACGGTGGCCGTCGCGACCACCCCAGAGGGCACGCAGGCCGCGGTGGTGGCATCCGGGCCGTAGCGCAGATCCTCGGCCAGCGCGGTGCCGACCACCCGGTGGACGTCGTCGACGTCCAGTCCGGCGGCGATCAAGGCCGCCGCGACTGGCGTCACGCCACCCCGCCTACCAGCATCGGCTGGGCGACCACCGGGGCGCCGGCGTCGTCGAGCAGCACAGGGATGCTGCGCCGCCAGCCCGCCGCGCTGCGCGGATGATCGGTGCGGACGTGGCAACCACGGGTCTCGGTGCGCGCTGCGGCGGCCGTGAGCAAGGCCGCCGCAGCCAGAGTGAGCCCGGCGTCCTCGGCGTCCCGGCGGTTGCACACCGGCCGCTGCGTGGTGACGCTCACGACGGCCGACGCCGCGGCCAACCCGGCAGCGTCGCGCCCGATACCGGCGTACGCACTCATCGCCCGCTGCACGCTGTCCCGATCAGCCACCGCACGCAGTGGGTCGGGCGGCAGCGGTGGGCCGGGGCACGGGGACGTCGCAAGGTCGGCAGCCACCGCCTCCGCAGCTCTGGCCCCCATCACCAGCCCCTCCAGCAAGCTGTTGGAAGCCAGCCGGTTGGCGCCGTGCAGACCGGTCCGGGCTACCTCCCCGGCGGCGTAAAGACCGGGCACCGTGGTCCGGCCGCGGGTGTCGGTCACCACACCACCGCACTGGTAGTGCGCGGCCGGGGCCACCGGGATCGGCGATCGGCTCGGATCCACGCCGATCGCGGTGCAGGCCGCGTGCACCGTCGGGAAGCGCCGGCGAAACTCCGCACCGCCGAGGTGAGTGGCATCCAGCAGCACGTGATCGGTACCGGTGATGGCCATCCGGCTGGTGATCGCAGCGGCCACCACGTCCCGCGGGGCAAGCGCCCCCAGGGGATGCACGCCGGTCATCACCGGGGCGCCGGAGCTGTCCACCAGCACCGCGCCGGCACCCCGGATCGCTTCGGTGACCAGCGGCTGGCGGCCCCGCGACCCCGCTCCCCGGTACAGCGCCGTCGGGTGGAACTGCACGAACTCCAGGTCGGCGGTCAGCGCCCCGGCCCGCAACGCCAACGCCAGCCCGTCGCCGGTGGCGACCTCGGGGTTGGTACTGGCGGCATAGAGGTGGCCGAGCCCTCCAGTGGCCAGCAGCACAGCCCGCGCCCGCAGCAGGCCCGCAACGTCGCCGAGCAACGCCAACCCGGCCACCCGGCCGGCGTCATCGCGCAACACCTCAGTGACCGACTGACCCTCCAGCAGCGGCAGCTGCCCGCCGCGGGCGGCGCCGGCCAGCGTCCGCTCGATCCCGGCACCGGTGGCGTCACCACCGATGTGGATCACCCGGAAAGCCCGGTGCCCGCCCTCCCGGGTCCGGTCCACACCCCCGGCGCCGCTATCGAAGACAACGCCACGTGCCTGTAGCCCACTGACCGCGGCCGGGCCAGCGGACAGGATCGACCGGGTGGCCGCCCCGTCGCACAGCCCAGCGCCGGCCGCCAGCGTATCGGCCACGTGCGCGTCCACGCTGTCATCGGTGCCGGGCAGCACCACCGCGACACCACCTTGCGCCCATCGGGTGTTGCCGTCCTCAACCGAGCTCTTGGTGACGGCCACCACCCGGAGACCGAGCTCGGTGGCGCGCAGAGCAGCGGTCAGCCCAGCGACTCCGGTGCCGACCACCGCGAGGTCCGCGGTGACTTCCCAGGTCACTCGCCGCCGCCCGACCGGCCGATGGCGATCATGCGCTGCACCGCGCCGCGGGCCCGTTCGGCGATCTCACCAGGGACGTGTACCTCGTCGGTGCCCGCACGCAGCGAACGCAGCAGCGCCTCAGGGGTGATCATCTTCATGTACCGGCAGGAGGCCCGGTCGTTCACCGCACGGAAGTCGACCTCGGGAGCCGCCCGGCGTAGCTGGTGCAGCATGCCGATCTCGGTGGCGACCAGCACCTGGCGGGCGCCGGTTGCCCGGGCGGCATCGAGCATCCCCCCGGTGGACAGGATCCGGACCCGCTCGGCAGGTACCGCTCCCGCACCGGCCAGGTACAAAGCGCTGGTGGCGCAGCCACATTCCGGGTGGATGTAAAGCTCGGCATCGGGTGCGGCGGCTGCCTTGGCGGCTAGCTCGGCACCGTTGATCCCAGCGTGCACATGGCACTCCCCGGCCCAGATGTGCAGGTTTGCGCGGCCGGTCACCCGTTGGACGTGCGCGCCGAGAAACTGATCGGGCAGGAACAGCACCGCCCGGTCGACCGGGATCGAGTCGACCACCTCGACGGCATTGGACGAGGTGCAGCAGATGTCGGTCTGGGCCTTCACCTCGGCGGTGGTGTTCACATAGGACACCACGACCGCACCGGGGTGCTCGCGTTTCCAGACCCGCAGCTGCTCGGCATCAATGGAGTCGGCTAATGAGCAACCCGCCCGCGCGTCCGGGATGAGCACCGTCTTGTCCGGTGCGAGGATCTTCGCGGTCTCGGCCATGAAGTGCACGCCGCAGAAGACGATGGTGCGCGCCGCCGAGTCCGCCGCGACACGAGACAACGCCAGCGAGTCCCCGACGTGGTCGGCGATGTCCTGGATCTCGGGCAGCTGGTAGTTGTGCGCGAGCAGCACCGCGTCGCGCTGACCCGCCAGCTCTCGCACCTCCTCCCGCCAAGCCCGATCCGGCACCGACCCGGGATGGCCGGCGTGGGCCCGTACCGGTACAGCTGTCTGCGGTAGTGCACTGGCGGCCATGTCGCCTCCTCCGTCGCTCGTACCCGCACCGACCCCTGGCCGAGTTTTCGCCTTACAATCGGAAACCGTGAATACTAACAGTGTCGGGCTCGCGGTGCACGAGGTCCTTGCCGCGGTGCTGCAGGTCCGCGACGGTCAGCTGCAGGTGCTGCTGTGGCAACGCGGCATCGAGCCCGACCTCGGGCGCTGGGCACTGCCCGGTGGCCGGCTTGCCGGCAGCGAGGACGTACAGACCTCAGTGCTACGCCAGCTGGCCGAGAAGGTGGACGTGCGCGACGTGGCGCACGTGGAGCAGCTGGAGGTGTTCAGCGCGCCGGATCGGATGCCGCAACAGCGCACCGTCGCCACTGCGTTCCTCGGACTGGTGCCCTGCGTGGCTGATCCCGCGCTGCCGCCGGACACGGCCTGGCACCCGGTGGCGGATACCCTGCGAGGGTCGCCGTGCACGGCCTTCGACCACGGCCCGATCGTGCGCCGCGCCCGAGACCGGCTGCGCGCCAAGCTGTCCTACACCAATCTCGGATTCGCCCTGGCCCCACCGGAGTTCACCGTCTCGGCGTTACGTGAGCTCTACTCCGCGGCACTGGGCCATCGGGTGTCGGCGACCAACCTGCAACGTGTGCTGGCCCGCCGTGGCGTGTTGGTCTCCACCGGCGACACCGCCGCGCCGGGACCGTCGGGCGGTCGGCCCGCTGCACTGTACCGCTTCGCTGAGCGCGGCATGCGGGTCACCGATCCATTCGCCGTGCTGCGACCACCGGAATCGCGGCACGCCCCGCAACCGCGGGTACTTATCCACCCAGCGGATCCAGGCGCAGCACCGTAACGTTATGTCGTGGCCGAGACACTTCCGCTATTCCCGTTAGGCACTGTGCTGCTCCCCGGGGCATCACTTCCGCTGCACATCTTCGAGCCCCGCTACCGCCAGTTGACCGTCGATCTGGTGACCGGAGCCGTACCGGACCGCAGCTTCGGTGTGATCGCGGTGAGGCAGGGTCTGGGTTCCGCGGAGGAAACCCACGAGATCGGATGCAGCGCAGTGCTGCGGGAGGCGCGCCGGCTACCCGACGGTCGCTTCGACATCGTCAGCCTTGGCGGGAAGCGATTCCGGTTACTCGAGATCGACGAGACGTCAGCTCCCTATCTGGTCGGCAGTATCGAGTGGGTGCCCGATCACGAGCCGGCAGCCGACGAATTGCTGCTGCTACCGATGCTGGCCAGCTCAGCTCGTGCGGCCCACCGGCGGTACTGCACCGCGGCGTGGCAGTACGGCGACTGGGACGAGCCGGCCGACGACGTATCCGCCGCAACGCTTTCGCACCTGCTCGCCGCGGACTGCCTACTCACTCAGGAGGACCGGCAGGCATTGCTCGAGGAATGCAGCCCGGCCGATCGGCTGCGCATGGTACGCACCCTGCTGGTCCGCGAGGCGGCGTTTCTCCGGACCCTGCGCGCAGTGCCGGTTCCGCTGAGCCAGTTCGCCGAGCAACCCAGCCGCAACTGACTCGTGAGTGCGTAACAGTGTTATAGCACTCAATGGCACTCACGACGCAGGTCGTCGGCGCCGTTGCAGGCGGTCGTGATGGAGTAGGTGACGGCCAGCCCGAATGGTTGCGCGATGACCACCCAGCCGGACTCGAGCACCGGTGCACGTGGGAACGCCACCCCACTGCTCGCCAGATCGGGATACCGCCCAGCAGCCAGCCAGAGCCCGAAGCGCATCGCCAACCACGCCGCAACCAGCGACCCGAGCATCGCCGCCAGCAGCACCACCGGGCCCCGCCACCGGCGCAGCAGCCACAGCGCCGCACCGGTGAGCACGCCTGCGGCCAACCCGAGCAGCAGGAAGGTCGCCATGTCGTCGAAGCGGTGCTCGCTTTGACCGGCGATGGGCAGCACGCCACCCGACCCGCGAGCGGAGCGCGCGACGAGTTCCGGCGGCGCAAGCCGAGACCACAACCAGCCCAGCGGCAGAGCTAACGCGGCCACCGCGCACAACACCAGCAACGCAGCTGCGACGGTCACCCCAGGCCGAACCGGCGCAGGTAGCTCGGGAGCCGCCGACGCCCGCTGGATAGCGGTCATCCCAGCTCCTGTTCGTAGTCGACGGCGCCATGCGTGCTGCACCGCGCCGACCAGTTTGCCGGCGTCACCTGCACGATCATTCGACGTGCGCACCGCGGGCAGAAGCGCGGCGGGTCATAGGCAGCCCGCAAGCGGCATCCCGGATGGCCGTCGTCCTCGGGACGGCCACAGCGCATGCAGTAGGTCACAACGTCGCGCTCAGTGCCTTGATCGGCATGCGCAATTCGGTGAGCATCGCCAGGTCTTCCTGTGCCGGCCGGCCGAGATTGGTCAGGTAATTACCCACGATGATCGCATTGATGCCGCCGAGCATGCCACGTTGAGCACCCAGATCTCCGAGGGTGAGCTCACGACCACCGGCGAATCGCAGCACCGTGCGCGGAAGTGCGAGCCGAAAAGCCGCGACGGTCCGCAGCGCGTCGGCGCCGTGCACCACGTCGTAGCCCTGGTACGGGGTGCCGGGCTGCGGGATGAGAAAGTTCATTGGCACCTCATCGGGCGCTAGCGAGGCGAGCTGCGCGGCGAACTCGGCGCGCTGCGCCACCGTCTCCCCCACGCCGATGATGCCGCCGCAGCAGACCTCCATTCCCGCCGCGCGCACCATCTGCAGCGTCTCGAAGCGCTCTTCCCAGGTGTGCGTGGTCACCACGGTCGGGAAATGCGAGCGGGCGGTCTCCAGGTTGTGGTTGTACCGGTGCACGCCGATCGCGGCCAGCTCGTCCACCTGTTCCTGGGTGAGCATGCCCAGTGAGCAGGCGACATTGATCCGCGCGGTCTGGGGTTCCGCGCGGATCGCCTCGATGCCTTTCCGGACCTGCGACATCAGCTGCCGGTCCGGTCCGCGCACCGCAGCGACGATGCAGAACTCGGTCGCCCCGGTAGCGGCGGTCTGCTTGGCGGCCTCGACCAGGCCGGGGATGTCCAGCCGCACTGCGCGTACCGGAGAGTCGAACCGGCCGGACTGCGAGCAGAAGTGGCAGTCCTCCGGGCAGCCGCCGGTCTTGACGCTGACGATGCCCTCGACCTCGACCTCCGGGCCACACCACCGCATCCGCACCTCATGCGCCAGCGCGAGCAGCTCGTCCAACCGGTCTTCGGGTAGCTCCAGCACCGCGAGGACCTGTTCCTCCGACAGCCCCATCCCCTGGTCAAGCACCTGTTCTCGGGCGACGGTCAGCACGTCGACCTGCGGCCGGGTCACGGGCTACTCCTCTCGACTCTCGACGACGGGGCTGCCGGCCAGTCTGCCTCATCCGGCCCGGAGTCCGGCGCCATCTCGACCGCGCCCTGGTAGACCCACGTCGATCCCGACCCGCTACGCCCGTTGAACGCTCAGCCGCCCTTGCAGTCGTGGATCCAGTAGGCGATGTCGCCCATCTTGGAGCTGACGATGCCAGCTTGCTCGGGTGAGATCACGATGTGCCTGCCCTGCGAGTCGGTGATGGTCACCTCCGGCATCCGCAGGGTGATGGTGACCGGCCCATGAGTGGAACCGTCAACCGTTGCACGTACTGCAAGCAATAACACGATCGTGTAATTGCATCGGAGTGGCGTGGGCCCCATAGTTTGCCGCCATGCCCGCCGGTAACCCACACACCTCGGTCCGCTCCCGCCAAGCCGCCGCCGAGCTACGTACCTTACGCGAGCAGGCGGGGCTGTCCGGGGCGGAGGTGGCCAAGCGGCTGGGCATGTCACCCAGCAAGATCAGCCGGCTCGAGACCGGCAACAGCGGCCTGCAGATCGAGGACGTCGCCGCCCTACTGGCCTCTACCAGGTCCCCGCCGCCACCCGCGACGACCTGCTCGACCTGGTCCGCCGCGCCGAGGAACGCGGCTGGTGGACCCGCCAACCGGGGCTGCCGCAACTGTGGCGCAGCCTCATCGACTTCGAGGCCAAGGCCACCCGCGTGCAGAACTACGAGGCACTGGTCGTACCAGGGCTGTTACAGACCGCCGAGTACACCCGGGCGATCATCCAGGGCGTCGCCCCCACCGTCTCCATCGCCGAGCTGGACAACCTGGTCGCCGCCCGGATGGCCCGCCAGGCGGTGCTGACCAGGGCCAGCGCACCGCAGTTCTTCGCGGTGGTGGACGAAGGGGCGCTGCGCCGCCCGATCGGCGAGCCGGGGGTGATGCACCGGCAACTGCACCATCTGCTCGGGGTGGCCGAGCAACCGCACGTGACGCTGCGGGTGGTGCCGATAGCGGCCGGCGCGCATGCCGGGCTGCGGGGACCGTTCATGATCCTGGAGTTCGCCGAGGAGCCGGCGCTGGTCTATCTGGAGAACCACGGCACCGAAATGTTCCTGGAAGAGGAGGCCGATCTGGCAGCCTACCGGGTGGCGCTGGGGAATATCCTGAGCACAGCCCTTGCACCCGCTGCAACGACCGAGCTGATCACCCGGATCACCACCGAGATCGGCTGACCCGGCGGGTCACACGAGCATCGGAGAGGAGCCCGGGATGCCTGCACCGGACCGCAGCGACGCCCGCTGGCACAAGAGCAGCCGCAGCACCGACAAGGCCAACTGCGTCGAGGTCGCCGTCACCGGCGGCGCCGTTGCGGTGCGCGACTCCAAACACCCCACCGGCGCCACCCTGACCGTCACACCACCCACCTAGACCACCTTCACCACCGCGCTGCACGACGGCCAGTTCGGCTGAGCCCACCGCAGTCGCCGAACCTCGGGCGGGGTGACCGCGTCATAGTACGGTCACCCCGGGTACCGAGGAGGTCACGCGATGGCGGGTTTCGAGCAAGCGGATGCCCAGCTGGCCGCAGTAGCGCAGCAGCAGTTCGATCTACGGGCCGCCGTGGACGCTGGTGAGCTGTGGATGGACGCTGACGTCGCCGAACGCGCCGCCGCCCGCTGCGACCAAGCAGTCAGGGAACTGAACGACTGGCTAGCCGCGGCACGCATACTCACCATAAAACGCAAGTTCGGCGATAACGAGGACGGCAACGCGGCTGCGGATCGGTTCGTCCAAGCCGGCCATGAGTTCATCGAGTCGATGAGAAACGCCCAACAGGTCATCGCGAACATGGCGGCCACCTTCCGGGCTGCGGGGCGGACAGCGGCCGAAGCCGACGAAGCAGGCCGGCAGATGTTCCAGGGGACGCCCGAATGATCCGCCGCCACGTCGCACTGGCAGCAGCCGCGGCAGGCATGCTCGCCGGGTGCAGTTCGGAGGTGCCGAAGACACCGATATCACCCGCGGTGGCCGACGCCGGCAAGGTTGACATGTGCGCCATCCTCACCGACGCGGAGCTCACCAAGCTGGGTATCGAGCTCAAAACCCGCAAGCAGACGGACATGCTGGGCTTGATCGGCTGTCATTGGCAAGGCGAACACCTCACGCTGGACCTTCAGCGGGACAGGGATACCGTGGCCTCCTACAAGGCCCGCCAGCCCGATCCGGCATTCACGACCTTCGCGGAGAACACGGTCAACGGCCGGGCCGGGGTCCGCTTCTCGGTGGATCCCGACCGCACCGACTGCACCCAGCTGATCGACGGTGGATCAGTGTCGCTATGGATAGCCGTGGCACCGGCATTCAGCCTCGACGGCCCGAAAATCAACTCATGCACCGAGGCGCTGCGGATCGCACAGCTGATCGAGCCTCGCCTACCGAAGCCGGGCGAGTGACAGTCCCGACCCGATAGACCTCCATTCGGAACCGACTCCATAGCCGCTGCGCGCCGCCCTGAGGGATGAAATGCGGTTTGCTGCCGGTCGTGATCATCCCTGCCTCGCAGCGACAGCCCTGCATGCGCCGAGTGCGACACCAGAGCTGTCAGGGCGGCTGCGGACAGCTCTCATGTCGCACTCGGCGACACCAGAGCGGGTCGCGGTCACCGTATTTCGAAGCAAGCGAATCGCGCTCTCCGCGGCCAGAGGCGCTTCAGCCGCGCACCAGTGGCAGGGTCGAGCAGTGCAGCCCGCCGGGGAAGCGGGTGATCTCGGAGTAGTCGATCGGCACGGCGGTCGTCCCGCGGGATTCGATCTCGCTGGCGATCCGCTCATCGGTGGCGTTCAGGATGAGTGTGTCGGGGGCGAGCGCGAGCGTATTCACGGCCAGGCTGCGGGTCTCGTCCTCCGTCACCTCGACGAGATCGAACCGGGATTCGAGGTAGCCACAGCTACCCGGAGTGAATGCCTTGCGATTGAACAGGCCGACCTGTGGCCCGGCCATCGTGAAGTGGACGTCGAGGTGGACCACGCCCGAATGCGCGAACTCGATCGGCACGACGCGCCGATCGATGCCTTCGGCGGCTAACGCCTTGCGGAGGGATTCCACACCGTCGACATTGGTGCTGTCACCGATACCGACGAGCACATCGTCGTCGGTGACGATGACGTCGCCGCCCTCGATATAGCCGTCCGCCAGGTCGCGCACCTTGGACAAACGCGGCAGCAACCGCGCCAAACCGGCCTGTTCCCTACGCCGGACCGCTGTCGCCGGCCGGGAGCGAAAGAACACATCGTCGATCCCGAACCCCATGTCTCGGGTGTAGAGCTGGATGCGGACGTCTGTCGGATCGACCCAGTGCAGGGTGACGCCGTGCTGAGCCAGGACGGCCACCAACCGCTCATGCTGGATGGTGGCGAGTGCGGCATCGGGCGCTTGCACCGAGTACCGGGCGAGCACTTCCGCCATAGGTCTCATCCTGCGCCTCGGGTTCGGCTCATCCCGTGCCTCCACTATCAGGTCGTCCAGGGTGAACGGCTTGACCAGACCGATCAGGACCTCGCGCAGCACAGCGATATCGCTGGGAATCCGCACCTCGATGGTGTCTTCAGGCATCGAACGTTCTCCCCTGGGTCCAGGTGGGCGGCGAGCCGTGCCGGATCGAAAGATCAACGGGCCGGGGCGACCGCCTCGATGTTAGCGATGGTGAAGTCACGTTGAGCATTGCGGAGATGGCACCAGGAATCGAGCCATTTGCCGTAGAGCTGTTGCGGTCGGATGGCCCGGGTGCTGCTGCTGCCGTTCTTGTCACGGTAAACGATGAGCACGTCGTTGTGGCGATCCACGGCGTCGGACAACAACTCCAGCTCGGCGTCGTCGAGGTGCCCGTTGAGCTCTGCGAGCAATCCGAAGGTGTCGGAGTCCATGGTGGCCCGGTCGCTCTGGCCGTCCGGGTCCGCCGCCAGCCGCTGGGCCAGCTCGGCGGCCGGCAGCGCGGCTCGTGATTTGGTGATCATTACATGATCGGGGGTCGACGGCGCCTCGTGGTCATGCCGGGCTTCGATGATCACCGTGCCCTGGGCGTCCTCAGCCATCGGGGACAAGCCTACCTCGCGCAGCCGTTTCAGCACCTCGTCGAGGTTGCTCGGGCTGGACAGCACAGTCGGGGCCAGCCGGCTGAAATGCAGCTTGTGCAGCGCTCGGGTATGCAGGATCTCGGTGATCAACGCGTCGTCACCGACGACGCAGGAGCGCATGCCACGGACCCGGATCCGGCCGTGGCGGCGGGCCGCATCGGTGATCAGATATTCCAGTGGCTGGGGAACCGGATGGTCCGAGATGGCGGCCAGCTCGGTGAGCAGCTGCTGGTCAGTCCACCCGGCGTCAAGTGCGGCCCGGATACTGGCCGGGGTGAACCGCCAGGTCCGGGCAACGCCGTGAGTCTCGGCGACGGCCGTGTCCTTGAGCAGCCGCGATACCGCCGCACTCGGCTGGCCGGAGACCACCGCGGTGAGGTCTGACTGCAGGATCACGCTGCAGGAGGCTTCGGGCAGCAGCGGGGCGCACAGCCGGGCCAGCTCGTCCTGCGCTGCGGTCCCAGCCGCGGCCAGCAGATGCTCGCCGAGCGGCGACACCACGTCGGCGGCGATCACTCCGAGCAGCTCGGCCTCGCGAACAGCGGCAGCCACTTTGTCGTCCCGCCGCTCAGGGTCGTAACCGTGCAGCGGGCAGAACCAGTCGATCTCCTTGCCCGCCGCGTGCACCGACGCGCCCGAGCGAGCGGCCGACAGCAGCGCGCGCCGCAACAACCCAGCGGCCGACGCCAGGGGCAATGGTGGTGGATGTTCCTTGTCCTCCTGGTTTTCCCGTCTGGTTGGGGCGTGCTCGAGGGACAACCACGCGCCGGCCAGCACCGCCCATCGCCGGCCTGGTTGCGCGGCGCGCCATCCCGCATAGGACTGCGTCGGTGCATACCCGGCGTCGACTCGACCCAGCAGGCCGGCCGAGTAGCCGAGATCGATCCACAACAGCAGCACGTCGTCGGGCAACGACAGCCGCTTGGCCAGCCGGGCCCGTTCCCGCGGCCCGACCCCGCCCTTCTTCAGCGCCGCGATCGGCGTCACCCGGGCCTCGTCGAGCAGGGTCGTCATCGCCCGCAGCGTCTCCTGGGCGGCGGCCTGAGCGGCCCGGCGCACCGCTTCCTGGTCAGCACCGGCCACCGGGATCACCGGCCGCCCGGTCAAGGCCAGCTCGCGTTCGGCCAGCCAACCGGCGACCGCCACCTCTCTGGGCAGCTCGGGACGGCGGTTGACGGGCAGCAGCAGGCCGGCCGCGATCAGCAACCCGGTCGGGTCACCCGCACCGCGTGGCCGAGCCGGGCCGAAGCCCGAGTAGCCGAACGCCGAGTAATAGTCGGCGTGGCCGCGCCGGTACTCGCCGAGCCGTTGCCGGGCCGGCTCCGGCAGCTCAGCGATCCGCTGGGTCAGCAGGGGCAGATCCGACATCAGGTCGCACAGCCGCGCTGCCAGCTCCGGCTTACGCAGACCATCGGTCGCGACACCGAACCCGCCGACCGCTGCGCGCAGATCCTCGACCGGGACCGATCCCACGATCTTCGCCGCCGGTCGGCCACCACCGATCTCGGCTGACCAGTGCGCTTCCAGCCGTTGCGGCAGGCCCAAGACCCCGCCGCTGTCCCAGGCCAGCCCCTGGCCACCCAGCTGCCCCACCGCGTCGCGGACCAGCGACTCCGAGCAACCCAGCAGCGCAGCCAGACCCGGCACGGTCGCCGACGCGCCGAGCACGGCGATGGCCTGCCCGACCGTGACCATGTCCCGGTTCACCGTGTGCAGAGCGACGACCAGCGAGTCTGCCCCATCCAGTCGCTGTGCGAGCTGGCTGAAACCACGCGGAACCGGCTGCATCAGGACATCCGGGCGGGCTTGAAGCAACGCCGTCAGCGACGCCTCAGTCAAACCGGACAGGTATTCAGCAAATGATCTTGCGCTCACGTCCATCATTGTGCCGCCGGGTCACTCGTGGGCTCGAGCCGGTGGTGACGAGGATCTGCATCACAGTGTGCTGTGCCCGAACGTGGGACACTCTTTCGGTGGGTCCGGCGAACACGAGAAGGAACAAGATATGGAGCGTTTCCAGCAGGTGTGCGCGATACTCGACGAGGCGGTCGGCGGGCCTGACGCGCCCGTGGGATTCCATGGCGCTGTGTGGCGGGGCACCACCAGAGACCAGTTCGTCGCCATCAAGGTCTTCGGCAGGGATCTCGTGGTCGTGGGCGACGGGGCCGCCTCGAACCTGGTGCTGGCGCTGAAGGGCCAGTCGCCCTTCGGGGCTGACCTGCCCGAACCGCCGGCCGACGCTTCCTTCAACCGCATGCCGTCGGGTCGCGACCCGGTGCCCGCGGAATCGATCACCGTCATCGAGCAGTGGATCGACGACGGATGCCCCGACGACGTCTCGCCCCAGCTGACCTGGCGCCCCACCAACGCGCCGATGGCCAGCTCACGGACCGACGACATCTGGTTCAACAACCCGCAGCACGGCTGGGCGGTCAACAGCAATGGCCAGATCGTGCACACCGCCGACGGCTTCGCCACCTGGCAGGAGCAGCTGCACGACCCGCAGGTCTACTTCCGCTGCGTGGGCTTCGCGTCGGAGTCACGCGGCTGGGTGGGCACCCTGACCGCGAGCAAACGGCTGTTCGAGACCATTGACGGGGGCGCGAACTGGACCATTGTCGGTGGCCTCCCCGCGCTGGCCCCCTCGGCGGTCTGCGGCCTGTCGATCGTCGACGAGTCCACCGTCTACGCGTCGGGCACGAACTTCCCGAACCGGCCCGCACGCATGATGCGGACCGTGGACGGCGGGGCCAGTTGGCAGGGCTGGGAGATGTCGGCGCACGCCACCCTGCTGGTGGACACCTACTTCACCGACGCCGATCATGGCTGGGTCGTCGGCGGTAAGGCGACCGTGGCCAACCCGACCCGCAATGACGTCCGCGCGGTCGTGCTGCGCACCGAGGACGGCGGCAGCACCTGGGTGAACAAGGTCGCCTCGCTCGACGCACAGCTGCCGCTCGGCGAGTGGGGATGGAAGATCCAGTTCCTGAACGACCAGGTCGGCTACGTCGCGCTGGAGAGCTTTGCGCGCGGTGCCATCCTCAAGACCACCGACGGCGGTGAGAGCTGGACCCGCATCGACATCAACGACCCGCAGGGCAACGTCAACCTCGAAGGTGTGGGGTTCGTCGATGAGGCCACGGGCTGGGTCGGGGGCTGGGGCTCAGCCATCGTGGGTGACCCGCAGGCGGGCTTCAGTAGCTCGACCACCGATGGTGGCAAGACCTGGCAGGACGCCAACGACATCGGTCGGTTCATCAACCGTTTCCGGTTCTTCGGTGATCCGGTGACCGTCGGCTACGCGTCGGGACTCACGGTCTACCGGTACTCCGCTGAGCCGGTGGAAGCGTCCCGCACGATCGCACCCCCGGAGGGCCTGCGGTTGCTGGACGACAACACTCCACGCCGCAGCAACGCACCATTGCGGCTCGCGGTCACCGTTCCCGACGGCGCCGAGCTGCTGATGGTGGACGTCTGGGACCGTTTCGGTGAGCACATCCACCGGTTGGTCGACCAACCGCAGCCCACGGCGGGACCGCGCACCGTCAGCTGGGACGCCACCGACCAATCGCTGCCCGGTGACTTCCTCATCCGGGTCACCGTCGACGATCGCTCGGAAAGCCAGATCGTGCATATTCTCCGCTGACTGGAGTGATCGACTATGGAAGGACGCTTCTTCGCGCCGGGCACGATCACCCGGATGCCCTTCTGGGAGCAGGTCGACGGTGCCGGCCGGGTAGCTACGGTGCCGGTACCGAGTGCGCCGGGTCCGCTGCACGACCCACCGCTGGTGCCCCGCGACGAGGCGGTCTTCCTGCTGACGGCCGCAGCGGAGATCGAGCACGCCCTGATGGTGCAGTACCTGTACGCCGCCTACTCGGTCCGGGTCGTTGACCCGAACGGGGAACCCGCACGGGTGCAGGCCCAGCTCCTGCAGATCGCGCGCGAGGAGATGGGCCACCTCGCCACGGTGCAGAATCTGCTGCACCTGATCGGCGGGCCGCTGAACCTCAACCGGGAGCACTCCCCCTATGCCAGCGCCATCTACCCCTTTCGCTTCACGCTCGAGCCCTTGACGTTGGACTCGCTCGCCAAGTACGTGATCGCCGAGAGCCCGTCGGAGCTGCCGGCTGGGCTGTCCGAGGCGGACCGGGCGCTGCTCGACCAGATCCGCATCGACGCCACCCGCGCCAACGGCGGTCAGCAGATCCAGCATGTCGGGCGGGTCTTCGCGCGGCTGGCGCACCTGCTTTCCGACAGCCTGGCCGATGACGACATCCGCCTCGACACCTTCGCTGTGCAGGCGAAGTTCCCGGACTGGGGTTTCGAGCCACCGTCGGGCGGCCCGGGTGAGCCACTGATCGTCACCTCGTTCGGGGACCCCAACGTCCCGGACGTCACTGCCGTCCGGGCGGCCGCCGTCGCCGCCGTCCAGGCCATCGGCGCTCAGGGTGAGGGCTTCGATCCCGCTCCGCAAGGCACCGAATCGCACTTCGAGCGGTTCTTCGCGATCTACCAGCGGGTGTCGGCGTTGTCCTCGGCCGGGGTGACGATCACTTGGCCGGTGGCGACGAACCCCAACACGACCGCGGCGCCGACCGAGCCGCCCGACCCGGGGGACGGGGTGGGAGTGGCGCTGGAAGCGCACGCGAGCACCGGGCGCATCAACCATCCACGAGCGAGGGGGTGGGCGCACCTGTTCAACCTCCGCTACCGCCTGCTGCTGGGCCAGTTCTCGCACTTCCTGCGGCTGGACGATGACCTGTACTCCGACACGCCCGGTCCCCAGCTCGGCGACCGCACTGCTCGCGGCCTGCTGCTGATCGGGACCTTCGACGAGATGCGGCACCTGAAGAAGATCGCCGGCAAGCTGGTGCAGCTGCCCAAGGACAACCCACCGGGCGGCGTCCACGCCGGCCCACCCTTCGAGCTGCCCTACACCCTGAACCTGCCCGACACTGAGCCGCAGCGTTGGCGGATGCACCTTGACGCCTCCCGCGCCGTCGTCGCGCTCATCCGCGAACAGCTCCAGCCCGACGACGCCGCAGCCGACGCCGACGGTTTCCTGACCGATCTGCTCCGCCGGGATACCCAGGCCCACGTCGTGATGCAATCTCTGGCCGGCGGGAACGGCATACCACCGGAGCGCCTGCCGGCCGGCTTCGGGAAGGCCGTGGCAATCTTGGAGGAAGCGGTGCGGGGGTTCACCATCGGCCGGCACGGCAACCTCTGGTCCGAGCGGACCCGGGATCAGTTCCTCGACGTCCGCTTCTTCGGGCAGCAGCCGGTGCGGCTGAACCCGGACGGCACCGTCGACCGCAATCCGGCCAACGCACCGCTCGTGCAACGGTTGGAGGGCCCGACTTTCCGGATGCCCCTGTTCCGCCCGCCGGTTCCGGAGGCCCGGATCGGCTTCATCCGCCAGTGGATCGCCGAGGGGTGTCCGGACGACTCCCCGCCCGGCCAGATCGGCGTCGAGCACGAGCGGGATCCCGAACCAGAACCCTGACCACCCAGCTCTCCACCGCCGACCGCCATTCGGAGCCGACGCCGTGGGCGCTGTGCGCCGCCCCGAGGGTACGGGCTGCTGCCGGTCGTGATCACCCCTACCTCGCAGCGACAGCCCCACGTGCGCCGAGTGCGGCATCAGGGCCGTTCGGGCGGCTTCGAACAGCCCTGGTGTCGCACTCGGCGGCAGTGGAGCGGTCGTGGTCACCCGTATTTTCAAAGCAATAGGGATTTCGCACGGGCTCAGGCAGCGGGGGTGAGACCGAAGGTGGCGTCGATCTCGTCAGCCAAGCGGTCGACATCGGTGGCGAAGGGCTTTGTTGCTGCTTCAGTGCGGGACATGCGTTCCAGCTCAGCCAGGTGCGCACGGAGTACCTCACGCTGTTGCGCCGTGATCCACGGGGCCTGCTGCAGCGCGCGGGTGAGGTCGCCGTCGGCGCGCTGCAGCGCCAGAGCGGTACCCGCGTCGCCACCGGCTCCCAACGAGACCGCGCCAGCCTCGACGTGCAGCGACAGCACCCGGAGCTGCGCGGACATCTGCTGGGCCTGTGCTCGCACCGCTGTCACCTGGTCGGCCATGGTCGGTGCGGTGAGGCGGCCGGCGAACACTCCCGACACCCCGCCGAACAAGAACGTGACGACCGCGAGGATCACCAGCCGTCGACGCCGCTGGGCCTGTGGGGTGTAGAGGGCCATGGTCAGGTGCGCCCGACGATGACCGCAGCAGTGCCCGCGCCGGCGCGCAGCGTGGCCGCAACCACACCCGGGTCGGTCAGCTCGCGGATGTGACCGCCTTGGACCACCCAGATGGTGGGTGCCACGGTGACCGGCCCGACATGCCGAACCTGGCGGGAGACCAACGGTGCGATGACGGCCTCCAGTGGCTCGCCGGGTGCGTCGTCGATCAGAATCGCCTCGCCGTGGACATCGACGGCGGGGTCACCGAACCGGTCGACCAGCAGCACCCGATCATCCAATGCGCTCAACCAGAAGCTCCCGACCGGTTCGACCTGCTCTGCGCAACCCGCAGCACGCAGCACGTCGATGATCGCCGCACGGCTCAGCGGTGGCCGACCGGGCACCACCCCCGAGCCGAGCAGCAGCGCGCCCACAGCCACGGCCCGGATCGCGCCACGATCGGTGATCTGGCTGACCTGGACCTGCAGCGAGGTCGGCGCGGCGCCGGCCGCGAGCGCTTCGTTCTCCACCTCCGCGATCAGAGCGTCGATGTCGGCCGGAGTGGGCGCGGACACGGTGCGTTCCCGCTCGGCGCGTACCAACGACAACGCGTCACCCATTGAGGAAATCACCTCGGCGCCCGGCGGTATCTCGCAGTCCAGCCCGAGCGTGCCGGCCAGCGGTCGACCCAGCACACCGGCACCGCCACCGACGGCGATCAGGGTGGGCCGGGTGAGGTGGTGCTGCTCGGCTACCGCGGTGACGAGATCGGCCAGCGCCTCGGTGGATGCCTGCATCATCCGGCGGGCGAGCTCGGTGCCGGCCAGTCCCAGCGCGGTGCCGGCGATGTCCAGCGCCGCGGTGGCGCCGCGCCGGTGGCCGGCGGCGTAGTCACCGTCGAGGACCAGCCCAAGCGCGTTGGCGGCACAGGTGTTGGTCAGCGCCGACAGAGTGCCGTCAGCCAGCCGTAACGCCAGGTAGTCGGCGGGATCCCCGGGTCGCGGCGCGAGCGCCTCCGGGCGTGCCCCGGCCAACCGCTCGGGTGGCAGGAAGCAGGAATAGGGCAGTCCGGCGATGTGCGCGCTGCGCGGGCCGACACCGTAGACCCGTCGCCGCCGCACCCGCAGCATCGATCCCCCGGCGATCCCGGCCACCTGCACGTCTAACGCTCGGACCGCAGTGGCCTGGCCGGCCACCCGCACGTAAGCGAGTGCGGGACGGCCCGCTGTGATCGCTGCGACGTTGGTGGAGGTGCCGCCGACCTCGATGATGACACCGTCGCCGATGCGCAGCGTGCGCAGCGCGCCGGCCACGGAGGCGGCGGGACCCGAGTACAACGTGCGGGCCGGCGCAGCGCGGAACCCGGCCAGATCGGTGGCGCCACCGTCACCGCGCATCACCATGACCGGGCAGGTCACCCCGGTGGCGGCCACCCCGGCTTGCACGACCTCGGCGGTGCGTAGCGCGATCGGCAGGATCGAGGCGTTGAGCGCGGCGGTGACCGTGCGCAGCTCGAGGCCGTACAGACCGGTCAGCCCCGACGAGGTCGTCACGGGCAGCCCCAGCTCGGTGGCCAGCGCCGCGACCGCGTCCTCGCAGGTCGAGTCGTCGGGGGCGAACGCCTCGGCCACGCACACTGCCTGGGCACCAGCGTCGGCCAGCCGCGCCAGTGCCTGCCGGGCCGCGCCGGCATCGAATCCTGCGGTGAGATCCAGGAACTCGTGGGCCACCGCCGCACTGATCATGGTCCGGTTACGGGCCTTGCGCAGGTAAGGTGCCCGGCCTAACCCGAGCACGCCGACCGGCACGGTGTCGCCCTCGAGCAGTGCGTTCACCGCTTGGGTGGTGGAGTGGGTGACCAGCTCGATGGCCTGGGCACCCACGTCGGCGACCAACTTCGCGACCACGTCGACCACGCCCGCGGACACCCCGTCGCGGTGGTTGTGGGTGGTGGGTAGCACTGCCCGGGCGGCGATCTCGCCGGTGACCGAGTCGACTGCGACCGCCTTGGTGAACGTGCCACCGACGTCGACGCCTACCCGGACGCCCATCGTGCCTCCCGTGCCCGGCGGGGTCGCAGCATCAGCAGCCAGAGCGCACCGAGCAGGTACACCGCCGTCAACACCGCTTGCGCGATGAGGGTCTGCGCGCTGGGCCAGTAACCCAACGCCTGGGACAGGAAGATCGGCGCCCGTGGCCAGCCGGTCAGCGGGGTGAGTGCGACCAGGTCGGCGGTCTGCAGGCTGCGCACCGCGTTGCCCAGGAAGGCAAGCGACGTCGCCATCAGCAGCACCACGGCACAGGCCAGGAACGTCTTCACCGGCAGCCTGCGGCCTAGCCTGAAGATGAGATAGGCCACCGCTGCCAGGGCGACGAGACCGGCCGCCAAGCCGAGCACGATCCACCAGCCCAAGCCCTCCCCGAATTCGACCAGCGCCTGGTAGAGCAATGCGGTCTCCAGACCCTCCCGGTACATCGCCGTGAAACCGACCAGCACCAACGCGGTGGTTGACCCGATCGACACCGCGTTGAACAACCTGCTCCGCACGAACTCCATCCACCGTCGCTGCTCCAGCCGGGTGAGCAGCCAGAACGAGATGTACAACAGCATCACGACCGCGACGGTGGCCACGGCTGCCTCCAGCACTTCCCGCCCGACGGGCAGCACCGCAAGCACGGACCGCAGGATCAGGTAGGTCAGCGACGTCGCCGCCAGCCCCAGCGCCACTCCCCACATGATCGGCTTGCGATACCGGGTGGACTTCGTGGCCTCCAAATATCCCAGCAAAGCGGTCAGCAGTAACACCGCCTCGATGCCCTCCCGAAAGATGATCAGAAAGGACTGCCCGGCCACCACTGCTGCCGCGTCGAAGCCGGTGTCGGTCAGCCGCCGCTCGGTGTCATCGATCAACCGCCGCAAATCGACGATGTTCGCCCGCACGACCTCAACCGGCGCGCCAGACCGGATCAGACCTCGGATCTCGGCGAATTTCGTCTCGGCATCGGCGGTCAGGTCGGGCGCCACCACCCGCAGCGGCACCTCGACGTACTCGAAGTGGTCCAGGTACCCGGTCTTGGCCTGGGCGAAGGCATCCTCGGTGCGTCCCTGTTTCACCAACTCCAGGGTCTGGTCGATCGAAGCGCGTACCGCGGCGAGCTGGCGAACAGCCTCCTGTCGCGAAATCGCCTGCTGCTGGGCTGACAGTTGGTGCTGGGCCGGGGCTTGGGCCTGGGCCTGGGCCGCAGCGGCGGCATGCGCACCGCCCAGCAAGCTGACGACCAGCATGAGAAGGATCAGGGCCAGCCGCACACCGAGTAACCGAAGCCGGATCATCCGGGGTACTTGGCCAAATATGCCTGCACCACCGGCGAGATGGCGGCGGCACCCCTCGCCGCCGCGGCGGCATCCCCGTCGTCGGCGGCGTTCTCCAGTACCGCGAAGTTGTCCTCCATCGCCAGGTAGGTGTTCTGGTCGTGCTGCTTGACGGTGTCCTCGATCGGCCTCCAGGCCGGCTCGATCTCACCGGCAAGGCTGACGGCACGAGCCTTGTCGCTGCCCGCCGATGCGGCGATGTCCTTGGCGATCTGGTCGATCTTACGCAGACCCGCTGCAACCGTAGCCGCTGTCACCGACTGTTCCTGGGGCGCTGCGGTAGTCGGGGTCGGCGCCGACGTGCTGCCACCGCTGGAGCAACCCGCAAGTCCCACAACGCCGACAATGACCAGCGCAAGGCCCACGCTCCGCGACCAACTGATCAACATCGCAGCTCCCAACGCCAGAAGTCCATCATTCTATCGAGTGATAATGAGGCTATGGTTCCCTAACGACAACTGCAAGAGCCACCGCGTGACGGGAGGCCGGGCTGCACACCACCTACCTGGCGGGCACAGTGGTCATCACGGGATACTGCCGGAGATCCTGCGACGCGGGATGTTACCGGGGGTCACGAGCCGGTAACGGGAACTAACTCCCTTCGGTGGTTAGTCACGTGAATGCAACCATGGCGTAACGATCAGTCCGATAGGATTCGGGTTGGAGAAGCTTAATTTCCTTGACCGCCTTCCGGGGTTCTGGCCATTTTCGAGCGTCGGGCTGTTGCCGTAGTGAAGCGGTCGGTGACGCGGGAGCGCCTAAAAGGGGACAGACCATGACTATAAGCAGCAGGACCGCCGAAGCGCACGGGGTGGAACCACACGATCAGTTAGTAACACCCGGATTCGCTCCACTCGCCGACTTCGCCGGATTCAGGACGTACGAGGCTGCCGCTGTTCAAGACACCGGCAAGAACATCCCAGCGCTCTCCGAGCGGATCGCACGGGAAATATCCAGGTACCTGATGACGCGCCCAGAGTTCACGCCTCTGATCGAGGGATCGTACCAGCCGATCAACGAGGTGATCATCAGGGAGTGGTTGGACCGGACGATCGCTGGTCCCTTTGATGGTGAGCTGGCCGCGTTCCTGCGAGGGATCAGTCATCTCTCCGGACGAGAGGTGACGTTCCCGGGTGTGCGGGTGGCGCTCCCCCCGCAGCTGACTCTGGCTCTCACCGCGTGGGTGCAGGGACAGATCCTCAAGGCTCTGGGTGAGACCTTCGATGTGGCCACCGCGTCGGCTGCCGGGGCGGCCTGGATGAACCAGTTCATGCTGCAGCTGGGCATCATCCTTGAGCCCTGCCTGACCAACCCCGAGAGACCCCTCGGCCATCACGACGCTGCCCAGTTCCATCCCTACGCAGAATTCGCGGGTTTTGGCGGCAAGGAGGTGTCAATCCTGGGCAAGACCGGGCCGCTGCTGGGACCAGCCGCCGGTGGCGTGATCACCCTCGCCTACGATTACCTGCTTTCCCGGCCAGAATCTGCCGGATATTTCCAGGACACCTCGCATCTTGCGCAACGCAAGATGACGCTCAAAGGATGGTGGAACAGGACGACTACGACACCGAAGGACGGCAACTTCCACTCCTACATGTCCCGAGTCGCCGATGCCCACGTCAAAGGCGGCGGAACTCATCCCTATGTGGTCATCCCGGCTGATCTGACCATCGCACTTATGGGATGGGTCCAGATGAGAGTTATGACCGCGCTGAACACCATCGCCCTGGCCCCCAACGGTGACTATATCTTCGGCAAGATGCCGGAACCAGCAATCCTAGCGGAGGTAGGCCAGGCGTGGATGCGAATGCTGACCCTACAACTGGGGATCCTCCTCAAACCCTACCTGGAGTAACCACCGACCGCGCCGGCAGCCCCACACGAATGATTGCAAGCACTTCGTCCAGGAGAACAGGTCGACCGGTCGCGCACTGACCGCGGTCAGGGTTCCAGAACCATCGGGACCGTGATGGGCAAAGAATGAGGAGAGATGACTCTTATTATTCTCACGGTAGTTGTCATTGCATCGTTGATCGCCGTTCTGGCGGTCTTTCTCTTCACGATCGGTGCACTGCTTAACCGCATCGCCGACAATCTCGACGACTGCTTAGGAAACGTGAAAAAGATTGCCGGGCAGGCCGAAGCGATCTTACCTGGTGTCGGGCGCATCAACCAAACCGGTGGAGTGGTGGCAGGTGCACTGCCGCTACTGATCGAAGGCGCCGAGGGTGTCGCCACCAAGCTAGCTCCTTCGAAGGAGACTCCTCGACATGCTGCTCCAATAGCCGTTCCCGCTGGCGTAGGTTACCTAGATGCATGATGACGCTACCAGACCTTGACAGCAGGCCGGCCCAGGTGTTTGACGAGGAAGCGGATAGCATCGCTGTCTTCACGGTTCGCGAAAGATCTCATGGGTACCGATCCGACGCCACCTGACGCCAGATGCGCCATCGATCTCGATCCACTCGAACGTGGCACGCCCGTCAGGCCCGGAAAATGACCAACTCATCTCCCAGATTCGCGGCGCACTCACCACTTTTTTGATCCGCAGGCTTCTCGGCCAACTCACCTGGGGGTCTGCAATAATGCGTTCAGCAGCAACATGAAACTGCTTGATCGCAGATCGAAAGAACTCGCGTTCAGCATCAGACAACCGCCGCCAGTCCGACTTGAAGCTGTCAGTCCGCTCGAACTTCACGCCGTCGCGTCGAGTTCACCGAGGAACTCGTCAGGTCCATCGGTCACAGCAACCCGGCCAGCGACGACGTCCGCCTCCGCCTCCCGCTCCATCCGCTGCCAACGCTCACTCCAGAACCAGGTCTGGTCGGCAGGCACCGCGACGAGCGGATGCAACTCGATAACACCGTCATCCCGCTCGACGAGCCGCACTTGGGCTCCCGGCTCGTCAAGCCGGTGACGACGACGAACCTCGGTCGGCAGGGCAAGGGTTCCCCGCCCCTGAACGGTCAGGTGAAACTCAGCCATACAGGCAGCATACCTGCCGCATCGCTGCTACGCAGCAAAGCTGCGATAGCGAAGGCTCCGAATGATCACGTCACCCTCACGGCACCACCAAGCCCCTCCAAGGCGAGCGACGATCCCACGCACGGTCGACATCGGCTCACCCAGGTAGCAGCTACTTTCCGGCCGCACCGACCCGCACCCGGCCGACCCGCCGTAGCACCCCGTCAGGTGCCGCCGGTGGAGGGGATCGGGAGGGGGTGGAGGTGCCAGGTCCATGCGTGGTGGACCACGACGGCGAGCAGGGTCGCCTCTGCCGCGCTGCCCAGGACGAAGTAGTTCCATTCGCCAACCGCGCTACCAATGATGGTCAAGGCGTATACAGTGGCCACCACGATGTTCACGACGCGGTTGATGCGTCGAGGCATTATCAGGGTGAGGTAGAGCATGACGCTGGGGACGATGACGTAGAACGTGGTGAAGAACAGGAATGTCTGGTTGACATCGAAGACGGAGAGCTTTCCTTGCTCAAGGCCGGCCCGCGCGTCGGTACGGTAGAGCGAGAACAAGTCGACGTAGACGAAGATGAACAGCGTTGCGATCCACAGCGCCGAGATCTTGAGCCGCGTGTCGATGGCGCCGTTGGTGGGTTGTTGCTGCGTGAGATCGCTCATGAACTTTCAGTAATGCCTTTCGATAGAGCGCCGAACGACATGGATGCGCTGGCCGGACTCTACGCTGCCGCATCGTGCGACTGCGGATGCCCGACGGGCTCTGCGCCCAGGCCATCGCCCGCCACCGCACAGACAAGCGCGCCCCCTACACCGAGCAGTGGCACGGCATGGAACACGAGCACGGTCCGGTCCGTCCTCGCCCGGCAGGAGGTTGCGTGATGGCGCACGTCCGGAAGGTTGAGACCACCCAGCGGCGCAACGGTAAGCCGTCGTCCACTACGACAGTCCCATGGACAAGACCAAGACCGAAAATCTTGAAAGAGCTTGTCTGTGCTGGTCATCAGGTGGAGCGGGTGGGAATCGAACCCACGACCTGACGGATTATGAGACGGCACCTACCGCACCTGACCGCGAGGAGTGGGGAACGTCGGATAGGCCGTTCAGGAGGCGAATCATGGCCACTTGGCCCGGGTCGTGGGAACGGTCAAGAAGTTCTGTTTCCGGCGCCGGTGTAGTCTTCGCTGTTGCCGAGGATTGCAGACAAGTGATCCAGTTGGTGCCAGAGACCTGGGTCAGGCGTGTCGTCATCCTGCTGCGCGGTGAGGGCGAGCGCGAGCGCATCGATGTAGTGAGTGTGCAACTCGCTGACGCGTTGCGGGGTGAGGCCCCAGCCGCTGGCGACTTCCCGAAGGACCGTGCCCTCCTCGTCGGTGATGGTGCCGTCTTCCAGAGCCCGGTCGAGGACCTCGAGGTAGGCGTCGCCCCGGGTGTCACCGGTACGCGCGACCTGTGCGCGGGCAATGAGGCCGACGAGCCCGAAGGCGTGTTCAGCGCGATTCCTGGAAGGAGCTTGGGGCCAGGCCGCGCGCTGGCGTGGCGGTGTTCGGCGAATGGCTGGTAGAGGCGATCGCAGCGCAGGAGGTATTTCGAGAGGCTCGCAACCCAGTGCTTGGAGGTCCAGACCTTGCTGTAACGCGCGGCGTAGATAGACGCCAAGTAGGTGCGCTGTGGCCGTGGCGTCGGCGAGTGCGTCATGGGTTCGGCCAGCGATGATACCCTCGGCTGCGCAGCAGTCCTGCAGCCGTCGGGTTCCGCCGCTACCGAGGAAATCTGCCAGCTCCAATGGGCATAACAATGGCCAGAGCGGCGGTTCCCGGCCGGCGCGGAGAAACTCCGCTTCAAGGAAGCTCATATCGAATCGCGCGTTGTGCGCGACGACGACCGTCCCGTCGAGCTGCGTGGAAAGTTCGTCGGCGATGTCGGCGAAACGCGGTGCTCCTGCGAGTTGCCCAGAGCTCAGGCCGTGAATATGCGTGGGTCCGGGATCGCATTCAGGATCGATCACCGTGGTCCACGTCTTCCCCACCGCGCCGCTGGGTGAGACACGCACGATCGCGATTTCGACGATGCGGTCGGCGCGGTGGGGGGCCAGGCCAGTGGTCTCGACATCAACGACAGCGAAGGGAGTGCGGCCGAGCTCGGCGATCCCGCGCGGGGCGTCGGGGCCGACAGCGCCGAACAGTTCGTTCGGGCCGTCGCCATCGAAGTCCGATGGCTCGGGCTCAGGGGTATCCGCGAGCCGTCGCAGGGTGTCCCAGGCGCCTCCGACATCGAGGCTGCCCGCCGCGTAGGCGATGTCGAGAAGGTCTTCGCCGAGGAATCGATCATGCTTGTCATGCTCTTTGTTCCGCACACCGGCAGCCAGCGTTGTCGCAGCGGGCGCAGCGGTCCGGGCCAGCTGCCGAATCAGGTGCCACAGGCCGAGCGGGTCGGTTCCCCGCAGGGTCAATGCCACGGCGTCCTGTCCGACTTCGATTCCGTGAGAATTGAACACCACCGCAAGGGTATTCATGATTCAGTCCCCACAGAACGGGAAAAGAACTACGTCCTTACCCCAGTCGACGATGGGACGGTGCGCGAGTTGGTAACGTTCGAACGATTCTCGGCCTTCGAGGAGCAAGGCTTGGGCTGTTCGGTCGAGGTAGGTCGGGATCTCGGTACTGGCATAGATTGACAGCATGCGTCGCCGCACCTCATCTGCTACTTCGCCGCTACTGCCGGAGAAGTGTGGTGGGCGCCCACCTGCGGAGCGAATGAGTTCGATGACCTTCTGCTCCGGGTGGATGTCGAGAGCTTTCCATCGCTGACCGCCGAAGATCAGCAACGTGCCGGGTACGACTGGGAAGTCGATCGGCAGGCTCCCGATGGTGCGACCGCTGGTGACGAGGCGGTACTCCTCCGCGGTGTGGAACGCGGTGTAGAAGCTATAGTGGTTGATCACACGCTCGCCGGTGGGACCCGGCAAGAGCAGACCGTCGGTCGACTGAATGATCAGGTCGGCTGCACCCATGGTTTGGAGAAAATGGACGAACATCTGTCGGTCCACACGGGCGAAGGGGCCGCTTGCGCAGAGTGCGGAGTACAGGGCGTCGGCCCGAGCGCCGCTGCGTTGTGCAATGACGGACAGGATCTGCTGGATGAGGGTCGAGAGGTGCAACCGCGACAGGTCCGGCGGTTCATACCACTTCTCGAGCAGCAGATCGATCATCGCGATGCTCTGGACAAGCTCGCTGCGCAACAGGTCTGACGGCGGTGTTTTCGCGGTCACCTCGGGCTCGGAGAGGTAGAGCCGCAAGATGGCCGGTTCGCCGTCGCGTCTTCCGGATCTGCCGAGCCGCTGGCGCAGGCTGGCGACGCTGGGCGGGGCACCGATCTGGGCGACCGAATGCACGGAACCGATGTCGATCCCCATCTCCAGCGTCGATGTGCAGATCGCAGTGATGGGGAGGGCGGAGTCCTTCAACCGGGCCTCGACGTGCTCGCGGAGGTCTTTGGACAGGTTGCCATGATGTGGCAGGAACTCATTCGGGACACCGCTGGCTCTGCTGCGGCGATCGAGCATGTCGCTGTACTCCTCGACCGATCCGCGTGAGCGGGCGAACACCAGGTTGTCCTTGCCTCGCAAGGTACGGAACAGGTGATCGGCGATCGCGGCCTTGTCCCACGGATCTGCATCGGCCTTGCCGGTGGGATCGTCTGGTGCCCCCTGGACCAGGGAGTCCGTGATCTTGGGGCGTTGCTTGGCGGGGTCGAGGGCGAGATAGCCGCGGAGTTGGAGCCTGAGTTCCCGGCTGTCGTCATCGGAAGAAATACGCTGCACTGCGTCACCGGCACCGGGGCGCAGGAAGCTCGCGGCCGCGTCGAAGTCGCCCAGAGTGGCGGACAGAGCGATTCGTGGCACGCGATACCGGGTCAGCAGGTCGATCCGGTGCAGCAGCGACTGGAGCTGTGCTCCGCGCTCGGTGCCGATGAAGGAATGGAACTCGTCGATCACGACATAGCGCAACGCCCCGAGGATGCCGCCGATCTTGGTGCCGCCGGTGACGAACAGTGCCTCCAGCGATTCGGGAGTGATGAGCAGGATCCCCGCTGGGGAGCGCAGCACCGCCGATTTGCGGGAACCGGCGACGTCGCCGTGCCATCGGTGCACCGGCAAGTCGAGATCGGTGCACAGCAGTGTCAGCCGGTCGTACGCTCCTCCTATGCCGCCACGATCATGGCGCGCCAGCCACGCGGCGGATAGTGGTCGACCGCGACGCGGTAGCCGGTGCTTGATGCGTCAGGCATGTCCCCTGCCGTGTCAGGTCCAGTACTTCGGGCGGGTCAGCGTGATGCCGGTTGCGTTGACCACGGTTAGGGGCAGCTGCGAGTTCCGGACGCTCACATCGTTGATCTTAATCATGCCATCGGCAGCCTTCCGCAGATCCTCGCTGTGTCTGCGGGGTGGGAACACAGCGATGACACGCTTGCCAGGGCTGACCCGTTTGAGGCTTCGCACAGCAGGACACAGATCGCTGTCAGCAGAGATCAACAGAGCAGTGTCGAACACACTCTGCACACCGTCCTCGACCAGTTGCACCGCGATGCTGACGTCGGTTTCCTTCTCCTCGTAGGACACCCACCGACCGCCACATGACCAGCACTCACGAGTCTTCTCCTGGAAGCGCCCTTGGACCACCTTGACCAGCGGACAGTGGGCGGCGAGGGCATCCAGGTACACCGCCTGGCGCTGCTCTGACTCCGGCTGGTTACGGACCCTTGCCGTGAAGTACTCCACCTCGACGAGGTGTTGGAAAGGCTTGAGGAGGCGGACAACCAGCGCGTGCAGGTCCAACCAGAGGTACTTGCGACCGTGCCTAGCCTTGAGGCCGTGGTAAAGGTTGAAGCCGTCCACGTATGCCTTCACCCGCTCCACGGGCCCCTCCTGGGGTGCACGTTGTTCGGCGCCGAAACTGTTGGGGTAGCATAGTTGGGTACCCCGCTCAGGTGAGCAGCCTGAGCCCAACGGCCCCCGCCACGGGGGCCGTTTCTCTGTCTTGGGTTAGCGGGACGTCTCGGGTCAGCTGGACGCTGCGGTAGCTCCCCCCACAGCCTCCTTGCCGACCAGGCGGCACTCGCGAGCGCCGGTGAGCTCGGCGACGGTGGTGGCGCGGACCCCAAGATCGACATTCCAGCCGTGTGGGCGAGATCTCCGAGGTGATTGGCCACATGGACAACACTCGCGGCTACCGATCTTGGAAGAACGCATCAACGCTGGTCGTCTGGGTGGGGCGGGTAGGGATCGAACCCACGACCTGACGATCTGCTCAGCACATGGTCACGACGAGCGTTTCGGTGAGATCACAGATCTGCTCCACGAGATGAACACCAACCTGACAGCGGTGATCAGTCATGCAAACGCCAGCCGTTAATAACACGTCCAGTAGAGGGTTGTAGGAGGTAGGTGGACCCCAGTTCATGTGAGTGATGTTCAGGTGCATAGGTAAAGAGTCGTCGTCATGCCACTTTTTCGGTAGACGACAGCAGACGACAGAGAAGGACAGCGGCAATGTCCATGGACATCCGGACATCGACGGACAAGCGCCTTGTCCCTAACGCTGTTCTCATCCGTCTGCGGGACGAACTCAGCTGGGGTCGGCCACGCCTTGCCAAGGAATTCGAGTTGGTCGGCCGCCGCCACGACATCGCTACCCCTGAACCCGCGGCGATGGAGAAACAGATCTACCGGCTCGAAACGGGCCGCACGTTGCGGCCCGTTTCGCTGTACTCGAAGCCGTATTGCCTCACCTTCAACCGAACGACATTGGAACTATTCGGGGACCTTGCAGCCGAGGTCCCGGCGGGCGCCACCTGCACCACGCGAAGCCGCAAGTTCATACCGGTGTTTGTCGGCGCGAAAGTAGCTTCGGTGTTATCGGCAGCGGGACAGTGGAGCCACGTCAATGATTCAGTGGACGGAGTGCCGTAAGCTAGCGGTCGAACATCCTGTCGGCTCATGCAAGCTTTACCTCTGGCCATTTGGCGTGGCCCTGTTCCACCTCGTGGAGGATCTTGCGCTTGACTCGATTGCCCAACTCGCAGTCTGGCGACGGATCACCTACGAGCAGAACATGCACTGGGCGCGCGACCAGCTCCGGGCGCTCACCGGCGGCGAGATTGGCGGCCAGCCTTACGTGCTGAGTCTCTACTGGGTGGACGAGCCCGCGTGGCAAGGCCGCGATCTTCTGACCGCACTGTGGCTCATGTGCATTCCCCGCGTGCTGGTGCAGCGAATCGACGGTATCGACGAATCGTGCCTTGCGCCGGCTACGCTCGTCGAACGGGCCCTGCTACAAGACAGATTCGACCATCCCGAAGTCGTCGACTTCAGCATAAAAGGCATCTCACTAGCCTACGCCTCGTGGTCCGGCGTCGTGTACCATCCCATCGCGCGAGACCGCGCGCTGCACGAAGACGAGTTAATCATCTGCGAGCTTTCCATACAAGCAGGATATGCCTACTGCGATCACCTCCGCCAACAGATCGAAAAAGGGAACGACCCGGTAGTTCCTACCGAGTTCGGCTAGCGATTCCTGCGGGGCGTTCGCTCACGACTGACCACCGAGCGGCCACAAGAAACATCGCAGCACCGCGCAATGCGCGACGTCATCCCAGAAGGAGCGCGGCCGATCATCAGCCTAGGTAGCGACGTAGCCCCGGCAGGTCGATGACCGTGATGGAGCGGCGTTCGGTGCTGATGTAGCCGTCTGCCCGGAGCTGGCTCAGGGCCCGGCTCGTCGCCTCCCGGCTCACCCCGATCCAGCTGG